>DASZHV010000015.1:0-102434 GCA_035937535.1 Puia sp. | reverse complement strand
CCTTCATTTACTTCGCTTTCACCTTCAGTATTCCGGAAAAATATTTTTGCAACAGCCCACTGGATTGCCCGGCGAAGGTCGTCGATCAGGAAAATTACTGATGCAATCAATTTAGCAAAGAAGAATCCGACAATTGTTGCAAAAAGATAATTCCTAAGATTTTTCGGCCAGCGTTCTGTGCTGAGATAGGGCAGCGTAATGAATATTACAATGATTGAAATGGAAACGGCCCAATAGCTTGAAAAAACAATGGATTTTGTACGAGATGAAGATCCCTGGCAAAGCATTTTTACCACCTGGAATACATACAGGTCTATGGCTGCCATAATTATGGCTATAATTGAAATAAAACCTGTACTGCGCATGGATGTGATTTAATAATTCTTTAAAAATGGATAAATTCGTCCAACTGGCGGTTTATTTCCCGAATGGTTTCCTGATGAGCCATTTCATCCTCTTTGAACAGGGTGTCAACAACGGAAATAGGAAGTTTGTTCGGATGAACCACGGTACCAACATAGTGCATTATGCCAGTCAGGTGATCCATTCCTCGAAGGTTGCCAGCCCTACCCTTTGAAACTCCTGTGAGCAGGGCTTTTTTTTCTTTCCAGACTTTTTTTACATCCGATACATCAATCAGGCATTTCAATACACCAGGAATAGATCCGTTATACTCCGGACTGATAAAAATATATTTTTCCGCAGGTAGAAGCCATTTTTTCTCTAACTGTACAACGATTGGACTACGGTCCATTAAATCAAGTCCAACCAGTGAAAGTACCTGGGCATCAATATTTTTTTTCTTTAGAATTGATTGATATAGCTTGGCAATGCGCAGGGTAAAACTGTCTTTCCGGTTAGTGCCTGATATTATAAGATACATGGGGATGCAAGTTAAGACGAAGTGGTATTTTTCTGAACTCGGCTGGCAAGTTTGTATTTTTACGCGTCAGCAGGCACGAAAGGGGAGGTAATTTTGTACTTTCACGAATCTTTATAAATGCTCACCTGATAAAAAACGAAAATAAAACATGGTTAAGGGTATGGCAAGAATTATCGGCGTGGCAAATCAGAAAGGCGGAGTGGGTAAAACAACATCCGCCATCAATTTAGCGGCGAGTCTTGCAGTGCTTGAATTCAGGACCCTACTGGTAGATGCTGACCCGCAGGCAAACAGTACTACAGGCGTTGGTTTTGACTTGCATAATGTTACACAAAGCCTGTACGACTGCATGGTTAACCAGGTACCTGCCCGGGATGTGGTACTGAAGACAGAAGTACCTAACCTGGACCTCATCCCTTCTCATATCGACCTGGTGGGGGCGGAAATAGAAATGATCAATTATCCTGACAGGGAAACAGTATTAAAGAATATTCTGGAACCACTCAGGAAGAGTTATGATTTTATCATCATCGACTGCTCTCCTTCCTTAGGACTGATTACCGTGAATGCCCTTACTGCTGCCGATTCTGTGATCGTGCCGGTTCAAACTGAATTCTTTGCGCTGGAAGGACTGGGCAAACTGCTTAACACAATTAAAATTGTTCAAAGCCGCCTAAATCCTGAACTGGAAATAGAAGGCATACTGATGACGATGTACGATGGTCGGTTACGTCTTTGTAACCAGGTGGTGAGTGAAGTGCGCAAACATTTTGATGAAATTGTTTTTAATACCATTATTCACCGGAACTCTAAAATCAGCGAAGCTCCCAGCGTTGGTAAGCCGGTAATCTTATACGATGCATATAGCAAAGGTGCAATGAATTACCTGAACCTTGCCAAGGAAGTATTGCAGAAAAACAATATGACTAAAATGAGCCAGGAAGAACGCATCCTCGAATAGCCCAACTGAAAATGAATTTACCAGTATGACAACTCCTAATAAAAAAGATAAGGAAGCGCTAGGAAAAGGAATTCGATCCCTTCTTCAGAATATCGATGCAGATTTAAAAACCGCTTCAGGCAGTCTCAGGCCGGCAATTGCCGAAAATATAACAGGTATTCTACGTATCCCGCTCGACTTGTTTGAAACCAATCCTAAACAACCGAGAAAAGATTTTGATGATGTCTCATTACAGGAGCTTGCAGCTTCGATACGGATGCATGATATTATTCAACCCATTACTGTCGCGAAACTTCCTTCAGGAAAATATCGCATTATTTCTGGTGAACGCCGGTTTCGTGCTGGACGTATTGCAGGAATAAAAGATATTCCCGTTTATATACGACAGGCCAACGATCAGCAATTACTGGAACTCGCCCTATTGGAGAATTTACAAAGGGAAGATCTAAATGCAATGGAAGTGGCCCTTAGTTTTAAGAGGATGATGGATGAATTGAATTATACCCAGGAACAGGTTGCAGAACGCATGGGGAAAGAAAGAAGTACCGTAGCGAATTATGTGCGACTCTTAAAACTTCCTCCAGACATCCAGGTGGCGCTGCGGAATAACCAGATATCAATGGGACATGCCCGTGCACTGATCAATGTAGATACTGTTGACAAGCAACTTTTTCTTTTCAATGAAATAAAAAACCGTTCTTTATCTGTCAGGCAAACCGAGGAACTCGTTCGTAAATTATATAAAACTCCGCATGCTGTTAAAGTATCTGTAAAAGGCGGATTGACGGAAACCTACAGAAAAATTGAAGATACTTTAGCAACTCATTTCAGCACGAGGGTCAAACTGAATCACAGCGTGAAGGGATCAGGAAGCATTAGCATTGAATATTACTCCGTGCAGGAACTGAATAAAATTCTGGACCAGCTTGGCGTTCAGATCAATTAAGTGTTCAGTATGAGGCAGGCATTTTTTATTTTCTTTGTTACGGGTCTTTTTATTAGCCTCCAGGTTCGTGCACAGCATACTGATACTCTGATTGTAAATCCTCAATCAGATTCTATTCTTGAAAAAAAAGACAACCAGTATTCAGGAAAGAAAATGTCCCAGGCGGAGAGAGATTCTTTAGACAAAAGGCTTCATGACAACCCGAAAAGAGCGACCATTTATTCTGCCATACTTCCCGGAGCCGGACAGGTATACAATAAAAAATACTGGAAAGTACCGATTGTATATGCTGCCATTGGTATTCCGGCATATTACTTTTTTTATAATAAAAGCTGGTATCAAAAATGTCAATATGCACTCGCGGTTACGATCAATGGAAGCATGGGAGATAGTCTCGCAAAAGTAGCTCCTCCGCTCCTGCCCTTTGTAGAAGCAGGAGACGTAAACGGAATTATTACAAACCGGGACAGTTTCCGTAAAAATCAGGATTATTCCGTTTTGTTTTTTCTTTTATTCTATGGATTAAATATTGTGGATGCCACAGTAGATGCGCATTTGAAGGATTTTAACGTGAACAGTGACCTGAGTTTTCAAATTAAGCCGATGATTATGCCAGGCCCGACGCCCTGCGCCGGTATTACACTAGCTTTCGATTTTCACAAGCCCAGGTTTCACGAATTGACAACGAACTGAAAATTAGTTTTTAAAACTGAAATCCAGGTTCCGAGGGTTGATGATGAATTTATATCTTTACGATCATGAGAATTGTACTGATTGGTTATGGAAAAATGGGTAAAGCCATCGAACGTGTTGCCGTGGCCCGGGGACATGAGGTTGTTTTGAAAATTGATTTGGATAACAGTATTGAGATGACAAGAGAAAATTTATCGAAAGCGGATCTGGCGATTGAATTTACGGGACCTTCAAGCGCTGCTGCAAATCTCTTAAAATGTGCAGAAGCCGGGATTCGCGTAGTTTGCGGCTCCACCGGCTGGCTTGAAAAATATTCGGATGTCAAACAGGCTTTTGAAAAAAAAGGATCAGCTTTCTTATATGCCAGTAACTTCAGTATCGGAGTTAATATTTTTTTTGAGCTCAATAAAAAACTCGCCAGTCTAATGGTGCCGTTTCCTGAATATACCGTTGAAATGCGTGAAATACATCATACACAAAAAAAAGATGCACCCAGTGGAACGGCAATAACCCTTGCAGAACAGATATTGGATAAAATTCCATCACTTAAAACCTGGGTTAACAGGCCACCTGAACAGGCTGGAGAACTTCCAATCTTAAGTGAACGATTAGATCCGGCACCCGGAACCCATATTGTAAAATACTATTCATCAATCGATGATATAGAAATTATCCATACCGCCCATAACAGGGAAGGTTTTGCCGGAGGTGCTGTGCTTGCAGCTGAATTTATTCAAAATAAAAAAGGGATTTTTTCGATGAATGATGTGCTTGGGTTCTAAGCCGAAAGGACAAAGCTTAAAGCCTAAAGTATTTTCTTAATTTACGACTCAAAATTTTTCAACTGCCAACCGCCAACCCTTTTGTTTGTGAAATGTTATTATCTTGTAACTGAATTTGCATATGCTTTCGAAAAAATCCCAGTACGCATTTCAGGCCCTTATGTATCTTTCTGAAAAGGAGAATGAAGGACCTGTTCTTATCGCAGAGATCTCGAAAAAGAAAAAAATTCCTTTGAAATTCCTTGAAAATATTTTGCTTGAATTAAAAAAGGCGAATATCCTGGAAAGCAAAAAAGGAAAGGGCGGTGGCTATTTTTTTGGAAAGGACCCCAGCCAGGTTACACTGGCAACCGTCATGCGTCTGATAGATGGCCCGATTTCCCTGCTCCCCTGTGTCAGTTTGTATTTTTATGAAAAATGTACCAATTGCGATGAAAAACATTGTGGACTTCGTGATGTGCTTATTCAGGTAAGGGATGCCAACCTGAAATTGCTTGAAAAGAAAACCATTGCAGACTTGAGCACAAAACCTAAAATTCTTTCGAGCTTAAAGGTTAAAGCCTAAAACCTGCTTATACGCAACAAAAGTCTCATCTCTTTCCTCCGGAGATCCTTTAGTGATCGTTAAGTGATCATTTAGTGATTTTTCTAATAAAATAAGTATATATGAGGTATTCACAAGGTTTAATGAAAGATTACAAACCATAGTAAGATATCACGTAGTCGCCGAATTAATAATAAACAAGACTTCATCGATTGGAACAATAGGATACCAATGCAAAACTTTGATATTGAGTGCATTAATCTGATTTACGAATAAAATCAGTCAAAAATAAAAAGAGGCTGTCTATACAGACAACCTCTTATATCTTAAAAGCTTTAAGCCTTGGGCTTTAAGCTTTATACTTAATAATCCATTCCGCCCATTCCGGGTGCACCGGCACCAGGATGTGAATGAGCATCTTCTTTCTTCGGTTTGTCAGCAACCACACATTCTGTGGTGAGAAGCATACCAGCAATAGAAGCCGCATTTTCAAGCGCGATACGGGTTACTTTGGTAGGATCAATTACACCAGCCTTGTATAAATTTTCATATACTTCAGTACGGGCATTGAAACCAAAATCTCCCTTACCTTCTTTCACTTTCTGCACAACAATACTACTTTCGATACCGCAGTTGAGAACGATCTGGCGAAGAGGTTCTTCGATAGCGCGTTTTACAATATGGATACCGGTTGTTTCGTCTTCGTTGGCAGCACCCTTCAGCTTATCCAGACCTTCAATGGCTCGGATATAAGCAACACCACCACCAGGAACGATTCCTTCTTCAACAGCCGCTCTCGTAGCATGCAGGGCGTCGTCCACGCGATCCTTCTTCTCCTTCATTTCCATTTCAGTTGCAGCACCAATATAAAGTACTGCTACGCCGCCACTCAGTTTGGCAAGGCGTTCCTGTAACTTTTCTTTATCATAATCAGAAGTGGTCGTTTCAATCTGCGCCTTGATTTGATTTACACGTGCAGTGATATCTTCTTTTTTTCCTTTTCCACCAACCACAGTCGTATTGTCTTTATCAATTGTTACTGATGCAGCAGTTCCCAAATAGCTGAGGTCAGCATTTTCGAGTTTGTAACCCTGTTCTTCGCTTATCACGATACCCTTGGTTAAGACGGCGATATCCTGCAGCATTTCTTTTCTGCGGTCACCAAAACCAGGAGCTTTCACCGCAGCCACTTTCAACGTGCCACGTAATTTATTTACAACCAGGGTTGCCAGTGCTTCACCTTCCAGGTCTTCTGCAATGATCAGCAGTGGACGACCGCTCTGGGCAACCTTTTCAAGAATCTGTAAAATATCTTTCATCGCAGAAATCTTCTTATCGTATATAAGAATGTAGGGGTTCTGCAATTCAGCCTCCATTTTTTCGCTGTTTGTAACGAAATATGGAGAGATATAACCGCGGTCAAATTGCATACCTTCTACAACGTCAACCGTTGTATCAGTGCCCTTTGCTTCTTCCACAGTGATAACACCTTCCTTACCTACTTTGGTAAATGCTTCAGCAATAAGCTTACCGATGGTTTCATCGTTATTTGCAGAAATGGAAGCAACCTGCTGGATTTTCTTGCTGTCGTTGCCAATAGTTTGTGACTGTGTCTTCAGGCTGTTTACTACCGCAATAACAGCTTTATCAATGCCGCGCTTAAGGTCCATCGGATTAGCACCTGCAGCAACATTTTTCAAACCTTCACTGATAATACTCTGGGCAAGAACAGTAGCGGTAGTCGTTCCGTCACCGGCAATATCAGCAGTTTTAGAAGCTACTTCTTTAACCATCTGTGCACCCATATTTTCGATCAGGTCCTCCAATTCAATTTCTTTAGCTACCGTAACACCATCCTTAGTAATGGAAGGTGCACCAAATTTCTTTTCAAGTACCACATTACGGCCTTTAGGGCCCAGGGTAACTCTAACGGCGTTGGCCAGAATGTCCACGCCTTTTTTCATTTTATTTCTTGCTTCGATATCGAAGAAAAGTTGTTTAGCCATAACTTATTAATTTGAAAATTTGTGAATTTGTGAATTTGAAAATGTGATTAAAGAATGCCGTTGGAATTTCAATTCCATACTTTCATCCTGTCAAAATTGTCTTTAAAACCTTGCAATAATATCTGACTCCCTCATACTGAGAAAATCCTGTCCTTCAAAACTGATTTCAGTACCGGAATATTTACCGTACAATACAACGTCGCCAACCTTTACCACAGGCTTCTTGCCATCTTCATCAATTTCACTGATCGCAACCACTTCGCCGCGCTGGGGTTTTTCCTTCGCTGTATCAGGAATAATAATACCTCCGGAAGTCTTTTCTTCTGCTGGTGCGGGTTTTACAAAAACTCTGTTTTTGGTACCTGCAATTGGTGAGATCGCTAACTTTTTAGCCATGACTGTATCAATTTAATTTTAATGAAAGTTTTATAATGCCCTTCAGAAGGGGCAGCAAGTTAACACTAAATTCTGTACCAATCCACTCAAAAATGGTTAAATGGGAAGACTTGGCAGTCCCAGCATACTTAAGTTACAACGAATTATATAGGAAATGGCTAAATGACAGGATTTTAGTAAGTCCTGTCACTGTCTACTGCCCGGCCGGCACCGACATAATGATGTAAATAGTACCCTTCCCCCAGATTACTGATTTGAACCCCTGCAATGGAAGCATGAACAAACCGGTTATTATATAAGTAAACGCCAACGTGGGTAACTCGATGACCCTTCCCAAACGTATGAAAAAAGACCAAATCTCCTTCCCTTAAATCTTTTTTGGGAACCCTGCGGGTGGCATGATACTGGTCAGCACTTATCCTTGGAAGCTGACTTACATCATATACGCTGGAAAGCAAAAGCGAAGCAAAGGCAGAACAATCTATACCCTCTTTATTACTTCCCCCATAATGATAAGGAACGCCATACCACTGATCCATAAAAACGAGCAAACGCAAATTGGTTAGATCTTCTACAGGACTGTTCGTCAAAATGGCGAATTTAAATTGTAAAGGGCTAAAAGCATCATTTTCTGAGGAAATAGGAGTGGTTATTGAAGAATTTGCCTTGTAAACATGCGATTCAGAACCCTTAACTGAAGTCCCTGTGGTTCCATAAGGTGCAGAACCAGTCGTTGTCTTGGTTACAGATGAACCTGTAGAAATATTCTGAATAAATACGGGCTGGGAATTTTTTGAAGAAGGTAAGTCAGCAGTCCCGGAAGATAAACTGTCGGTTGTATGCGAAGCAGGCCGGAATGCATTACAGCCGGCAAGGTTAATCACAAGGAGCAATAAAATGAACCGATTTTTCATTTTCTTGTTGATACTGGATACGGTGAAGGTACAAACTTAAGCTTAAAGCTTAAAGTCCAAGGCCTAAAGCTTTGAATTTTTTAACTTTTATCATAAAACATAGAGCCTTAAATGTCAATGTATTTAAAGGTATCAAATGATAAGAAGATTTGCCTCACATATTAGGCATTAAGTTTAGGCTTTAAGCCTTTGGCTTTTCGCCATTCTCAGATGTGTGTTCATTGTGAACAGATATTTGGTCTCAAAAAACCAGGCCCCTTTTTTTCTTTGTTAATTGCATGTCCAACCATACGCCGATGCCCGCTTTTTCACATCTTCATGTTCATACCCAATATTCTCTACTGGACGGAGCCGCGTCCATACAGAGCCTCTATAATAAAGCCGTTAAGGATGAGATGCCTGCCCTGGCAATTACTGATCACGGGAATATGTTCGGCGCGTTCAGTTTTGTTGCCGAAGCTTACAAGCATAAAAATCCCGATGGAAGCCTTAAGGTAAAACCCATTGTTGGCTGTGAGTTTTATGTTGTAGCCGACAGGGAAAAGAAAACATTTACGAAAGAACAAAAGGACGAAAGATTCCACCAGGTACTGCTGGCAAAAAATAAAACCGGATATCAGAACCTGATCCGTCTTACTTCCCTTGGATACATAGAAGGCATGTATAGCAAATACCCCCGCATTGACAAATCGCTCATCGAACAATACCATGAAGGTATTATTGCAACTACATGCTGCATAGGAGCTTATGTACCTCAGACAATCCTGCATAAGGGAGATGAACTAGCAGAAAAGGAATTCAAGTGGTGGCTGGATTTATTCGGTGATAATTATTTCATTGAACTCCAGCGACATCAGATCCCTGAACAGGAAAAAATCAACCAATTCCTGCTAAAACTTTCCAAAAAATATAATGTCCCGGTTATTGCAACCAACGATAGCCACTATACCGATCAGGAAGATTATAACGCCCACGATATCCTGCTCTGTATAAATACAGGCGAAAAACAATCCACGCCTGGTTTTGACGATTTTGTTAATGATGAAATAAGCTCGAAAAACCGCCGCTTCAAGTTTCCGAATGACCAGTTTTATCTAAAAACACAGTCTGAAATGTCTGCGCTTTTTCACGACATTCCTGAAGCCATTGCAAACACAGGGTTGGTAGCTGACAAAGTGGAAGTTTTGAATCTCAAAAAAGATATACTTCTCCCGGCATTTCCTATTCCTAAAGAATTTCAGATCCACGCTGACAATAATCTTAATCAATGGGAATATCTCAGGGAAATCACTTATAATGGCGCTAAAAAAAGATATACCGATCTCACTTCTGAAATTACAGAACGGTTGGACTTTGAACTATTCACGATCAAAACAATGGGTTTTGCAGGTTATTTTTTAATTGTCGGTGATTTCATTCAGGCCGGCCGTGATATGGGAGTATTTGTAGGACCGGGCCGGGGTTCTGCAGCTGGCAGCGTGGTGGCTTATAGTATCGGCATAACAAATATCGATCCCATCAAATATAATCTCCTCTTTGAGAGGTTCCTGAATCCGGATAGAAAGTCCATGCCTGATATAGATACTGATTTTGACGACGAGGGCCGACAGAAAGTTATTGACTATGTGGTAAAAAAATATGGGAAAAACCAGGTTGCCCAGATTGTTACTTATGGTACAATGGCTGCCAAAATGAGTATAAAGGATGTGGCAAGGGTAATGGATCTACCCCTAGCGGAATCCAATGCACTTGCCAAATTGGTTCCAGACCGTCCCGGTGTAAGTCTCAGGCGGGTTTTACACGCTCCTCTAAAAATAAAAGAAGGAGAAAAATCCCTGGAAGAAAAAGAAGGCATTGGCGGAGACGATCTCGAACTCGTAAGAAAAATCAGGGAAATATACCAGGGAGCGGATCTTCGCAGCCGGGTATTACATGAAGCTGAAAGATTGGAAGGATCAGTACGAAATACGGGATTGCATGCTGCCGGCATCATTATCGCACCTGAAGACCTTGCTAATATAATCCCTGTTTGTACAGCAAAAGATTCAGACCTCCTTGTTACCCAGATAGAAGGAAGTATCATTGAAGAAGCGGGTGTGCTGAAGATGGATTTCCTTGGACTAAGGACCCTGAATATATTAAAGACTTCGTTGGAACTCATCGAACAAAATCATGGCATCACTATAGATATTGATCTGATCCCTCTCGATGATAAAAAAACATTTGAACTCTATCAGCACGGAGATACCATTGGTACATTCCAGTTTGAAAGTCCGGGTATGCAAAAATACCTGCGCGACCTTAAACCGGATAAATTCGATGACCTTACTGCGATGAATGCTTTATACAGGCCCGGCCCAATGGCTTATATCCCTGCTTTCATCGACAGGAAACACGGGCGTGAACCCATTCGCTACGATCTGGCTGAAATGGAAGAATATCTGAAAGATACCTATGGTATTACCGTTTATCAGGAGCAGGTGATGCTGCTGGCTCAGAAACTTGCCGGATTTAGTAAAGGGGACGCAGATGTTTTGCGCAAGGCCATGGGGAAAAAACAGAAGTCCATTCTGGATAAAATGAAAAGCCAGTTCATTAGTGGAGCTACAGCAAAAGGTTATGCTGCTGAGACGCTGGAAAAAATATGGACGGACTGGGAAGCTTTCGCCCAATACGCATTTAATAAATCACATTCTACCTGCTATGCTTATGTCGCTTACCAGACAGCCTATTTGAAATCGCATTATCCTTCCGAATATATGGCGGCCGTACTTAACCACCAGGGAAGTATTGAAAAAATTACATTCTTTATGGAAGAATGCAAACGGATGGGATTGAAAGTACTTGGCCCCGATGTAAATGAATCCAAACAGGGATTTGCTGTAAACAGTCGCGGAGAAATCCGGGTTGGGCTTGGTGGATTAAAAGGAGTCGGCGAAGCCGCTGTTTTTTCTTTGATAGAAGAGAGAAAAAAAAACGGTCCTTACATTTCGATTTTTGATATGGTTAAACGTATCAATCAACGTACGGTTAGTAAGAAGACGCTGGAAAGTCTTGCTTATGCAGGTGCATTCGATTGTTTTCCGGAGTTACATCGCGCACAATATTTTTATATGGCCCCCGGAGATACGTCTACGGGTCTGGAGAAAATAATCCGCTTTGGAAATGTAGTGCAGGCCCAGAATGTACAACATAGCAATACCTTATTTGGCGGCTCTTCCTCAGGATATGAAGTACAGTCGCCGAAGATTGTGAACTGTGAATTATGGTCGTTAACGGAATTGCTGGATCACGAAAAAGAAGTTACGGGCATGTTCATGAGCGGTCACCCGCTTGATCATTTCAAATTTGAAATCAATCATTACGGTATAATGAACCTGGCCGAGTTTAATGAGATAAAGGAAGCTGTCAGTCTCCAGGCAAATCCGGGTAAATCTTTCCGTCTTGCGGGACTGATAGTAGACGCACAGCACAGAGTTACCAGGACTGGTAAACAATTTGGTTCATTTACTATTGAAGACTATTCTGGGAAAAACGAATTCATATTATGGAGTGAAGATTATGCACGGTATTCAAATTATCTGGAAAAAGGAAAGAACATATTCCTGACCGGATTTTTTAAAGTCCGATATAACCGGGCAGAATTCGAATTTAAAGTGGAAAAAATGTTACTTCTTGAAAGCATAAAACCCTTGCTTACGAAACAACTGGTTATTGATCTGGATGCACGTCACCTGAATGAAAACATGGTGAAGTTTATAGAAAAAAATATCAAAAAATATCCTGGTAAGGCCAGTCTTAAATTTAATGTACAGGAATCTAAAACAAATGCTAAAATCAGTTTGTACACAGTTGAAAACGGATTTGAAATGAATGACGAAATGGCTGCCTTTTTGCAGGACTGTCAAGAGTTTGAAGTCCAGATAGTTTCCTGACAGACAGGCTCCTGCCAAAATGTGATACCCGGCTGAATGGTAACATATTTGAATACAAGTGTGGTAGTGTGGTAGTGTGATAGTGAGCGGCTTTAGGCTTTTTTTAACTGCCGGAGTTTCAGTGGAGGCAGAAAGATTTAGGATTTCAACTTATGTCGTTGAAACGACAAAGAATTCGAAAATTTAAACGGAATTTTACTTAAAATTAAATAGAAACACATGGCACTTGAATACACCGATTCGAATTTTCAGGAAAAGGTCCTTGCATCTGATAAGTTGACTGTAATTGATTTCTGGGCAGAATGGTGTGGACCTTGTCGCGCGATCGGTCCAGTCATTGAAGAACTTTCCAAGGAATACGATGGAAAAATTAATGTGGGTAAAGTAAATGTTGACCACAATCCGCAGTTATCTGTGAATTATGGAATTACATCTATCCCGGCTATCCTTTTTATTAAGGGTGGTAAGGTAGTCGACAAACTTGTAGGGGCACAACCCAAGAGCAATTTTGTGAAAAAGATTGAATCACATATTTAAGCTTAAAGCCCAAAGCTTAAAGCCTAAAACCTTTCACATAAAATTATCTAAGAAAAAGCGTTCTCTAAATGGGGCGCTTTTTTTATTTTAAGGATAGAAGTTGAGTGTTCCAATTATTAACATTTTACAATAAAATGCCTATAGCCTTAGGCTTGGGCTTTCCGCTTTTACACTATTTTTGCGGACTTCCAGAAATATGAATAAATTTTTAATAAACACCCTGCTGTGCCTAATCCTTTTTACGTCTTGTAAGGATAGTTCCAACTCATCAGAAAATTCCGGATCAATAGCTGAACCTGAATTAAGCAGCGATCCGCCTCCAATTAAATATACAATACTTAACGCTACTCCCCACGATAAAAATTCTTATACCGAAGGGTTTCTGATGTATGATGGTAAATTATTTGAAAGCTCCGGAGCACCGGAAGAATTCAAAAATACCAGGTCCATCGTGGGTATAGTAGATCCGGTTACAGGAAATATCACAGTAAAAGCTGAACTAGACAGGAAAACTTATTTCGGTGAAGGCATCACCATCCTCCATGACAAACTTTATCAGCTTACCTGGACAAATAAGAAAGGATTTATTTACGACCTGAAAACATTCAAAAAAATTGGTGAGTTTAGTTTTCCCAGCAAGGAAGGATGGGGGATGACAACAGATGGTATCAGTCTCATTATGAGTGACGGGAGCAGTAACCTGACCTACCTGGATCCGGTCACATTCAAAATAAATCGCATAGTTGGCATTACAGACAATAACGGACCCGTTGGTAATATTAATGAACTGGAATATGTGAATGGAAATATCCTGGCCAATATTTATCAGACTCCCTACATCATTCGTATCAATCCCGGTACTGGCAAAGTGATAGGCAAAGCAGACTTCAGCAACCTGGTAAAAGAAGTGAAACTAAAAAATCCCGATGTGGATTATATGAATGGGATCGCCTATGATTCTGTAAAAAATAAAATATATATTACCGGGAAATTGTGGCCGAATATATATGAGGTAAGGTTGAATAATTAAATCTTTCCGGAGTGTTCGACCACCGTAAGAATTTAGACTTCACCAAAATAAATTCTTATTTACCTGAAATATAAATCAGACTACTACAACTTTCATTATTGGCAAGCGCTTTCATATTTGACAGGGCACCAGTTAAAAATCCTTTAAGCATTGATGCGTGACTTCCCGCATATTTTTCACTCAGGAGACTGATATAAAAACTATCCCACCACATCGGCACAATGTTTTTCATTCGAAATCCTGTATCCTTCAATAGCCATCGCATAGACGCGGGGGAAAAATGATAAAGGTGCCTTGGTACATCATAGGCAGCCCAATTCGCTCCATATTTCACTGCGTCAAAACTGGTATAATTCGGAACCGCGATAAAAAGCGTTCCATGAGGTTTCAAAATATTTCTTATCTGATGCAGATAGGGATATAGATCATGAACATGTTCCAGAACATGCCATAAACTGATGGCGTCGAAACTTTCGGGCAGTAAAGATTCAAATGCTTCCGCGGGGAATAGCTTTGTTGCATGAAATACCTGTGCTCTTTCACGCGCTTTTTCATCCGGTTCAATTCCCGCACTTTTCCAGCCATGCTGATTCATATACTGAACAAAGGCCCCGGTACCTGCACCTATGTCCAGGTGATAACCTTGTTTAATATCTGCAGCGTTTTCTATTAAATGATATTTTGTGGTCAGGGTTCTGTTGCGCACGAGATGATAAAGTGAATTTACAAGACCCTTGCGCGTATTACTGTGAGAAATATAATCTTCCGACCGATAGTAAGGACCTATGTTTTCTTCTGCCGGTGCGTTCTTTGTAATCCGGAGACTGCACCGTGAACATTCGAATACATCAAAAAATTCTCCACTGACTGAATAATCTTTTACTTTCAGAACAAAATGAGTTTGGTCGCTATTGCAAACGGGACAAATTAGAAGGGGTTCAGGTGCAGAATTCATCAGCATTGGATTGATTCATCGAGCCAGGGCGGCATTTATTTTTTTACCTGGATCAACTGTTGATTGGCAGTGGATCCGACATTCCAGCCATGAGATGAAAAATGAAACATGATAACCAGTGCAGCCACGATGCCCCCCACGAGTGCAATTATCCACCACAACCTGTTTCCATGAACAGGTTCTTCCGCAAACCACTCGTTCATTTCACTATTAGATCTTTCGCGGTCACCAACCAGCAGCATGTGTTTTGCATTGGCGCGCACAACTTTTTCTGCAGGTACCGGCTGAAGAAATGATGGATTTGATATGGAAGATTCGAAATGAATTTCACCCATATCATCTTTTATCAGCATTCCCAGTCCTTCCCATGAGGCTTCGCGGGAATAATTGAGCCGGTCCCGTAGGGAAAATGCAAAATCATTGTATTGACGCAACGCTTCATAATCAGAAATATTTTGCTGAGCGGACAGGTAAGCAAAAAGATCTTTATCCGGCGAATCAAAAAATTTATCGAAGCGAAAGCGGTAAACAGGTGGAAGAATACTTCTGGTACTTGCATCGATAGTTGCAGGAATGCTTTCCATACAAATAGTACCAAGGCCAGGTAATGGAATGCTTTTTTTTAAAAAAAGGTATTTGTTCAAAATGGAGTACATAGACAAATATAACCGGGATTATTTTCCAAATGAAAATATTGCACCCACTAAGATATTAAATCCATACACAGTATATTGGTTCCATCGCTGATATTTGTCATTGAAAAGATTATTCATCTGCAGCCAGAGATTAAATTGCTTAGTGATCCGGAATTCAAGTCCGGCATTTACATCAAACCCGCCATTCCCGGTTCCTACGGCCTGATTCAGATAGCGCCAGTAAGCACCCTGAAATGCCCATAAGTCAGCTTTTAACCAGAGCTCCCTAACGATCTGCCAGCGCATGGTCGTAGTAAATTCCATTGGAAGCATACCCCATGCCTTATATTCACTCGAAGTTTTATAATTGCTAAGTGTCAGGGCAGCTGTAATATTGAAATCTTCACCGTCCAGGTAGCTTATTTCTCCGTGTAATGTAAAGGCATCCAGTTTGTTTTCATAAACGACCCGGAAATTCTTACCGTCCAGGCTATCATTCAGGAAGAGAGGCATATTGCGGGACTCAGAAAATCCTGCTTTGGCGAGATATGAAAAATGAGAAGAAAGGGATCCTTTAAAACCGCCAAAAAATTCTTCAACTCTTGTATTTAATAAACTCGCAGGAGCCCATAACCAGGGATTTATTCCGGCAAAACGTCTGAAACTTCCTTTGTCATAATAGCCGTCAAGCGAAGCAAAAAGCGTAAACTGTTTATTATCCGTTGTGTATTCTGCCCTAAAATTCGGCAGCAGGTGAAAATTACTTTGATCCCAAGAAGGTGTCATCTCTATGTGCATGGCAATATTGTCAGAGTGATAAACTACTGCCGGCGAAACTAAGAAGAGATTGTTGTTGATGGTTGTACCGTTTCCAATTGTATAATTGGTTACATCAGCGGTAAAACCGAGATCAACAGCAAAATTTTCATTGATCGTTTTTTCCAGGGGCAGGTTAAGTACCATGTCCGCCTCTGATGTGCGTGGTGAATTATTTTCTCCGAAAGCAGTAATTTTAAAGTTGGGATTGTAGGTAAGACCATACTCTGTGGGCACTGTATTACGAAGTCCGATCCTTCCGTCAAAAGTAAAAAATTGTTGCTGGAGTTCACTTTTTGCAAATTTCAATGTGTCTGGCTGAAATCCATATAAATAATATCCGTCTGCCCGGACACCAAGGGCTCCATCCCATTCAAGGTTATTTTTGGCTTTTATGGTTCCACTTATTGAACCTGCTAATAAACTGTTCTCCTGGAAAGGAAGTTTACCCTTTGAATTATAACCTTCGGCTAAGACATTGAAAAAAGAATGTTTGCGATCTCCAAAACTAAGCCCCGCTTCTACATAAGGGATGTGTACATTACCTGCTCCCAATTTAATATAATTATCATTCTTCCATAATTTTAGACTGTCAGCGGGCAGGGCAAGTGGATTTAATCCGGCAGGCTGATAAACCATTGAAAGAAACTGGACGGGCAGATTATATTTTAAATCTGGACGTGTCGTATCAATGAGAGGCGCATCTGCATTGAAATTCAGCTTGGCCGTATTTTTTAAAGATGGTTTAAATGTTGACGTGATATTAATGGTTTTTCTTTTAGTGGTATCCTGCGCATGTAGAGCCCCACTTCCGAAAATTAAAACCATCATTAAACAAATAATTCCTTTGATCATATGAATTTGATTCAATCCCATCTCAATTCTAATTGCCGATTTTACTATTAGCTGCTTCTTCTTTTTTCACTTCTTCAAGACGTTGTTCAGCCTGCACACGTAAATCCTCAATTTTTGCATTTTCTACCAGGCTTTGGAAAGTTGCCTTAGCGTTGAAATAATCCTTTTCTTTTAGATAAATATCTCCTAAAAGGATATAACTCTTTGTTACCCATAATTCGTAGGAACCTGATTTGTGGATGACTTCAAAAGATGATTTTTCAGCATCTTTTAAACGATTCTGACCAAACTGACAAGTCGCGATCTGATATTGGGCTTCCGCTCCATAAGCTGCCCGGCTGAGGGAAGCGACCGTTTTAAAATAAGGAATGGCAGATTCACATTTCCCATCAGACTGAAAAGACTTGCCCATGATCATGCTTGCAATGATCTTATCATCAGAGCCAATGCCTTTTTCGTTAAGAAGGTCCCGGGCATTATCACTTGCTGCTGTCCATTGTTGTAATTCAAACTGGCTTCGAAGCAGGCCCCGCATGGCTTCCATTTTATTTTCCTGTGAGCTTGCAAAGTCTTTTAATTTGGCATAATATATTTCTGCCTTTGTGTAATCCTTCAAATTGAAGAAATTAATACGTGCTGCCTGAAGGATTGATTTTTCCGCAAATTTATTCGGTGCTTTGTCAGCTACTGACTCATATCCCTCCGAAGCCTTTATCCAATTTTTCTGGTTTGCATACATTTCACTTTTATAGAAAGCGGCATCCAGCGCATACTTGCCATCAGGGAATTTTTTCAGGTAGTCTTCGAATTTTTGTAATGCTGCTTGAAAGTTACCATTATTGAATTGCACTTCTGCTTCCTGGTAGGCAAGCTGGTCTTCCTGGCTAGTAGAAATCGCAATACCCATACCTTTCGCAAAATTGATATACTCGCTGGTTCTACCTTCTTCAACATAGATGGATTTCGCATTGTCCAATGCCTCCTGTGCTTCCACTGAATTTGGATATTGCTTTAACAAATCATTGTATTTACTGAGGGCTTCTGCATTATTACCCAAATTGTAATTGGCAAGGCCTGAACGCAGCAGGGCCTTTGGTTTCAACACATCGTTCCCGGAACTGCTGAGTACATTTTTCAGGTAAGGAAGTGATTCACGGTATTGTTCGGTTGAAAGATATGTGTTCGCAATTTCCATATTGGCATCTGCAACCAAACCGGAAGTAGGGTATTTTCTTATAAGCCCATTCAGAAGACTGATTTTTTCGGAAGAATTATTCACGCCCGCTACCATGGCTTTTTGGAAAGTCGCATAATCCGATGCCGGCCAGGAATATTCCAGCACTTTATTATACATCGGAACAGCTATTTTGAAATCGCGGTTCATATAATAACAATCGGCGCTGCGGATATATGCATCCTGTTCGAGCGGAGATGCATCAATACCCGGATTTCTTATTACCTGTGAAAAATAAACAAGCGCCTCCTTATAATTTTCTTTTTTGAGATAACAATAACCCAAATCATATTTGGCGTTGACCGGGTTGACTTCCCCACTGATTACAGGTGTTTTGAGGTATTCAAAAAAATAAGGAATCGCATCATCCAGCCGGTTGGTCCGATACGCAATTTCTCCTTTCCAGAAATTTATATATGGGAGTAGCGCAGAATTGTTCGGTTCCTTCGATGCCCGGTCCAGCAATTCAGCAGCATTCGATAGCAAGCCATCGTTGATGAGTTCAGTTGCCCTTCCATAAAGAATCCGAGCCTTCAGTTGCCGCGCTGATGCTGAAGGATTTTTAACACTGTCCATCAAAGTCAGCGCATCTTTGTAATTGCTGGTATTGGCAAGCACATTGAGTAATAATTCCCGACCCTCCGGGGCATAGGATGAATTTGGATAAGTTTGTAAAAAACTTCGGAACTCCGAAAGGGCAATATCCGGGTACCCCAGTTCGTAAGAAAGTTTAGCATAATGAAATGCTGAAATTTCCTTCTGAAGAGGATAACTACTGTTGGAAGCACAGAAAAGAAATGCATTCCTGGCATTTGCTTTCTGTCCTGTTTTCAGATACGCGTCTCCAAGCAGATACATCGCATTCTGCGCCAGGGAATCATCCTTCCCGCCCAATTGTTTAAAGCCATCTATACTCTTTTTATAGTTCTTTGCCTGGTAATAACAGTAAGATAATTCAAACAGATCCTGGCGACTGACCGTTTTTGAACTGTTTACATATGATTCCAGGTAAGGGAGTGCCTTGTTGAAATCTTTTTCTTCATAATATCCATGCCCGACTAATTGCCTGAGTTCCGCATCGTAGTATTGATCTCCACTGCCCAGCTTTCCAGCAGCATAGGAAATGGCTTTTTCCTTTTGATTCTGGGCCAGATAGATATTTGCAATATAGTATGGAATGATTTTCGCATATTTCGGATCATTTTCAATTATCGAAAATGCAGAATAAGCATCACTGTATTTCTTCTGATAAAAACAGATATATCCGTAATAATAGTTGGCGTCTATATAATGAGTATTTCCGGGAAGCTGACGAATAGCATCAAAAAGGGGTTTGGCCAGATCGAAATTCTTTTTAATGAAGTAAGTATACCCCTTATGAAACTTTAGTGTGGCAATTTCGTCATTACTCAGGTTATCAATGCTTGAATTTTCATAGAGTTTCAGGGCTGCATCATAGTTTCTGTGACGAAAATAATATTCCGCCAGGTGATAAGCCATCATCTCTCCGCGCGCAGCATTATTTTCTCTTTCTATGAAGATCTTGGCGGGATCCACTGCCGTGCTGTCGTCCTGGTTCAGCGAGCAGACAAGGGTGTAAAAATGAACATTTTCGTAATTGAAAGATTCATATACTTGAGGTCTGGCGGCCTGGTCCTGCTCAAGCTCCCTGAATAACGGATAAGCCAGGCTGTAATACTGTTTCTGGTAGAATTCCTGCGCCTGTTTAAAAGTAAACTGAGGATCCGTCAGAAAGAAAGTCTGCTGTGATTTTGCATAAAAACACAAAAGAAGAAAACAGGGTAGAATCGTTCGTTTCATCGGACATTATTATTCACGTTCCCAAGTACTGAATTATTTCACCCAATACCAAACATAATTCCAAACAGCTTGTGGATAACTGATATGATTAACATTTCTTTAGATCAATATAAAAAATTTCAAAACCTTTACATTTGAATGAAATAAATCCAGATGAGAGAATTATTATCAACTTCCTATTCAACGGGTGCTTTCAATTTTGCATTGTTGGTACAAAGGGTTGTTACCGGATTACTTCTTCTGATCGGGCATGGCCTTCCTAAAATTTCCAATTTCAGTAACCTTTCTTCTACTTTTTACGACCCTTTACGTATCGGCCACCGTGGTTCGCTGATACTAGTGATCCTTGCGGAATTATTTTTTTCAATGTTTCTTGTGCTGGGATTATTTACCCGAATGGTTGCTTTTATCATAGTGATCAATCTATCTGTTGCTGTTTTTATTTATCACCATGGCCAGCCACTCAAAAATGTAGACCTGGGTGCCATTTATCTGACGAGTGTATTTACCATTATGATTGTTGGTCCTGGCCGCGTGAGTGTGGATGGAATGATGGGGAAATAAGGCAAGTGAGAGAGTATGGGAGTATGGGAGTATGGGAGTATGGGAATTCAGAGGACCGTCAACCGTCAACAATAAAATCAGTGCTCCATGTTTATAACAGAAACTCATATCCGGGTTCGATATGCAGAAACAGACCAGATGAATGTGGTCTATTACGGCAATTATGCGCAATATTTTGAGGTTGCGCGTGCCGAGTCCATTCGAAATCTGGGATTTACTTATAAAGAAATGGAAGAATTAGGTGTGATTATGCCTGTAGTTGAGATGCAGACAAAATTTCTAAGACCTGCACACTATGATGATTTGTTAAATATCAAAACTATTTTAAAGGAATTGCCTGTTGACCACCGGATCATTTTCGAACACGAAGTTTACAACGAGCAAAAAAAATTGCTAACCCTGGGAAATGTGATCCTGTATTTTGTAAAAATTGGCAGTTTTGAAAAGACTCATATGCCGGAGGGTCTGCGTTCAGCTCTTCAGTCATTTTTTCCAGTATAAATTTTAATGGCGATGAACATTCCTGCTTTTTACTGGTAATAATTACATGACGAATATATCCATCATAACCATTGGAGATGAATTACTGATTGGTCAGGTTATTGATACAAACAGCGCCTGGATGGCGCAAGAACTTAATAAGGCCGGTTTCTGGGTAAACCGGCATTTGGTTATCGGTGATGGCCGAAACGATATATTGAAAGCTTTGGATGAAGAATCCGGAAAAGCAGATATCATTTTAGTTACAGGCGGACTTGGACCCACGGCAGACGATATTACAAAGCCTGTTCTCTGCGAGTATTTCAACACCAGCCTGGTTATTAATGAAGAGGCACTGAAAAACGTAAAAAATATTTTCATAAACATTCTTCATCGGCCGCTGACCCAGCGAAATCTGAAACAGGCAGAAGTTCCCGCATCCTGCCAGGTTATTCAAAATAAAAGAGGAACTGCCCCAGGTATGTTATTTGAAAAAAACGGAAAAATATATATTTCCATGCCGGGTGTGCCTCACGAAATGAAGGGTATGATGACGGAATCGGTGATTCCTTATCTTCAAAACCGCTTCGGGATGAATTTTATCTCACACCGCACCCTGCTTACGGCTGGTGTGGGAGAATCCACTCTGGCGGATCATATTCTGGATTTTGAAGCGAGTCTACCTCCGGAAATCAAACTGGCCTATCTACCCAACTATGGTATGGTACGTTTACGTCTTACCGCTAATTCAAATCATGCAGGGACACTGGAGTCACAGCTGGATCAACTGTTCTCCGATCTGAAATCCAGGGTAAATGAATGGATTGTTACTGATGAAGATATTTCCCTTCAGGAAGTTTTGGGCAAATTGCTAATCGCCCGGAAACAAACTCTATCAACAGCTGAAAGCTGCACTGGTGGATATGTTGCGCAGATCATTACTAGTATTCCCGGATCAAGCGCTTATTACCGCGGCTCAGTAATTGCCTATGACAATGATATCAAGAAAAAAATACTAGGAGTTAATCCTGCCATTTTATCTACCGTAGGTGCTGTGAGTGAAGAAACTGTTCGGGCAATGGTAAGCGGGGTAATAAAGATCACGGGAACTGACTTTGCTATCGCCACTTCTGGCATTATGGGACCGGGGGGCGGATCAAAAGAAAAGCCCGTTGGAACCGTGTGGATAGCTGCAGGTAGCACTCATGAAATTGTAACCCAAAAGCTTTGGTTTCGCTTTGACAGACAAAGGAATATCGAATTAACAGCAGTAAATGTGCTCAACTTGTTGAGAAGACTTATTATATCCGGACCCTCTGAAAACCGGCCTGCATGACTTAAATAATTAATTAATACTTTTGAGCGAATTTAAAGATCATCTCCATGGCAATTGTAGATTTGTTAATGCCAAAAATGGGTGAGAGCATAATGGAAGCCACTATTCTCAAATGGAATAAACTGCCTGGTGATTTCATTCAGCAGGATGAATCTTTACTTGAAATAGCTACGGATAAAGTTGACAGCGAAGTTCCCTCAATAGCAGCAGGTGTGTTAAAAGAAATTCTTTTTCCTGAAAATGCCGTCGTTCCCGTAGGATCAGTAATTGCCAGAATAGAATTGGATGCGCCAACCGCCAATGAAGAACCGGCATCGGTCATCGGTCATCGTTCATCATTTGAAGAAGAACCGGTTATAGGTCATAGTTCATTGATTTATGGAGAGCCGCCAGCTTTCAACCGCCAGCCTTCAACCATATTTGGGAACGAAGCATCAGAAAAAACTTCTTCAGGCCTAACTTCTCCCGTTAATGTTGGATCTGGCGGGCAAAACCGTCAACATTCGACCGTGAACGAAAACGGAAACCGTTTTTATTCTCCACTGGTATTGAATATTGCTAAAAATGAAGGCATCCCTCTCGCTGAATTGGAAAAAATTCCTGGTTCGGGGAATGAAGGCAGGGTTACTAAAAAAGATATTTTATCATTCGTATCTAATAGAAAGGGTGAGAATGGATTACATAACCGTCCATCGGTTTCAGAAGCGTCATATGCTTATTCAAATGAAAGTAGCAAGACTTTCAATGGCGAAAAAACGTTACAAGCTGAATCCATTCCTGCTAATATCAGTGGAAATGTAGAGATTCAGGAAATGGATCGGATGCGGAAGTTAATTGCGGAGCATATGGTAAGGAGTAAACAAACCAGTCCGCACGTAACTAGTTTTTCAGAAGCCGATGTCACCAATCTTGTTTCCTGGCGTGAAAAAGAAAAAACGGAATTTGAAAAAAGAGAAGGGACCAAATTAACGCTCACTCCTTTATTTATAGAGGCAGTTATAAAATGCATTAAGAAATATCCGCTTATCAACAGTTCCCTTCAGGGAGATAAAATTATCATCCGCAAGGATATCAATATTGGAATGGCTACAGCCCTGCCTTCCGGCAGTCTGATAGTGCCTGTAATTAAAAACGCTGACAATTATAACCGGGTTGGTCTTGCGCGTCAGGTAAATACGCTTGCCTTCAATGCCCGTAACAACAAACTCAAACCGGAAGATATCCAGGAAGGGACTTTTACAATCACTAATGTCGGCGTTTTTGGTAGCCTTATGGGAACTCCTATTATCAATCAGCCCCAGGTAGCGATTCTTGCCGTGGGTGCTATCAAGAAGAGGCCGGTAGTTATTGAAACCGATCAGGGTGACGCCATCGGAATCCGTCATATGATGTATCTCTCCATGAGTTATGATCACCGGATTATTGATGGTAGTCTTGGCGCTACTTTCCTTTCCACTGTTGCTAAGGAACTGGAAGCCTTTCAGGGATGACGCCCGCTACTGCCAGGCAGGGATGACCGATGACTGATGACCGACGACCGTTGACTGTTGATCGTTCCCATTTAAGTAAAAAGTTCCACAATCTCACACTCTCACACCCTTACACTCATTTTAGGGATCATAACAATTACGCAAAGTTGTCGTTAATAAATAAGAGAAGTTTTGTAAATTCCATCACTTACTAAACCCCCCACGATGAAAACACTATCCGAAACCTGGTTTGCCGATGGTTATATCGACTTTGAGCTGAAAAAATATACCCTCCTTGCCTATCTGCAGGAAATAGACCGGAATTTCCAGGAAAATAAACTCTATCCGCAACTTGCGGATGTGATTTTTCATTACAATAATCTAGTCGCTTTCCGTGAAAATAAAAAATTTCTACAGGAACAATTTCCGAAAAAATTATCGGGACTGCAAATGGAGAAAATCCAGGTGTTATATGAACAGATGATTCAGGATGATGAGCTTATGCAGGAACTGGAAGACATCATCGAATATTCTGCCGCACATATGAAAACGGCGATTACCAACGGTACAGAAATATATGAATTTGTTGAAGATAAACTAAGCATATATCCGGTAGGTATCATGCCAGTTAATTCCAAGGAAGGATATTTTTTACTTTGTGACGGTTCCGCCAATGCAACCCGTGTATATAGTTATTATCTCAGCTTTTTCGAAAAACACGATGAGAAATATCGTAGTATGCGTACCGAATATATTGACAGCTGGCAGCGGAGTATCACCAATACTTATGAGCATATTAAATCAGAATTACTCCATCGCAAACCGGAGCTTCCGCATCCTGCTGTATACGCAATTGAAACAACCCTTAAGTTTCCACTGGATGAAACCTTATTACCGGTGGCCAAACGAAGCCTTGTTCGTTATATTTCCATTAAGGCTGCCTGAAAAAAATTCTGTTACCGCTACAACTAATAATTACAATTTGTCATATAAGGATTTGCACGAAATGGTAAATAATGTTAATCCATTACAGTTCAGATAAATTTCCATGACTTATCTTTCTGAGGCGGAGTGATTGTAAAATAACAGCAGCAATGATGAGGCAGAATCCATAATAAAAACCTGGGCTTACCGATTTATCTTCCCTGTAAATTAAAAAAGCCATCGCGATTCCGTAAATAGGTTCCAGGTTATAAGAAAGATTCACAGTAAATGCGGAGATCTTCTGTAATGCCTTCATAAATAGGTCATAACCTATTACGGTACAAACTATTCCCAGTACAAACAGCCATAGCCAGTCAGAAAGTGTAGGAAGCAATCTGCTGACAGGTACATAATAAAGGTAAACAGGCATTAAAAGAGAGAGAAAAACAAATCCACCGCTTAGTTGCCAGCGTGTAGCTGTTTCCGGCTCCATCGATTGTATCAATTCACGGTTAAGAATAGGAAAAATACTTGCGAGGAAAGCGGATATCAGAGAGACAATTATTCCCATTTTATATTGCGGATCAAAATGAAATACAATGCTGATTCCTGCTATCACGAGCAGTCCAAGCAAAATTTCAATCAAATCAAAATGTTTTCTCAGCATAAGGGGTTCCAGGATAGCCGTGAAAAACCCCATCGAAGAAAGACAAACCAGGGCCGTGGAAATATTAGAAATTCTAATGCCCGCGTAAAAAGTTACCCAGTGCAAGGCGAGAAGAAATCCTATAATGGATGCCTGAAATAATTGTTTTCTGCCAGCTGATGATTTTTTGCCCCTGAACAAAAAGATTAGCCAGAGCACTACGCAGGCAATCATTAAACGGTACCATACTAAAACAGATTCATTCAGAGTAATCAGTCTGCCTAAAACACCTGTAAAACCAGCAAGAAAAACTGCAATATGTAATTGGAGAAAAGCCTTTTTCATGGAGAGGGCAAAGAAAGATTATTTTCCTTCCACCACCATATTTTGTGAAAAATGATTTAATGTGTCGGCAACTGAATTCTTTTTTACCCTTCTGCGATAACTCCTGAAGAGAGCGTCCCAGCGGAGTCTTAACACCCCGAGAATTCCTTCCTTTACGATGCCTTTATTCATTTTTGAGACACCCAGTTTGCGATCCTGGAAAATAATAGGCACCTCAATTATCTTAAATCCAAGCTTCCAGGCAGCAAATTTCATTTCAATCTGGAACGCATAACCTGCGAAATGAATTTCATCCAGGTTAATAGTTTCCAATACCTCTTTTTTATAACATACAAAACCGGCGGTCGGATCTTTTACCGGCATCCAGGTTATCAGCCTTGTATAAATGGAAGCACCTTTTGAAAGTATGATCCTGTCTTTTGGCCAGTTTACATTACCACCTCCTTTAACATAACGACTGCCAATGGCAATACCGGCGCCCTGAAATTTACAGGCATTATATAAACGGTCAAGATCATTTGGATTATGGGAGAAATCGGCATCCATCTCAAAAATAAACTGATAATCCTTCTCAACGGCCCATTTGAAACCATGAATATAGGCTGTACCCAGGCCAAGTTTGCCTGTTCTGACTTCCAGGAAAAGTTCATCAGGAAATTTCTTCTGTAGCCTGCGAACTATCTCAGCCGTGCCATCGGGTGAACTATCGTCAATAATAAGTACGTGAAAATCCTGATTTAAAGAAAAAATGGCTTCGATGATAGTCTCGACATTTTCCTTCTCATTGTAGGTTGGTATGATAGCAATCTTTTCCAGGTTAGCTAACCGTTTTATTTTTTAACATTGTGCGGTTGAAAATTTCTGTCAGCTTTTGTTTGGTATGCATAGGAAAATCCCCTTTCATCATCCAATCGTAATACTGGGGTTCTGATTTTAATACGTCTGCAACAGGCCTTCCTTTATGCTTACCGAAGTTAAAGATTTCAATCCCATTTTCCATGGAAAATCGACGGGCAAAATCAACCAGCTGGTCGTCACCTGTAAATTTAACAATACTGTCCGCATCTGTTCCAAGTTGAGGGTACCTGTTAAGCTGCGCAAGCAGGATCTCAAGAGTGGCTTCAGCATCTGCCTGTGCTCCATGAGCCCCTTCATGTAATTTATCACAGTAAAACTTATAGGCTGCCGAGAGCGTCCGCTGTTCCATCATATGAAACACGCGTTGAACGTCGATCAATTTTCTTCCCTTCATATCGATTTCAATTCCAACGCGCAAAAACTCTTCCACGAGAAGGGGAATATCAAAGCGGTTGGAATTATAACCGGCCAGATCGCTATGGTCCAGGAACTGCTTCAATTCATTAGCTGCCTGGCGAAAGGTTTGGGCATCCCTTACTTTATCATCCGTAATTCCATGAATATCCGATGCCTGTTTTGGTATTGGAATTTCCGGATTAATGAGTTTATGCTTTACACTTTTAGTTCCATCGGGCATGAGTTTCACAATGGCAATTTCTACAATACGATCAGTGGCAAGATTAATTCCGGTGGTTTCCAGGTCGATAACCGCCAGCGGTTTGGTTAATTGTAACATGAATCTTTGGGTTAGGAAATAATTTCTTTTGCAAATGTAACAATATCCAAACCATCATAATTATTGGAGCTCCTCAGATACCAATTCATATTTTTTATGATTAAGATTTGACCACTATGATAATTCCAGTATCGAACTGATCAGTTCCAATCCTTTTATAGTAAATCCGGATTTTACATGATAAATATCAAGCAGGTTAGAATTGCCAAATACTATCTGGTTTTCAGTAATCAGAATAGGCAACTCTTTCCACTGAAAATGGCGTTCAATTCACCATAGATCTTTGAATTTTTATGGATTTCAGGCTATTTCAGGGGTAAAATGGACTCTTTTCCCAGATATTGATCCTAATAATACTATTGTCAGTCATTAGGCGCTACTTCCCAATGCTATAAAATGGACCCTCTGAAGATAGATTAAAACAAAAAAGTTAAAGCTTTCTTAGGTGCTGGGAATCACAAAAAATATCTAAATGAGCCTACCCTATTGCATTTACGGATTATATTGTTTTATTTTGCTTCATTCCTGTTTAATCCTTCGAATAACACCATTTTAAGCTTAAGCCGAATGCCTAAAGCTTAAAACTTTTCAAACGTACCTCTGAAATTTTGTCTTTTATGCTTGGATATAAGCCTTAGGCTTTCACCTTAAGCTTAAAATGTCCGTTCCTCTGAAGCACCTGGAAGATTCACCTGATACCAGGCTTTATTATTAATTTAAAATACCCAGGAAAATGAGAAAGTCAGTTTTAATTATCGCAATCATCGCATTGGCTTCGTCCATGTTTGCATCCTGCGCCAGCTACAGAAGTTCAGGAAAAAGCGGATGTAAGGCTACACAGGGATATGTCGGATATGGCTCCAGATAAATCCTTTTGTTGAATTCCTGCGTGCAGTTGCCTGGTACCTTATAAACCAGAAAAAATATTATAGTAAAGGCCCGGTGGTTTAATCTCAACCTCCGGGCCTTTTAATTTTACTTCGTAATATGAGGATAGCTTCTACTTAAGTTGCCCAGGCCTTGTCTCCTTTTTTGTATGGAATACAACCTTCATATCTGCCAGGCACGGCAATATACCGAAGGGCTTTTGTAGCGCCGGGTTCTGAAGTAAAAAAACCCCACACGGTCAGTTCCTTCATCATCCGGAAATAATGTGTCGGATCTGTAGGTTTTTTACTGGCTGTATAATCTTTTTGTTCTTTATCGAGTGCAATAAGCAATTTTTTGCGTTCTTCCGGGCTTGATTCCAGGAAGTATTTTCCGTTCATAGTTTTACTGGATTCATTTAATTTGGCCATTCCTGCTATAAATATGTCCTGATCTGATTTATTGTAACAGTCTCTTACAATGGTATGCATGAACTCTCCGATTTTAGCATCTTTGGCTCCAGGTGTATCCGTTGCAGGGATAATGGTTTCACCAACTTCATCGAGGAATGATGTGTCTTCCGGAGAAAAATCCAGTCCCAGTGTCCCGATTTTTTTATTTTCATTAGTGCAACCGGATAAAAACATTTCAGCTCCAATAATCGTTCCGCCGAGCAGCAGGGCTACTGACGAAAGTGCTTCTCTTCTGTTCATCTTTTTAGATTTTGAATTTGAAAAAGCTAAAAGCCCACCGCCTTCGCTAATGCTCCGGCGGTCAAAGAAAGCTTAGAGCCAAAACTAATGATTTATTTACTTCCTACACTCCCACATTCTCACACTCCCATACTTAAATATTCCCCTTCTTTAATTCACTCACCGCATGATCCGCAGCTCGCGCAGTAAATGCCATATAACTAAGTGAAGGATTCACGCATGATGAAGAAACCATAAAGGAACCGTCAGTTACAAATACATTCGGCGCATCCCAAACCTGGTTCCATTTATTCAGGACAGATGTTTTAGGATCCTTACCCATTCTCGCAGAACCCATTTCATGTATGCCCCGCCCTAATGTGCCATTTCCTTCATAACCTTTAACATTTTTTACTCCGGCTGAAGTCAGCATTTCAATCGCATCATTCTTCATATCCTGGCGCATCTTCTTTTCGTTTTCCTTATATTCTATATCCATAGCCAGTATATTAAGACCCCATTTATCCTTTCTTGTTTTGTCAAGTGTAACCTTATTTTCATGATATGGCAGGGTTTCACCGAATCCGCCAATATGAAGACTCCAGGGACCCGGTTCGGATAAGGCTTCTTTTAAATCGATTCCAAGTGAGATTTCTTCCGGACTACGCATATATCCTTCGCGCCCACCACCTCCCTGATATCCAAAACCACGTACATAATCTCTTTTATCTGTTCCTACATTTCTGAACTGCGGGATATAGATACCATTGGCCCTTCTCCCAAAATAATATTTGTCATCAAAGCCCTCTACAATTCCGCCTGCCCCAACACCCAGATGATGGTCCATTATGTTGTGACCCAGTTCACCGCTGCTGCTACCGAGCCCGTCGGGCCAGATATCTGTTGCAGAATTCATCAGGACCCATGCACTGTTCAAAGTGGAAGCATTCAGGAAAATAATCTTTGCATTATAAGTATATGTCTTATTGGTTTCGGCGTCCAGAACTTCAACGCCCGTTGCTCTTTTTTTATCCTTGTCGTAAAGAATTTTTGTAACAATGGCCCAGGGACGAACAGTAAGATTACCCGTTTTCATTGCAGCAGGAAGAGTAGATGACTGGGTACTGAAATAAGCACCAAAGGGGCAGCCCAGCCAGCATTTATTCCGAAACTGGCAATTGGTTCTTCCTTCCAGTGCCTCGGTAATATTGGCAGTTCTGCCTATAATTACGTGTCGTGATCCTTTGAACAAATCTTTCATCCGGGTGGAAAAATCTTTCTCTACGCAGGTCATATCCATTGGTGGCATAAACTGGCCATCGGGTAATATATCCAGTCCGTCCCGGTTTCCGCTGATTCCTGCAAATTTTTCTGCATAGTCATACCAGGAAGCAATTTCTTTATATCGCACCGGCCAGTCAACTCCATGACCATCACGTGCATTGGCTTCAAAATCATGATCGCTCCAGCGATAACTTTGCCGGCCCCACATTAACGAACGACCACCGACATGATATCCCCGGAACCAGTCAAATGGTTTAATTTCTGTATAAGGACTATCCTGATCACTGGCCCAATAGTCCAGATTTGTTTCATTCAGTGGATAATCTCTTTTTAAAACCGGATATGCTTTGATCATTTCCTGCGTGCGCCGGCCATGATGGGGGTAATCCCAGGCTTCTTTATTCGCATTTACATAACCTTTTACATGTTCAATATTTCTTCCCCTTTCAAGCATAATCGTTTTGAGGCCCTTTTCGCAGAGTTCCTTCGCGGCCCATCCTCCGCTGATTCCTGATCCGATTACAATTGCATCATACACATTGTCTGCCATGGTAATTAGCTGTTTAGATTTTTATTTTTATACATCACAAATGATAACGGCTTTATGCAAAGAAGCGATTTTATCTTTTTCTGCCGGAATGAATTCCTGCGCCACATATCCTTTGAAACCCGTTGCTACAATAGCTTTCATGATTGCAGGATAATAAAGTTCCTGGCTCTCGTCTATTTCGTGTCTTCCGGGTACACCACCAGTATGGTAATGCCCCAGATACTGATAGTTATCCTGTATAGTGCGGATTACGTCTCCTTCATCTATCTGCATATGATAGATATCATATAATAATTTGAAATTCGGGCTATTTAAGTTTTTACATAACGCCACACCCCATGCAGTATGATCGCACATATAATCTTTGTGGTTCACTTTGCTGTTCAACAATTCCATTTGAATGGTAATGCCGTTCTTTTCTGCGAGGGGTAATATTTGCTGAAGTCCTTTTACACAGTTTTTCAGACCGGTTTCATCATCCATGCCCCTGCGGCTCCCACTGAAACAGATGACGTCTTTGTAACCAGCATTAACCATAAGCGGTATAACTTCTTTGAACTGAGGAATCAGTTTGTCATGAAATTTAGTATCAGCAAATCCATCTGTTAAACTTACATCTCCCGCCACATAGCACATTGAACTATAAAGTCCATATTTCTGCAGCATTGGCCAATCCTTCGGCGCTACAAGATCGATTGCCGGCAACCCTATTTCTTTCACAGCCTGACAGAATGTTTCCAAAGGAATGGAATCATAACACCAGCGGCAGACAGAGTGATTTATATTCCCTTTGAGTTTCAATGAATCCTCTGATTTTGATTTGGGCGTATAGGATGAGAGCAATTGACTTCCAGCTGCCATGACAGCTGAACCAGCAATCATATTCTTAATAAGTTTTCGCCTGGAAGAGGGAGGATTCATGCGTCTTATAAAATTTGAATGTACGAAATGAATACAGATGATTACAAATTTAATGACCAACGGAAGCAGCCGCCAGTATCTCTGGTTTTTTACGTCCGCGCATGTATAAATTCAACCCTATAAATGCAACGATCAGGGCAAGTGGGATCATCAGTGTAAAATTGATGATGGCTGGTCCTGCAGCTTTTTTTGCTTCGTAAAGTGTATTAGCCAGATCCGAACCCGCCGGAGCCTGTGTATAGGTTTGTAAATCAGCTCCTGCAGGCAATTTGCCTGCAACAAGAGTGTCATAATGTTTGCCCATAAAAATCATATAAAGCGATACGGCGAACATACCTGCTCCTCCCATGAGATTCATTCCGACAGCTCCTGTCCTGGGGAGGTTTTCTGAAACGAACCCGAGCATGGTAGGCCAGAAATAACAAACGCCCATGCCAAATACCAGCGCGCCGACAAAAATCATATTGCCGGTGGAATGACCAAGGAGATAAAGTCCAAGTGAAGCTAATATAGCAGACATTAATAGAACTCCCTGCGGCGAAATCCGCTTAACGATAGGGCCTGCAAAAGCTCTGCCAACGACCATCACTCCGGTATCAAGTGTCAAAATCAATATCGCGTTGTTTGTAACATTTTTTAGCAGCACATCAATCCATTGCGCAGTAAACAATTCCGTAATCGCTGTTCCGAACATGCAAATGATCATAAATAAAAACAAGCCTGATAAAATGGCCAAATACATTTGCTTATTAGACACACCTGCTGCAACCCTTTCGGTAACAGGGAATTTTAATTTGAAGAACAAATAACCGTAAATCAGTGTCGGGATCAGCATAGTGGCTACCTCTACCTGCCAGCTTACGCCCAGTTTATTCAATCCAAACACAATCAGTGTACCTATAAAAATGCCGCCTGGGAACCACAGATGAAAATGATTCAGTTTGGTCGTTTTATTATCAGGGAAGAGGGAAGCTACTAATGGATTACAGGCTGCCTCAACAGTCCCGTTTGCGATGCCGATCAATAAGGTAGAAAGAAATAAAGTCCAATAGCCAGTGGCGGTGATTGTAAGAATGATACCCGCCAGATGAAAGATAAAAGCCATCTCCAAAAGCCTTTTCATTCCGATGATATCTACAATAAATCCTCCGATAACTACAGCAAGCGGAAAGCCCCAAAAAGCAGTAGCAGCGATCGTTCCCAGCTCTGAAGCATTCAGATTAAAATCAGTCCCCAATTTCCCAAGAATACCCGCCCGGATTCCGAAAGAAAGTGAAGTGACGAGTAATGCCAGGCAGCTGGCGGTAAAAAGTTGTAGACGCGGAATGTCGTTTGAGGGCATATCAATCGTTTTAATTTAGAATCGTCAGAAATACATTTGTAGCAACAGACCAGTAAATGTAATTTTTATTTCAGTAAATAAAAAAAAAGCAAACAAATGGCTTTCCTTCACAAATTTGTACTTTAGAAGCCCAAAAGGAATAGGCTTAAAGCTTTTTTACATTTTACTTTTTATTTTTTATTTTTTACTTTTTAATTTTTACTTTTTAATTTATTGATATGAATCGTAAACTAAGAATGGGTATGGTCGGCGGTGGTAAGGACGCTTTTATAGGAGTCATTCACCGCTATGCAGCGCTGATGGACGGACTGATTGAAGTTTCCAGCGGTGCACTCAGCATCAATCCTGATGTGGCGAAAGCATCCGGAGAAATGTTATTCCTTCCTCCGGACCGCACGTACCTGAATTATGAAGAAATGTTGGAGAAGGAATCTAAACTTCCTCCAGATAAAAGAATTGATTTTGTAACTATCGTCACACCTAATTTTGCCCACTTTGCTCCAGCCATGCTGGCCCTGGACAAAGGTTTTCATGTAGTGATAGAAAAACCTATTGCTTTTACCATCGATGAAGCAAGGCAATTAAAAAAGAAAGTGGAAGAAACAGGACTCATTCTTTGTTTGACACATACTTACTCCGGTTACCCAATGGTGAAACAAGCCCGCCAGATGATAAAAAATAATGCGCTGGGGAAAATTCGAAAAGTTTGGGTAGAATATCCTCAGGGCTGGCTAAGTAAACTCACAGAGCGTGAAGGTAATGTCCAGGCTGCCTGGAGAACAGATCCGAAGAAATCGGGTAAAAGTGGCTGCATGGGCGACATTGGTACGCATGCAGCGCATCTCGCAGAATACGTCACCGGACTGAAAATCACCAAACTTTGTGCTGATCTGAATATTTTTGTAGAAGGGCGGATGCTTGATGACGACGGCAATGTATTATTGAAATTTGACAATGGAGCTGCCGGCGTATTGATGGCTTCACAGGTAGCTGCAGGTGAAGAGAATGCTTTGAAAATCCGCGTTTACGGTGAAAAAGGCGGGTTGGAATGGAGGCAGCAGGAACCCAATTCCCTCATCCTTAAATGGCTGGATCAACCGATGCAAATTCTTCGCGCAGGTGTAGGATACAAAGAACCTCTTTCCTCCTTTGCAACACATAATTTCCGTACACCCGGCGGTCACCCTGAAGGATACCTGGAAGCATTTGGAAATATTTACCACAATTTTGCACAAACATTATCCGCACGCATAGACGGAAAACAAGCTTCCCCCGAAAGTCTCGATTTCCCTGGCGTAGATGATGGTATCAGAGGAATGGCCTTTATTGACAATGTAGTGGCATCTTCACTTTCGAAGGAGAAATGGACCACTCATAATGTGGAAGTGTGAGAGTGCGGGGGTGTGAGAGTGTGAAAATGAAATTTAAAATTAAAAGACAACCGCGAAGGTCAACGGCCAATGGCTAAAAAAATATTTTAATGAAAACGCTTAAAGGACCTGGCATTTTTCTCGCGCAATTTCTCGGAGATGCGACGCCATTCAATAAACTCGAATCCATTTGCAAATGGGCGAAATCACTTGGATATATAGGTGTGCAGATTCCTTCATGGGATACCCGCTGTATAGATCTAAAAAAAGCAGCCGAGAGTAAAACATATGCCGATGAAATCAGGGGAATAGTGAATGCCTCTGGTCTTGAGATTACAGAACTATCATCTCATTTACAGGGACAGCTTATAGCTGTTCATCCGGCTTATGATGATCTGTTTGATGGATTCGCACCGGAGGCATTTAGAAAAAATCCTAATGCCCGCCAGGCCTGGGCGGTTCAGCAATTAAAATATGCAGCTCTGGCTTCAAAAAACCTGGGACTCAATGCACACGCGAGTTTCAGCGGTGCTCTGCTTTGGCCGACATTTTATCCATGGCCACAAAGACCTGAAGGACTGGTAGACACAGGTTTTAAGGAACTTGGGAAAAGATGGAAACCTATCCTGGATGTTTTTGACGAAAACGGTGTGGATCTTTGTTATGAAATTCATCCCGGCGAGGATCTGCATGACGGAATCACGTATGAAAGATTCCTGGAAGAAGTAAATAATCACCCACGTGCGTGTCTGCTCTATGATCCTTCACATTTTGTACTTCAGCAACTGGACTACCTGACATATATTGATTATTATCATGAACGCATCCGTGCGTTTCATGTGAAAGATGCTGAATTTAATCCGACGGGAAAACAGGGTGTTTATGGCGGCTATCAATCCTGGATAAACCGTGCAGGCCGGTTTCGCTCGCTGGGTGACGGACAGGTAGATTTTAAATCCATCTTCAGCAAACTCGCACAGTATGATTATGCCGGATGGGCAGTTCTGGAATGGGAATGTTGTCTGAAACATCCTGAAGATGGCGCCAAAGAAGGATCAGTATTCATAAAAAACCATATTATCCGCGTTACTGAAAAAGCTTTCGATGATTTTGCAGGAACCGGTTCAGATGAAACTCTTAACCGCTCCGTACTCGGAATAAAATAGGCTTCGGCGTTCCATTATTTTTTACGAAATTTAAACTCTTAATATAATTTTTGCCACCATGAAAAAAACGATTCTCTTTTTGATTGTAGCTTCAGCCACTGTCATGGCTTGTAATTCTTCGGGCTCCTCCTCAGGCAAAAGTGACTCAGCAGTCACTGCACCTGCAGCCGTTCCAGCAGCATCAGAACAAGGCCTTGAACTGATTGGAGCCAGTGATTGCACTACCTGCCATCGCCTGCATAAGACAGATCCTGGTTCAAATATTGGACCTTACTATAGCCAGGTAGCCGCCAAATACGCTCCCGCAGCCGACACAACCGTAGACAGACTGGTACATAAAATCATTACCGGTGGAAATGGAGTTTGGGGTGCCGTACCAATGACCCCGCACCCAGCACTAACACCAGCCGATGTTAAAGTAATGGTTACTTATATTCTTTCGCTTAAAGATTAATTATGATAAAAAAGTCTGGTTTTATATTCCTGTCCCTGATTACGGGTATTCTTGCCGTACACGCACAAACCATCAATCAGCTGACAGATTCCGAAAAACAACAGGGCTGGAAATTATTATTCGATGGAAAAAGTTCTTCAGGATGGCATACTTATAATAAAAAAACTTTTGGAAATGGATGGAAAATTCAGGACGGTGCCCTCTACAGGGCTGCTTCCATTCTGAAAGGTGAATCGGGTGATATCTGCACCGACGAGTCATATGAAAATTTTGATTTAAAGCTTCAATGGAAAATTTCAAAAAACGGTAACAGCGGCATTATGTTTCTTGTGCATGAATCGCCCGAATTCGATTCTCCCTATTTAACCGGCCCTGAAATGCAGGTGCTGGATAATGAAGGACATCCTGATGGAAAAATTCATAAGCACCGTGCCGGAGACTTATATGACCTCATTGCATCATCCAGCGAACCGGTTCACGGAGTAGGAGAATGGAATGATGCTGAAATCAAGCTGGACCATGGAAAGCTGACTTTATACCTTAACGGCGTTCAGACTGTTTCAACTACACTTTGGGATCAGAATTGGTATGATCTCGTTAAGGGAAGTAAATTCAGTAAAATGGCAGGATTCGCAAAATTCAAATCCGGTCATGTCGATCTGCAGGATCATGGTGATGATGTATGGTTTAGGAATATCAGAATAAAGACTTTATAAGCCTAAGGCTTAAAGCCATTTTATAAAATATAAGTTGCCTGATGAAAAAGAAAATTACGATTACTATCCTGCCGGTTATATTTTTTATTTTTTTCGCTGCAAGACCAGTAGATAAAAAGCCAGTAATATTAATATTTTCCAAGACCAATGGTTATCATCATGCATGTATTCCTGTTGGCATTGCAGCGATCCAAAAACTTGGTGTGGAAAATGGTTTTTCAGTTGATACCACAACGGATTCGCTCAGCTTTAATAAAAAGAATTTAAAAAAATATGCAGCTGTCATTTTTCTTTGCCCCACTGGAAAGGTATTCGGACCGGAACAGGAAGAAGCATTTCAAAATTACATTAAGCAAGGAGGCGGATATGTCGGAATTCATTCCGCTACGGATTGTGAGTATAACTGGCCATGGTATGGTAAATTAGCGGGCGCCTATTTTAAATCTCATCCCAGTCAACAGGAAGCCAAACTAATCATCGTAGATAAAAATCATCCCTCCACTGCAGGCATGCCGGATACCTGGGTAAGAAAAGATGAATGGTATAATTTCAAGGATCTGAATCCTGACGTAACAGTATTAATTAAAATTGATGAAAACTCATATAAAGGTGGGGAGAATGGCAATAATCATCCAATGGCCTGGTATCATATATTCGACGGAGGTCGCGCTTTTTATACTGAAATGGGCCACACCGATGAATCTTATTCAGATCCCGTTTACCTCAAACATTTGCTTGGTGGTATTGAATGGGCGATGAAGAAGCACTAGGAAAGTATGGGAGTATGGGAGTATGGGAGTATGGGAGTATGGGAGTATGGGAATGAAATTCATATTAAGATCATTGTTTTTTATTTTCACACTCCCATACTCCCATACTCCCATACTCCCATACTTATTAAAGTCCTAATGATTTCATGAATGCATCCGAATTAGGCTCTCGTCCGAGGAAATTCCGAAGCATATCCATCTCTTCTTCGCTGGCTGCCACCTCAAGAATTTCTTTCCGGTAACGCTCTCCGGTTTTTGCATCCATAACCCCGTTCTTCTCAAAAACCGAAAATATATCCTGGGCGAAAACAAGCGACCAGAGATATCCATAATAATTTGCACCGTAACCATTTAAATGACCAAAGGATGCAATCATATGGGTTCCTTCCAGGAATGGAACCTGTGTGATACGTTGCAGACTTTTTGAAACATTCGTAAGGTCCATATCTTTTATACTATCGTACTTGTCTTCAAATGTAAAATCAATGAGTCCGTAATAAATTTGTTGCATAAAATAACTTGCATCAAGTACATGACGCGTCGTTTTTAACTTGTTGAATAGGCTCTCAGGAAGCACTTCTCCCGTTTTATAATTTTTTGCGAATAATTTCAGGCTCCCGTATTCCCAGCAAAAATTTTCTAGGAATTGAGATGGCGCTTCAACAAAATCGGGTTTAATCGTGTAGGGTTGCGAAGCAAGATTCGAACGGACGACCATGAAATGCACCAGGTGTCCAAATTCATGAAAAAACGTAATGACGTCTTCGTGACTTAATAACGTGGGATCTCCTTTTGCTCCTTCTGGAAAATTACAGATGAGTGCTGCAACGGGAAGAATTTCTTTTCCTCCGATTATATTTGCCTGACTGATTGGAAAACAGGCAAAATGAGTATACTTATCCTGACGCGGATAAAGATCAAAATAAAAATTACCTACTTTCTTTGTTCCCACATACATTTCAAATGACCTTACTTTACTATACCAGGTTGGGCGACCGGATATTTCTTTAACAGTAATGCCCAGCAAACGGTGATATACATCAAATAATCCGCTGATTGTTTCATTCATTTCAAAATACTCTTTCAGCTCATCTGTATTCAACTGATATTTCGTATCAAGCAGGACATTTTTATAATATCGTACATCCCATGAGAAAATAGTATCTGGAAGCTCGGGATGCATCTGATGTTTTAAGGCGCGAATCGAAGTCAGGTCGGTAGTAACCCGAGAAGTCAGTTTTTGAATCAGATTGTTTTCAAAATTCCAAACCGTTTGAGGATTGGCGGCCATTTTATCAGTCAAAGCATAGGCTGCATAACTCCTGTACCCAAGCATTTTCGCATATTGCTGCCTGTAGTATAATAAAGAGTCGAGCACTTTAATATTCTGAGGATAAGCACGATTCAGATACCTGGTTAACATTAATTTTCTGGTATCATCTGAAGTAGCGTGTTCGACTATTTCAGTTAAGTTCGGTGTATTTACATACAAAACATATAACCCGGCCTGTCTTCTCCATGCTTTTTTTTGATTCTCAGGAATACCGTCCAGATCCTTATCTGAATAAATAATACTGTCCTTGTACATTCCGATATTCCTGTCAAAAGAAATTCCAAGCATGGTCATTTTATCACTGATTACCTGTAGTCTTTTACGTCCTGAACTGTCCAGTTTCATCCCATTATTCTCAAAAATCCTGATCTGTTCCTGAACATATTTCTTCTGGTTTGGCTTTAAAGATGATAGTGATACGTTTGCATATTTCTTGAATGCTTTATAGAAGGCTTCATTTAATATTAGTGAAGTTTGATAATCAGCCAGGGACTGGCTGCCGTCGTTTGCTGCGTTGCGTGAACTGTCATCTGTATAGGTCTGTGAAATCAATCCGAGTTTAGCGCTCAGATCATTCAAATCGTATGACATCAAATCATAGGCTGCCAGCACACTGCCAGGCCCGGAACCTGGTTTCAGACCGGAAATAATTTGATTAACTCTTTTATTTGAAAGCTGAATAATTTGTTCAACCGCCTCTCTGATTACTTTTGCATCCACTTTATCAAAAGCAATGGGATTACTGGAGTGAATAAGCAGCGGGTTGGCAGGCGGTGTCTGACTGAATACTGGCAATATTGCGACACAAAAAATTATCGAAACGGTATACTTCGTAAAACGCATATTTTCAATTTGAATCGAAGCTATTAAATCCCGGCAGAATTTCCATCCCCCTTATAAAAATGTGATTGGTATATAGTGGATGAGTTATGGATTATATTTTCGGCAAAACGTATCCATTATGATACGTCTTCATCAGATATTCATTATTTACCGCCTCGTCAGTAAATTTATCATTATCCCAGGTCAATCGTTTTCCGCTTCGGAAACTGATATTTCCAAGTTGGGCAACAGTTGCAACATGAGCGCCGGCCTCAATTGAACAATGCAGATCTTCCATTTTTCTTGAACGTACAACTTCTATAAAATTCTTCCAATGATTATCCAGACCATTATCTGCAGGTCTGGCAAGTGGTCTTTCAATTTTAATTTTATTCATTTTCTCATCGATCACTTCCCATCCTCCCCTGCTTAATATCAATGTTGCGTTATTGCCGATATAAGCTATGCCATGGTCCCTTCCATATGACCCGTTTCCAATACCCATCGCGCTATCCCAAACCATGTTAAAATGATCGAATTCATATAATGTAGTAAGTGTATCCGGCGTTTCCTGGTAGAGGTCCGGATAAGCAAAGTCGCCACCCAGCGCTGCAATGGTTTTAGGATTTCCTGCTTTCATTCCCAATAATCCATAGTCCAGTAAATGCACACCCCAGTCCGTCATCAACCCGCCCGCATAATCCCAGAACCAGCGAAAATTAAAATGGAAACGGCTTGAATTAAATTCTCTTGTTGGAGCCGGACCCAGCCAGGTTTTATAATCCACGCCCGGAGGTGGTTGTGAATTTGGTACAACAGGTCCGGGTTTCATCCAGTCCTGGTAACACCAGACTTTTACTGTTCGGATATTTCCCAGCTGGCCGGTATAAATGAAGCTCAAAGCATCCTGAAAATGTTTCTGACTTCTTTGCCATTGTCCACCTTGTACCACACGGTTATATTTTTTCTGGGCATCCACCATGGCGCGACATTCGCCAATTGAATTACCAACGGGTTTCTCAACGTAAACATCCTTATTAGCAGCACAGGCTTCAATCATGATCAATGCATGCCAGTGGTCGGGTGTTCCAATAATAACAGCATCAACATCCTTATTATCCAGCACCTTTCTATAATCTCCTGTCGTTTTGATTTTTGAAATATCAACATTCAGTTTTGCGAGATCTGCCATTCTTTTATCCAAAACGTTTTTATCCACGTCGCATAACATCATAACCTGAACACCGGGTTGTTTTAATGAAGACAGGAGATCTGCCCATCCCATTCCGTTAATGCCGATGGCGCCAATGTTGATCCGGTCACTTGAGGCCATTTCCCGCCTAAACGCTCCGAATGCCTGCTGCTGAAGGGCCGGTACCAGAATGGATGTACCTGCGATTAAACTTGCCTGACGGATAAATGAACGTCTGTTATTCATTTTATTATTTTTTTAACGAACCATGGTAAACGAACTATATGCTCCGTACCAGCCGGCGCCAATCATCGGCGCTTTATCATTCAGAATTACTTTGACAGGAACTTTTTTTACCAGATCCTGCATCCGGTCGCAATCAAGCAGGTTTTCGTAAAAATAAGAATTACTCAAAAGAGGTATTATTTTAGGTGGAATGCCGCCTGCAAGGAAAAGTCCTCCGGTTGACTTCATTTTCAATATCAGATTACAGCATTCGCGGGCGAGGTTGCGGACAAATATGCGCATGACTTCTATACAAACCGGATCTGTTCCATTTACGGCTGCTTCACTTATGACAGCAGAGGGATCATCGTTTTTTAATTGTTCAGCAATCACCGGATTTTCTGGTTGTTTTTTCACTTCAAGAAGAAATTCATATATGGAATGAATGGCGGGTCCTGCAATAATACTTTCCCAGCTGACTACTTTAAATTTCTTCAGCATATAATCATGCAGTTGAAGGTCAGAAGCATTACGGCAGGAAAAATCACAATGTCCGCCTTCAGTTGCGAATGGATGATAGAATAGTCCATCCCAGAATAAACCTGCTTCTCCAAGTCCAGTTCCCGGGGAGAGAATAGAAATATTTCCACTGGCATCGGGATCACCTTCATGAAGAACATAAAAATCTTTTTCATCCATTCCCGCTACCCCATAAGCAGCCACTTCAAGATCATTTAATAAAATAACCTGTGAAATACCGGTTGCCGATGCAATTTCATTTGCATCAACCCGCCATGGAAGATTAGTCACATCGACACGACCTTTGAAAACAGGACCTGCGACGCCCAGGCAAATTTTCTCCGGATGATATCCAGGATTTTCTTTCAGGAATTGCTGCAGAATATTATTTATAGAAGCTGAACCTGAAGAATGATAGGTGGAAGATTTGATCATCTGAACTTGGCTGTCATCCGCTTCAAAAATTGCCAGATTTACCTTGGTTCCCCCTACGTCTCCGCCAAGAACGATCAGTTTTTCATTACCAAAAGAATGTTTGTTGGGAAAATAAAGAGAGATTTTTGGTCGGCTGGCCATATGATCCTTTGAAGTAACAATTTAAAGGATTGATCCGAAAAAACCTCAGAACCAGTCGGCAGCACTCGGAATTTTGCGATCAGGGAAACGTATTTTTACATTTAAAGCTTAAAGCTTAATGTATAAGGTTCAAGGCAAAATGCTTAAGACTTTAAAAGAAAAGCCAGTGTAGAAACACCGGCTTGAGAAAACTTCAGTTATGATAATCACTTTAATTATAACGAAGAATTGGGTTGATTATTATCATAAAAAAGGGAAAATAAAGGTAGATCTTGCAATTTTTTAATTGTATAAATATGGGAAAAACGGACTTTAGTATGGTTCAATGTATGCGATGGTTCGGACCGGAGGATCCGGTCAGCCTGAAAGACATCCGGCAGGCCGGTTGCACCGGTATTGTAACCGCCCTACACCATATACCAAATGGAAGTATCTGGAGCCTGGAAGAAATTCAAAAGAGAAAAAAAGCAATTGAAAATGCCGGTTTGAAATGGTTAGTGGTTGAAAGCCTCCCCGTGCATGAGTCTATTAAAACACAATCCGGAAACTACATTGAGCTGATCGAAAATTATAAAATCAGTCTCCAAAATATTAGTAATTCAGGCATCCGGACGATAACATATAATTTTATGCCTGTGCTTGACTGGACACGTACTGATCTTTCATTTGAGCAGTCCGACGGATCATTGGCACTGAGATTTGAAAAGGCGGCTTTTATAGCATTCGATTTATTCATTTTAAAGCGCCCCGCTGCGGAAAAAGATTATACAGCTGGTGAACGTTCAATTGCCAAAGAAAGGTTTGAAAAAATGAACGACGAAGAAAAAACCATTTTACAAAAAAATATTATAGCAGGACTGCCTGGAAGTGAAGAAAGTTTTACACTCAGACAATTTCAGGAGGCGCTTGATACATATAAACATATCAGTGCAGAAAAACTGCGAAAAAATCTTGTTCATTTTTTAAAGGTCATCGTTCCTGTTGCAAAGGAAACTGGGGTTAATCTGGCTATACATCCTGACGATCCCCCATTCCCACTATTGGGTCTTCCCCGGGTTGTTAGCACAGCCAGCGATATTATGGCATTAATCAACGAAATTCCGTCTGAAACCAGTGGGCTTTGTTTTTGTACGGGCTCTTTCGGTGTGCGGCCGGATAATGACCTGACTGCCATGATCCGTCTGTTTTCCAACCGTATTCATTTTCTGCACCTTCGCAATACGCGGAGAAATGAAGCAGGAGATTTTTATGAAGAAAACCACCTGGAAGGCGACGTCAATATGTATGAAGTCGTAAAAGAAATAGTTCAGATGATGGAACAAAGAAAATCAGGCATTCCCATGCGGCCTGACCATGGTCACCAGATGCTGGATGATCTGAAAAAGAAAACCAATCCTGGTTATTCGGCTATCGGGCGACTGCGCGGGCTGGCGGAACTGAGGGGTTTGGAACTGGGAATCAGAAAGTCAGTTTTCAAAGCTTGAAAAATATTTTTTTCCGATAAAGAAAATATAACAAGCCGGTTTCAAGAGCAAAAACAACAAGGGATCCCAAAATCGCTGCAATAATTGTCGGAATTTGAATGATTCCAAAGATACCATTGGTGATGGTAAAAATATAACCTGTGAACCATCTGTCTCCCACGATTTCATTAAAGAGGTAAATAAAAATGGAATTGAGTGCAAATAAATTGAAAAATAAAAGATAACTCCTGTGTTTTTTTATATCAATCCACCAATAGCATACTGCTAAAAATAAAAGACAATATCCGCCTGATGCAAGCACAAAAGAACTGGTGGCAATTCTTTTGATGATGGGAGTAATATGCGACCAGTCCAGTCCGAATCCGAGCATCAGAAATATCAAGCCGGTTATCAGCAGGTATTTCATTTTTTGGGAAGCCGTTTTATCGCTCAATAAAAGTTTGCCTGCCAGTACACCCCATATAGTATGAGCGCTCGTTGAGATGCAATTAATCGCCACCCAACCACCAGGATTTATTTTATTCATCAAAATAAGATCTATATAATTTCCAAAATTGTGCTGGTCAACAAAAGGTTGATCGAATCCAGGAATATGCATAAAACGGTATAAAAACTCTGGAATCAGCAGGCAGAATCCGCTAACAATAAGTTGTGCTGGAACTGACCAGTCCATGATCAGAAATGCAACCAGTGTGGTAAATGATAACTGTGTAAGTACATCCCATAGTTCGAAAGATAGTCTGTTACCGCGGACAGCATAGTCAAGTACCCCCCAGAAAAATAACCAACCGCATCTTTTAAGAATTTTAATGAATGACTGACCCCAGCTCATGGTTTGCCGGTGTTTTTTCACAGAAAATGCCATGGCTACGCCGGCCACAAACATGAAAGTGGGCTGAACCAGGTCCCAGAAATGTAATCCGTTCCAGGGATGATGAAAAAACTGGATCAAAATATGGGCAGTCCATGTCCCTTTAACAGCAGGAATCATGTGCTCATAAAGAAGGGTAGCTTCCAAAGCCAGCAGAATCATAGTCATTCCCTTCAAAAAGTCAAGCGAGGAAAGCCGGTTCGAAATAGGGATGTTTTCCTTCATGGTTGTTCAAATGGCTACCTGAATGTAAATAAAATATGCTATTTCGAATTTACCATGACCAGCACAGATTAAGTTTGCATAATATGTTTGGTTCCATTTTATCCCTATATGGTATTGATGAAAGTGAGTATTCCGTAAAACCATTCGGAAACGGCCTGATCAACCATACATGGAAAATTATTTCTGCAGGCAAGGAATTTCTTTTGCAAAGGATCAATCAGGATGTATTTAAGAGTCCGGTGGATATTATGGACAACTGCAGCCAGCTGGCTGATTATTTCAGAACAAATCATCCGGATTATCTTTTTGTAGCGCCACTGATAAATTTCAAACACAGGAATTATGTTAATGACGAAGAAAATAACTATTTCAGGTTGTTCCCCTTTGTAAAAAACTCATATACCCGTAATTCCGTATCTAAGCCTCGGCAGGCATATGAAGCGGCAAAACAGTTCGGAAAATTTACCAGTTTATTGTCCAGATTTAATGCATCTAAATTACATATTACACTTCCTGATTTCCATAATTTAACATTGCGGCTGAACCAATTTAAATCAGCCATACAAATGGGAAATAAACAAAGAATCTTAGATTGCGGTAAAAGCATAGATTTTCTGATAAAGCAGGCTGTCCTCGCTGAAACATTCGAAAAAATAAAAAAGAACCCGTCCTTTGTATTACGCGTTGTACACCACGATGCAAAAATCAACAATATCCTGTTTGATATAGGAAATGATGAAGGATTATGTGTTATTGACCTGGATACAGTAATGCCTGGTTATTATATCAGTGATGTGGGGGACATGCTTCGCACATATCTTTCACCTGTAAGTGAAGAAGAGTCCGATTTCAGCAGGATCTTGATAAGGGAAGAATATTTCCGTGAGATCGTGAAAGGATATCTTGGGGAAATGCAATTCATTCTATCAGATGAGGAAAAGCAATATTTTGTATATGCAGGAAAATTTGCGATATATATGCAGGCGCTGCGATTCCTGACAGATTATTTAAATGATGATATTTATTACAGTATCAAATACAAGGATCAGAACCTTATCCGTGCAAGTAATCAAATCGAATTACTTACCAGATTTATAGAAAAAGAAGACAGGCTTACCGAAATATTGAACTCCTAAAATATCAAAGTCGCTATTGAATGCGGCAGGCTTTCCATTTTTGCAGCCTTATTATTCATCCAGAGAAGATAAGGTACCGCTTTATCGCTTCGGTTCATTACAACCACGGCAATTTTTCCATCCGCATTTTCAAAGGCAGTCGTTTCCAGCATGTCCCTGTTAGATGAACTGATAATCCGACGGGCGCCGGGACGGATAAATTTGGAGAAATGACCGATATAATAAAAAGAGCTTGTAAATATTAGTTCGCCTTTTTTCGTATCTCCAATCACCGGAGCAAAACAAAAATTGCCAACATGATTAGGTCCTCCGTTTTCATCCACTAAAATATTCCAGTCCGTCCAACCGACCGTTCCATTATTAAAATCATTCACCATCGAATGGCCATATACTTCACCCAATGCCCATTCATTAATCCGGGCCGCATCAAAACGATCTGTACAGCCTTCCGTAAACATCAATTTTTTATCCGGGAATGTTTCGGCAACTCTTCTCACATTGTCGAACATCATCGCACTCCCTGTCCATGTTTCATACCAGTGATAGCCGATCCCCCAAATATATTTTGAGGCTTCTTTATCATTAAAAATTGTACTCGCCCTCTGATAAATTAAATCTCTGTTATGATCCCAGGCGATCAGCTTTTTATCAGACATTCCCTGTTTTACAAGAGTTGGTCCCAAATAAGTTTTTATGAAATCTCTTTCATCTTCCGCTGAAAAATAACAGGATTCCCAGGTTTGTTTTGCCATGGGTTCATTCTGCAGGGTTAAGCCCCAGACTGGAATACCTTCCTTTTGATAAGCGTTGATAAATTTCACGAAATAGTTAGCCCAGGGTTGTCTGTATTGAGGCAGTAATTTACCTCCCTGGATCATGCTGTTATTATCTTTCATCCAGGCTGGCGGGCTCCAGGGACTTACAAATAATGTCAGTTTGCCTCCGGTTACAGCAATAACCTGTTTAATCAATGGAATCCGGAATTGCCTGTCATGGTCGATATTAAATGATTTGAGTTCCTTGTCGCCATCACTGACATAGGTATAACTCTCACTTGAAAAATCACAACTGTGAATATTTGTTCTGGCAAGCGTATAACCAATGCCATTTACTTTGTCATAATAAGCGGTCAACAATTGTTTTTGAACATTTGCTGGCATTTTCGCAAATGTTTCCGCTGAAGCATCTGTTATTGCTCCACCTATTCCAAGGATTGTTTGAAAACTATGAGTAGGATCAACAAATACGCATACCTGCGTTTCCAGGGGCTGGCCAAAATCCGAAAACTTCAAACCGCTGTCTGTTTTGGATATCCTGTAAGTTGTATTTTTAGCGGTTGTAAAAACAGTAACAGTTTTCTGATTTTGAGCAAACGCTGTATGGATCAGTATAGAGAATATGCTGCAAAAAATATATCGTTTCATGATGGCTCGTTTAATATTAAAGTGAAGATATATGAAATCCCTGTTCTAATTTTATCCTGTATTATAAAAAACACTTTACCATGCTCGCTGACAAAGAACTGAAAGCATTTGTTCCGACTGTTATGCCTGATAAATCAAAAACTTTTTATCAGGACATTTTAGGCCTGAAATTATTATCTGAGGATAACTACGCCTTGGAATTCAATGCAAACGGGGTATTGCTAAGGGTAGCTATTGTACCCGAATTAAAACCCCATGGCTTTACTGTATTGGGCTGGAATGTGCCTGATATTTCATCAATCGTCATATCACTGAACAATAAAGGAATTGTTTGCGAGAAATATAGTTTTCTAAAACAGGACGATTTAGGTATCTGGACTTCTCCAGGAGGTTCAAAAGTTGCCTGGTTTAAAGACCCTGACGGAAATATTCTTTCTCTTACGGAATAAGAGCTTCGACTTGTCCAAACACACTCACACTCTCACACTCTCACACTCTCACACTTGTTTTAAGCTTTAGACTTTAGGTTTTCAGCCCTAGAATTGGCCTCTTCAATTTCATATTCCAACTCCGGATCAATATTCTGCTGCTCCACCTTTCTTTCCCTTTCCAAAAGTTCTTTATGGTTGGCCTGTAAATATGCGAGTTCTTTTTTACCGTAAGAAAAGCGTGTAAAGAGCACGAAAAGTACAGGTACAACAAATATAGAGATGGACGTTGAAGCGATCATGCCTCCAAGCACCGTAAACCCGATCGTATTGCGGGCAACGGCTCCTGCCCCCGTAGCAAGCACAAGTGGCATGACGCCCAAAATAAAAGACATTGATGTCATAACAATAGGCCTGAATCTTAAACGCACTGCTTCCATCGTAGATTTCCACAATTCTTCTCCCCTGTCCACGCGGATTTTTGCAAACTCAACAATGAGGATTGCATTTTTCGCAGAAAGTCCGATCAGTGTAATCAATCCGATCTGCGCATAAACATTATTTGTGAGCGGGGGCACACAGGTGAGCATCAATATGGCGCCGAATGCGCTGATCGGAACCGCGAGCATAACGGATAGTGGTACGGACCAGCTTTCATATAATGCCGCCAGGAAAAGAAATACAAATACAATGGAAAAAATAAAAATATAAATGGTGGTTGTACCAGCCTTTATTTCTTCGTAACTCAGCCCGGAAAATTCATACGTATATCCTCTTGGTAATGCTCTGGCTGCTGTTTGTCTTAATGCATCAATTCCCTGGCCGGTGCTATATCCCGGGGGCGTTGAGCCATCTACTTCCGCAGAACGGAAAATATTAAAATGCGAAATCAGCGGAGCAGTTTCAATGGGCTGATAGGAAATCAGTGTACTAAGCGGAAGCATTTGTCCAGCCTGGTTTCTTACATAATACTTATCGATATTGGCAACAAATGCACGGAAAGCCGTGTCAGCCTGGATCACGACGTGATAAGTTCTGTTATATAACGTGAAATTATTTACGAACAGGCTTCCCATATAAGCCTGCATGGTTGTAAATACGTCAGAAAGATTAACACCCAGTTTTTCACACATTTCACGATTCACCGACAGATTATAACTTGGCGTATGAGCCCCATAATAACTAAACGCAGTTGAGATGGCAGGATTTTTATGTGCTTCTGCCACAAACTTTTTTACTACCGTTTCAAAAGCATGAATATCATCACTTGTATTCCCCTGCTGAATCTGCATACTGAATCCCGCTGCTACACCAATACCGGGAATGGGAGGAGGTGGAATAACAACTACGTTGGCATTTTTTATCCCAGCAGCAGCTACCCTTTGTTTTATCACTGCGAGAATACCGGGTATTTTTTCACCAGGTTTTTTTCGTTCACTCCAGGGTGCCAGCGTACAAAAAAGAGTTCCGTTATTCGAAGTGGCCCCTCCGTTCAATATATTGAATCCCGAGAAAGCCGCATAATGAATTACACCCGGAGTGGAACCAATAATATTCATGAGTTTTGTCATCAACTCCACGGATTGCGTGGTGGAAGAAGATTCCGATAGAGAATAGGTAACAAATAACCGACCACCATCCTCAGGAGGGATAAAACCAGATGGTTTTGTTTTGAATAAAAACCAAGCTCCCAAACAAATACAAATCAGAAGCAAAACAACATACCGGGCACCTTTTATACACTTCTTTACTCCATTCGTATATTTATCCGTCAGGTGGGAGAACCAGTTGTTATAGCGGAAAAAAATATGGTTGAGGCCTTTTGCTTCTTTGTTCACTTTAGATGGCCTTAAAAGCAGCGTACAAAGCGCGGGTGTTAGTGACAGGGCGACAAAAGCAGATAAGATTACTGATATAGCAATCGTGATAGCGAACTGCTGGTATAACCTTCCCACAATGCCTGGAATAAAACCGACTGGCACAAATACAGCAGCCAGTATGAGTGCAATCGCGACGACTGGTGCGGAAATTTCTTTCATGGCACGATAAGTTGCCTCTTTCGCAGACATATGCTGTTCATCCATATAATGCTGTACGGCTTCCACCACAATAATTGCATCATCGACTACGATTCCGATCGCCAGCACAAAGCCGAACATGGTCAGGGTATTGATCGTAAACCCAAGCGGTATAAAAAAGCAAAAGGTTCCCAGTAAAGAAACGGGAATAGCCATTACCGGGATGATGGCAGAACGCCAGTTTTGTAAAAACAGGAAAACCACAAGTGCCACCAGACCCAATGCCTGCAATAAAGTCTTCATCACTTCACGCATCGAAGTCTTAATAATGGTCACTGCTTCGAAAGGCACTTCATAATCCACATCTGCAGGAAAAGATTTTTTCAGTTCAGCAAGCTTGGCATATACATTATCAGCAGTTTCCAATGCATTGCTGCCGGGCGCCTGATAAATCTGGAGGTAAGAAGCCCGCTTTCCGTCTACAAAGGAATTGCTTGAAAAAGTAAATTTTCCAAGTTCCACCCTCGCTATATCTTTTATGTAAACCAGCTGACCGGAAACGGGAAGTGTTTTTACAACGATATTTTCAAATTCAGCTACTTTATTTAATCGACCGTTAACCAGGATAGTGAATTCATGCGTTTGTGAATTTGCCTGAGGAGGTGATCCCGTCGAACCCGCTGCCACCTGTACGTTCTGAGCATTGAGCGCATTGACCACATCCTGCGGCATCAGACCGTAAGCGGCCAGTTTATCCGGGTTCATCCATATCCGCATACTGAAATTATCTGCACGTGCACTCACATCTCCCACGCCCGATACACGAAGCATGGCGTCTGCAATAAATATATTTGTGTAATTGTCAAGGAATTTAATATCATGTGTACCCTTGGGGGAGTAAACAGCTATCAGCATTAGCTGGGTTGTATTACTCGCTCTGACGGTCATCCCCAGTTTACTGACAACTGCAGGAAGCAAAGGAGCTGCAATACCAACCCTGTTTTGAACATTCAGAGCAGCAATATGAACATTTGTACCCACTTCAAATGTTACGCGGATATTCACGCTCCCCGTATTGGTATTGGTGGATTGCATATACTCCATGCCTGGCGTACCGTTCACCTGCTCCTCTATGGGAATAGCAACTGTTTGTTCAACCGTCTGTGCATCTGCTCCTGTGTAAGAACCAGAAATACCAACCGAAGGCGGCGTGATTTTAGGATACTGATCAATGGCCAGGTTATCAATACAAATTATACCTGAAATGATTAGTACAAGTGAAATCACGATCGCAGTGACAGGTCTTTTTATAAAAGTATTGGCAATCATGCCTGTTCGGATTTAACCCTGTCGCGGGATTGTTGTATATCAAATTCCAAAGCCGGATCAATATCCTGTTGTTCTACTTTTTTGGCTTTCTCCATTAAATAATCATGATGTGCCACCAGGTATTCAAGTAGTTTTTTACCATAGGATAACCTGGTAATAACCACAAACAATACCGGAACTATAAATATAGCTATCGTTGATGCAGCAAACATTCCACCCAGTACAGTATAACCGATTGTTCTACGTGCCTGTGCCCCCGCTCCCGTCGCCAATACCAACGGTAACACGCCGAGAATAAATGCCATGGAAGTCATGATAATGGGACGTAACCTCAGGCGGACGGCCTCCAGTGTGGATTGAATTAAATCTTCACCCCTGTCCACACGCACTTTGGCGAATTCAACGATCAGTATCGCATTTTTTGCCGCGAGGCCGATCAGCGTTATCAGTCCGATTTGTGCATATACATTGTTGGTAATACTGGGAACCAATAATAAAGTCCCAATAGCTCCGAAGGCTCCGATCGGAACAGCAAATAAAACGGAGAACGGAACTGACCAGCTTTCATATAAAGCAGCCAGAAATAGGAATACGAACGTAAGTGAAAAGGCAAAAATATAAATGGTCGTTGAACCGGCTTTAATTTCTTCATAACTTAATCCGGAAAATTCATATTCATAACCCTGTGGTAATACTTTGGCGGCAACATCTTTTAGAGCTTCAATCGTTTCATTGCTGCTGTAACCTTGACCGGAACTTCCGTCTATTTCGGCTGAGCGGAAAATATTAAAATGTGAAATCAACGGAGCTGTTTCTGCCGTTGTATAACTTACAAGTGTTCCCAGCGGTAACATCTGACCAGCCTGATTACGCACATAATATTTATTTACATCCGATATCACCCTTCTGAATAAAGTATCGGCTTGCACAACCACATGATAGGTCCGGTTATAAACAGTAAAATCATTTATATAAAGACTACCCATATAAGCCTGTATAGTCGTAAATACATCATTTATATTTACGCCCAGCTTTTCACATTTATTCCGGTCAACAACCAGATTGAACCCGGGCGTATGTGCTCCATAAAAACTATAAGCACCAGTGATAGCCGGATTCTTATTAGCTTCTTCCACAAATTTTTTGACCACGTCTTCAAATGCATGAAGATCATCATTGGTATTTCGCTGCTCAATCTGAAAACTAAATCCGACAGTCTGGCCTACACCCGGAATGGGAGAAGGCTGAATGACTTCCACATTGGCATTTTTAATACCGGCATCTGCAATACGTTTTCGCATGACTTCCATGATACCCGGAACCTGCTGATCGGACACGCTTCGTTCGTCCCATGGTTTGAGTTGAACGTAAATCGTACCGGCGTTCGAATTGGAAGCATTGTTAAGTACATTCAATCCGGACAATGCCGCGTAATGACCTACTCCTGGTGTATTGGAAATAACTTTCATCAGCCTGCTCATCACATCAACTGATTGAGCCGTTGAAGATGCGGGCGGCAGTTGAAAAGTAACATATAAATTTCCATCATCTTCAGAGGGTATAAAACCGGAGGATTTATGTTGAAATAAAAAGTACGTAGCTACACAAATACAGATCAATAAAATGACGATATACCTGGAAGCCCTAATACTTTTTTGTACACCGTTGGAATATCTGTTTGTGACACGCTCGAACCAGTCATTGAAACGGAAAAACATTTTATTAATGCCTCTTGCTTCTTTTTTTACATCTGTTGGTTTTAACAGCAATGTACAAAGCGCTGGTGTAAGTGATAAAGCGATGAAGGCGGATAATATCACTGAAATGGCAATCGTGATTGCAAACTGCTGATACAATCTTCCCACAATGCCCGGAATAAAACCGACAGGTACAAAAACGGCCGCAAGTATCAGTGCTATTGCCACAACCGGCCCTGAAATATCTTTCATGGCATGATAAGTAGCTTCCTTGGCCGACATTTCCTGTTCATCTATATAATGCTGAACAGCTTCTACTACAATAATAGCATCGTCCACTACTATTCCAATCGCCAGCACAAAACCGAACATGGTAAGGGTATTGATCGTAAATCCCAGTGGTATGAAAAAACAAAAAGTTCCAAGTATGGAAACCGGAATGGCAAGTACCGGAATAAGGGTGGAACGCCAGTTCTGCAGGAATAGAAATACTACGAGTGCAACGAGTCCCAGTGTTTTTAATAATGTCCAGACTACATCCGACATGGAAACTTTTACTACGGTCACCGCTTCAAATGGCACTTTGTATTCCACATCAGCTGGAAAAGTTTGTTTCAATTGTGCCAGCTGAGCATATACGCCATTTGCTGTTTTTAATGCATTGCTGCCAGGCGCCTGGTAAATAAGCAGGTAAGAAGCGCGGTGACCGTCAACAAAAGAATTACTTGCAAAAGTAAATTTACCGAGTTCAATCCGGGCCACATCTTTCAGATAAACCAGTTCGCCGGTTGCCGGCAAACTTTTTACAATAATATTTTCAAACTGTGGTACGGTATTCAACCTACCGTTCACTAAAATACCCAGCTCAAATGTTTGTGTTTTTGATTGTGGCGGAACGCCAGCAGAGCCTGCTGCTACCTGCACATTTTGTGTGTTAAGTGAATTGATCACATCCTGCGGCGTTAAATTATATGCAGCCATCTTTTCGGGATTCATCCATACTCGCATACTGAAATCATCGGTGAACCGGTTGATGCTGCCAACACCCGGAACGCGGAGCAGGGCATCCTGAATGAATATATTAGTATAGTTATCCAGGAATGTAATATCATGCGTGCCTTTGGGTGCATAAACCGCAACCATCATCAGCATGCTTGGATTCAGGGCCCTGACGGTGAGCCCGAGCCTGCTCGCAACAGCAGGTATCAAAGGTGTAGCGATACTAACGCGATTCTGAACATCGAGTGCAGCAATATCAATATCGGTTCCGATGCTAAAAGTGACATTGATTGACATCAGCCCGTTATTGGTACTGTTGCTCTGCATGTATTCCATACCAGGTGTTCCATTCACCTGCCCTTCAATGGGAGTCGCCATGGTTTGCTCTACAGTCTCAGCATCGGCTCCGGTATACTGTCCGTTTACCTGAACAATCGGAGGTGTAATTTCAGGATACTGGTCAATCGGAAGGTTTAGAATACAGATCGTCCCTGTCAGGACCAATACAATAGATATGACTATAGCAGTTACCGGTCTTTTAATAAATGTATTCGCAATCATATATTATTCATGTCCGCTTTCACTTTTTTTCGCAGTAGATTTTCTGTCAGGAGAACCGGCGTTAATTTCAGATCCGTCGTGAATTGCCTGAACACCATCCACAACGATACGGTCGCCGTCACTGATGCCTGATTTTACAATCTGATTAGCACCAAGCACCTGCCCTACCTGGACTTTTTTCTGAAAGGCACGAAGGGTTGGTCTTGGCTGGACTGTATCGGTTTCCTTTTTTTGCGTTGAATCTGATTTGCTCGGCATGATCGTATCCTTTGCTACAAATACAAAATATTCGCCCATCTGTTCTACTATCGCTTTCCCCGGAATGAGCATCTGTGGTAATGTATCCTGGTTATGTTCGCGGACTACACAACTCGTTCCGGCTTTCAATGAAAGTTTTGGATTCGGAAATACCAGCCTTACACGGATAGAACCGGTCTGAGGATCAACAGCCCGGTCTATCACTGAAATTTTTCCGGTATAAGGATAAAGAGAATTATCAGGCAGCAAAAAAGTGAATAATGAATCCGGTTGGACTCCCTTGTTGTACTGGAGATTTTCATAGTGCGGAAGCTGCTTTTCATTAATTAGAAAATCGACGGCAATAGGATCAATCGTAGATATCGTGTTTAGTAATGTGGTTCCAACTGTAACGAGGTTCCCTAATTTTACCTGGCTAAAGCCGATCATTCCGTCAAACGGAGCATAGATGGTCGCATATCCGAGATTGGCTTTTGCCGCCCTTACTGCTTCCTGGGCTGCTTTTACCTGGTTTACTGCATTATCAAGGGTAATAACTGCATGATCAAGGACCTGTTTTGCAATTGCATTATGAGTATTCAGGTAAGTATATCGGTCAGCATCCTGTTTTGCCTGCACCTCGTTTCCTTCTGCTACTTTAACATTAGCTACGGCCTGATCATAGGCCGCCTGATATAATGTTTTATCAATCTCATATAATTTCTGACCCTTGCGCACCGTGGTTCCTTCTATAAAAAATATTCCGGTCACATAACCCTGTACCTGGGGATGCAGATCAACCTGACTAAGAGCTTCTGTAGTCGCAGGAAAATTATCATAATAATAAACTTTTTGAGATTTAACTGTCATCAGGTTGACCGGTACTGGTGGATTCGGTGGTGGTTGTTTTTGCTTGCAGGAAAAAAACAATACACTGCAGATGATTAATATAATAGGTAATATTTTTTTCATGAAGAATACTTGATGATGGATGCGTTAATGATTATAATAAATAATACCCATGGCTTTTTGAAGATCTACTTTATTCGATAAAACCTGGAACAAAGCATTAAGATAACCAATTTGAGACGTGATCAGGTTTGATTCAGCGGTTATGACATTCAGATATGGAACAACTCCCTGTTGATATTGAAGACTTACAATATCATAAACATTTTTAGCCATCCCCACGTTGTCCTGCATGGTATAAAGATTATACAGGTTTCCTTTATAATTGGCAAGAGCCGTGGTGTATTCTGTATAAATCTCCGACTTCAGGCTGATCTGGCTCCAGTCAAGTAATTGTTCCTGCAATTTTGATCTTTGTATGTTTTTTATCCGGTAAAAACCTGTGAATATGGGCAGATTCACGGAAACACCGATGAATGAATAAGGATATACATTTGCATAAAGTGCCGCAAGATTATTATTTTCAAATTGAAAGTTATAATTAAAAAAACCTGAAACGGTTGGAAGAAAAGATAACCGGTAATAGTCCGTAATATGTTGCTGCAGTGTCTTGCCGGTTTGAAGAATTTTGTATTCTATACGTTTTTCATAAACCAGATCCTGGGTAGTGTCAAAACTTATATCGTTTTTCATCCGGGCTGTATCGAAATTGACATTAAACTGGATTTGTGGTGGCCAGCCCATCAATTGCTTAAGTGTAGCATATTGCGGAATGACATTTTCTACCGCTACTTTGAGTTGAGCCTTCGAATTATTCAGCGTGATAGCTGCTTCCTGATAATCAGTCATATCCACAATGCCACCCACATATTGATGATAGGCGTCGTTCAGATTCTTTGTCAGCCGGGCCGTATCCTCTTTTAAAACATTTATTTGCTCGATGGTCAGAAGAAGGTTATAAAATGCCTTACTGACAGAAGCGACCAGTTCAATCTTTGTACTGTCGGTGATTTCTTCTGCCTGCTGTACATAAAAATTGGAGACTTTTGCGGCATACAGGAGACTTGGACTAAAAATCGCCTGACTGACTGTCAATGCCGGAACGGCTGAATTTACTACGCCGGTACGTTGTTTCACAGGAGCCCCGGCCGAGTCAGTGGTAAAGCTTGTCGGTAATTGATTATAATGGGTAAAATTACCCCCAAGGTTGATCTGGGGATACCAGCCTGATAAACTGATCGCGTTGGATGTTTTTGTGATAGCCTGATTAATATATGTCTGAAACAAAGCAGGCTGGTGCTTGAATGCGAAGTCAATACACTGATCAAGGGTCAGAAACTGATTACTGTCGACAGTCAAACTGTTCTGTGCTTCCGGTTGAAGGGAAAAGATAATTAACCCGGATAACAATAAAAAACGGATGATTATTCTAACATCCCTCAACGAACGAAGTTTTTTTAAAACCATACATAATATTTCTGCAAAACCTATGCTCAGGACATTTCAATTCTCATATTTGTGACCAGGACTCAGTATAAAAAGGAGCAGAAGGCCGGTAATTTAAAATATTTATCAGGAAATGAACTACCCAAAGTTGTTAAGTGGTGCTTAAAAGGGATAAAAATAATTTTATTATGTGCAGTGAACCCCTTATGACGGTTTAGGGTTATTATGATTGCATGGTTACTGAACCGGAAGAAAATTATTTAGAAATAAGCTCCCGATGGCGATTTATTTCGTTAAATTTAATCAGTCCGCATTCCCTTACTAACCCTCCAATCCCATATGAAATAATACGGATTAATATTCATTCTTCATTTTGGAGAAAGGCAGATTATCAAAATTAGTTATTCATTAAATCTCCTTTAAAATGATCTTACAAAAAGGGACTCCGGCTCCTGAATTCGAATTAAATGCAACGCCTGACCAAAAATTAAAATTGACCGATTTCAGAGGGAAGCGGCTGATATTGACTTTTTACCCAGCCGACTGGAGTCCGGTATGCAGCGACCAGATGTCATTGTACAATGCTACACTCAAATATTTTCATAAATATAATGCAGAAATTCTGGGTATTTCCGTAGACAGTAAATGGAGTCATCTGGCATTTTCACAAAGCCGTAAACTACACTTTCCACTGTTGGCTGACTTTGAACCGAAGGGTGAAATCAGCATTAAATATGGCGCTTATAATGAGGTTGAAGGTGAAAGCCACAGAGCTCTGTTTGTCATAGATGAGAATGGCATTATTCAGTGGAGCTACCTGTCTCCGGATGGAATTAACCCGGGTGCAGATGGAATTCTGGATGCACTGGAAGAAATGTCAGCTTTGAAAACCAAAATTTGAAAAATGTCAAAACTAAGGGTGCCGGTTTCTGATCAGGATCACCAAACCGGTAATGCAAAGGCAAAAATTGTAATGGTTGAATATGGCGACTACCAGTGCCCGCATTGTGGTTTTGCACATCCTCTTATCAAAAAACTCCTTAAAGAATTCAATCATGACCTTTTATTCATATTTCGAAATTTCCCTTTGCAGGAAATGCACCCCCAGGCTCTGATTTCCGCACAAGCAGCAGAAGCAGCAGACAAACAGCATAAATTTTGGGAAATGCATGACATGATTTTCGAAAACCAGGATATCCTTTCTGCCAATAGCCTGCTCCATTTTGCAAAACAACTTAACCTGGGACTGGAAAAATTTTCAAATGATTGGAAAAGCAAGGGTGTACTTGCAAAAGTGGAAACTGATTTTGATGGCGGCATTCGCAGTGGCGTGAACGGTACTCCTACATTCTTTATAAATGGAAACAGGCTTGAAACCTATGATGCAAGTTATGAATCACTGGCCAGGGCAGTATTGGAATTGCAGTAGTTTGTTGCAAATCTTACTTACTAACCGGAGGAAAATCTTTCACTAATCGAACCGGAAATGACAAGTCTCTCGGAATTCAACAAATTTACCAGCAACCTTCAAACTGAAGACCAGACTATGCCTGTCCTGTTCATTGGTCATGGTTCCCCAATGAACGGGATTGAAGACAATGAATTCAGTCTTCGCTGGGCGAAGATAGCCAAAGAAATTCCGACACCTAAAGCAGTTCTTGTAGTTTCTGCCCACTGGCTTACGGTAGGCACCCGGATAACTGCGATGGATTTCCCTACAACCATTCACGATTTTATGGGTTTTCCGAAAGAGTTATATGATGTCCAATACAATGCACCTGGCAGTCCGGCCCTGGCCAAAGAAATGGTATCACTCATTCATTCAGCCAATGCTTTACTGGATCATGACTGGGGTTTGGATCACGGCGCCTGGACTGTGGTAAAACATATGTATCCTGAAGCCATTATCCCTGTTTTGCAACTCAGTATTGATTATACCAAGGGACCACAATACCATTTCGACCTGGCAAAAGAAATAATTGGACTCCGAAAAAAAGGCATATTAATTATTGGCAGCGGAAATATGGTTCACAACCTGAAAATGGTTGACTGGAACAAAATAAATCAAAGGGAATTTGGATATGATTGGGCATTGAAGATGGATTATCAATTTAAAAAATTAATTAGCAGCGGAGATCCCAAACCGCTTATAAATTATGAAAACCTAGGCAGTGCAGCCAGACTCGCTATCCCGACCCCGGAGCATTATTTACCACTTCTCTTTTCTTTGGGACTGAGGGTAACAAATGAATCCGTTTCCTTTTTTAACGATAAGGCGGTTGGTGGGTCCATAACTATGACATCAGTCAAAATTGGTTAAACTATTTTTCACCTTTTAAATATAATACAATGGAAACAAAAATTAAATGGACCATTGACCCTTTCCACTCCGAGATAGCATTTAAGGTAAAACATCTGATGATCACCAATGTAAAAGGTGTATTCAAAGAATTTGATGCAAGCATATATACGACGGGAGATGACTTCATGACAGCGGAAATTGATTGCTGGATTAATCCTGCCTCAGTGGATTCGGGCAATGCAGACAGGGATGCACACCTGAAAAGCCCAGACTTTTTCGATGTGGAAGATCACAAAGAAATAAACTTCACGGCTAACACTTATGAAAAAGTCGACAATGATGGCAGTTACGAATTGTATGGAGATTTGACTATTAAAGGAATAACGAAAAGAATAAAATTGGATGTTGAATTCGGAGGCGTCATCAGGGACCCATGGGGAAATGAAAAAGCAGGATTTTCAATCAATGGAAAAGTAAATCGTAAAGACTGGGGCCTTGAATGGAATAGTATGCTGGATGGTGGCGGCCTCCTGGTGGGCAATGATGTATGGATCAGTTGTGAAATTGAGTTATTAAAATCCAATGAAGTTCCTGATTTATCAGCAACCGGTAAAAATGCAGCAAACACTGGCCAATTATCTTCATGAATTGGATAACAATTTTTGAGACTTTATATATTCTGGTTTTAATTTTTGTATGCCTGCGGATCATATTGGATACGCGAAGCACTACGAAATCACTTGCTTACCTTTTGTTTGCAATATTCGTTCCATTTGCCGGGATAATATTTTATTTTCTATTTGGAATAAATTACCGGACAAGGAAAATGTATAGCAAAAAACTTGTAGAAAATGATGAACTGTCTGCCAGATTAAACAAACAAATTTATCAATACTCAAAAAAAACGTTAGATGAAAGTAATGCCAATGTAAAAAGCAATAAGGAATTGGCGTTTATGCTACTAAAAGAAACCCTTAGTCCCTTAACTGCAAATAATTCTGTTAAACTGTTGGTAAACGGTGAAAATAAATTTCCCGAAGTAATAAGGGCACTCAAAGAAGCGAAAAACCATATCCACCTTGAATATTACATTTATGAAGATGACGAGATTGGAAGAATGATAGAGCATGTATTGATAGAAAAAGCGAAGGAAGGAATCGACGTGAGGTTCATTTATGATGATTTTGGGAGTCGTTCCATCAGGAGAACTTTAGCACACAGACTGAATGAAAACGGTGTAAAAGCCTTTCCCTTTTTAAGAATCTATTTTATTGCTTTAGCGAACCGGATCAACTATCGAAATCACCGGAAAATAATTGTTATTGATGGGCAAACGGCATTTGTAGGCGGAATTAACGTCGACGACAGATATATTAATAAAGAAAATAATAACAAAACCTACTGGCGTGATACCCATTTGCGTATTGATGGTCCGGGTGTTCAATACCTGCAATACCTTTTTCTTTGTGACTGGAACTTTTGTGCCAGCTCAAAATTACACCCTAATACACATTTTTTTCCACTGCAAAATAGTATAAAGGCCAGGGATAATAAAGTCGTACAGATTGCGGCCAGCGGTCCTGATTCCGAAGCACCTGCTATCTTATTTTCCATTTTGCAGGCTATAAGTCTTGCAACAAACGAAATCCTAATCACGACCCCTTATTTAATACCTGGGGAAAGTTTACTGGATGCCCTGATTATAGCATCATTGGGCGGCGTTTCAGTTAAACTACTGGTGCCAGGCAATTCGGATTCTCTTCTGGTCAATGCAGCTGCGAGATCGTACTATGGCGACCTGTTGAAGAGAGGGGTTGAAATTTACCAGTATACCAAAGGTTTTGTGCACGCCAAGACAATGGTCACCGATAGTAAGATTGCGATGGTGGGTACGGCTAATATGGATTCCAGGAGTTTTGATCTCAATTTTGAAGTAAATGCCATTGTATATGACAGCGGGATAGCAAGCGAACTTCGTGACATTTTTTATGAGGATATAAAAAATGCTGAAAAAATTGATGCAAAAGCCTGGAGAAACCGTCCCATTTATAAACAGTTTTTTGAAAAAACAGCAAAACTTGTTTCCCCGCTTTTATAAATAACAATCTTGCAAATAAGAACACCTTCTGTTAGGAAGGTCTGACATGTATTGCATTCCAAAATCAAATAAATTAATTAAAATGCAACAATATTCAAACCTGATCGAGGCAATCGATGGCCTGAGAAAAGAAGGTTATACTGAAGATTTTAATCTTGAGCAGCAATGTATCGAATGCCGGAACGGGCAATACAAAATATTTCATGACGAATTTGTTATAGATAAATACTTTAGGTTTGACGAAGGCAGCGATGCGGCGGATCAAAGTATTATTTACGCCATTTCCTCGAATAAGTATAAATTAAAAGGAATTTTAATAAATGCCTACGGAATTTATGCAGAACCCCTGACAGATGAAATGCTGACTAAATTACAAATTGCAGAGTAAAAAAACCGTCGATGTTAACTACTACCCTGATAACATTACATGATATAAAAAAACCCTTCAAAATGAAAGGTCTTTAAATGGAAGGAAGAGTAAGGATTACTGAATAAATTTTCGGATTACATGAATTACAAAGATTATAATACTTAAATCAAAAGCCAAAATCAATAATAATATAAGAGAATATAAATTTTTTTTCTTTGAACTCATAAAACCTGATAATTATTAATTGTCACCTGATAATGTACAAAAGCAATAATAATGCCTACCGTATTTTTACAAAAGTATCCTGCCAGTATTTTTACTGTTCAACGAGTTTTAATTAAGGAAATAAAAAACCCGGAAAATATCCAGGCCAAAGGTTAATCTATTAAGAAGAGAGTATGCATTAATTTACATACTTAACGATTAGATAAACCAACATGGTTATATCCATAAATATCAGTATAGCTGATATCCTATCAAACAATTTCAATTTATCACTAGTCATAAATCAGTTTTTTATCCTAAATAGAATGAAAGGAATTGTATATACAACGGCAATATTGATACCATGATAATTCTGACAAAATGTAGTAAAGAAACGTTAATAGTGTAGAATAACTCCCCCAGAAGAAAATTATCGGGGAAGTGGATCGCACTGGGCTCGAACCAGTGACCTCTGCCTTGTCGAGGCAGCGCTCTAAACCAACTGAGCTAGCGATCCGGGGATGACAAAAATACAATTTCGTATTTAAAGCCGAAAGATTAAAGCTATATAAAGCTCAAAGTTTAAAGTCTTATTAGGCTTAAAGCTTTAGGCCTTCCCGCCGGGCTATTTCTTTATTTATCAATGCAAGTTCTCTACCGGTTTGTCCGCTGAGAGAACTGTTTTCTTCCGCCCGCCGCATCAGATAGGGAATCACATCTTCAATCGGACCAAAAGGAAGGTATTTACTTACAGAACATCCGGCTTTCGCGAGGTTAAAAGTTATATTATCACTCATCCCATAAAGCTGGGAGAAATGAATATGCAGATGTGAAAATGAAAGTCCTTTTTCGCGCAACAATTCTGTTGCACGGAGATTACTGTTATCATTATGGGAGGCAACGATGGAGGCAATATGTTCAATATTATCGATGCAAAAAGCAACTCCGGAATTATAATCCCTGTCCGTCGCTTCCTTATCAGGTTGTATAGGTGAAGGATATTGCTTTTCCTGTGCCCTGGCCCTTTCTTTTTCCATATAAGCACCACGGACAAGTTTTACACCGAGCACAAAATCCTTTAGTATGGCTGCTTCCAGCATATCTTTTAAAAAAGAAAGACGGTCGTGCCTGTAAAGCTGGACTGTATTGTAAACAGTAACATTTTCTTTGTTGAAAATCTGCATCATCTGAATACTTAATACATCTACCGGATCCTGAATCCAGGTTTCTTCCGCGTCTACAAGTACTCCGACATTTTTTGCAGAAGCCTGCACACAAATTTTATGCATGCGGCTGCGGACACGCTCCCACTCTGCCGATTCATCTGCTGTAAAACCCGCAAGGGCGGCAGCATAACGTTTCATAAGCGGTCCGGGACTCTGATCGAGCGAATGATCAAGTTTCTCCAATAGTTCAAATCTTGCGAATCCAGTAACTTTAATACTGATGAATGGAATATTTGGCTGGGAGGCTGCGTAATTTATTACACGGATAAATTCATTACATGCCTTGTCAAATCCCGCTTCTCCATTATTTCCCCCTTCCACACCATAATCCAGGATGGCCTGAACATTATAGGCTGATAATTTCTTTGCTACAGGTGCAGTCTGTTCGAGAGTCTCTCCGCCAACAAACTGAGAAAAAATGGTTTTCCTTATCAGGCCCCTGATAGGCAGTTTAAAACGGATGGCCAAAGGTGTCAGGCGAGTACCCAATTTGACGAGAAAAGAAGAACCCATGCTTTTAAAAAGAAATCTGGCTTTTTTGAGTTCTGCATTCGATTTATAAGCAAATGCATTCTCTGTGTTCTCGAAAGAAACGGGATGATCCATCATAAAAATCCGGCTGAGGCAAATGTAACAGAAAAAGCGAAAAGGCTAAAGCCTAAGCTTTCGGCTTTAGGCTTAATAACGTAATTTCGGCCAGCTTCATGAAGATTCTGCAAACCCGGATTTATAAACTTTCCATTCCCATGCATCCGTTCAGGATCGCAACGGGTACGATGTATCATGCGCAAAATTTGTTCATTCGGGTGGAGACAAACGAAGGATTAAACGGTGTTGGTGAATGTTCAGCATTCCCAATGATCGTGGGCGAAAGCCAGTCCACTTGTTTTGAAATGGCAAAGGATTTTGCCAGGCTCTGGAAAGATAAAGAAGCCCTTGACATCGAAGGACGATTGAAGGACCTGGATGATTTCACGGCATTCAATTCAACTGCCAAAAGCGCATTTGATATGGCACTCTATGATCTGGCTTCTAAAAAAGAAGGTGTTCCACTCTATAAATATCTGAAAGGAAATAAAAAAAATTTAGAAACGGATATCACCATTGGTATTGATGAACCGGAAGCTATGGCTGCCAAAGCATTGGAATTTAAATCGCAGGGATTCCGTATCCTGAAGATCAAACTGGGTAAGGATGGTGAAACGGACCTGCTCCGAGTGCAAATGATTCGTAAAGCTGTGGGTGGATCCATGCGTCTGCGGATCGATGCCAATCAGGGATGGGATTTTGAAACAGCAAGAGAAGCACTTATTCAGATGGGCATGTATGACATTGAATTTTGTGAACAACCCATGCGTCGATGGGATGATCATCATCTACCCGCGCTTCGAAAAATATCTCAGATAAAAATTATGGCGGATGAAAGTGTTTTTAATCACCATGATGCGAGACGATTGATTCATGCCGGCGCATGTGACTATGTAAATATAAAATTCTCAAAATCCGGTGGCATCGCTGAAGCGATAAGAATAAACCAGGTTTGTGAATCACATGGTATAGCCTGCATGATGGGCGGGATGCTGGAAAGCCGTCTTGCACTAACGGCATTTGCACATTTTTCCCTGTCACAGGAGAATATTAAGTTTTATGATATGGATACATCCCTCCTAGGTCACCAGATTGATCCGGTAAAAGACGGTGTGGAATTCAGAGGATTTCTTCTGGAAGTTCCGGATTTACCAGGAATCGGTGCGGACATTGATGAAGGATTTTTGCAAACATGTGAACAGGTTGTTGTGTAATTGATCTCAGCCAACGGTCAACGGTCAACGAAAATATTCATGTATAAAAAAAGATAATATGGTTAAATCACCAAAAGATTCACAAGTCATAATGACCGAACTTGTTCTTCCCAACGACACCAATGTATTTGGGAATCTGATGGGAGGCCGGCTCATGTATTGGATGGATATTGCAGCTGCACTTTGCGCTGGCAAACATTGTAATACACCAGTGGTAACTGCTTCAGTAGATAATATTTCATTTGAAAATCCAATTAAACTGGGCAACGCAGTTCATATTCATGCGAGTCTTAGCCGTGCCTTTACAACTTCCATGGAAGTGCATATGAAAGTCTGGGGAGAAGATTTTATCAACCAGCAGAAATATAAAAGCAATGAAGCTTATTATACTTTTGTTTCGCTTGACATGAATCGCCGCCCCATTCCCGTTCCGGGTGTCCTGCCTGAAACAGATGAAGAAATAAAATTATTTGACGGTGCTCTGCGCCGCCGGCAATTACGCCTGATACTCGGTGGAAAAATGAAACCCGAAGATGCGGAGGAATTAAGAGCCTTATTCTTTTAAGCTTTCGGCTTTAAGCTTTTTTACTCCGGCATTAAAATAAGTTTAATAAAATTATTTTCATTCAGGTAAAGATTGGCAGCAGCTTTTACTGATGAAGTATTTACCTGCTTGATTAAATCAGGATATTTCAACAGAATAAGAGGATCATCACCATTCTCATATTGGGCGCTAAGCCAGTTCAGCCAGAATTCATTATCCTTCAGATGCAATTCATACTGCCTGCTTTCTTCGGAACTGAATTTGGTAATATCCAGTTCCGTAACACCATTCGTTTTCAACTTATCAATTTCCTCTATTGTAGCTACGATCAGTTTTTCAACATTCTCCGGGGCGCAGCCAAACTGAATATTAAAAGCATACCTGTTTGCCGGATATTTATTATAAGAAACTCCGACATCGGGACTATAGGTCTCTCCTTCTTTTTCTCTGAGGCGATCAAGCAATCGAAATTCCAGGATCTGGCTGAGTGCTCTTAATTGCATATTTGATTCAGGCGAATATTTATAATCGCCACTGATAACCAGTCTTACATTTGCCTTGGGTTCTTTCCCTTTTCGAGCAAAAACCTCAATTTTTCCTGCTGGAATATGAATTTTCAAATCGCGGGCCTGTTCTTTAAATGAGGAAGAAGGTAAAGATCCCAGATATTTTTCCAGTAAAGGCCTGATACTGTCAATATTAAAATTTCCATCAAAAACAAATGTAAAATCACCAGCATTAGCAAAACGTTCCCTATAAAACCTTAGAGTTTTACCCAGACTGATCTGATGCAGTTTTTCTAGCGAAGGACCTGTTCTGCGGATGTTGTAATTACCCAGCACAGCATCCACTGTATCCGCATAAACATTTTGAGGATCGTTATATCTGTTCGCAATTTCAGAGCTGGCCTGTTCCATGACATTGTTAAATAAGATACTGTCTTTACCTGGTGAAGTAAAATAGAGATATACAAGCTGCAACGCCGTTTCCAGATCTGCTGGTGAACTGAATCCAACGATACCTTCGGATCTTTCCGAAATGTACGGCTCGACATCCACCCTTTTTCCGCTTAACAATTTTTGAAGGTCAGTAGGTTTGAAATGACCGAGGCCCATATTTACAACTATATTGGCAGCGTTAGTAGCCGATTCGAAATCTGAATCTGAATAAAGTGAAGATCCACCTGGGCTAAATGCCTTAAACCGTATCTCATCATTTTTAAAATCAGTCGGTTTTAAAATCACATTTAAACCATTGCTTAACGTAAGTTCTGTCAATCCTAGTTTTTCAATTTTATTCTCACCAGTGATTTTACCGGGAACAAGTATGTCAGAAATCAGAGCTTCGGTTTTAAACTGGTCTTCGTAAGGAGACAATTTTGTTTTTGCAACTGTATTGAACCAACTGTTTATGGTTACTTCATCAGGCAGGTTAGCACTGTCTTTCTGTGGAGCCATGATAACGATATCCCTGTTACTGTCTGATATAAAAGAGGGACATAATTCATTTATGTCCTGAAGTTTTGCTGTTGATAAAAAGGATTTGGTCAGGTCATACTCCATTTGAATGCCGGGAGCTGCTTCACCCACTAAAAAATTGCGTGTATATTCCTGTACCAGATCCTCGGAATTTCTTTTATCTTTTTCCTTAAGTGCGGATTCGAGATTACTCAGATAACTCATTTTTGCTCTTTCTAATTCTGCTTGAGTAAACCCAAATTGCTTTAGCTGCTGAATCAACTGCCAAATGGAAAGAAAACTATTTTCAAGTTTCCCCGGTTTAGCAACGATGAATACCGTAAATGCATCCAGACCGCCGAGAAAATTTCCCATTTCAGCACCTGCCTGTATAAATGGTGGATTTGGTTTCTGTGAAAGTTCTGACATGCGTTGGGCAATCATGAGATTAAACAGGTTTCTTTTGGTCCATTCAAAATATTCCTGTTTTGTGCCCTGGGGAAGCATCTTTTGCTTGATCATTACTTCGATCACGGTATATGGAAATTCCTTATCGGTAACGGCAACAAATTGGTTTTTACCAATCAGGGCCACTGTATATTTTGTGCGTGGCTTTTCATTTGCAGGATTTTTCAGGTCGCCGAATAGTTTTTTTACCTGGATCTCCATGCTGTCCACATTGATATCTCCTACCACAATCAGTGCCTGCAGATCAGGGCGATACCAGTCTTTATAAAAATTGAGTATTGCATCTCTTTTAAAATTTTTCAATACCGTATCCACCCCAATTGGCAGACGGTCGGAATACCGTGAATGGTTTAAGATGACCGGAAATGTCTTGTCGCGCATTCTTTCTTCCGCCCCTTTTCCAAGTCTTTTTTCTTCCAGCACCACACCACGCTCATCGTTGATCTCCTGCATATCAAGTGTGGCATTGGCTGCCCAGTCGCGCATGATTTGCAATCCGTTCTGTAATATCGCCGGACTATCGGTCGGGATCGGCAGCTGATATACGGTTTCATCAAAACTGGTATAAGCATTCAGGTCAGCGCCAAAACGGACACCGGACTTCTGAAGATAATGTACCAATTCATTTTTAGGATAATGAGTGGTGCCGTTAAAGCTCATATGTTCCATGAAATGCGCCAGGCCGCGTTGATCTTCTTCTTCAAGTATGGAGCCCACTTTATTAACCAGGTACAACTGAACCCGTTTTGCCGGTTCAGTATTTTTTCTGATATAATAAGTAAATCCATTGAGCAGTTTACCCATTCTGATAGACGGGTCCAGAGGTAAGGGTTGGGCGAAAGCATCATACGAAAAAAGGACAGTAAACAGGAATAAAAGGATTTTCATAGTATGAAGTATTTGTGTGGATTTATCCGACCTTCAATAGGTCTTTTGGATTGAAATTTATATTTTAGGTCCGAAGATAAATATCCATTGTGTATCCGGTCCTTTTTTTTGATGAAAGGAAGGGTCTGTAGAAACAAACCCCGGGTTAGACATATTATTGTCGCATGAGATACTTATGAAAGACTCCTTAAACAGTAAAAAGTGCTATATGAATCAGAAAAATATTTTTAGTATTTAATAAATGCAGCCGGAAAGAAAAAACCCTTTCCCGCTTCAAGCGGGAAAGGGTTCAATTTATAATCAGCATTAAGATTTAGCCTTAAGCTTTAGAAGTTGAGCTTGGATCGTCGCTACCTTTTTCTTCCTGTTGCAGTTTTTCCTTGATTTCAGCAAGGGCTCCGAGATCACCGAGAGTTGGTTTTTCAACCTTGTTCTGAATCGTCTTTACAGCTTTGCGGGTTTTATCGGCATCTACTTTAGCTTCTTTACGCGCTACATCTTTTTCTTCGGCTTTTGCCTGTTCCCAGATGCGGGTATGAGATAAAACAATGCGTTTTTCATTGCGGTCGAATTCTATCACCATGAATTGAGTTGTTTCGTCTGCCATTACCTGTTTACCGTCTTCTTTTGCCAGATGACGGTTAGGAGCAAATCCCTCAAGTCCGTAAGGAAGTTGTACCAATGCACCTTTGTCATCTTTACGGATAACCGTTCCTTCGTGAATTGTTCCGATCGCAAAAGTATTTTCGAGCGCATTCCATGGATCTTCTTCCAACTGTTTATGACCAAGTTGCAGTTTGCGGTTTTCTTTATCGATGCTGAGAATCAGCACGTCGATATGCTGGCCAACCTTAGTGTATTCGGATGGGTGGTTGAAACGTTTCAGCCAACTCAGGTCGCTGATATGAATCATACCACCGATGCCAGGAGAAAGTTCAACAAATACACCATAAGGTGTGATGTTCTTCACCAGACCATTGTGTCTGCTTCCTTGCGGGAAACGTGTTTCAATCGTACTCCATGGATCTTCGCTCAGCTGTTTAATGGAAAGGCTCATTTTACGAGCATTTTTATCGAGCGTAACGATGCGTGCCTGGTGTTCATCACCCAGTTTGAAAAATTCCTTGGCATTGATCGGCGTATTGGCCCATGTAATTTCACTAACATGCACCAGGCCTTCAACACCGGGCATGATTTCGAGGAAAGCGCCGTAATCTTCAATATTTACGACTTTACCTTTAACGATTTCACCTTCCTTAATTGTTTCAGGAAGTACATCCCATGGATGTGGTGTAAGTTGTTTCAGACCGAGGCTGATTCGTTTCTTTCCATCATCGAAATCAAGCACCACCACCTGGAGTTTCTGATCCAGTTTGAGTACTTCGCTCGGATGACTGATACGTCCCCAGCTGATATCAGTAATATATAATAAGCCATCCAGTCCCCCAAGGTCCATGAACGCACCGAAATCTGTGATATTCTTGATGGTACCTTCGAGTACCTGACCTTTTTCGAGTTTACTCATGATCTCCGCACGTTGTGCCTCTATATCACTTTCAATAAGTGCTTTGTGAGATACAACAGCGTTCTTGATTGTATCATTTACTTTAACCACTTTGAATTCCATAGTCTTGCCTACGAACTGATCGTAGTCAGTAACAGGTTTTACGTCGATCTGTGATCCGGGCAGGAAGGTTTCCATTCCGAATACATCCACGATCAAGCCACCTTTGGTTTTACTTGTAACAGTACCAGTAACCACTTCACCTGTTTTGTGAATTTCAACAATGCGTTCCCATGCACGTGTAATGCGTGCCTGTTTGCGGCTCAGGTGAAGATGACCTTCGCGGTCTTCTTTTTCCATTACCATTACTTCCACTTCATCACCACTTTTCAGGTTTGGCAGATCGCGGAATTCATTGAGAGAAACGAGACCATCACTTTTGAATCCAATGTTTACAACAACATCCGTTTTAGTGACACCCACTACGAGACCCTTGATCAGTTCTCCATCAGTGATCTGTACAAAAGTATTTTCATAGACTTTGTCGTACTTCTCTTTTTCTTCTTTTTTGTAGGCAGCGACGTTTCTCTTGTCGATTGTCCAGTCAAAATCGTCATGTGCAGTTGGAGGCGGAAAATGATGTGCTTTCCCGTTAGCGGCCGGTGCATTTGTTGTCGCTGTAGCTACTGCCGTATCTGCAGTTGGCTCCTGGCCTTCAGCGTTTGAATTAATAATTTGGTTTTCTTCCATAAAAAATAAAATACCCGAAGGTTTTAATTCGGGGCTGCAAAAATACGATAAATCATGCTTAACACAAAACGCTCAAAGCCTAAGGCTTAATGCTTAAAACTAAAAGCCAGATGCAATATCTGCAACCCTTTCCATCTCTGAGGATGGATGATTGAGGAATGGTCTAAATCACTCATTTTTAAGCTGTTTACTGATTTCAATGCACCAAAAACGGATCAGCGTATTGTGTCTGCGGTATCCCCCGCCTGAAAAAATAAATCAGATTTCCATTTTTTACGCTCCAGATAAGGGAGGTATTTGCTTCGGATATATTGAACCGATCGTAGTGTACAAGCAGTTGCACGAAATGACCGTCACCATTTACGAAGGGCATACTACAGCATCCGTACAATATATGCGCTTTCTCCGCTATATTTGCACCCCTGATATTAAACCATGATACACTCGTTTAACCGGTAAAAGAGAATGTATTCCAGAACTGAATAAAACTTTCGGAATACTTTTTAAAACTGCCCGGGTGGCGAAATTGGTAGACGCACTGTGTTCAGGTCGCAGCGTGGGAAACCATGTGCTGGTTCGAATCCAGTCCCGGGCACAATGCCTTTCAAACGAAGTTTGAGAGGCATTTTTATTTTGAAGCGGTGAAAGCTTGCTTTCACAAGCTGAGAAATAAAAATGCCGGAAACGCCGAAGGCGTTTAAAGGCATTGGGTAAGACCACCATTCAGGATCTTCTGAGCATCCAAAGGATGCGAAGAAAATCCAGTCCCGGGCACAAAAGCCCCTCATCTTCGATGAGGGGCTTTTGTTTTTTTGGTGCATGGAATTTATTCGTCAAAGCGGAAAAAAGTAAAAACCCAATCCCGCGAAGCAGGATGATGTTTTTACAGCCCCTTATAGAAGTATTTAAACTTACAGACAGCTGAGCCCATCCTTGAAACTTTAATTCATAGCGCCTGGCCTGAAGATCAATTGCAATTATACTGATATGTAATGGTTTCTATATTGCCTCCCATAGTTCCGGTAATGCCTGTTATTTTACCCGTATTATCGTAGGTGTAGTTAATATTTTCAATGGTACTTCCAATCTGATAACCAATTATCTGGTGACTGTTTATTACAAATGAAGCGCCATATTGTATTAATTGCACCAGCTGAAAATAGTCGCCCGGGGCCGAAGCTTTACTCGTATTGTAGGAATAGGTTGCTGTATTCGTACCATCCGTAGAACCGGTAAGATCTCCATTAGTGAATGTATAAGTTGTTGTAACGGCTGGATTACCATTATTTTGAAGTATGGACTTTAATAGCTGGTTACCGGAATAAGTATAAGTAGTTAGCGACTGATTCGTACCGCTCCTGTACTGATCTGACGCGATAAGACCAGCGCTGTTTATTACAATTGAATCGGTTGATTGATTTGCTGAACCTGAGTAAGTAGTTGTGACGAATATGACATTGCCACTATAAGTAAATACTTTGGATGTCGTGGTACTGCCGGAGATTGACTGCAGAGTGGATATTTTCCCTTCATTATTATAAGTTATATTATAAGTAGTAGTGGTACTACCATTAACATCTGATATGGTGATCAGTTTGCAGGCGGGAACTGCCGCATTCTTTTTACTGCAAGATGATTCAAAAATCAAAAATAATACCAGGAAAACACTAAAAAAGAGGACCTTTTTCATGAATAATTGTTTTGGGTGATCTGAATAAATAAGTTTCCGACTAAGAATAACGATATTTCCAGCGATTTATTCTAATACTCAAGCCAGGACCCGTTCTAAACTTAAAAATAAAATATAAACCCGGCTTTAGGGAGGGTGTTTTCCCCGTTTTCTATGGGATGAAGTGTTCCAGTGCCTTACCTGCCGCCGCTGTTTCATAAATTCTAACTCTTCTGGCTTTCCCGTTCTTATAGTGTACCGGCCCCATATAAAATGGACGGTATCCTCTTCGTAATTTATCTGAATCATGTGTTAACTTGGATTAATCCATTTTATTTTGAAATTTAAATTATTTTAATCGTAGGAATATGGATTACTCTTATTTTAAATTAGTACACATTTTAGCGGTAATGTTATTCTTCGGAAATATTATTACGGGACTCTTTTGGATGAGTATTGCAGTGAAGACAAAACAAGTAAAAATCATTAGCCACTCAATAAAAGGTATAATTAAATCTGATGCCTATTTTACACTTCCGGGAATTATTTTGATTACCTTAGGTGGTTTCATGACGGCTATTTATGGGCACTATCCAATTTTGCATACTGCTTGGATTTTATGGTCGATTATTTTGTTTTCAATTTCCGGAATTACCTTCTCCATCAAAGTTTCTCCCCTTCAAAAAAAGATAAATAAATTCCTATTGAACAAAGAATCGTTGAACGATATCGAATGGGCAGATTTTCGCAAATTATATATGGAATGGGATATATGGGGATTAATTGCATTGGTAACCCAGTTAGGCGCTTTTGTTATGATGACGCTAAAAGTTCCTCATTGAATTTTTGTTAAGTAAATATTTATAGGATTGTAAAGCGCTATTTATTTCGTGATTATCACATTTTGCAGTTTTATATTGCCATCAGAAGCTGTTATACTTAACAGATATACTCCTGTGGTCAACTGAGTATTCAGTGTTGAAATCCCGTTTTGCACATGTTTCATTTCCTTTAATGAGGATCTTCCACTCATATCAAACCATTCGAAAAGTTATCTGTGCCACTGCTTCTTTCTATCGTAAAATAACTGTTATTTGATTCTATGGAGGTCTGTCAGGATTTTTTAAAAAAATATAAATAATTGAAATCCGCCGTCCAGATTCTTCCGTAAATATCACGTAACTCTTCTGTATCATCCATACCCAAGGACCAAGCTCTGGAATTTGTACCCTGTTTACTATTTCATTATTGATTTATTAAATTAAAAATCTTTTTATGAATCACAAATTTAAACCGCGAGGGTGGTTAGCTTTTTCTATTGCCTTTATTTCCCTGGTAGGTATTTCTGGTGTATTGATGTCTTCCAGTCACCGGGAAGCACCTATGATCGCAAACGATCCCTTAGCCGATAACACAGATTTGTATGCTTTTCGAAGCCCGGATCATCCGGATAAAATTACAATACTTGCCAACTACATCCCTGCCCAGCTGCCATTTGCCGGACCAAATTATTATTCGTTCGGAGAAGATATCAGGTATGAAATCCATATTGATAACAATCTGGCAACTCCTGGAGATGATATAATTTACAGATTCACTTTTCATAAAAAAAATGAGGACCCTACCACATTTTTCAATATTCGTCTGGGCAAACAAAATCTCAAAACTACCTATACTCTGGAAAAAAGTACTGAAGCAGGCGGAAGTTTTCAAACGATTATTCAAAATGGAGTCGTACCACCCCCTAATATCGGTCCCCGATCAATAAATTCAGCAGTTGGTTTGAATGTTGCAGATTATAACACTTTAATTAATAATGCAATTACCACTGCCAGCAGTGGCGAAAAAGTATTTTGCGGCACTGCCGACGATCCTTTCTTTGTAGACTTAGGGGGGATTTTTGATTTGGGAGATGCCCCCAGAACCACAGGTACCATGCCTATGGACGCTTTGAAGTGTAAAAATGTTTCTGTTATAGCCCTACAGATTGATATCAGTGCTCTTCAAAAAGACAAAAAATCCGTCTCACTGGCTAAAAATATTTTGGACCCTGATTATGTTATTGGAGTATGGGCATCAGCCAGCAGACGAAAGATTAGAACACTCAACAAACCGAATGTTGAAGAAGATTACGATGCAGGTAAAAATGATGGAGATGAAGGTAATGATCACGACGAAGGGGATGATAAAAAACTTGAATCATCTTCAGGTCCATGGATTCAGGTATCCAGATTAGGTATGCCTTTAACCAATGAGGCAATCATTCCGATCGGCAAAAAAGACTTCTGGAATTTTTTAACTCCATATGAAGACCTTCCCAATCTTAAAATATTCGGCAACTATTTTTATAACCCCGAACTGGCTTTATACATGGATGACTCATTTTTTGGGTCAGCCGTGCCCGCTTTAAAAAATTTACGCGTACAGCGGAATTCTTTGGGCTCATTTGGGTTCGGTGATAATCAAAATGGATTGTTCATTCTGAAAGGCAACCCCGCTTTGGCAGGAACTGCGTTGGACGACGCTGTTTTCGGAACATTGCTTTTACCGGCCGCGCATTCTCCTCGCTCTGTAGACCTGTGGCCTATCTTTCACACCGGTGTACCTAATCTTCGCCCATATCAACTGGCTACAGGCAAAAAAGGAAACCCTTTAGCCAGTGGAAAACCTTTTATCAACAACTTTCTGCCAAACGGAGGAGATATGTTGCGTTTAAATATGGCGGTACCACCCACACAACGGAATGATCCTAAGTTTAGTGCACTTGGATTGGTTCAGGCTGCAGTATTGGGATTGACCGATACAACGTATAATAAGAATAGTTCACTTCAGTTCATTCCAAACATGGATGGTTTCCCCAATGGAAGAAGACTGGAAGACGATGTTACAAGAATTGAACTTCAGGCAGTCAGTGGTGTGGTACTTGCTGCCATAGGATTATGGTACGATGATTTTAAGGGCGGAAATCCTGTTACACCAAATCTTATCAATGTTCTCTCATATAACACAGGTGTGAATTCAAATGACACAACATTTAAAACATCTTTCCCATATGTGCAAACACCCTGGTCAGGAACAAATGCATGTTGCGGTGTTCCTGCTGCAAATAATAAAAACAATACAGCCAGCAATACCCCGGCTCCGGCTGAAATTACCAAATTCGATGCGCTGGAAATTGCTGCACCGGATATATTTATCGGCGCTTTCCCCAATCCTTTTGTTGACAATAATATTATCAGATATCATATCGAAACTCCATCTATGGTAAGGATAGACGTATATGATGAAATGGGGAAACTCATCAGGGTATTAGTAAACCAAAATATGGATCCTGGTACTTATTCAGTATCATGGAATGCGTCTAACCTGGCAAAGGGTGTCTATTTTATCAATGCAACCAGAAATGGGAATGTAAAACAGAGTATTCGTGTAGTAAAAGAATAATTATAATAAAGACAGCCCGTAACGAAAGTTCGGGCTTCTTTTAAATTAATTTATGCCATGAAAAAAAAATATGGATATATTGTAGTTCTGATTGCTTTCGCAATCATTGTAACATTCATTTTACTTGGTTACCATGTCCGGGAAAATAAATTAGATAACCTGCTCGAAAGAAATACTCCTTCAGCAACGACAAATGAATGGGTTTTAATACGTGATTATGCTTCGGCACTTCGAAATAAGATAGAAAAAAATCCGGCAGATATTAAATCAATTTTGGCGCTCACAACTCTTTTTATTCAGGAAGCGCGTATTTCAGGGAATTACCTGTACTATGATAAAGCGGCTTTGAAATGTGTAAACCGCGTTTTAAAACTGGATTCCTTAAACTTTGAAGCACTGACATTTAAATCATTAATTTATTTATCCCAGCATCATTTCGCTGATGGGTTGAAACTGGCGGAGAAAGCCCAAAAATTAAACCCGTTCAATGCATTTATTTACGGATTGCTGGTGGATGGAAATGTCGAAATGGGTAATTATGATTCAGCCATAGCCAATGCGGACAGAATGGAATCCATTCGTCCCGACATCAGGTCTTATTCACGTGTTTCTTATCTCCGTGAAATTCACGGTGATTTTCCTGGAGCGATCGAAGCAATGAAAATGGCAGTAAATGCAGGTGGCCAGGGCGATGAAACTACAGAATGGACAAGAATCCAGTTAGGGCGCTTATACGAAAATACCGGTGACCTGAAAAGTGCAAAAATGCATTACATGATTGCAATAACTGAAAGACCTGACTATCCATTTGCTTTGGCTGGTCTGGCAAGGATAGCGGTTGCAGAAAAAGATTATTACACGGCCATTGATCTTTATAGAAAAGCTGATTCAATGATCAATGATTTTTCGATTAAAGAAGAATGGGCAGATGTATATTCATTGGCCGGACAAAAAGAAAGAGCTGATTCTCTCATGAATTTTGTGATTGCTAAACTTAACAAAGATGAACAAAGCGGTCAAAACGATGAAAACATCGGCCACTATGCGGACCGTGAATTAGCTTATGCTTACTTAAAAGTAAATGATTATAATCAGGCCCTTGAACACGCCCTGCTGGAGTATAACCGGCGACCGGATAATATTGATGTAAATGAAACAGTGGCCTGGGTTTACTATTGTAAAAAACAATATCAGGAAGCATTACCTTATCTAAGAACAGCATTGAAGACCCATAGTGAAAACCCGGTATTGCTTTATCGTGCCGCCCTGATTTATGCCAACGCAGGGCAAAAAACTGAAGCCAAAGTTATTCTGAAAAAAGCATTATCGACAGATTCAAATATCGCCATGCTGTTAAAAAAGGAAGGATTCGAGACATGGCAGTCATTGCAATAGGAAAACAACCTAAGACATATTACATCTTTCCCATTTTGATGATGCTGATTATTTTGTTTCCTATCATTACATTGGGACATGCTATTAATTATGCACTTGAGAAAGCTCCGGATTCACATGTTGTATTGTTTTATCTTAAATTAGGTGTTCGACATATTATTCCGCTTGGAACGGACCATATCCTGTTTGTAACAAGTTTATGCCTGCTTAGTACCCATATTAAAACCATTCTGTGGCAGGCAACTGCATTTACTGTTGCACATTCTGTTACATTGGCCCTAAGCATGAAAGGAATCATTGTTGCTCCCGGTGCAGTGGTTGAACCAATTATCGCGCTTTCCATAATTTTTGTAGCTATTGAAAACATATTGCTGAGTGAACTCAAACCATGGCGAATAATAATTGTTTTTTTATTTGGCCTGATCCACGGTCTTGGGTTCGCCAGCGCTTTAAATGAGATCGGCCTTCCCAGAAATAAATTTTATACATCCATTCTTTCTTTTAATGCAGGAGTTGAGATTGGTCAAATTATTGTAATAGTTTGTGTTTTTCTATTAATTATTTTTCCATTCGGCAAAAGAAAAAGTTATAGAAAATTCGTTGTATACCCCGCTTCGATCCTTATTGCTATGATAGCTGCCTATTGGTTTGTAAAAAGATTATTTATTTAAAATAATGGAAAGGAACATTCAATCTACGCTTCAAAATGCCGGTTTTTAAATAGAAAGAAAATAACCTAACCTGTTAAATACCATAAGTCTATAAATTTACGTTTAGATAAATACTACCTTTGGTCTTTCAATGTTAAAATGACTACAGTAAAGACTATTGGGCAGTTTTTTTTAAGTCTGTTTAAGGCTCTGTTTGTCCGAAAAAAGGACTGTTGTAAATGAAAATATTTAGATCTGTCCGAAACATGACAAATTAAGAATTAACAATACTTAACTTTGACCCGCAATAAAATGCGATACTTTTAGGGAAGATTAGATGAAAAAAGTTTTAGCAACCATATTGGCTTTTGTTTATCTCTCCAGTTCCATGGGAGCTACAATTCACCTGCATTATTGCATGGGAAAACTGGCATCCTGGAGCCTGGTCAATCATGAGCGCAAAAATTGCGAACGATGCGGAATGGTCAAAAAAACGACTTCTTCACAGAATATGGCAGATAATAAGGATTGCTGCAGAGATGAGTATAAACAGATTAAAACAGATAAGGATCAGCAATTATTCCCCTCTGAATACTTTAAATACAATAATCTAACCCAGGCTATTACTCTATCTGAGTCTTCATTAGAAAGTATAAAGGTTTTTTCTTTCCCTATTGAGTTTCCTAATACCAATGCGCCGCCTTTATTCGACAAAGTCTCCAGGTTTATAGTTTTTCGTAATTTTCGTCTCTGATCATTCTTCCCATTTTGATGCTTAACATCTGTTAAGCTGCCTGGCCAATCTGCCGGCATTTTCAAATTTGATTATTCTACTTCTTGTCAAATTAATTTTTATTCAAACGCTAAAAACGTTTTCCTGATTGCTATTACAATTATTGGTTAGCGAATGCTGCCATTAGCAGGGAAAACCGTACATAAATACTCATCCATCAAAAACAAAAAAATGAAAAAACTGATCATTCTTCTTTTCGTATTAACTGGGGTTACGTACTCTTTTGCACAAACTTCAAAGCCAAAAATGCCGGATAGCAAATTAGACAGTTCTGCGAAATATTTGTACACCTGCACCATGCACCCGGAAGTAATAACAGATAAACCAGGCAAATGCCCTAAATGCGGAATGACCCTTGTAAAGAAGAAGGTTGACAAAGTTTACACCTGTACCATGCATCCAGAGGTGATAAGTGATAAACCTGGGAATTGTCCCAAGTGTGGGATGAAGTTGGTAGAAAAAAAGTCGACCTCCCCAATGAAATTGTAAAGGATCATTAAATGTTTTCTTATGGTTCAGAAATTAATAGAACTATCGCTTCGTAACAGGTGGCTGGTGTTAATGATAGCAGCGGGCCTGTTTGCCTGGGGTATAATTGCAGTAAAGAAAAACCCCGTTGACGCCATTCCCGACCTTTCGGAAAACCAGGTCATCGTCTTTACCGAATGGATGGGAAGAAGTCCGCAGATCATCGAAGACCAGGTAACCTATCCTTTGGTAAGCAATCTTCAGGGCATACCGAAGGTGAAAAATATCCGTGGTACATCCATGTTCGGAATGAGCTTTGTTTATATCGTTTTTGAGGATAATGTGGATGTCTACTGGGCGCGTACCAGAGTTTTGGAAAGATTAAACTATGCTCAGCGTTTACTTCCGCAAGGTGTAACTCCGGCCCTCGGCCCTGACGGTACAGGAGTAGGACATATTTTCTGGTATCACCTGGATGCGCCTAAGATGGATCTTGGTGAGCAGCGGGCTTTACAGGACTGGTACATCAGGTTTGCATTGCAAACCGTACCGGGTGTAGCTGAAGTGGCTTCCTTTGGTGGTTTTGAAAAGCAATACCAACTGGTTGTTGATCCGGTGAAACTGCAATTTTACAATCTCTCCATGATGGATGTCGTGAACAAAGTAAAAGCCGGAAATAACGATGTAGGAGGAAGAAAATTTGAAATGAGCGATATGGCTTATATCATCAGAGGATTGGGTTATATCAAAAACAAGGAGGACATCGAAAATATTGCTTTAGCCAATGATAAAGGCATTCCCGTCCGGGTAAAAGATGTCGCCACCATACAAATGGGAGGAGATCTCCGTCTCGGAATTTTTGATGCAAACGGACAGGGAGAAGTTGTGGGCGGAATTGTTGTGATGCGTTATGGCGAGAACGCTGATAAAGTGATCAGCAACTTAAAGGCAAAGATGAATGAAGTGCAGAAAGGCCTTCCCGAAGGAGTTTCTTTTAAAATTGATTACGACAGGAGTGAACTCATTGAAGCCGCTATTGCCAATATCAAAGATAAACTGATCGAAGAAATAAGCATCGTATGTATTATCGTCATCCTTTTCCTTTTACACTGGAGAAGCGCCATGAGTATCATCATTCAAATCCCGATTACTATTGGCATAAGTTTTATCCTGCTCAATGCATTCGGGCTTTCCTCTAATATCATGTCACTAACAGGTATTGCCCTGGCTATTGGTGTGATCGTCGATAATGGCATCATTATGAGTGAAAATGCCTATCGGAATTTATCAGAGTGGCAAAATAGTCATGACCCTAATTAATAATTAATAATTAATTAATTATCATGAATTCAATCGCAAATAAAAATAAATGGTGGAAACGGGAATATTATAAAATACCCGAAGCAGAGCGCATGAGCATTATCGAACTAGCATGCAAACAGGTATCCCGGGGTGTATTCTTTTCAACCATCATCATTATAACCTCTTTTCTGCCAGTATTTCTTTTGACCGGGCAGGAAGGTAAATTGTTCCATCCACTCGCATATACCAAATCGTTTATCATGCTGGTAGATGCAATCCTGGTAGTAACACTTGCTCCGGCACTAATTTCAATATTTATGCGTGGCCGGTTCAGACCGGAAAGCGCCAGTCCTGTCAACCGATTCCTTGAAAAAATTTATGAGCCTCTTATTCGCACTTGTATAAAATGGCGCAAAACAACTATTGTAGTTAACATCATTGCACTTGCTATCAGCATACCCATGATCCTGAGTCTCGGAACCGAGTTTATGCCGCCACTCGACGAAGGCACGATTCTGTTTATGCCGGTAACGCTGCCCGATGTTTCCAACAGTGAAGTCAAACGCATCCTGCAGGTGCAGGATAAAATCATCGCATCCATTCCGGAAGTAAAATCGGTATTGGGAAAAGCAGGAAGGGCAAATACAGCCACGGATAATTCCCCCATCAGTATGATAGAAACTATTCTCATGTTAAAACCAAAAAATGAATGGAGGAAAGGAATTACCAAAAATGATATTATCAATGAACTGAACAGCAAACTCCAGATACCCGGAGTGACCAATGGATGGACGCAACCCATCATCAACCGCATCAATATGCTTTCAACCGGTATCCGAACGGATGTCGGTGTAAAAGTATACGGCCAAAATCTCGACAGTATTTATGCTTTTGCGCAGGTCGTTAAAAAAGAACTGGCAGGTATCGGTGGTGTTAAAGATCTGTATGTTGAACCTGTCACAGGTGGAAAGTATATTGATCTTACTATCAAACGGGAAGAGATCGCCCGCTATAACTTAAGTGTGGACGATGTAAATGCCGCGATTGAAACTGCACTTGGTGGTGTGCAGATTACCACTACCATTGAGGGTCGCCAGCGTTTTTCAGTCAATGCGAGGTTTGGCCAGGATTTCCGAAATAACATGGAAGCGCTGAAACGTTTGCAGCTTCAAACAAATGGATTTGGCCCCATCCCCTTGCAGGCCGTTGCTGATGTTTCTATTTCGGAAGGACCTCCGATGATCAATTCTGAAAATGCCTTACTGCGTGGGACAGTTCTGTTTAATGTGCGTGAGCGGGATCTGGGAAGTACAGTTTCGGAAGCACAACAACGGCTGAATCAAATGATCGGTAAAATGCCAAAGGGATACTTCCTGGAATGGAGCGGTCAGTATGAGAACCTGATCCGAAGCGAACAAACTTTGAAACTCATATTGCCGGTCGTGCTCCTGGTTATTTTTATCAGCATGTACTTTGCATTTCATTCAGCCCGGGAGGCCCTGCTTAGCCTGATCACGATTCCCTTCGCACTCATTGGCGGAGCATACCTGATTTATTTTTTCGGTGTGAATCTTTCAGTGGCAGTCGCTGTTGGCTTTATTGCACTGTTTGGACTGGCGGTCGAAACCAATATCGTCATGATCATTTATCTCAATGATGCCATGCAGCAACTAGTTTCAAAAAAAGGAAATTCCAGGGAGACGATCACCAGTGAAGACCTTCGGGAGTATACCATCCGGGGCGCTGCCAAAAGGTTAAGACCTAAAATAATGACAGTGAGCGTAACACTATTTGCCCTGGTTCCGATTTTATGGAGTAGCGGCGTAGGAAGTGATGTCATGAAACCGATTGTAATGCCAATGGTGGGCGGTGTGATTACTTCGGCCATATATATTTTACTCGTTACCCCGCTTGTCTTTTTGATAGGGAAAGAATATGAACTAAAAAAATACGGGAGAATAGAAGTTCCGGAAATAAAGCACTAGCTCAAAAACTATTAAACCATGAAAAGAATTTTATTTTTTTGTTTATTCATCTGGCTGCATCATATAGCAGATGGTCAAACTATGAAATTAACAGATATTTTAGACAGTGTAGGACAATCATACCCTTCCCTGAAAATGTATGATGCGGAAATTCAGTCCATGGATGCTGCTGCCAAAGGCGCCCGCAACTGGATGGCCCCTGAAATATCCAGCGGCTTCTGGATGACTCCCTATAATGTAAATCTCTGGAAAAATGGCGGCCCGGGAATCACAGGAATGGGCCAGTATATGATCTCAGTTGAACAAATGTTCCCGAATCAAAAATACAATACTGCCAACGAAAAGTTCATGCGGGCTATGTCCTCTGTGGAATCTGAAAATAAAAAAGCAAACCTGAATGACCTTATTGCTGAAGCAAAGAAAAACTACAGTGAATGGATAATCATTGAAAAAAAAATATTGGTGATTGATGAGGGAGATAAACTTCTTCAGTTGATGATCACTAACGCTGAGACCAGGTATAAGAATGGACTTGGGAAAGTAAGTGCTTACTATAAGGCAAAAGCTGCCCAGGGTAACCTGGCTAAAACAAAAATCATGCTTCAAAATGATGCATTACAAAAACGCATTATTCTAAATACCTTAATGAACCGTGGCAAACTTACTGAATTTTCAATTGATACCAGTTATACTGTTTCAGATTATGAAAGCAAAACATTTGACAGCAGTTTATTTTATTCCGGCAGGAGTGATATAAAAGCGATTGATCAAAGTATCCGGTTAAACTATCTTAATCAACAGGTTGAAATAGAAAGCCTGAAACCTCAATTCGGTGTTCAATTCGCCCATATGTTCGGCTTCGGAGGTTTTCCCGAACAATTCACACTTATGGGTACGGTGAAAATCCCATTTGCCAAATGGTCATCCAGACAAAGCAAAGCCAATGTGGAAAGCCTGAAATGGAAAGCCGTCTCTCTTGAAACCCAGAAACAAATAATGGCAAATGAATATAGTGGCATGGCCTACAGTATGCAACAGGATATCGCAGCAAGGAAAAAACAAATACTGTTATTTGAAAATAATATCATACCGGCACTCAGGAAGAATTATCAAAGCTCGATGCTGGCCTATGAACAGAACACCGAAGAATTGTTTGCATTATATGATGCCTGGCAAACACTAAATTCTGCACAGCTCGAATATTTTGATGAGTTGCAACAATTGTTAATAGCACAAGTGAACCTGGAAAAAATACTTCAGATTAAATAATTCAGAAATGAAAATAAAAACTGCGATATATGCTTTCGTTTTGCTGATGCTTTTTACTGCCTGTAATAACACAGTGCAGAAAGAAGCAAAACCAGCGGCTGTGCAACTCCCAGGTCCCGTCGCCATTATTCCACTCGAAACATTACTCAAACCAACCAATGAATTTGTCGTTGCTTCCCTGCCTGTTACAACACCAATATTAAAAAATATGAATACACCCGTGAGTGCCTATGGTACGATCGAATATGATACGAGGGCTGCAACCACCATATCAGCAAGGATTTCAGGGCGCATCGAAAAAATATATGTCCGCTTTCGGTATCAGCCAGTAGAAAAAGGTCAAAAAATTATGGATATATATAGTCCTGAGATCCTGACAGCTGAGCAAAACCTTTTATTCCTTTTGCAAAACGACACTGGTAATACATCCTTTATCCAGGCAGCTAAAGAAAAATTATTATTACTTGGTATGAGTGCAGATCAACTTGAGCAGGTGTTAAAGAATGGCAAGTCATTATATTCGATTAGTATCTATAGCAATTCCAGCGGTCATGTGCATGAAGCCGGGATGGAGCATGATGGGCAACCTTCAGCTAATATGAGTACAGCACCTGCAGTCAGCCAGGAATTATCATTGAAAGAAGGTATGTATATACAAAAAGGTCAACCGTTGCTTATGCTGATGGATCATCATATGGTTTGGGCTGCTCTGCAGATATTTACTTCAGATCAATCCCTGGTTAAAATAGGCGATCCTGTCAGGATCATCTCCGAAACAGATTCTTCGATAGTTATTTCAGGGAATATAGATTTTATTGAACCCTTCTATCGTGCCAATAGCAAAACGCTCACGGCCCGGGTATATTTCCACAATCATTCCATGTTGCCGGTAGGGAGTCATGTAACGGCAAATATTTCTACAACCCCTCGTAAAGCACTATGGTTACCAGCTTCAGCTGTTCTTTCCCTGGGTATGAACAAAGTGGCATTTAAGAAAAGTTCCGGTGGTTTTATCGCTCATAAAATTATAACAGGCATTCGTTCAGATAACCTGGTTCAGGTGACTTCAGGGATTAGCGAAAAAGACACCGTCGCTGTGAATGCACAGTATTTTATAGATAGTGAAAGTTTTATCAAAACTTCATCAAATTAAAAAATATGGCAAACTATAAACCAAATAAACGTGTCATTCTGCTATCCATTATTTTGTCAATTTTGACTATATCAGTTTTGTCGTCCTGCAAACATTCATCAACGAAATCCGCGCAATCCGTCATTAAATCCGATGTGTATTATACATGTAGTATGCATCCACAGGTCAGGGAAGACCATCCCGGTAAATGCCCCATTTGCCAGATGGATTTGATTGCAGTGCCCAAAACCAGCATGAAGGCAGATAATGAAATACACCTCAATGCAGAACAAATCAGGCTTGGCAATATTCAGGTGGATACGATTAGGAGTGGAAATATCGGGGACAAGATGGTGCTTACAGGAACATTGAACTTTAATGGGCAAAAACTGTCATCGGTAAATACCAGGGTAGAGGGCAGGATTGAAAAGTTATATGTTAAGAAAACAGGTGATTATATTCATAAAGGAGAGCCGATTTATGATCTCTATAGTGAGCAGCTTAACAATGCAAAGCAGGAATATGTAACAGCCTTGCAGGAACAAAATACTATCGGTAATACACTTATCAATTATGGAGCTATAGTAGAAAGCGCCAGGGGCAAACTGGTTTTGTGGGGAATGACAAACCAGGAGATTATGCAACTCCCACAAAATAAGATTGTATCAACATCCACTACTTTTTTTAGTCCGGAAGAGGGATATGTAACAAACCTGAACATACAGGAGGGTGGTTATGCAATGGAAGGCGCACCAGTCTTTCAGTTGGCAGATCTGTCAACGTTATGGGCAGAAGCGCAGGTATATACAACACAATTATCATCAATTAATGAAAATAGTCAGGTAACAGTGCAAATTCCTGATCTTGGGAATCAAATCATCCAAGCAACAATTGCTTTTGTAAACCCGGAAATTAATCCTGATACCCGAATTAACCTTGTAAGGGCTACGATACGAAATCCAAACAACCAGTTGCATCCGGGAATGCCCGTATATATAATTGCTAATAGCAGACAACATCATTCTATTACACTTCCGATAGACGCGGTATTAACCGATAGTAAAGGTTCAACTGTCTGGGTACAAATTAAACCCGGAGTCTTTTCGGTCCGAATGATATCGACTGGAATTAGTGATGAAAATACCATAGAAATAAAATCAGGCTTACAGGTTGGTGATATTGTAGTAACCAGTGGGGCTTATCTGCTCAATAGTGAATATATTTTTGAGAATGGAAATAGTCCAATGGAAGGAATGAAAATGTAAGAAAATTTAAACCTAAAAATAATGGAACCGCTGTCTTCTCAAAAGTATACTTGTCCCATGCATCCGCAGATAATAAGGGATGGTCCTGGAAAATGTCCTTTATGCGGTATGACGCTTGTACCATTGGTGAAACATGGAGAACATGAAATGCATGAATCCCATACCGGCGGATTGAATGATTTTAAAAAGCGCTTTTATGTAGTGCTCATATTGACTGTTCCGATTATGCTTTTATCACAAATGATTCAGCATTGGCTGGGCATTCATATAAGTTTTCCCGGTTCAAATTATGTATTGGCTGTCCTTTCCACTTTCGTTTTCTTTTACGGAGGATGGCCTTTTCTCAAAGGCTTGTGGGATGAAATAAAAGTAAAGAATCCTGGTATGATGACTTTGATAGGCTTTGCCATTACTGTTGCCTATGTTTATAGTGTTGCCACTGTTTTTGGTTTAAAAGGAATGGATTTTTTTTGGGAACTGGCTTCCTTAATTCTGATTATGCTTTTGGGACATTGGATTGAGATGAAATCTGTTGTCGGAGCTTCCAGAGAATTGGCATTGCTGGTTCAATTAATGCCTGATGACGCGCATCTTGTTCATGGGAATCAGGTCATGGAAGTAAAAACAGCCAGCTTAAAAGAGAACGATATTGTCCTGATAAAACCGGGGGAAAAAGTGGCGGCAGACGGAACGATTGCAGATGGGAGTAGTTATCTGAATGAAAGTCTGCTTACCGGTGAATCAAAGCCAGTTGAGAAAACAAAAGGAGATAAAGTAATTGCCGGCTCAATTAACGGGAATGGCGCAATCAAAGTATTGGTATTGCACGGCGTTCAGGATTCTTATTTATCCCAGGTCATAAAATTGGTCCGTGATGCGCAGCAATCAAAATCGAAAACGCAATTGCTGGCTGACAAAGCAGCACGCTGGCTTACCTTAATTGCTATTGTATCCGGTATTGCTACCTTTTTAGTATGGTATCTTTCAGGAAAAGATCTCTCCTTCTCAGTCGGGAGAATGGTGACGGTGATCGTTATCTGCTGCCCACATGCGCTTGGTTTAGCAGTGCCCCTTGTAGTGGCTAAATCCACTGCTTTGTCCGCCAAAAATGGCTTGCTGATTAAAAATAGAACGGCATTCGAAAATGCCAGGAAAATAACCACACTGGTATTTGATAAAACAGGAACACTTACAGTAGGGAAATTTGCTGTATCAAAGATTATCGTTTTTCAGAAGGACATAAGAGAAAATGATCTGATAAGGTTCGCTGCTGCTTTGGAACAAAATTCGGAGCATCCCATTGCTACAGGTATTTTACAAAAGGCAAAAGAACTTTCTATTATCGTCCCCCCTGCCGAAAATTTTAAAGCCATTACGGGCCAGGGTGTGGAAGCCATAGTGGATAACAAAAAACTGATGGTGGTAAGTCCCGGATACCTCAAAGAAAATAAAATATCCCAACCCGAAAATTCAAGCCAGGACGCTTCTGAAACTTCTGTATTCATTTTGATAAATGGTGAATTGGCAGGTTATATTTCATTAACAGATGCTATCCGGCCAGAATCAGCTGAAGCCATACAGACTTTGCGCGAAAACAAGATAAAATGCGTATTGCTGACGGGCGATAATAAAGCAGTGGCAGAAACGGTAAGCAGGAAATTAGGAATGGATAGTTATTTTGCTGAAGTGTTACCACATCAAAAACTGGAAAAAATAAAAGAATTGCAAAGCGCAGGCGAGTTTGTGGCAATGACAGGTGACGGAGTAAATGATGCCCCGGCCCTGGCTCAGTCAGATATTGGTATTGCAGTCGGTTCAGGATCTGATATCGCAGCTGAAACCGCAGGGATTATTCTGGTGAACAGCAATCCAAAGGATATTGCCAAACTCATTCTATTCGGGAAATCCACCTATCGAAAAATGATGCAGAACCTTGCCTGGGCGACAGGATATAATGTGATCGCGTTACCCTTAGCCGCCGGCGTATTATACAATTATGGTATATTGTTGAGTCCCGCTGCAGGTGCAGCACTGATGAGTTTAAGTACAATGGTGGTAGCTATCAACGCAGGTTTATTGAAAGTAAAATAGATTTTATTTGCAAAATATTCTCCTGAACTCAAAAGCTTCCTTATGAATAAATTTTTCAGTCTTCCGTTATATCTCCTTGTTATTTTTTCATCAGCTTTCTCTCAAAATAAAGAAGCGAATAAATTAATTATCTCGAAAGGTCAGATGCCAAACGAGGCCTATGGCTATTCTAATCCGCTTTAAGATGGATGCCGGATGGAAATGACGTAAATCACGTGTTGATTTTTAGAGATTTTCCCACTAGCATTCATCTAGTCAGGATTTGGCAGGACGGGAGATATCATGCCATGACCTAACCGAGTCACTGCTCATTAAAAACCCTCCGCCCGACAGGCAATGGGTCAGTAGTGCTTGAAACCATCTCAGTACGAATAAAAATCAGATTAAGTCAGGACCGGATTACATCCTCTTTCTCTAGAATTATTCTGGAATCTATTTCGGTATGTAATTTTGCTATATATTCTTCGCATTCTTTAAAATCAAGAGTCGGACCCCAGTGTCTCAACATACGGGTATATTTCGTTGTGTAGGTAGCCAGCAAATCATAAAGTGCGGATATTTCCAAGTCTTTAAATTCGTGTAGCATATATTGGCCTTATGTTTTTGCTGCTTTATAATCAAAAATTGTGCTACCGTATTTTTACTAAGCTATTCCGCTTTACATTACCAGATAATTCATTTAAGGAATATTATTATGGATAAATTTTTACACTATTCCCATCAGCCTTAGATGAACGACAATCTCATCCACATCAACATCGACCGGCTGCCGTTTTAATAATATCCATTGGTACTGATTTACCGATTATTTTGGGAGATAAAAACCCGTGGCAAGACAATTGCATTATATGAGTACAAGATTTCAAATCAGCATCGTCATGTCCTTAGTAGGGCAAGAGTTTTAAAGTTCGCCCTTCATTTTTATGAGGGGCTTTTATTTTGGCCATTTTATTTTTTCATTTCCTGATCAACCTGCACCTGGAGACAATATATAGGCTTTGAATATATTATGGACAGTCCATCCTGACAGGGTAAGTCTTACCGTCAAAATACTTTGTCATTTGAAGAAATTAAAGCCGAACCGCCCAGGCCAGACCATCTGGGCCGCCTAAATTGATATGCCCGGTAACTTCCAATGTCTTGAGGTCTATAATCGCCACATAATTGTCGCCTGTGCAGCCTACAAACGCACGTGATCCATCAGTGTCCATAAGTATGCCTGCCCCACCATGGCCGATATTCAAACGCTTCAATTCCTTTCGCGATCCTGCATCATAAATAAACAGATCGCCTGTTCTCAGACTGGATACCAGAACCCGCTTTCCATCCGGCGTAAACTTTAGCCGGTTTGCCCCAAACGCCTTTGCATCTATTTTGTCAGTCACTTTCCTGGCCGCAATATTGATGATGGCAATACTTCCATCATCAGAAGCTGCAGTCCATAATTCACGGCCATTAGGTGATACATCAAAACCTTCAGAACCTTTGGACACAGGGATAACTGTTTGTTGCCACTCCATCCGTGCTTTGGCTCCCGGGAACGACTGTCCATTGGGGCCAACCTGTGGCGGGAGAAGGGTATCCACAAGAATACTCACAGTTCCTGAGCTAACATTTGTCGTATAAACATTTTTACCATCAGGGGTCACATAAATCATATGTGTACGATCCTGACCTGTCCCCATACTCCAATCTTTTAAACCCGTTGCAGGATCAAAACGGCCAACCGCCTTTGACCCTTCGGCTGTAAACCAGACTTTTCCATCTTCAAAATCTATTCCGTGCGGACCGATTAGGGGTCTTGTATCGATATTGGATAATGGCTTTTGCGTGATAAGGTCAATGACATTCAACTCATGAAAGCTGCCTCCTCCATAGTTAGTAACATAAGCTGTCTTTCCATCAGCAGATGAAATAACCTCATGTGGGTCAGAGCCAACAGGCACTTTCGCGATTACCTTCAATGTAACCGGATCTACAATCGCAAGGACATGTTCGGTTTTCGAAAGTGCAAGCAGGGACCTTGCTGGTGTAGACTGGGCGGTACACTCGTCTGATAAGCAAACCAGTGTTATAAATAAAATATTCAAAGCAAATAATTTGTAAAAACCTGGTTTTACTTTTTTCATAATCTTATAGTTTTGTTTGTATGGGGATCTTCTATCAAAATTACAGATTGTAGAAATAACTAATAATTTGTTTAACTGGTTAAAAGAAAATGAAGGGTTGAATTAAAAAAAACAACCCTTGTTAAACCAAAAAAACAAATAAAAAAAATAATGATGTCATTCGTCATAGATACCAAAGTATGGCATCAATAGCAAATTCATTCACAAATGCTAAAGTATTGTTCTTATGCTTCCAAATTCCTGCTATGCGACCAATAAGAAGAATGTTGCGACAAAACTGAAATATTCTGAAAATAATTTTCCTGAACACATAACCTCCATGATATTTCTGACAGCCTGCAGAGATCTTATGAAGATCAATAATCTATCAGCTTTTTGAGAAGTAACTGCTGGACTTACAACCGACTTTGATTAAAATCAGATTTTATTTGAGTCATTTCTTTTAATATCCGAAAGTAAATAATCCAAGGATAAAGGCCCGGATCCTATTATTATAAAAAGTAATAACAAAGCCAGTACCAGAATCGAAAGCCAGAGTTCGGAATTAAAATAAGGAGCTAAAACATTGACGAAGAAAACAGCGCCTATAATTATGGGTAAAATGCATATAGCGGCGATCCTGGTTAAAAGTCCCAGGAAAATAAGCGTCCCACCTACTAATTGAATGTAGGTTGTATAATAAATGATCGCCATAATCACATCAGGAGACTCTCTTATCAATTTGTATTGAATAATCGATTCCCGGATATAACCGGCATTATTAAAATAAACATATCCCTTAATGACTAATAATAGTCCGACAAGCATACGGATAATATCTATTATTTTAGGATGATGTCTGTCTCCCCATCTATTTATTTTTTCAATATTTATCATACTTGTTTGATTGACTATTTTAATATCAACATCGTTTTCATATGTCACTGTGTTTTATATTACATGGCTATTCTATCTTTTAGATTTCCCGTCATTCTTTTAATAAGCTTAATGGATTTTTCAATCTCAGACTGCTGGGAACCAAAAGCTGCTTTATCGTACATCTCTAATATCCATGGATGTAATTTTTTTTGTAAAAATTTACCTTCTTTGGTAAGACAGATTAAATTATTACGCCTGTCATTCGTATCTGGTTCCCTGCTGACCATATTTCTCTTAACCAGATTGTCAACCAGATAAGTCATACTAGATTTATCCTTGATTGTGATATCAGCTAACTCCTGCTGGTTGATCCCATCCTTATTCCAAAGACAAGCCATAATCTCAAGCATTTCAAACGTTATATCGATCCTGTGTTCTTTTATTTTTGACTGGATATGCTGACGAAGAAAATTTTTCATTTCTGTCATACATCTTCCTAATTCAAGAGCCATTTCAGCTGTATTTTTCTTACCCATGGATGTAAATCAATAGTTTTAAATTATAATTTACAATAACAAAGTTAATGTATTGATAGTTTCATATCAAACTAATTTAACAATAAAAAATGATCATATTTTAGGCAGGGCCAATAATTTCAACAATTGGGATTACGAAAGGCTTGATTTATATGGAACTGTAATGATATAATGAATTGAAAGCCCGATTCCCTTAAATATGTACAGTTGAAAAAGCCTAATGAGTCAATATAAACCTGCACAGGAAACAAAATAATTCATTTATACAGAATGACAGTTAATTTTGTCATGGATAAGGGAAAGGATTAAAAAACGGGGCTTTGGGAAATCAATAATAAAAAATGCAAAATCAGATTTTGGGTCTTCACCATGTAACGGCCATCGCCGATAATGCCCAACGAAACTACAATTTTTATACACAGGTACTAGGACAGAGAATGGTGAAAAAGACAGTTAATTTTGATGACCCCGGCACTTACCATTTTTACTATGGCAATGAAAAGGGTGAACCAGGTACCATACTTACCTTCTTTCCATGGGAAGGAATCGGAAGGGGAATTGCGGGAACGGGAATGGCCACCGAAATAAGTTATGCAATTGCTCCAGATGCGTTGGATTTCTGGACAGAAAGATTTAATAATTTAAAAGTTACAACGGAAGAAAGAATTGAACGATTCGGAGAAACTTACCTGCCCTTTTCAGACCACGACGGTCTTCAGCTTTCCCTTGTCGGTGTTACGGAAACTGATAAGCGAAAAGGATGGGAAACCAAGGATATTAAAATCACCAATGCAACCAAAGGGTTTCATAATGTTACGCTGACTCTCCGCATCATGGATGAAACTGCAAAATTGCTTACCGATATTTTCGGCTATAAACAAATTTCACGGGAGGGCAACAGGTTCCGTTTTAAAACCGAAACCATCCCTACCGCGTCGATCATAGACATCGTGGAGCTACCTGATGGGAAAAGTGGCCGCAACAGCGCGGGAACCAATCATCATATTGCATTCCGGGTTTCTGATGAAGAAACGCAGATGGCCTATAGGGAAAAATTACTTGAAAGAGGTCTGAATATCACGCATCAGATCGATAGGGATTATTTTTTTTCAGTATACTTCCGGGAACCAGGCGGCGTGCTGTTCGAAATTGCAACTGACAATCCGGGATTTACTGTAGATGAACCTCTTGACCAGCTCGGCACCCATCTCAGGCTGCCAAAACAATACGAACCCATGCGTGGTAAAATTGAAGCATCTTTACCAGCTCTGAAGTAACATCCATGCACGAAGAACTGATCATTTACACCGGCAATAAAATAAATGCAAAAAAAGCGTTGATCTTGCTCCATGGCAGGGGTGCCGACGCGGAGGATATACTTTCACTCTCCGAAAACCTGGCCGTTACTGATTATCTCCTCGCAGCACCACAGGCAAGCGGTAATAGCTGGTATCCCAATTCATTTCTCGCAATTCCTCAGCATAATGAACCCTGGCTCTCTTCGGCGCTCAATTTAGTGCATAAAGTTGTTGGTGGTTTTATTAAACAGGGAATTAAAAAAGAGAAAATTTATTTTCTGGGTTTCTCGCAAGGTGCATGCCTGACACTCGAATATACAGCAAGAAATGCAGATCTATATGGAGGTATCATTGCATTTACAGGCGGACTTATAGGCGATAAAATTTATTCTGAAAATTATAAAGGGAATTTCAGAAATACGCCCGTTTTTATTGGAACGAGTAAGCCTGATTTCCACGTTCCTGTTGAGCGGGTAAAGGCAAGTGCAAATATTCTGAGAAATATGGGTGCAGATGTTACAGAAAAAATTTACCCCAATATGGGACATACCATAAATCAGGATGAAATTAAAAATGCAAACGATTTGATATTTAAATCTTAATCTTATGAAGACGCTGGTTTTTCCCTCTAACGAAAGGGGAACTAAAAACATCGGGTGGCTGAAAAGTAATTTCTTTTTTAGTTTCAGCGATTATTATCATCCTTTAAAAAGCGCATTCGGCACCCTGGTTGCTTTTAACGATGATTATATGGAAATAGGAAAAGGATTTGGAATACATCCCCATATAAATATGGAAATTATTTCAGTGCTGGTACAGGGGAAAATGAATCATATCGATTCCATGGGCTATAGTACAACCGTCGAACCGGACGGTGTTCAGATCATGAGTGCGGGAAGCGGATTAAGGCATGAGGAATATAATATCGGGGACGAAGAAGTGAATTTCCTTCAGATCTGGATACTGCCTAAACTACAAAACATCATTCCACGTTATCAGTTAAGACATTTTCCAAAGCAAAACAGGAAAAACAAATTAACAACTATTGTTTCAGGAGATGAAGGTCCCGAACACTGTTGGATCAATCAGAATGCAAAACTGTCTTTAGGATATTTTGACCCGAACCAGGAAATCAAATACATTTTTAATCCGGTTAATAAATGCATTTTTATTTTTCTAATTAAAGGATCTATCAGTATAAATGGAACGGTCTTAAAAATAAAAGACGGATTTGGAATCTGGGACACGGATAATTTCTCAGTCAATTGTCTGGAACTTTCTGAATTCCTGATCATCGAGACGCCGATTAATCAGAAATGATTTTCTTCTCTTCCAAAGCCACCATACAATAAAGAAAAAAATTATAATAATTACAAGAATCGTCCATGTTTTAAATGAAAGCCTCTGGTGAAAATCGATGGCCTCCGTTTTGCCTACCAGGATAGCAGCAGCCCAATAATAAGGTAAAGTTTGTTGCTTGTCTGACGTGCGGATGAATTCCAGTTTTGCAGATTGCAAAGCCTTGTCGGTGGTCATGCCAGCAGATAAGTATCTGTAGAAAAGTTCAGTAAGCTTATACGTCGATTTGCTATCAATGGACCACAGATTGATCACTGAAGCGGGAATACCTACGGCCGCAAATGCCCTGTTAAAACTGAAAATGCCCTCACCCTGGTAAAATTTACCATTGCCCGTATTACAGGCGGATAGGACAATCAGTTGAGTGGATGGTTTGTTTTCCTGAATCAGCTCAGATAAATAAAGACTGGAATCGGAGAAATAAATAACGGGCTCTTTACGATCGCTGGTGTCCGAAGCATGAGTATATAACTGGATAACGCTGTATTTTGAAAACTGCTGTAAAAAATTATTTCTGGAAGCCTTCCCCTCAACTAGTGAATGTGCATCCTTGAAATAGGACTCTACCTGGTCTAAGGAAAGATCACTCCCTAAAAGAGGGTCCAGGGATACAGCATAAGGAAAATGAACAGGGGCTATGCCTAAAACGCTGCCATTCGATTTATTTTCCTTCCCGGCAAAATCATTCATAAGATAGTGCGCAGAATAAGTATAGGTTACAGAATGATCCTGCAAAAAATAAACCGGTGATCGCGGATTTGTGTAATTAGTCACCAAAGCTTCAAATGGGAAATAAGCACCATCAGGTGAAATGATAATCCGACCCTTGGGAACAATACTATTTTTAAAAATCATTTCGTACAAATGATAGGCAGCATTTGTAAATTCAACAAGTTTTCTGTTCAATAAATCGGCATTGGAGAGAAACAAATTATAAAGTCTGGCAAAATTGTCAAAGTCATTTTTATCGATTTTATTTAAATAAATATGCTGCTGTGTGATAAACAGAGAATAAACAGCGCTTTCCCCTTCATATATTTCCAATAATGCCTGGTGATCTTTTAGTATTTTTTTACCCATATCACTAAGAGTAGTGTTATTTGAATCTATGAAACTCTGGTAATATAGAGGATTCCTTCTCTTTACGTTCTCCTGTAAATTGTCAAGATTATATCTCTTATCAAAAAGTTCTTTCTGCAATTTGGAAGCAGTGACTGAAGAACTGTCGCTGGTTTGAATTTTTCTTTCAAGATATAATACATCCTTTCTGGCCTGGGATAATTCTATAATATCCTTATCGCTTTCCCGGTTCTGTTCAGTTAAAAGATCATTTAAAATCACAGCTCGGGATTTCTCAAAAAAATAAAAAGCGTCATCGGTGTCTCCGGAAAAATAGCAGGCGTTAATGGCATTTTCATACATTCTGCGGGAATTCTTTCTCCAATAAAGTTTAGACTCCGTTTCAATTTGTTCAAGCTTGATTCTGTCAAACAGTGAATCAGTTACTTTATAAATATGAATGGACTTCACAAGCTCATTGTTATCTTTTGTCCTCAGATATTTCTGCAGGTAAGCATCTCCCTTCCCTATCATTAAATTGGTCAGGTAATGAATTTTCTTTATTTCAATCAGCTTTTCAGCGGGAGAGTGTAAAATATCCGTTTCATTTGTTCCCGGTTTGATCTGGTCGAAAGCCAGCTGAAAATACCAGAAAGCGGAATCAAAAACTGCCTTCTGAACATAGACATTAGCGATATTTGCAAAAATATCCAGCGACTCAATGGCATCCTTTTTTTTCTCAGATTTATCCATTCCTGTATAAGCAAGTGCCTTTCTAAAGTAGACAAGGGCCCCATCACCATCATTTAAATGCTCGAAATAGATCTGGTAACCAATATTCTTCAGTGTTTGCTTACAATTGAAATAGTCTCCGGTTTTCTGGTCATAAGAAAGAGATTTATTGAGGAATAAAAGGGCATTTTGGTAATTTCCTTTATGTTCTTCTATTTCTGCTTTTTGTGCATAAATTAAACTCAAATAATCTATAAGTCCGGCCTTTTGGTATTGTTCTAATTTATTGGCAATAAGATTCTCAGCTTCCTCGTATTCATTTAACTCCAGTAAAGCTTTCACATGCCATCCTAAACTATGCGAGGCCAAACCAATTCCAAATTCACGGTCATCCCTGTTTGTACTCCCAAAATATCCCGCTGCCAGTTTTTCACACAAAGTCGCATCCTCGATGCAACGATGATAATCTCCTATGTCATAATAGGATTGGACTACTTTTGCCAGCATTTGTATGAATGCGGGGTTTGAATAACACTTTAATCTCATGCCAATACTGATGCAACTATCCATTGCAGCCCGTTTTTCTCTGGTATTATTTAATGAATCGTAAAATATAGACAGGAAATAGTAAATGTTTACCAGGTCCTCAGGTATTATAGAAGGTTTATTTATATCGGAATTTATGATACCGATGGCCTTACGTTCGTATAATACCGCATTTAAATAGTCATCCATGTTTGAATACTCTACGGCAATCCTGCGGAGTAATAGAATATGAGTTGAATCGTTCTTATAAGGACAATCATTAATGATTGCCAGGTATGGCTCTAATTCCTCAAGTATTTCTTTTGGTGGAAGGTTTGGATTATTGTTATAATATTTGAGTCGTTTAAACAAATCTTTCTCAGCAAGACACTGCGCCTGAATAGATGACAGGGAAAACCAGAAGTAACCTAACAATAAAATAAAAAATTTTGGCATTGGGATAATTTTAAAATACCCATACGCTGTTAAAATCAGGTCAGCTCATATGAAAAGATATTTGTTTTAGAATTACTCATAAGATCTGTATTATCAGAGCCTTTTAAAGTAGGGAAAACCAAATTAATATGCTCAATTATTTTTTTTAGATCCGGCATTACTCCTATCCTGTCTATTGATCGCCCGTTATCGGATGGGGTGGTCAATAAATCACTGCTCAAGATCTGACGCATATGTTTCGGACTTAGTCGAAAATGATGGTTGGATTCAGTAATGCTCTGAACAAGAATAGCGGCTCCGGCGATGATGGCCGCTGCACTTGAAGTTCCATTTATTTTTTTCCTATACGATTGCATAGCCCTATCTGATGAATCCAGGTGAAACCCTTCTGTTGAAACGCGTTCACCCCAGGAATAACAATCAATCCGGTTTCCAAAATTTGAATGTCTGATCCTGGAATGGGGAACAGAATCTGAGCCAGCCGCAACAAGGATGGCACCTGAATCCCTGAATTCCGGGCTCGAATTATTGAGTATCTTTCTACCATTATTGTCGGTATAATTGTCTAGATCATTACCAGCCCCAAAGGATTTCTTTCCATTTCCTGCCGCCTCAATCACTATAATTCCCAGGGCAGAAGCCAACCGGATAACATCGAAAACTGAGTCCTGAATCTCCACAGGCCATAAGCTTTCACTACCCGGAGAATCATAGATTTGTGCTTCCAGCAAAATAATATCCCCATAGTCAAGTTGGGCAATTGCCGTAATGATGGCGTCTGCTGTATTCAAAAACCCATCGGGTCTCCATTGGGAAACCACATAGCCATTCGCTTTTGGAGCAATCCCTTTACCACCAATGAAATTATGCTGTGTAAGGATTACTCCCAATACCGCCCCGCCATGATCCCCGAAAACAGGAAAGTTTATGCCTGTGCATGGTAATGTTTCAACTTTGAACTTCTCAGGATCACAGGTCCATCCATGTTCAATATCAATAAATTTTAATTTATTTCCTCTCCCACCTTCCCTGCCCCATGCAAAAACTGCATCTATTCCGATTGGCGCAGGTTTTAAATATCCCTGGTGCACAGATATTGGAATCTCAGCGAAGGCAAATGATGGGGGAAGGACCGGACCTGTTTCAACATATACCAATTCAACTTTGTCATGCTCTTGCAAAATCCTTAAAATCCGATCTGAATATATTGCATATGGGCAATCAATTGCATAATACGCAAGAAAATCCGGTGCCTTATAATCCTGGTCCAGCGTTTCGGCCTTTTCAACTAATTCAGTAATGACCATGGGCTCAAGAGAAGTGAACAATTTATTAATTCTTAAACCGCTGAATATTTTAAGTAGCAATTTAAAGGGCAGCGAATCATTTTGAGAAAAATAGTGACTGATTTCCTCAGCCTCATAATAAGGCAGGTTCAAATTATCTTTGAATTTGACAACAAGACGGAAAAATGGTTGCTCCTCAATCATCGAATTTTATTTAAATAGAATCAGACAGATCCAGGTCGACCGAACTTAACAAAAGAAAATGGGTACAGATTAAAAATTATAAAATATAACTAACCAACCGGTACCAATTATTATATTTTTGTCTTCACATTTTTTATGATATTTTCATAATTAACACCATGGCGGATGCAAAGGAGGCGGTGGGGGATCCTGAGAACCAGGAGGATTAGTTATGTTAACATTGACATTAATATTCAAACGTTTGTCCGGAGGCATTAATTGTAATATATAAACGGTCACAGACTCACTTTTAAAATCCCAATCAAAATAAACAGCATGATCACTATATCCATTTTGCACTTCTGAATCATAAAAATGGAGCCAACCACCAATAAATATTTCATATAGATGGGGTTTAACTTTATTAGCAGGTGTTGGAGCTCCGACACCTCCCCTTCTTCTAAAATATTCTGGATCGAAATATTGCGACTCTAAGTATTGCTTCGGTACTTTCTGACAGTGCCATTTATGGTATTGGCCTTTTACCATTTTTTTAGAAACCTCCTCTTTAAATAACTTGCCCTTTTCGAAATCAACCGGACTTATATCATCAACCAGGAAGCAGGTATCTTTTATGTATTTATTCTTTAGCAAAGAATAATAATAAAGATAGCCTCCGTCTTCAAAGTCCGCCGAAAATTTTGTCCATTTCATAATTAGTGTTTTAGAAGTGATATAATAGAACTATCATAACTAATTGAATTAAATGAATTCTATAATCTCACAAAGCACGTCATGCTTACAAGAATTAATGGCTTAATATGTTTTAATAGAGTAAGTAAAAACCCGCAATCCTAATGGAAAACAGGACTGGCTTCCATTTAGCAGGATGAATCTATTCCTTTATCGCAGTATTGAAGGGGTAGGGAAACAACTCTCGGGACTTTTTTTTGTTTCCTAAGGCGCAGTATCTAAATTTATCGCTTTTTTACGCAGTTTCAAAGTACAAATGCGCATTTGGTAGGAATATAACGATAACGGGTATGTTTTTAAGGATTATTAATGATCGCCTTAGCCCGGTTAATCCCGTGCCGCAACAAGAACACCCATATTTTTAAGCTGATCAAACAACCTGACCGCGGCAACCTGATTTATCTTTTCAGACCAGCGCCGGATCCATTCAGAAAGTTCAAAACGCCCCTGCAGGGTTCCGAGAATAGAGACGATTTCCTTGTTTTCCCAAAAAACGATAGGCCTTTTCAGCAAAGGATGGACAAGCCCGGCCCTGCTGGAAACCTGATTCCCTACAATACAACCGGTGGGCAGTAGGGCTGTCTCCGGAGAAAATTCAACTCTTTGTGAAGGAGTCCAGGATTCCGGTGCAGGCATAGATTCTGACCTGTGATACTTCATTATTCTTTTTGTCCAGAATAAATTATCCTTGTATGAACCAGCATTAGCATAAGCTGCAGAAATTTTTTCTACATGTAACCTGATTTGTTCCTTCTGACGTTCCTGATAAAATTCAATAGCGAGTGATGCATTTTTTGGATCTGCAAGAATTGTATTGACCACAACGGCAGCCTGAATGGCAGCCGCCATTGAACTCTGTATGCCCTGGGAAGAAACAGGATCAAGTCCCAGGCTTGATTCACCCACTTTAATATAATTAGGGGCTGAGGGCTTTTCATAATTGAATGGTGTCACATCATTTGCAATAAGGTTTCCCCGCAGTTTCCCATTTAAACAGGATTTAAAAAGCGCTGTTCTTCCCAGGTAGTACCTGTACATGTTGACTAGTCCGTCGCCGCCTGAAATGTGTGAGAGTTCAGGATCCATAAACAATGTTGCATGAAAACCACCATCTGAAAGACTCGCACCCCAAAGCCAATTATTAATTCCGGATTCAAGACGTGTTTCATTTTTTTCGATACCTCCATTTACCCAAATACCGGTAATCGCGAGAGTAGCAGCAGCCACTCTTTTTTTGGTTCCACGAATAAGAGATTTTTTTCCGCTGGCATCCACCAGAAAATCTGCTGTAAGTGTTTGATATTTTCTTTCATGAAGCAAACATATTTTCCAACCATCTTTTGACTGTTCAAGACTGATTACTTTCGCATCCTGAAGCAAATTGATTCCCTGCCTGATCGCTATACCTCTAAGTGATGAATCAAATTGACCACGGTCTGTCAGAAATCCCGGAGGGTCAACAGTTTCAACCATTTCACCGTTCCATAATTTCAAACTCCGTTCAATCGGAACACAGATTCCCTGAAATTCATCTATCCCAATTCCAAGAGTTCCGAGTAAGGTAATAATACCCGGACTGAGGGATTGGACCATAATGTTACCATCCCTTTTTTTGTAATCCAAAACCAGTGGATTATAGCCCAGCTGTTTTAATTTGAGCGCAGTAATGATGCCTGAAGGTCCTGCACCCAGAATGCAAATACTGTTTTCATTCATCGTAAAATAATTTCATCAGTCCTTATGCCGGATAAAAGAAATCCGGACGCTGATCCAGTATCCTGATATAAGCCTGCAATACATAATTCAACCAGCCCCTGATGTAGTCGCAGGCTGGACGTCCCCTGTTGATTACCTCATGATGACAACCGCCTCCGCATAAATATCGGGCCCAGCAACTTTTGCAGGGTTCCTGTCGGTGTACATGCCTTTCGGTTAACCATGCCTGTTGGCGTTCCCTGTCGATTCCTTCCTCGAGATTTCCAAAATATCCTTTTTTGTCTTCAACGAAACGATGGCAAGCAGCCAATTCACCGCTGGCAGAAACACCCAGATACCCTGCTCCTGCACCACAGGGGTATGGCCGGTGTGTACCCCGGTGGATTTCTTTCAAAGCAGTCGACATATTTGAAAAAGGATATCTTTTCCCTGCAACCAGGTTCTTTTCAAATTCCTGGCCGCAGGCAATCATATTTTCCAACATCGTTTCCAGGGATACTGAATCCATTTCGTTATTACCACCCGGAGAACTGAGCATTGGAGAAAAACCGACACTGTGAAACCCAAGCCGGATGAGCTCGTCCAGCGTTTCTTTAAGACAAAGATTCAGGGGCGTAACAGTAACCCTTGCTGAGACCTGCATATTTTTCTGAAGCGCCAGCAGCGGTTCAACATTTCGGATAATTCTTTCATAACTGCCCTTCCCTCCTTTGAATGGACGCAGCCTGTCATGGATCTCACCTACTCCATCCAAACTCACAGTTACTGAAAATCCGTACTTCTCAAAAAAATCCGCGTCATCTTCAGTAAGTAATGTGCCATTCGTCGTAATCGAAAAATTAATTCTTTTTGATTCAGCTTCAGACCTCTCCTTCGCATACCTGGTGACCGCTTGCAGGGCCTCTCTGTTTGCCAAAGGCTCGCCGCCAAGAAATGCAATATTCATTTTATGTGCACCCATGTTTTGAGCAAACAATAAATCAACAGCAGCTATCGCTTTTTCCAAAGGCATGTTTTTTGGCTTCACCCCGAATTCTCCCTGCTGCGCATAACAATAGCTGCATCCCAGATTACATTTCTGTGCAATGGCCAGAGAAATTGAAGTAAGCGGTGGATCTGATACTGGCTGGTCATTAATTTTCCCAAGTGACTGCAGATCATTTTCAATCAGCCAACGATCGATTTCAATTACATCATCTTTTTCAAGCAGCTCCTCAAGTTTCTGATGAATATTTTCAGTTATCTTATAAATTCTGGAGCCATCTGGTATCAATACATGGTATCCTATTGATTCAAAGAGATGAAAAGCAGGATTAACCGGCTTTCCCTCCCGGATGCTGTTAATTGCCAGTTTATTTTCATTCATTATTTCCTGAGAATTATCAAACATTACATCCATAGCAAAAATCTTAATTCATCAAAGATTTTATTACGATTTTTTCTTTCTTCCGGTTTTGTCTGTTTTTCCGGACTTTTTTAAGGGCTCGTCTTTCCCGGCTATAATGAACCGTAGATTTTCCTCCCAAGCTGCAAACAGATCCTGGTAACTGATCAGGACAGGGTTTCCTGCAATCCCATCCTCCGCATCACTAATATATTTTTTA
>DASZHV010000014.1:0-56267 GCA_035937535.1 Puia sp. | reverse complement strand
TGCAACAATTGTCGGATTCTTCTTTGCTAAATTGATTGCATCAGTAATTTTCCTGATCGACGACCTTCGCCGGGCAATCCAGTGGGCTGTTGCAAAAATATTTTTCCGGAATACTGAAGGTGAAAGCGAAGTAAATGAAGGCATTTCACGTTCCGTTTTTCTTAGCTGGCTGGGCATTGGGATCGGAGGTACCCTTATAAGTTCACTTATTTATGGGTTTTCTAATAAATATAATTACCAAATTCGGCGTATTCCTCTTTCCTTTAGTAACCTGCCCCAGGCATTCAGGGGATTAAAAATTGTTCAGATATCGGATATACATTCCGGAAGTTTTGATAATAAAAAAGCAGTGGAAAAAGGTGTGCAATTGGTTCTTGACCTCGAACCTGATCTGATTTTATTTACCGGCGATCTGATCAATGACCGGACAACAGAAATGACCGGATATGTGGAAGTCTTTAACCGTTTGAGAGCTCCCATGGGCGTTTTCTCCACGTTGGGAAATCATGACTACGGTGATTATGTGAAGTGGCCCAATGAGTCTGCCAGAAATCAAAACATTGAAGACCTTAAAATCTTGCAGGCCAATATGGGCTGGCGTTTATTGATGAATGAACATGTAGTGCTTGAAAAACAGGGGCAGCAGATTGCCCTTATCGGAATAGAAAACTGGAGTGCTAAGGCTAGATTTCCTAAACATGGAAAAATGTGGGAAGCCTATCCAGGCGCAGAAAAATATCCATTTAAAATTTTAATGAGCCATGATCCCAGTCACTGGGATGCCGAAGTGAGACCGAAATACGGAGATATCGATCTTACACTTGCAGGACATACTCATGGCATGCAGTTTGGCATAGAGATTTCGGGATTTAAATGGAGTCCTGTAAAATATGTTTATGATCAATGGGCCGGACTATATGAAAACGGAAAACAAAAATTATATGTAAACCGGGGGTATGGATTTATCGGTTACCCGGGACGGGTAGGAATACTTCCAGAAATCACTCTGATAGAACTGGTATAATTTTTTAAAGGAACTCATTGTACTCTGTTAAAAAGGACACTCAATAAATTAATAAGCTGTTAAATTGAGTTGCCAACTTACCAAATTGCCAAATTAAACGTTCCGGGTAAAAGAAAGTCTACAATCAAAAAAAACATTTATGAAAAAGGTATGTTTTCTAGTATTCGCCGCTTTTATCTTATCCGCTTCCCGGATCCAGGCCCAAGGTTTTCATTTTGGTGTAAAAGCAGGAACCAATCTTTCACAAATTTCCGGTAGATCTTTTAATGAAGGATTTCAATGGGGCTTTAGTGCTGGTGCTTTTGCGGAACTTAATTTTACCAGTAAATGGGGTATTCAGCCTGAGCTGTTATTTAATCAAACCAAAACTCAAACCGCGAGTAATTTTAACGAAGTTTATCAACAGGGCTTTAATAGTACAAGTGTAAATTTGAATTATTTAAATATTCCGATATTATTATCCTATAAAATTATTCCTATACTCAGCATTCAGGTAGGTCCGCAATTCGGAATTCTAATGAATACGAGCCAGAATATAACATCTAATGCTTCAAATGCATTTAAATCTGGTGATTTTTCTATTGTTGGTGGTGCGCAGTTAAATTTAGGAGGGTTTAAAGCAGGTGCCCGGTATATATCCGGAATAACCAACATCGATAATGTGACAAGCGTCGATACATGGAAAAACCAAAATTTTCAACTTTATATTGGATTCCGGATTTTATAATTCTTACGAAGCTTAAAGCCTAAGGCTCAAAGCCTGAAACTTCTGAATGTGTAAAAGTCCTCTCGTAATTTATTGCGAGAGGACTTTTTTTGCAAAACGAGAAAGGATATTTACGGAGACTAAATTCTAAGCCCTGTTTTAGGCTTTGGGCTTTGGGCTTTAAGATTGAAAGGATGGCACCAAACTTGAGCCTAAGGGGTTCAACTATAAAAAGATAGGATAATTCCCAAAGAGGTGTTATTTTGTCACCCCTTTATAAATATGAACGATAAACTCTTTTTTCAGCGAAGCGAACAGGAAATGGATTTTATGCCCATTATTCCTATAAACGAGACAGAACATGATAACCTGGCAGACGCAGAAATTCCAAAGGAAATTCCCATCCTTCCATTAAGGAATACCGTACTTTTTCCTGGGGTTGTGCTCCCGATAACCGTAGGTAGGGATAAAAGCATAAAAGCGGTAAATGATGCTTATAAGACTGACAAATTGATCGGCGTTTTGGCACAAAAAGACAGCAGTGTGGAAGATCCTTCACTGGATGAATTGGTTGCTGTCGGAACCATCGCCCGTATTATCAAAGTAATTAAAATGCCGGATGGCGGCACAACCGTCATTCTCCAGGGAAAGAGAAGGTTTAAAGTGGGTGCTATAACTACTGATGATCCTTATTTTAAAGCACAAGTAGTCCTGCTTCAGGAAGAAGAAGCGCCGAAGGACCAGGATTTTGAAGCCTATGTTTCCAATATCAAAGACCTTGCCGCTCAGATTATTCAGCTTTCACCAAATATTCCAACTGAAGCATCTATCATACTGAAAAATATTGAAAACCCTTCCTTTCTGATCCATTTTATTTCAAGCAACCTAAATTCAGAGCTGACTGATAAACAGGAACTGCTGTCAACAGATCATATCAGATCCCGCGCGGATCTCCTGATGCAATTGCTGCAGAAAGAACTGCAGTTTGCCGAATTAAAAAATAAACTCACCAATAAAACTAAAACGGAACTCGACAAACAACAACGCGATTATTTTTTACAACAACAGCTTAAGAGTATAAAAGATGAACTCGGAGGCGACAGTAATGAACGCGAGTTGCGCGAAATGCAAAAAAAAGCTGAATCAAAAAAATGGTCACAGGCGGCAAAGGAAATATTTAAAAAAGGGATTGAGAAACTGGAACGTATGCACCCGAGTACGCCGGACTATTCCATTGTGTATAACCACCTGGACTTGATGTTGGATTTACCCTGGAACGAATATACTGACGACCAGTATGACCTGAAGAAAGCTTCGAAAGTGCTGGATCAGGATCATTACGGGATGAAGAAAGTAAAGGAAAGAATCCTTGAATATCTTGCTGTATTAAAACTCAAGGGAGATATGAAAAGCCCTATACTTTGTTTTGTTGGTCCTCCTGGTATAGGGAAAACTTCCCTTGGTAAAAGTATTGCCAATGCCATCGGGCGTAAATATGTGCGCATCAGTCTTGGAGGACTGCATGATGAGAGCGAAATTAGGGGTCATCGTAAAACTTATATTGGGGCCATGCCTGGAAGAATTTTACAGTCATTGCGGAAAGTAAAATCTTCTAATCCGGTCATGATCCTGGATGAAATTGATAAAGTCGGAACTGATTTTCGGGGAGATCCTTCTTCAGCACTCCTCGAAGTTCTGGATCCTGAGCAGAATAATACTTTCTATGACAATTACCTTGAACTTGAATATGATCTCAGCCGGGTTTTATTCGTAGCAACTGCAAATGATATCGGTCATATTCAGCCAGCTTTACGCGACCGAATCGAGATCATTGATCTTAGTGGGTATGCAATCGAAGAAAAAATTGAGATTGCCAAGCGGCATCTTATTCCCAAACAAAAAGAAGCACATGGTTTAAAAGGAATGCCACTCAGATTGTCCGATAAGAATCTTGGTAAAATCATTTCAGATTATACAAGGGAGAGCGGGGTCAGGGATTTAGACAGGCAGCTTGCATCCATCATGCGTTATGAAGCAAAGGAATTCGCCTTTAAGTCCAGGCTTAAAGCATCCATTACAGAAAAAGATATCGAGAAAGTCTTGGGTAAGCCGAGATATAATAATGACCTCTATAAAGTAGCCAATATGCCGGGTGTTGCTGTAGGGCTTGCCTGGACCTATGTAGGTGGTGATATTCTTTTTATTGAAACCAGTATAAGTGATGGAAAGGGTGAGCTCAAACTTACCGGAAACCTTGGCAATGTGATGAAAGAAAGTGCAACCACCGCACTGACTTATTTACAGTCTAATGCAAAAAAATATGGGTTGAACCCGGATATTTTTGCCAAGAAAACCCTGCATATCCACGTTCCCGAAGGAGGTACACCAAAAGACGGGCCCAGTGCCGGTATCACCATGATGAGTTCACTTGCTTCTGCTATTACGGGCAAAAAGATAAAACCTTACCTGGCGATGACCGGTGAAATCACATTGCGCGGACAGGTATTACCAGTTGGTGGGATCAAGGAAAAAATTCTTGCGGCAAGAAGAGCCGGCATTAAGGAAGTGATTTTATGCTGGCAAAATGAAAAAGATATCAGTGAAATAGATTCTAATTTCATCAAGGGACTGAAATTTCATTATGTGAAAACCATGCAACAGGTTTTGGATCTGGCGCTTGTATAAACTTAAAGCCCAAAGCTTTTTAATGAGGTAAATGAGGAATTGTGGATATGAGAGAAATAAAAATGGAATTTTTATTGATAATGTGCAATTAAGAAATTGAAATTACTCAGGCATCCAATAAGAAGTTTTGAGCTTTAGGCTTTAGACCCTAAACTTTCGGTTTATTAACAGGTCTTTCACAAAACTGGATTAAACCATTGGATAATCCTTACGTTATAATTACAACCACAAAGATTTTCATGTTGGTTGTTTTAAGGGTTAAAAAAAGTTCCTCCATTTCTATGGAGGAATTCTTGTTTTAAGCCTTTCTTAAGCTTAAAGCCAAAGCCCAAAACTTTTTTATTTGTGGAATATAATTAAGATTTTAATTTTTTACATTTTCCACATTTAGTTTTAGGCTTTGAGTGTTAGGCTTTAAGCTTTTAAAAGCCGGCATAGCATCCAATCCGAGCAATGAAAACATGGCATTATCTTCTTCAAATGAGGGATTAGGTGTAGTTAGAAGTTTATCTCCGGCAAATATTGAATTGGCTCCCGCCATAAAACAAAAAGCTTGCTCAGGAATACTCATTTCAGCGCGACCGGCACTTAATCTTACCATGGATTTGGGCATTAAAATCCTTGCGGTTGCAATCATTCTTATCATATCCCAGATTTCGACCCTTGGATTATTCTCGAGGGGAGTTCCTTTGATCCTTACCAGTGCGTTAATAGGTAAACTTTCAGGGTGTTCCGGAAGGGTTGCCAGTGTACAAAGCATATTTATCCGGTCCTCATGTGTTTCACCCAGACCGATTATACCTCCACAACAAACACTTATGCCTGCTTTTCGGACATTCCCTAGAGTAGTCAGACGATCTTCGTATTTACGGGTAGTAATGATTTCATTATAGAATTCAGCCGATGTATCAAGATTATGGTTATAAGCATATAAACCTGCAACTGCGAGTTTTTCAGCCTGGGATTCGGTTAGCATGCCCAGGGTACAACATACTTCCATACCCATAGCATTTACGCCTTTTACCATATCCAGGATCCGTTCAAAATCACGATTATCACGGACTTCTCGCCAGGCGGCACCCATACAAAAACGGGTAGAGCCGGCTTGTTTGGCTTTTTGGGCATATTCGAGCACTTCGGTAGTCTGCATTAGTGCATGAATCTTAATATCAGTGTGATAACGTGCTGCTTGAGGGCAATAAGCACAGTCCTCAGAACAGCCTCCGGTTTTAACCGAAAGCAGGGTACATACCTGAACTTCTGCCGTATTATTATAATTGCGGTGGACTGTTGCTGCCTGATAAACGAGCTCCAATAGAGGAAGCTGATATATCTCCTGTATTTCTGCTATTGTCCAGTTGTTGCGGATCATTATCCAAATTTTAGAGTGAACCGAATTTATAAATGATAACTTAAATTCGTTTTGGGTGTCAATGCCTGCAATGTTTCATACATCAGTAATATTGTCTGTTCAATATCATTTCGGTTCAGCATTTCTACAGTAGTGTGCATATACCGTAAGGGTATAGATATTAATACAGAGGGGCATCCTTCATTTGCATAAGCAAAGGAATCGGTATCAGTTCCGGTACTTCGGGAAACGGCCCTTAATTGTACCGGGATATTTTTTTTGGATGCTGTTTCCCTCACAAACGAAAGTAGTTTGTTGTGAACTGCCGGACCAAATGCGAGGGAAGGACCTTTTCCGCAGGTAATATCACCTTCAACCAGTTTGTTAACCATTGGTGTGGCCGTGTCATGAGTCACATCGGTGATAATGGCCACGTCCGGCTTAATTCTGCGTGCAATCATTTCGGCACCACGAAGCCCTACTTCTTCCTGAACCGCATTTACAAAGTATAATCCATAAGGGAGTTTCTTTTTATTTTCCTTAAGCAAGCGGGCTATTTCAGCAATCATAAAACCTCCAATTCTATTGTCGAATGCTCGCGCGATAAGGGTACCATACGCCAGTTCATCGAAGCCGTCCTGATAGGTAACCACAGATCCGGGATGAATGCCAAGCGTTTCTATATCCTTACGGTTACGTGCACCACAATCCAGAAACAGATTATCCACTTTGGGGTGTACTTCCTTGGCATCGGGATTTACCATCCTGGTATGAATGGCAGGCCATCCGAAAACGGCCTTTACAGGCCCCTTATCACTGTGTATTATCACTCTTTGTCCGGGTGCAACCTGATGATCAACACCTCCATTTCTTTTAAGGTACATGAGGCCTTCAGGATTAATATAATTGACAAACCAACTGATTTCATCTGCGTGTGCTTCAATAACCACCCTGAAATTGGATTTCGGATTGATCACGCCAACAGCTGTTCCATACGCATCTGTAAAATAACTGTCAATATAAGGTTTGATATATTCAATCCATACTTTTTGACCAACAGATTCGAACCCTACAGGCGAAGGTGTATTAAGATATTTCTTCATGAAGTCAAAAGAAGCGGAAGTAAGTATGGATTTTCTTGAGGGTACTAAAGATTTGGCTTTGGCCATGAATGGAATTTAGAGCCAAAAATAATCAAATTGCTAGTACCGCCATCAGCAAAGCTGAAAGCATCATTAAACCATCCAAAATAAAATAATAGAGGTAATCGGAAGTACTTTTTTTGGCCTGGGAGTAAATTGAAAACAGGATGATTCCTGGGATGATTAATATCAAAACGTCAAATAAAGAAACGCCTGAAAAAAGAAGCCCAAACGTAAATATAATAAAGGCGATTACTGAAAAAACAAATAACCGGTTTACTCCGGTTTCGTCAAAATAATTTACCATCGTACGTATACCTTCTTTCTTATCATCTAACCGGTCACGGTAATCGAAAAGTATGCAGATTCCATATATCAGAAAAAAACGGCTGGCTGCAAACCATTTCATTTCATGATTGAAATGTTCTCCCGCGATAAAAACTGGCATAATGGCTGTTACATATGTCCAAACCATGGAGAGAAAAATTGTTTTCCCAATTGCTACCTGCCGGAGGAAACGAAAATAGGGAAGTGGAATTTTAGGAGCTGAATAAAGAAAAGTGAGAACGGTGGCGAAGAAAAGTCCGAACCAGTGCTGGCGCAGTCCATAAAAATAAATCAATGATCCAACTACGCCGGCAAAATAGAAAAGCAGGTGTGCATTCTTATGGTGCAGTGACCATTTTATACGAATGGCTGAACTATTGGACTTAGGTGTCAGGTACCAATGAAAATTATAGCTACAGATGGTTGCAAAAAAAACGAACCAGTAATAGTCCCGGGGAATAATCAGATGCAGTACATAACAGCTTTGCCAGGTCATAACAACCGCGCAAAGAGAAATATAAATACTACTGAAAAGAAAAAAATCGAAAACTTTCCGAATCCAAATCAAAGCTTATCAGTATTGATATATAATAACTGTACCGGTTGCAACTGTATCACTATGTCTTAAATTCTGGTCAAGTAACACAAAACGGAAATCAACCGTATCGGCTTCGTTCACATTTCCATATTGAATAAAATCCCAATCCAGGTGAGGGGCAATTTCACCCGTAGGGGCATCAGGTGTAATAGGAAGGCGGGTTGCAAATGTGTCAGTATGAGGGGGGGCATAAGACTGGTTATACCGGTGCTCGATGATCACCAGGGAATCCCCGGAGAGATTTCCTCCATTCTTTGAAAATTTGAGCACTGCATTAAAGCCCTGACCGTTATTATATACCTGGCTTGTATACGATTTGATGGAGATATTTGGAACACCGTAAGAATTATTCTTGCTGCATCCGAAGACCATCAGTATCAGACAAATCAATATGGAGTTTCTTAAGTACATGTATTGGTTTTGGACAGCACAAAGTAAAGGATTTTCGCGAAAAGCTTTAGTATTGTACCGGTTAAACTTTTGATTCGGAATTCCACCCTTTATACAGGATATGAAAAGCCATCCTACAATATATCAATACGACAGGATTTTTACAGGGTTGCCCCTGAAATTTAATGACAGGGCAATGGAGGTTTTCAAATATCAGTATTTGGAAAACCACGTTTACAGAAATTTTTCAGATCGATTTCAAAAGACACCTGAAAAAATAAAGGAATTGAAACAGATTCCTTTTCTCCCTGTTTCTTTTTTTAAAACCGAAGAGGTTAAGACGGGAAATTTCATTCCGGAAATGATATTCGAAAGCAGCGGCACTATAGGAATGAAACCAGCCCGGCATTATGTAAAAAATCTAGGACTCTACCGTGAAAGTTTCGTTAAAGGATTCGAGTTATTTTATGGTGATATCCGCGACTTTTGTATCATTGGTTTATTACCCGCTTACCTTGAAAGAACTGGTTCATCTCTCGTTTATATGGTGGATGAAATGATCCGTCTTACCGGGCGGGAAGAAAGTGGATTTTATTTATATGATTATGATAAGCTGTACGAAGTATTGTTAAAACTTGAAAAAAATAAACAGAAAACAGTTTTGATTGGTGTCAGTTTTGCTTTACTGGATTTTGCTGAAAAATATTCCATTCAATTATCTAACACAATTGTCATGGAAACGGGTGGCATGAAGGGGCGCCGGGAAGAAATAACACGTCATGAATTGCACAATATATTGAAACAGAAGCTGGGTGTATCGCGGATTCATTCTGAATATGGAATGACGGAACTCTTATCGCAGGCTTATTCATTTGAAGAGGGTATTTATAAGCCGGTATCCTGGTTGAAAGTTCTGATAAGGGATGAAGATGATCCGCTGAGTCTTCATGAAAGAGGAGAGGGGTTATTGAACATTATTGACCTGGCGAACATTGATTCATGTTCTTTTATAGCCACTGATGACGTTGCAAAACTTTATGAAGACGGAAGTTTTGAAGTATTGGGACGGATGGATAACAGCGATAAACGCGGATGCAGCCTCCTCGTTGTTTAAGGATAAGAAATATCGATCATGCCCATACAGGCAAGCCTGCATTTTTTTTCATTGCTTTCTGTAGCCAGTTCGATCATGCGGATCACATTGAAACCATGTTCCGGCTTTACTTTCAGGGGTTCTCCTCTCCTGATCGTATTATATAAATCGGTATAAAAACCTCCGTAGTTACCCGGGAGAGAAGGATATTTTTCTTTTATAATTTCTCCGCCTATTTCAGTATGCAGCAATCCGAAAATATCTTCTGATTCCCTGCCCCAGTCAGGCGCTGTAGGAAGAATGCCTTTTCTGAGCAGAGCCTCCTGTGGATCTTCTCCATATTTAATGTATGAACCTAGCATACCGTGAATTGTGTACCTGGGACCAGGCTCACGGACAAGCATACCTGCTTTTAGGATTATTTTTGTAAAATCATAGTCTAACCAGAGTTCAAAATAATCGGTAGTTCTTGCTTCGGGCCTTTGTATGCGGATATCAGCTGTAACATACCAGGGTAAACCAAAAAGACAAAATGCCTGGTCAATAAGATGTGCTCCCAGATCGTATAATATTCCGCTGCCAGGAGTATTTTGTTCCCGCCATGCATTGGGTCTTCGCTCTGGCCTGTATCGGTCGTAATGCGCTTCGAATTCAACGGGGTAACCCAGTTTTTTTTCATTAAGTAACTGGCGGATGGTCAGGAAATCCGAAACATATCTACGGTTTTGATATACACTTAGGACACGTTCTTTATTTTCTGCCTGTGTAATAAGCTTTTTCGCATCGGATGAAGTAATGGTAAAAGGCTTTTCCAGCACAACGTGTTTACCAGCCTCGAGTGCCCTCCATGCATAATCAAAATGGGTATCGTTCGGGGTTGTGATAATAACAAGTTCGAGGCTTTCATCGGCGAGCATCTCATCCAGACTACGTACTATATTTACCGAAGGATATTTCTCCCTGGCCTCATCTCCATGCCTTTGTAAAATGGATTGCAGTTGGTATTCAGGATTCGTTTCCAGAAAAGGAAGATGCATAAATTGCGCAGCCACACCATATCCGACGACTCCGGTCTTCATAAATTCCGTTTTTTCGAAGATAAGCAGGATGGATGAATCTCACTTAGAGTGAATTTAAAAATTACTTGTTTCTCCATATTTTTAAGAAATTAGTTGTATTAACAGCTGGCCCTGATCCAGACTGGTTGTAAATTTTTTTAATGCACGTTCTGCTGGACCTTTCAACACTTGTCCGTTTAAGCTAAACTGACTTCCGTGCAGGTTGCATTTGTAACCGTTTGAATTCATGATGAGCTGGTTTTGTTGGTGAGTGCATTCAAGCAGAAGGGCGTCGAATTGATCTGTTCCTGTTTTCCTGACAGCTATATCAAAATACCAACCCTCGGGCCTTACGAGCCGGATTGATTCTGTCGCAAACGAATTTATGGGAATCCGCACTGTACCATGCGTGATAGGAAGCTGGATTATTTTTGAATAAGGACTACAGGCGGTAAGATCTGAAATCAAGAAACCAGCACCTGTGAACAGGCAGGCTTTGCAGGCAGTTGTTATAAATTTTCTACGTTCTATTTGCATGGACTGCCGGTATAAATTAAAAGGAATATCCGATTCCCAGATTTAAAAACTGGTTGTTTTGCTGATAGGGCAAAGCATTCGGTGGAGGATTAACTACCAGTGCAGGATTTTGTGAACCGGTATGCATCAGACGGACATCTGCTTTTATGACCACATTAGGAAGTGGAAGATATCCAAGTCCCGCAATCAGGTGGATTTGTTTTTCGGTTCCGTCGTAAATACCTTCACCGTTGGCGGCGATGCTTGAGTTCATGTTCAACGCTTCAAATCTTGCGAAACTTATAAGACTTGCCTTTGATAGATTCCTGGATTGGCGATTGAACAGACAGTTGTAAGCAACTTCCATAAAGGCACCGTACATACCAGTAGCTGTATTATTTCCATATACCGTATTCATCCTGCCCGCATCAGGATAACTTATATATACACCAAGAGCTTTTGCTGACCAGGCATTATTTTCATATTGCGCATCGGCTTCTACCAAATAAATGGGTGTTCCAAATGCACCACTTTTGAGTCCCAGGCTGTCGGATCCCTTCGGACTCAGAGTAACTGTTCCACCGCTGTAACCGGAAACCTGGAATTTAAAATTCTTCCAAAAATATTGGAGCGCGGCACTTATCGCAATATTATTTGCAGAAGCAAGGTTTCCTTCTGCCCTGCCTTGCCGGATTCCGGAGCCATGTTCAAAATTCTGCCCTTCCAAACCATTCATGATTGCAATACTGTAGTTCAAAGGAATTTTTTCACTGTTACTATAAAATCCGATTCCCAATTCGCGCCAGGTCGCCGGAATGATCAACGTTTCCACCATAGGCCGCTCCACTCCATTGAAATTAACCGGAAGATGATTTTCGTTAAGGATTCCGATACGGGGAGTAAATAAACCTCCGATGATATACTGATGGGCATTGAGATTAAATTTTAGAAAAGCCTGCTCCATGGATATCTCCGCGTTGTTACTGACCCCGCCTTCAACTTTGGCATTTTCCAGTTCTAATTCCGAGAAAAAAGAAATTTTATCAGAGAACTGGTGCCCTACAAAAAGAACAGCCCTTTCCAGGGTAATTACGGATTGCTGCAAGTCGAAATTTCGCTGATAATAGGCGCTGCCATAACCTGAAATGACCGTTTTCTGTGAATTGGCTCCCATTTGAAGGGAGTCCTCATTGGTCACTACAAGCTTTTGTGCATTAGTAGTTGTAAACTTCTGAGCCTCAATGTCTATATTAAAAATTAATAATAAGAGGCATACATAAATCGGGTATTTCATCATGCAAAAGAATTGCTTAAAACAAGGTTGACGTTACGGATTTGGAAAAAATAATTACACAATACGGAAAAAAAAGCCGGCTGGGGATTTAAAGAAAATTCGGCATCTTTAACTTTAAAATAAAAACAGTCTTATGAAATTGCTTAAAATAAGTATGTCCCTTTTGCTGGCTGGAATAAGTTTCAGTGGAATCCGGGCTCAAACAGTAGATGAAATCGTCAACAAACATATTGACGCCCTGGGAGGCAAAGAAAAACTGCAACAAGTCAAATCCGTTTATATGGAAAACACTTCCCAGGTTATGGGTAATGAAGGACCCAGCACTATTAATCTTGTTAATGGTGTAGGTTTTAAAATGGTTAATGAAATCAATGGACAAACTATTATAATTGCAATTACTGATAAGGGTGGATGGCAGGTTAATCCATATGCCGGAGCATCCACCCCAACTGCTATGCCTGATGAAATGTTTAAGCAGAGTAAAGGCAGACTGGATGCTTTTGGTCCACTTTATAATTATACTGCCAAAGGAAATAAAGTTGAATTGCAGGGAAAGGAGGGCAATGCCTATAAACTTAAAGTTACCAGCCGGGATAGTATAGAAATTACCATATATATAGACACATCCACTTATTACATGACGAAGGTGGTTTCAACAGCACAAATGATGGGGCAAACTATGGAAGTCTCTACCAATTTTTCAAATTTCAAAAAAGTAGACCCCGGGGTTGTATTTCCTTATTCTTATGAAATCAGTTATGGCGGACAATTCTCTATTACGACTACGGTTAATAAAATTGAACTGAATAAAAAAATCGATCCAACGATTTTTGATATGCCCAAATCTTAGATGGCATAATGTTTAATGCGTAAGGCCCAAAGCTTTTAATTAAGTTAATTGTAAACCTTCGTAAGCAATTGCGGAGGTTTTTCTTTGCTCTTGAAAGGTTTTGCATGTGATTCAAGGATTGATATTTGAAGTACAATACATCAGGATTAAATTTTGATATTTTATATTGTATTTGAATTTCTGCAGATACTTATAATTATAATTTTATTTACAGTTTTAAGCATTGGGCGTTCAGGACTGTCCGGCAGGTTGTCCAAATTCGAACAGTTTTGCCCGTCTTATAAATTTAGATTACTGATTACCAGCAAGTAATCAAACTGGCACTCTGTTGGAGGCAGAAAGAATAATCTTCGGTTTAAATAAATTCCATGTTCAAAAACAACCTGAAAATTGCATGGCGAAACCTGATGAAGGACCGACAGTTTACTTTTTTGAATTTATTGGGTCTTTCAACAGGCATCGCCTGTACACTGCTGATTTATTTATGGGTGCATGATGAATATATGTTTGATAAGTTTCATGAAAAAGATTCCCGGTTATACCAATTGATGGAGCATCGGAATTCGGGAGGGCAGGTGACCATTGCAGATGAATCTTCCGGATTATTGGGTGAGACAATCGCCGCCCAAAATCCAGAGGTGGAATTCGCAGCGGCTGAAGCACCGGCATCCTGGTTTCAGAAATTCACCCTAAGTGTCGATGAGAAAAATCTCAAAGCTACCGGACAGTACGTAGGTAAGGATTATTTCAATATTTTTTCATTTAAACTCATTGAAGGCAACCCGGATAAAGTACTCGCAGATAAAAGTAATATTGTTATCTCTGATGAACTGGCTAAAAAATTATTTAATACAACGGAAAATCTGATTGGGAAAAAAATTCTTTTTCAACATGATCAGATATTTTTCGTCAGTGGTGTTTTTGAAAAAGTGCCGGTTCATTCTTCAGAGCAGTTTGACTTTGTTCTCTCTTTTGAATATTATAAACAAACCCAGCCCTGGGTGGGCTCTTGGAATAATACTGGTCCACATAATTTCATCGTACTTAAAAAAGGAACTGATCTGGAAGCATTCAATAAAAGGATAGAGAAGGTGATAACAAGAAATGGTGGAGATACAACACGCTCACCATTTGCATTCCGGTTTTCATACAATTATCTTCAGAACAGTTTTGATCATGGAAACCGAATAGGAGGGCGGATAGTGAATGTTAAATTATTTTCAGTTATTGCCTTTTTTATACTAACGATCGCATGTATCAATTTCATGAACCTTTCTACCGCTAAAGCTTCCCGAAGACTTAAAGAAGTGGGTATAAAAAAAGTGGTAGGAGCGGGCAAAGCTCAGCTAGTTTTTCAGTTCATGGGAGAATCTATTCTGCTTACTGCAATAGCTGTTTGTATTGCAATTGCTATGGTTATTCTTTTGCTTCCCCAATTCAATCAGATTACCGGTAAGGAAATACATCTGGATTTTAATTCAGGACTTATTGGCGGACTAATCGTAATCAGTTTATTTACGGGCTTTGTTTCTGGAAGTTATCCTGCTTTATATCTCGCCGGATTTAATCCGATCATGATATTAAAAGGGAAAATGCGTACATCAATCGGGGAAGTCTGGGCACGCAGGGGATTGGTGATATTTCAATTTACGATTTCGATTTTTATGATTGTTGGTGTACTGGTCATTTACAAACAGATCCAATACCTTCAAAAAAAGGATCTGGGTTATGGTAAGGATCATATCATAAGATTTGATTGTGAAGGGAAACTGATTGGAACAGAAGAAAACTTTATTGCACGCCTGAAAAAGATTCCAGGAGTTGTAAATGCCAGTTTCACTTTTAATATCATGATCGGACGGAACTTTGGAAATTATGGTATAAGCTGGGAAGGCAAGAATCCCAGTGAGCCCGTTTATTTTGAGGGTTTCGGAGGCGGGTACGATTTTATTGAAACCATGGGAATGAAAATGGCTGAGGGTCGCAGCTTTTCGAAGAATTTTGGTAATGAATCAAATAAGGTTATTGTAAATGAGGAGGCTGTAAAAATAATGGGATTAAAAAATCCAGTAGGGAAAAATATCGTATTATTTGAACAACCCGAACAAATTATTGGCGTAGTGAAGGATTTTCATTTTGAATCATTGCGTGAAACGGTCAAGCCGATATATATGACCCTGTTAAAACAGGATTCATCGCCATGGAGTAAGATCATGATCCGGATCCAGTCTGGAAAGGAAATAGAAACTGTGGATAGGATCCGGAGTTTTTATGAAAGTTATAATCCCGGGTTCCCATTTGATTTTCATTTCCTTGATGAACTTTATGAGAAACAGTATGCATCGGAATTGCGGGTTGGAATTTTATCAAAATATTTTGCGGGTCTCGCAATTCTGATTTCCTGTTTGGGACTATTTGGTTTAACAGCTTTTACAGCACAAAAAAGACAAAAGGAAATCGGCATCAGGAAAGTAATTGGTGCCTCGGTCCCTGATCTGGTGCTGATGTTATCCAGGGATCTTTTCAAGCAGGTTTTAATTGCAATTTGTGTTGCCGTTCCGTTTTCATGGTGGACTATGAGCCAGTGGCTGAATGGTTTTGCATACCGTATTCCCATGAGCTTCGACGTATTTCTGATCGCTGGTTTATCCATTATTATAATTACTATAATTACGGTTAGTTTCCAATCCGTTAAAGCAGCATACGGGAATCCGGTTGTCAGCCTTAGGTCGGAATAGAACTTTTTTAAGATTAAACGATAAAACAAAAGTGTGGTAGTGTGGTAGTGTGGTAGTGTGGTAGTGAGTTACGCCTTAAGCTTTAGGCTTTTAAAGGCATTTTGATCTCAGGAAATGAGGGGTTTGTCGCAGTAAGGATACTAAATACGTCATAAATTAGGACATTGCGGCAGATTCAATTTCATGAGTACACGTTGGTACAGATCCAAAATAGTTATTGTTATTTTTCATGTCCTTGCCTGGCTGGTATTATTCCTTTTACCCTTACTATTCCACCGGGATCCCGACCAGTCACGTCTGAACTGGAAAGCCATTGTAAATATCAGGTCACTTAGTTTTGATGCATGCTGCATCCTGTTTTTTTATCTGAACAGTCTTGTGATCATTCCCAGGTTTCTAAACCGGAAAAGAATTGGCCTTTATATATCCCTTATCGTTTTGTTGTTTGTTGTTTTTATGATCGGCATAAACTTCTTTCCTAAAGAAGGCCAGGCACGTGGTTTTCATCGGGAATATTTTTTCGCATTATTCCCTTATTTATTTATCTGGGCCATGAGCACAGTTTACTGGTTCATAACGGACAAAATCAGGACTGAGCAATTAATGAAAGAAAGGGAAAATGAAAATCTGAAAACCGAGCTTTCATTTTTAAGATCACAGGTCAGTCCGCATTTTCTTTTCAATGTGCTGAACAATATGGTGGCTATGGCGAGGCTCAAATCGGATATGCTGGAACCTTCTCTGATCCGGCTTTCGGGTCTCATGCGGTATATGTTGTATGAATCAGATGAAGCATCGGTAACCCTGCTACGTGAAACGGAATATGTAAGCAGTTATATTGAACTGCAGAAAATCAGGTATGCCAAGTCATTGATCATCCGAGTGGATATGGATCCGGGAGATAACCAGCTGATTGAACCTATGTTGCTCATTCCTTTTATTGAAAATGCATTTAAACATGGTACGGGAATTATTGAAGATCCAGAGATAGATATTTCTTTAAAAATTTCAGATGGATTGATTGATTTCCGCGTTAAGAATAAATTTGACCCAAAGAATGAAGAGGTCAAGGACAAGACGTCCGGAATCGGGTTGCCTAATGTAATAAGAAGGTTAAATTTATTATATGATCAGAAACATATTCTTTCCATTAATAAAGAAAACGGCTGGTTCACAGTTTCTCTTCAGATTAAACTTCATTAAAAAATGAAATGTATTGCAGTAGACGACGAACCACTGGCCCTGGCCCTCCTGCAGGATAATATTCGCCAGGTCCCTACGCTCGAACTTATTGCATCCTGCAGTACAGCTATGGAAGCGCTTTCCATTTTGAATAAACAGGAAATAGATCTTATTTTCCTCGATATTCAAATGCCCGGCCTTACGGGTCTTCAATTATTGCAATCGCTTTCTGTGAGACCGATGGTCATTCTCATTACGGCATATGAAAAATATGCACTGGAAGGGTTCAACCTGGATGTTATTGATTATCTCGTGAAGCCTGTACCTTTTGAACGATTCCTTAAAGCCTGTAATAAAGCGATCGATTTTTACCGGCTGAAGAAAAATGTACCTTCGGAATCCCATCCCTGGCCAGAATATTTTTTTGTAAATGCAGAATATGGCCTCGTGAAAATTGTTTTTTCGGAAATACGGTTGATTGAAGGCCTTAAGGATTATCTTAAAATACATCTGGGGGAAACGAAACCACTTATTATCAGGATGAGTATGAAAGCTATAGAAGAAAAGCTCCCCCCCGGTAAATTTTTCCGGATTCATAAATCCTATATCATAGCCTTGTCACAGATCACAACCATTCGCAGGAATTCCGTTTACCTTGGAGAACTTGAATTACCACTGAGTGATCTTTATAAAGAAGATCTGATGCACAAGATTGGCCAGGGAAATAAATGATTCTGTATTTGGTCGCGGGATTTTAACCGCTCGTCTCAATTCGACATTAAATCTAAAATTGTCGGCCTAGTTTTACACTCACAAAATACTTATATGAAAAATTTGCTGCTGACGATGGTTTTTCTTGTGGGTGCTTTTTCTTTGCATGCTCAGTTTCCTGCCGGCGGAGCAGGAAGGGGAATTCCGAATATGGGACATGTATATGGCAAACTGATAGATAGTTCAGGTCATCCTATTTCTGAAGCAACTGTACTTATTCTTCACAACAAATATGATTCTGTAACTAAGAAAGCTAAAATGGTTTTGCTGAAAGGGCTTACTACCAATTCAAATGGTGATTTCAGTTTTGAAGACCTGCCTATTATGGGTGCATTGAGGCTTAAAATATCCGCCACGGGATATAAACCCCTGGAGCAACAAGTCATGTTCCAGGTGAAAATGCCATCAGGAGGCGCTCCTAAGCCAGGTGCAGATGTTACCCAAACCATTAATGCTATGAGCAGTACGATCAACGGATTTGATAAAGACCTGGGAAATATTAAAATGGCTGTGGACATAGCACAATTGCAAGGTGTAACAGTAACCGCCTCGCCTCCAACATTGAAAATGGATATTGATAAAAAAGTATATAACGTAGAAAAAGACCTGGTAAATGCAGGTGGTACTGCAATGGACGTAATGAAAAATGTTCCTTCAGTGAATGTGGATATTGATGGGAACCTTACTTTGAGAAATGCTCCCCCATTACTATATATAGATGGAAGGCCTACTACCCTTACTCTTGACCAGATTCCTGCGGACGCAATTGAAAGTGTGGAAATAATCACAAATCCATCTGCCAAATATGATGCATCAGGAGGAGGTGCCGGCATAGTGAATATTGTTTTGAAGAAAAACAGAAAATCCGGATATAATGGTAATGTTCGTGCAGGATTTGACAGTCACGGTGCGTTTAACGGCGGATTGAACTTTAATATCCGCCAGAATAAGTTCAATTTTACAGCCAATGGATTTTATAATCAGAATAAAGGTGTAACAGACGGAAATGTGAACAGATATAATTATACAGATACACCCACGTCAATTTATCAAACGCAGGTTAATAAAAATGGCGGTGCTTTTGCATTTGGAAGTATAGGCTTTGATTATTTTGTAACCAACAGAACTACTTTCTCATTAACTGGCATACACGTACATGGTCAATTTAAGCCTAGTGAGATTTTGGATAATACGAATAGTACATATTTTCCCAGTGGTACAGATACTACTTATAGCCAGGGAATGGTGAATTCCCAGCGAACTTTCGATGCCAATGGATTGCAGTTTGCATTTAAACATCTGTTCCCCAGAGAGGGAGAGAATATTACAGCCGACCTTAATTACTTTAGTGGGAAAAATACCAATAATGCTTTAACAGTTACCAATTACTTAACCGGACAACCAGGGTCTGAAGTAGCTTTTGAACAACAGCAAAAAATAAACGGGAATGGTACCAACTATTTTTTGACAGTTCAGACGGACTATGTACATCCTTTTGATGCTAAAACAAAACTTGAAACTGGTCTAAGACTGAATACTCAACACCTTGTCAGCAATACAGATACTTATTATGATTCAACAGGACAGGGAAATTTTTATCTGGTACCCGCGGCATCCACTAATTATGAAAATACAAATAATGTGTATGCGGCCTATATTTCATTTACAAGTGCAATAAAAGACTTTGGTTACCAGGCGGGATTAAGGGCAGAAAGTTCTAATTACACAGGTCAATTATTGAATACGAAAGAGAATTTCAGTAACTCTTATCCGATAAGTTTATTCCCCTCCTTATTCCTGAGTCAAAAACTTGGTGGTAAACAAGAATTACAGCTAAGCTATACGCGCCGGATAAACCGTCCAAATTTCTTCCAGTTAATTCCGTATACTAATTATTCTGACAGCCTGAATATTACTCAGGGAAATCCTAACCTGCTTCCTGAGTTTACCAATAATTTTGAATTTTCCTATCTGAAAACAATAAAAGGAAATAATACATTACTGGCATCTTTGTATTATAAAAGAACGAATCAGTTAATTACCCGTTACCTCGATAGTTTTACCAACGAGATTACCGGTAAACCCGGAATAGTAAGTACCTGGGTTAATGCTAACTACAGCCAGACCTATGGTGCAGAATTTACCGCGGTAACCACGATAACCAAATGGTTTGACCTGACATCCAATATTAATGTGTATAATTCATTCATCAATATTACGAATGTAAATACTACCTCCCAGCCTGCTTTATGGAGCTGGTTTGGAAAGTTAAATGGTAGTTTCAAACTTCCATGGAAATTAAAAATGCAGGTTACAGGATTCTATCAGTCTAAATCCAACCTGCCGGTTAATTCAAATGCCGGTGGCCCTGGTGGCGGCGGTCCGGGTGGGAATGCTGGTGTTACGAGTGCATCGCAGGGATATATTTCTCCTTTCTGGGCTGTGGATGCTGCCCTTAGTAAGAGTTTCCTGAAAAATGACGCTGCATCTGTAAGTATATCTATCAGCGATATTTTCAAAAGCAGATGGACCGACCAGTATTCCTTTCAGCAGGATTTATTTAATCAGCAATATAACAGGATCCGGGATCCACAACTGGTGCGGGTGAACTTTACTTATCGCTTCGGGAAAATGGACGTTTCTCTTTTCAAAAGAAAGAACATGAATAGTTCCGGATCTCAGGATGCTATGCAGGGAATGCAGTAAAGAATCTGAAATATTGGTTTTCCTATTGGCGAATGCAAATTTCAAAATCAACTTATTTAATTTTTTAAAAAATTTAATTGAAACTTTATTTTCCCAGGAGTTTTAATACTTTAAACAACCGCAAAATGAAATGGATTTCAACGATTGCCGCTATTATTTTGCCTTCAGCCATTTTCGCCCAGGAACAGGCGCCACAATTAGGTATAGCTCCGGTAAAACAGGTTATTTCTGCAATGACCCTGGAGGAAAAAGCTAAACTGGTAGTAGGTATGGGATTTAGAATGACTGCACCGGCACCAGCGAGAAGAGCAAATAACGACCAGCCCAAAACGGATACAGTAAGCAAAGAAGGATTTCAACTTCCACCTGTTAATCCGGCTGATGCGGCAATTCCAGAAAAAGTTTTGGGAGCTGCTGGAAGAACACATGCTATTGCAAGGTTAGGTATTCCAAGTATGACATTATCTGATGGACCCGCAGGAGTACGGATTAATCCATTCAGGAATGGAGACAGCTCAAGATCTTATTATGCAACAGCTTTTCCGGTTGGAACACTTCTGGCTTCTTCCTGGGATACCGCCCTGGTTCAAAAAGTAGGGATCGCATTTGGATCCGAGATCCGTGATTATGGTATCGACATCATTCTGGGACCCGGCATGAATATTCACCGTAATCCGCTGGGTGGAAGAAATTTTGAATATTTTTCAGAGGATCCTTTGTTAACAGGAAAGATAGCCGCTGCCATGGTAAGGGGAATTCAATCTAATGGAGTTGGTACTTCAATCAAACATTTCGCTGCCAATAATCAGGAAACCAATCGTAACCAAATAAATACCATCGTAAGTGAAAGAGCGCTCCGGGAAATCTACCTGAGGGGATTTGAAATTGCTGTGAAGGAATCCTCTCCATGGACCGTCATGAGTTCTTATAATAAAATAAATGGGGTATACACTTCAGAAACCCCAGGACTGCTTACTACAATCCTCCGGGATGAATGGGGATATAAAGGACTGGTTATGACTGACTGGTTTGGGGGAAAGAATCCGGTGGCGCAGGAAAATGCAGGTAATGATCTCCTGATGCCAGGTACTGCAGCTCAGTCAAAATCCATTGTAGACGCAATAGATTCCGTGAAACTGGATATAAAAATTCTTGACAGGAATATTGAAAAAATTCTGAATATTATCCTGCTTTCTCCTTCTTTTAAAAATTATCTGGCCTCAGAAAAACCTGAGCTAAAAAATAATGCAGCAATTACCAGGAACGCTGCTGCAGAAAGTATGGTTTTGCTAAAAAATGATAATGCTTTACCTATTGCGCTTAAGAAAAAAATTGCACTTTTCGGAAATACATCTTATGTGTTAATTGCAGGTGGTACAGGTAGTGGTGACGTTCATAAAGCATATACTATTAATTTGAAGCAGGGACTGGAAAATGCCGGATTTTCAATTGATGAAAAGTTGAACTCTGGATACGAAGACTATATTAAAGTACAAAATGCCAATCGTCCCAAACCCAGGAATTTCTTTATGCTTCCGCCACCGATTCCCGAGATGAAATATGAAACAGAATCCATAAACAAAACATCAGAAGGATCCGACCTGGCTATTTTTACATTGGGGAGGAATGCGGGAGAAGGAGCTGACAGGAAAGTGGATAATGATTTCAATCTTTCAGATGATGAAAAAACACTTTTAAAACAGATCTCAGAAGCTTTTCATAAAAAAGGAAAAAAACTAATAGTTGTATTGAATATCGGGGGGGTAATAGAAACTGCAAGCTGGAGGGATGAGGCAGATGCCATCCTGCTTGCCTGGCAACCTGGATTGGAAGGTGGTAATTCAATTGCTGACTTGCTATCAGGAAAACAAAACCCTGGCGGGAAACTCGCTACCAGCTTTCCTTTAAAATATGATGATGTTCCTTCCGCAAAAAACTTTCCGGGACATGAACTGGAGCCGGCTACTGCTGCTTCTGCAGGAAACCCTATGAGGGGGAGGGCATCTGAAGTGATTTACGAAGACGGGATCTATGTGGGATATCGTTATTACCAGAGCTTTCATTTAAAAACAGCTTATCCTTTTGGTTATGGCTTGTCTTATACCAAATTCAAATATTCCAACCTTGCTTTAAGCAGCACTTCATTCAAAGACAAATTGCTTGTAAATGTTACGGTCACCAATACTGGAAAAGCGGCTGGTAAGGAAGTTGTAGAACTTTATATATCTGCACCTGCAAGTAAATTAAACAAACCGGAAGAGGAGTTAAAAGGATTTGCGAAAACCCGTTTATTGAACCCGGGCGAGTCGCAAACTGTTCAGATGGTGCTGGACGCCTCATCCCTGGCTTCATTTGATACTTCGCTGACAAGATGGGTGGTAGAAGCCGGAACCTACGAAGTAAAAATAGGCGCCAGCGTGGAAGATATTCGACTTACAAAAGATTTCACACTGGGCAATGAGATCCAATTGCAGAAATTAAATAAAGTTCTGGTTCCACAGGTAGAAATTAAGGAGATAAAACCATAATTGGCATATAGTGCATGGTATATGGTATATGGTAGATGGTTTTAAAATAAGTCCATTTGCCATCCACCATAAACCATTCACCATATACTAAATTACCAGAATTTAACGTAAAGCGCAGTTAATAGCAACAGGATCACGACGATCAATGAAATTATTTTTGGACTTAATTTGAACATAGTTTTGTCAAGCATAAATGCTTTGGCATTTACTTTCGGACCAGCCAGGCTTATAATCACCATGATCAGTACGGTAAAGAAAAATGAAAGTCCCATTGCAATTAGGAAAGGGATTTCAAATACTTCTTTACCATTGTGTACGGTGCCGGTTGGATAAGCCGTATATAACCACGTATTATTTCCGAAAACGGAAGCCGCAAATTCATTAAAGAACAGACAAAATCCGACTCCTGAAATAACTCCAACGACAGCTGCAGCACCTGTTGTTCTTTTCCAGAACATACCAAGAAGGAACATGGCAAATACACCCGGACTGATAAAACCAGTATATTTCTGTATATATGTGAATCCACCTGCACTGCTGATACCTAAAACATCTTTCCACGTAAACATAATAGCTACTATCAGAGCCACCAGTGCGACTGCACGGCCCATCCACACCGTCTTTTGCTCAGATGCATCTTTGTTGATGTATTTTTTATAAATATCAAGAGTATAAATCGTAGAGATACTGTTGATTTTTCCGGCAAGTGAAGCTACGATGGCAGCGGTCAGGGCAGCTATGGATAAACCCTTCAGACCGGCCGGTAAAAATCCTAACACAGCTGAATAAGCATGATCCATACTTGCATGCTCCATGGAAGGAAGATGACCCTGTTTCATCAATACATAAGCTGCTATTCCCGGAAGCATTACTATCAGGGGCATTATCAGTTTAAGAAGAGCAGCAAATAACAAACCAGTACGGGCAGTATTCAGATCTGCACCCAGCGCTCTCTGTGTGATATATTGATTACATCCCCAGTAATTCAGATTTACGATCCACTGGCCAGCTGCATACATGAGTATGCCCGGAAGAAGAAGATATTTATCAATTTCTATCTGCGGAGAATCTACCGTAGGTTTTTTGAATATCATGTGAAAATGTTCAGGCGCCAGCTTCAATAAAGTTGTAAATCCTTCTGCTGCGCCATGTCCCCCGCTCACTTTGTCTAATGCCATGTAAGAAGTTGCGAGACCTCCCAGGATCAATACGGTAACCTGGATCACATCCGTAAATCCGATAACTTTCATACCACCCAGTGTAATAAAAATTGAAAAAACGGCGAGGGCAATCATAACGATATGCAGATAATCTATATTGGTTCCATACGGCAGCAGTCCGCTGATAGCTACTGCACCTAAATATAATATGGACGTCAGGTTAACGAAAATGTATATAAACAGCCAGAGTATGGCCATGATCATCGCAACCGTTTCATTGTACCGCGTTTTGAGAAACTGCGGCATGGTATAAATTTTATTCTTAAGATAGATTGGAATAAACCAAATGGCAATGATGATAAGTGATAACGCGGCTATCCATTCGTAGGCTGAAACGGCCACGCCTACGAAGAAACCGTTCCCACTCATGCCAATGAATTGTTCCGCTGAAATATTGGAAGCGATCAGACTGGCTCCGATTGCCCACCAGGTAAGAGAACCTTCAGCAAGAAAAAATCCTTTAGAATCGTGTTCCTTGCTTTTGCGTTTATGATAAATCCAGTATCCGTAAGATCCAACCAATACAAGGTAGAGGATAAAAATCAGGTAATCTGAGAAAACCAGTTGATTATTCATACGTCAGCAATCGCGTTAAGAGAAATATATAAGCCTAATATTATGTATTTAGTTTGTAATACATATCATTCCATTTCAATTCATTCTTGAATTGATAAATATCAGTATTCTTTCCTATTAATACAAACTCTATTCCGGCCATCGCCGCAAAATCTTCAAGGCATTCAACGCTCAGGTTCTGACTATAACTGGTATGATGCGCGCCACCTGCGAGTATCCATGCTGTGCAGGCAGATTTAAAATCAGGAAGGGGTTTCCAAAGTACACGTGCAACAGGAAGATTTGGTAAAGGCTGCGGAGGATTTACTGCTTCCACTGTATTCACGAGCATACGAAATCTTGAACCCATATCAATAATGGAAGCATTTAATGCAGTGCCTGCACGACCATTAAAAACCAATCTTACCGGATCAGCTTTACCACCGATACCCAGAGGATGTATTTCACAGGATGGTTTTTCATCTGAAATGGAAGGGCAGATTTCAAGCATGTGTGCACCCAACACCATTTCATTTCCTGGTTCGAGGTGATAAGTATAATCCTCCATAAATGAATTTCCACCAGCCAATCCGATTGACATCGTTTTCATCGCTCTCAAAAGGGCAGCAGTTTTCCAGTCACCTTCTCCGGCAAATCCATAACCAGCCTGCATGAGCCTTTGTGCCGCTATTCCTGGCAACTGTTTCAGTCCGTGTAAATCTTCAAACGTATCAGTGAATCCTTTGAAGTTGCCGGCAATCAGCATTTTTTTAATACCGGATTCAATTCTTGCAGCATCTCTTAATAATTCATGTTTTTTGTTTCCTTTTTTCAGATCGATTGAAATATGATATTGCTGTTCATATTCATCCATCAGTACATTCAATTCTCCATCAGATACTGCCTGAATGGATTCCACCAGATCTCCTACACCGTATGTGTTAACTGAATATCCAAATTTTAATTCTGCTTCTACTTTGTCCCCCTCAGTAACTGCAACCTGTCGCATATTATCTCCAAACCTTAGAAACCTGGCACCCTGAAGGTCGTTCCAGCCTGCCGCTGCTCTTGTCCACCAGGCGATCTGACGAATCAACTGCGGGTCCTGCCAATGCCCCGATACAACTTTGCGCTGTATGCGCATACGACTCATCATGAATCCAAATTCTCTGTCCCCGTGGGCGGACTGATTCAGATTCATAAAATCCATATCAATTGTATCCCATGGAATGTCCCTGTTAAATTGTGTATGTAAATGAAGGATAGGTTTCCTCAAAATTTTCAGTCCGTTAATCCACATTTTTGCCGGGGAAAATGTATGCATCCAGGTAATCAGGCCAATGCAGACTGATTCAATATTTGCTTCTTTACATTCGGCCGATATTTCTTCCTGAGTTGTCACGATGGATTTGCAAACCACACGAACCGGGATTTGTACATTTTCATCAAAATACCTTGCAATGATTTCTGCATGGTCTTTTACCAATTTCAATGTTTCTGCTCCGTATAGATGCTGGCTTCCTGTCATTAGCCAGACCTCCCATTGTTTAAGATCCGCCATCATTTGTTGTATTATTGACCGTAATATGCATCCGGTCCGTGTTTTCTTTCAAAATGTTTTTGTATTAGGGCTTGTTTCAAAGTATTTGCATTCGGGTTAATCTGTTCGGTAAGAAGTGCCATTTGTGCGATGGATTCCAGCACGGCGCTATTATATAGGGCCTTTGCCGCATTTTTTCCCCATGTGAAAGGAGCATGGTTGCTTACCAGTATCATTTCCACTTCTTCATAAGAAAGTTTTTTTTCATTCAGATAATTTATTATCTGGTATCCTGTTTCATATTCATAATTTCCTTTGATCATTTCGTCTCCCATCGGCGGGGCACATGGGACCGGTCCGGTAAAATGATCTGCGTGTGTGGTTCCATAAATAGGAATTTCGCGTTGGGCCTGAGCCCAGGCAGTAGCATAAGTGGAATGGGTATGAACGATTGCACCGATATTTTTCCAATTTTTATACAACACAGCGTGTGTCTTCGTATCAGAAGATGGTTTTAGTTTTCCTTCCACTGTTTTTCCTTCAAAGTCAACAATGACCATTTTTTCAGGTAACAGATCCTCATAAAGAACACCACTGGGTTTGATGGCGAATACTGCATGCTGACGGTCGACGACACTCAGGTTTCCAAAACTAAAAAGCGCAAGCCCCAGGGCAGGTAATTGTTTATTAGCCGCGCATGCTTCTTCCCGGATATGCTGATAATGATTCATGAATTTTATAATAAAATATTTTCGAGACAGGCTCCAGCTTTTTTATACTTCTGATATCTTTTTTGATATATAATATTTCGGGTTTGATCCGGATGATATGTTCTCTCAAACCCTGTTCCCATGGAATGCATCGCCGATTCAACATTTTTATGCATTCCGGCCGCAGTAGCGGCAAACATGGCTGCGCCCAGGGCACAGGTTTGTTCAGAACTATGAATACGAATATCCATCCCCGTTATATCGGCCATCATTTGCATAATAAAAGGAGACTTTTTGGCAACCCCGCCGAGCCCGATAAGCCCTTTTATCGGGATACCTTCAGAAGTAAAACGATCCACAATAGCTTTAGCCCCGAAACAAGTCGACTCAGCCACCGCACGAAAAATGGCAGGTGCGTCACTTGCCAGATTGATCCCGGTAATCGCTCCTTTTAGTTCCTGATTGGCATCGGGTGAACGGCGTCCGTTGAACCAGTCAATTGCCAATTCCGCATTTTCCCCGACAATTATTTTTTCAGCCTCTCTGTTAAGTGCTGGCAGGATTTCCAGCATGATATTTTGAATGAAGGAGTCTTCTGACTGTTTGGACCCAATTCTGTTTTTAGAAGTATAACGAAGCGGCCACCCCAGCAGATTTTTAAACCATGCATAAGCATCTCCAAAGGCAGACTGACCCGCTTCCATTCCCATCATTCCCGGAATGACTGAACCCGGCACCTGGCCGCATATACCCTTAACAAGTTTTCCGTTCATTTCATTAACAGGAGCTACCAGCATATCACAGGTAGAAGTTCCCATAACCTTGCTCAGATAATAAGGTTCTATTTGTCCGCCTACAGCACCCATATGAGCATCAAAAGCGCCTGTGGAAACAACCACCTCTTCGCTTAATCCGAGTTTTGCAGCCCATGAGATACTCAGGGTTCCGGCTGGCTTATCAGCAGTAAATAATTCAGGGGATAGTCCAGCGGCATATCCTTTAAGAATTGGATCGAGTGAACTGAAAAAATCATCTGGTGGAAACCCTTTGAAAGCGGGAGACCACAGTGCTTTATGTCCCGCACTGCAAACCCCGCGTTTTATCTGCATGGCATAAGTGCCTCCTGTAAGTACAAAAGGAATCCAGTCACAATGTTCCACCCAGCTAAAACATTCTTTACGAACAGATTCATCTGCGCGAAGAGTATGTAATAGTTTGGCCCAGTACCATTCCGATGAATATATACCGCCTACAAATTGAAGATAATTAACAGGAAATTTTTGCGCGTGCCGGTTGATCTCTGCTGCTTCTTTAATAGATGTATGATCCTTCCATAAAACAAACATGGCTTCTGGATTTTCAGCGAAACGCGGCAGTAGAGAAAGAGGAGTTCCCCGATTGTCCACCGCTACCGGGGTGGAACCGGTAGTGTCAACTCCAATTCCCCGGATATTTTTCCGCTGTTCCGGTGACAGTTGTTCCATACATTCACGAATACCATATTCCAGTCCTTCCAGATAATCCAAAGGATGCTGCCTGAATTGATTGGCGGACGGGTCTGAATATAATCCTGCCTTCCATCTGGGATATTCAAAAAGAGAAGAAGCTGCTTCTTCTCCGCTAAATGCGTTTACAATTATTGTCCGTACAGAATCGGTACCAAAATCAATTCCGATTACCCATGATTTATTATTCATATGGAAGCTCCGATGGAATTCATGTCAAATTAACATTTATAAAGTAACTCCCAAAAAATCCGGATAAATCACATTATTTGTTAAAATGCAAACCGGTCTGGATTGGGAATGAAATTCAGGAAGGACCTGAAACCCGCTTTATATTTTTTCTTGTTGAGTTTGTAATAAAATGCTCCCTTTTTGGAACTGGATTTATCTTTTTCCCTGAGTTTAACAAGGAGCTCAGTTGATAAAACCTTACGACTGAAATTACGATTGTCGAACCGGGTTTCATAAACGCCTTCATAAAGACTTTGTAATTGGGGTATTGTGAATTTATCGGGGAGCAGTTCAAATAGAATCGGATGGGAGGCAGCCTGGTAACGAAGTTCCTGCTGGGCCATTTTCATCATGGAATCATGATCGAAAATAAGCCGGGGAGTCTTCCCTACCAGGAACCATTCCGCGTGATAATCTTTTATTATTTGTTTTTCATACTGATGGATATCAATCAGTGTGGTGAATGCGGTTGAAATTGTTCTTTCGAGCGGATCCCTGTCGGGGTGGCTGAATGTCTGCAACTGGTGCATATACAGTCCTTCAATACCGGTAAATTTTTTTAATACCCGGATAGCGGCTTGTTCCAGGCTTTCAGATCCTGCCATGAAACTTCCAATCAGGCTCCATTTATTTTTTTCAGGATCAATACTGCGTTTCATTAGTAATACTTTCAGGTTTTCCCCGTCAAATCCAAAAATGATGCAGTCTACAGCCGCAAGAATTCTTGTTTGGCCAGCATAATTTGGCATAGAAATAAAAAAGATTCTTAAGTGAATATATGGATAGTTCCTCAAATACCTGCCTTCAGTCACCCTCCCTTTTGGGGAGAATTTCTTTTGAATCAGGCTATATATCTTTGCAATCATCATGACCAATAAAGATTTTTTACTTAATGAAACCGGCATAACCAATCAGTATAAAAACTGGTTCCTGGATTATGCGTCTTATGTTATTCTCGAAAGGGCAGTCCCAGCCCTGCAGGATGGATTAAAGCCAGTGCAGCGCCGCATTCTCCACGCCATGAAAGAAATGGATGACGGAAGATTTAATAAAGTAGCTAATATTATAGGACAGTCAATGCAGTATCATCCGCATGGTGATGTATCAATAGGGGAGGCGCTCGTAAACCTGGGACAAAAAGACCTCCTTATTGAAACGCAGGGGAACTGGGGAGATGTACGTACGGGAGATGAAGCGGCGGCTGCCAGATACATCGAAGCGAGGCTCAGCAAATTTGCACTGGAAGTCGCTTTTAATCCCAAAACCACGGACTGGCAACTTAGCTATGATGGAAGAAAAAATGAACCCATTACACTTCCCATGAAATTTCCCCTTCTCCTCGCTCAGGGCGCAGAAGGAATTGCAGTTGGCCTTGCAACTAAAATTCTTCCCCATAATTTCTGTGAAATCTGTCAGGCGTCGGTTAAATATCTCAGAGGGAAAAAATTTGAACTGTATCCGGATTTCCAAACTGGCGGCATGATCGACACTGTGAATTATAATGAAGGAAGAAGAGGTGCCCGTGTACGTGTGCGCTCACATATTGAAGAAATAGATAAGAAGACCCTGATGATCCGTGATGTTCCCTATGGTATTACAACGAGCCAGCTGATAGATTCAATTATTAAAGCCAATGACCAGGGAAAAATCAGGATTCGTAAAGTAACGGATAATACGGCAGCTGAAGTGGAGATTCAGATTGACCTGGCACAGGGCATTTCACCTGACATCACCATCGATGCGCTCTATGCATTTACGGATTGCGAAATCGGTATTTCACCGAGTGCCTGTGTGATCAATAAACAAAGACCCGAATTTCCATCGATGCCCGAATTGCTAAAGTCATCAGTGGATCTCACCAAAGATCTCTTGAAAAGGGAGCTGGAAATCAAGCTGGCCGAATTACAGGAAAAATGGCATTTCACTTCATTGGAAAAAATATTCTTCGAAGAAAAGATCTATAAGGAACTTGAAAAGAAACACGAGACATGGGAAAAGGTACTATTGGCAATCGCAAAAGCATTTGAACCCTTCCGTAAACAACTAAAAAAGAATATCAGCCGTGAGGATATAATTAAATTAACAGAAAAACCTGTACGAAGAATTTATAAACTGGATATTGATGAGCTGAACACTCAGATTAAATCCCTTGAGGCAGAAATCAAACAGGTGAAATTCGACCTCAATAACCTGATAGATTTTGCTGTAAATTATTACGAAGAGCTCCTGCGAAAATATGGGAAGGGCAGAGAAAGAAAAACCGAGATCCGTCCTTTTGAAGCCATTCAGGCAAAACAGGTTGCTATTGCAAATACAAAGATTTATGTAAACCGCACAGAAGGATTTATCGGAACAGGTTTAAAAAAAGATGAATTCGTTACGGAAGTTTCGGACCTGGATGATATCATTGCTTTTACCCGCGGCGGTACGATGAAGATTGTGAAAGTGGCAGAGAAAACATTTATTGGTAAGGATATCATTCATTTAGGCATCTTCCAGAAAAATGATGAAAGAACCACCTATAATATGATATACGTGGACGGGAAGACAGGGATAAGCTATGCGAAGCGTTTTAATGTGACCGGAGTTACCAGGGAAAAGGAATACGATCTTACCAAATCTGAAAAAGCAAGAGTTCATTACTTTTCTTCTAACCCAAATGGCGAAGCGGAATTAGTGAGGGTTTTATTGAACCCGGGTTGTTCTGCCAGGCATAAGGAATTCGATTTTGATTTTCAAACACTGGAAATCAAGTCCCGCACTTCATTGGGCAATCAGGTAACGAAATATCCAATAAAATCAGTAAAGTTCAAACAGGCTGGAAAAGCTACATTGAATGCGCGAAACCTTTGGTTTGACGATACTTTCGGACGATTAAATACAGAAGAAAAAGGAAGTTTCCTGGGAAAATTTAATGCGGAGGAACGGCTCCTGGTAATTTATGACGATGGAAATTATGAAATCACAGATCAGGAACTTACTCAGCGTTTTGACGCGGATAAAATTTTATTAATCGAAAAGTATATTCCGGAGAAAATAGTAACCGCCATATACCTCGACGGCGAAAAAGCTCAATATAGCATCAAGCGATTTAAAATAGAAACGAATTCACTCCACAATAAATTTCTTTTCATTAAGGAAGGAGAGGGTAACAGGCTGGAAGCCGTCAGTACAGACGAAGAGCCAATATTGATCATGCAATCCGGACGTGGTGCCCAGGTTCGTAAGGCTAAAATTAAAACTGTCAAAGCGGTGGAAGTTATGGGCTGGAAAGCCGCCGGAGTCAAACTGGCCGGATATACAAAAAGCCTTACAATGGAATGGGAACAAAAGAAAAAGCCAGAGCAACCGGAATTGTTTGACTAAATAATTTTCACGTTGATAAACGGATTATAGGGAGAGCTGTTTTTTCGAAATTAAAATTTTTATGAAACAATATTGCCTGGCATGTGATCTAAAGGATGATGAAAGCCATATTATGGCGTACGATGAATATCATAAAAATGTGTGGCCTGAAATTAAAGACAGTCTTCAACAGGCTGGAATCCATGAAATGGAAATTTATAGAACAGGTAACCGGTTATTTATGATTATCCAGGTTAATTCGGATTTCAGTTTTGAGAAAAAAGCAGCAATGGACCTTATAAACCCAATCGTTCAGCAATGGGAGAGTCTTATGTCAGAATTTCAAAAGCAAATTCCATGGGCCAAACCACATGTGAAATGGGTATTGATGGACAGAGTATTTAAATTTGAGATTTGAATAAATAAAACCCCGGAATGCCATACCCGATAATCGATGCGCACCAGCATTTCTGGAAATTTGATCTCCAGAGGGATAGCTGGATAACAGAGGAGATGAAAATTTTACGTAAGGATTATTTACCCCCAGATGTGGAAATTGTATTTAAACAAAATCATGTAAGTGGATCCGTGGCTATTCAGGCAGACTCGTCAGAAAATGAAAACCAGTTTCTTTTAGAACTTGCAAACCATTATCCTTACATCAAGGGTGTGGTTGGCTGGATTGATCTGCAATCAGAAGGTCTTGAGGAGAGATTAAACTATTATCAGAAATTTCCCTTGTTGAAAGGATTCCGTCACTTGTTACAGGGCGAGAAACAAAGAGATATCATGTTAAGCCCGGTTTTTCAAAAGGGGGTAGGACTATTGAATAAATATGGATTTAGTTTTGATCTCCTGATCCTTCAGGACCAACTAGGATTTGCTGAAAAGCTGGCAGGAGCGTTTCCGGATCAGCATTTTGTGATTAATCACCTGGCAAAGCCTTCAATTAAAAAAGGAATGATAGCTGAATGGAGGGTTGCTATGAAAAAATTCGCTCCATTGCAGAATGTTTATTGCAAGATTTCCGGGATGGTTACTGAAGCGGATTTTGAATTTTGGGAAAATGATGATTTCCTTCCTTATATAAGTACCGTATTAGAGACATTCGGAACAAAACGGATTATGTTTGGATCGGATTGGCCTGTTTGTTTACAGGCAGGCTCATATGATCAAGTGAAACAAATTACTGAGGATTATTTTAAATCCTTTTCCAATTCAGAGCAATCTGATTTTTTTGGAGGCAACGCAATTACATTTTATAAGCTGAATTAAAGTATAGAGATGGAACTGTGCCTGCAAAATAAAGTAATCGTCATAACTGGTAATGGTAAAGGCAACACGGAAAACTTAATTAGAGTATTATCCGACGAAGGTGCCATCCTGGTGATCGTTGGAAGAAATGTTTATAACCACCTGAAACTGAAACAGGAAATTGAAACTTCAGGCAGTAAAGTAATTTTGGTGGAGGCTGAGTTGGGTCATCCGGCTGAATGCGAAAATGCGGTACGAAACATTATTCAGAAATACGGGTGCATCGACGGACTGGTGAACGACGCAGGTGTAAATGAAGGTATGGGATTAGACCTTTCAGGGATATTTTTACAGTGTATTCAAAAAAATCTCGTACATTATTATTTAATGACACATTTTGTTCTTCCTTATTTAAAAAAAACCAAAGGAGCTATTGTAAATGTCAGTTTTATTTTAACTGAAACTGATCAGGGAAATTCCGCAGTTTATACTGTATCAACAGGGGGAATCAATGCTTTGACAAGGGAATGGGCAGTTGAGCTTTTGAAATACGGAATACGGGTAAATTCTGTTATAGTGAAGGAATGTGTTCCGGAAATTGCTAATGTAGTTGCTTTTCTTCTGTCTCAAAAATCCAGCCATACTACGGGACAGCTTATTCGATATAGTGGCTAATATATTTTCAAATGAAAGCGTTGGTTTGTACAAAACCAGGGAAATTAGAATATGCAAATCTCCCTGAACCGGATTTGCAGTCAGGTCATGCAATTGTACGAATCAGGAATATTTGTATTTGTGGCACTGATCTGCATGCTTACGAGGGGACTCAACCATTTTTCAATTACCCTCGCATTCTGGGTCATGAATTATCAGGTGAATTAGTTGAATTCGATAATGCACCAGGTTTTCAAAATGGAGAAAATGTTACTTTTCTTCCCTATCTGAATTGTGGAGAATGTATTGCCTGTCGGAATGGCAAATCGAATTGTTGCATAAATCTTCAGGTTTGCGGAGTTCATATTGATGGAGGCATGGTTGATTATTATTCGATTCCGACACGGCTCCTGGTTCATGCACATGGATTGAACCTTACTGAGATGGCCATGGTAGAACCACTTTCGGTCGGCGCTCACGGAATCAGGAGAGCAGCTGTTAAGCCGGGGGAATTTGTTTTAGTTATGGGAGCCGGTCCGATTGGTTTGTCTGCCATGGAATTTGCAAGGCTTGAAGGGGCTCAACTTATTGTAACGGATACGAATTCACATCGATTGGATTTTTGCATGACTAAATTAGGGATTCAACATGGCATTCAGGCAGGAGATGCCAATATGATGGAACAATTAATGGAAATTACTCATGGAGATATGCCCGGTGTTGTTATAGACGCTAGTGGAAACAGGAAAGCGATCAATCAGGGTCTAAATTATCTTGCTCATGGAGGAAGATATATTCTGATTGGTTTACAAAAAGAAGAATTGGTTTTCAGCCACCCTGATTTTCATAAAAGGGAAACAACACTGATGAGCAGCCGTAACGCAACACGTGAAGATTTTGACCGCGTAATTCAATGCATTAAAAATGGATTGATTCATCCCCTTTTATTTATTACAAACAGGGTAAAATTCAATGAGGCCGCTAAAGATTTCCCGAATTGGTTAAACCCTTCCAATCATACTATCAAAATAGTTGTTGAGAAAGACTAAATGAATTTTATGAACCTATCCAAACAAAACCTGGAGAAGATCAGATTGGGAGGTACGGAAATACCCGGGGAAGAAGTTTTCAACATGCCTGAAAAAATTCTGCAATTCGGTACGGGTGTACTATTACGAGCTCTGCCGGATTATTTTGTTGACAAAGCAAATCGCAGGGGAATATTTAACGGGCGGGTCCTGGTTGTAAAATCCACGCAAACAGGAGACGGAGACGCTTTCAACAGGCAGGATGGATTATATACTATATTCATTCGCGGAATGGAAGCCGGGGTTTCAATCGATCAGCATATCATCTGTTCGGCTATTAGCAGGGTCATTTCGGCAAGTCATCATTGGAAAGAACTACTAAAGGCTGCGGCAAGCCCTTTTCTGCAGATAGTGATTTCTAATACCACAGAAGTGGGGATCCAATTAGTAAAAGAATCTATCCTTCAGAATCCTCCGGATTCATATCCGGCGAAATTACTTGCGTTCTTATTTGAAAGATATAAAATATTTAATGGAGCTCCTGAAGCCGGGATGATAATTATTCCAACAGAATTATTAACAGATAACGGTAAAAAATTAAAATCCATTTTAATGGAGTTGGCTGAATTCAATCAACTTGGCCAGCCTTTTTCGGACTGGCTGAATTTGTATAATCGTTTTTGCAATTCCCTTGTAGACCGCATTGTTCCCGGAAAACCATCACCTTCCATAAAACAACAATGGGAAGAACGATGGGGATACACAGATGATCTGATGTCAGTATGTGAGCCTTATTGTTTATGGGCTATTGAGGGAGATACCCAAGTAAGCAAGGTTCTTTCATTTTATACAGCAGATGAAGGAGTTGTTATAGCTCCGGATATTACAAAATATAAGGAATTGAAATTAAGAATGCTAAATGCAACGCATACGTTAAGTTGCGGGCTTGGGTATTTATCCGGATTTGAAACGGTTGTAGAAGCAATGGAAGATCCGCTTTTTGAATCTTATGTCAGGAATATTATGATGGATGAAATCGGACAGGCGATACCTTATTCAATATCCGAGAATGAAATAAGGGAATTCGGATTGAAAGTATTGGACCGGTTCCGAAACCCTTATTTGCAACATCATTGGTTGAGCATTACTATGCAGTATAGTTCCAAGATTGCAGCACGTGTTCTACCGGTATTGCACAAATACTACGAATTGTTTAAAAAACCTCCTGAATTGATTTCAATGGGTTTCGCAGCCTACCTGTTGTTCATGCGGCCGGTCAAAAAGGAATCGGAAAAATATTATGGTACCCTGAACAATCAATATTACCTTATTAACGATGACCGCGCGGTACATTTTTACGGAATATGGGAGGAAGGTCCTATTGATCATATTGTCACAAGCATTCTTTCGAATAAGGAATTATGGGATGAAGATCTGACAAAACTGGATGGATTCTCAACATCCGTTACCCTGAAATTAAAAGGTTTTATCAGGCATGGAAGCTTGCATGAAATAGCTGCTTATACAAAACCCGGAAAATAAATTAAGCATGATGATCATTTCTAAAGAAACATTTGCTTTTCTTTCAAAGATTAAGTTGAATAATAACAAACCCTGGTTTGAAAAAAACCGGCCCTCGTATGAAAAAGCGAAAGCGGAGTATTTGGGTTTTATGACCGGGTTAGTTGAAGGAATACGGAAAATTGAATCGATACCTGAGAAGGAGCCGGCAAAATATATACATAGAATTTATAGGGATATACGTTTTTCAAAAGATAAAACTCCATATAAATCTCATTTCAGTTCCATTATTGAAAGAGGACCTGAAAACCAAAAATGCCCATTCTATATTCATATACAACCTGGGAAATCCATGATTGGTGGCGGAATCTGGGACCCGTCGTCTGAAACTTTGAAAAAGATCCGGCAGGAAATTGATTACAATAGCGCCGGATTAAAAAAAATTATAAATACAAAGGAATTTTTAAAGTATTTTGGAAAAATATACGGAGAGAAATTATCAAGGCAACCAAAAGGATATGAACCGGATAACCCCAACATTGAGTTTTTGAAATTCAAACAACTTTACATTCAAAGGAGCTTCGACGATGATCTCGTTTTATCGAAACACCTGATTCCGGAAATATTAAAAACTTACAAAGCAGCACTGCCCTTTTTTACTTTCTTTGATGTGGCCATGGGGGAATAGGACACGACTTGTTAATAGTAAAAGTAATTTGAATAAAGTAGTATTAATCACAACTGCTCTCAAGCGTTGTGTATATTTTGCTGGAGATCGGTGTCCCTTTGATCAGTCTATGGAAGAAACAAGACGTATTACTCATTAAAAACCCGGGGGTATAAACGATGGGATCATGACCGCCGCCAATTACAAAGTTTGAAATAGCGGGCGTATTATAAAATTCCAGCCTTCTCTGAATACAGGCTGATCCATATAACCTAATGGAATTACTGCAGGATTCATTATATCCGACATCGTAAGGAATCACGTTATCATCCGTGCCATGAAATGATATGGTAGGTGTAGCACTGGAAGCTGTAATAAGATTTGAATCAGGTAATGCTCCCCACATATTGCAAATGCCTTTAATTTTAAATGAACTGGTAAGGTTATTGTCTGCGGTATTAATTGGTCCGAGCAGAGAAAATTCAACAGGTGTGAATAAATTTAAATCATTGTTGTGTATAAAGGCTAAGTTTAAAGCCAGACTACTGCCCGCGCTACTTCCACCTGCAAATACACGGCCTGTATCTAAGCCATATAATTTGGCATTGGTCATTAAGAATCGCATGGCTGCATTTGCATCCTGCAGGGCCCGATATCCTGCCTGAATCAAACTTATTGTATCACCTTTACATTCTCCGTTTCCTACTCTCCATCCCAGTCTGTAATTGATGGAAGCTACTACGAAACCCGAATCAGCAAGAATATTACAATAACTGGTTAAATCGGTTTTATCTCCATTCAGATAAGAGCCTCCGTGGATCATCATCACCAATGGATAGTTCCCGGCTGAAGTTGCCCCTGCAGGGAAATATAAATCCATCGTAAGCGACACTATTTTGCCACTGGTATCTTTATTGGAACCATATTGAATATTTGCAAGATTGGACAGTTCGCGGACCGGTTCGACTTTTAAATGAAGGTTACTAACAGAATCGGGATTCTTTGTACAATTTGTAAATAAAAACAAAAATAAGAGTAGTGGTAGATAGCGCTGTTTCATCAGGGTCCTATTGCAATATATACAAACACGTAAGTTAAGGATTTAAGGGAATACTCTGATCAGGGAGCACTAAGTATAATTAATCGATAAATAGAATTTGTCATAACAATTTGATGATTTAAAGAAGATTGACCTAAAACAGTATATATAATTTTATTCAAATTCATATGGCTCTTGGAATTGACTATAGAAATTCAATTTATTTTAATTTGTTATAATGATAAGAAACAAATAGGGAGGGGGTTTTATTAGAGGATGAATGATTAAGCGATTTACAAAATAAAATTCATCAGAATTAAAACAATAAACCAGTTGTTTCGCGAAGGGTTTGTTTTTATTATGTCGGGATGACAGGATTTGAACCTGCGGCCCCTACGTCCCGAACGTAGTGCGCTACCGGGCTGCGCTACATCCCGTTTTTTGGAAGACAAATGTAGTAAGCCTTTGTTATTATAAAAAGAATTGAATTTATTTTATTTAATTCCCCGCAACGGAATTTCTCCGGAGTTTTAAACGTATAGTTGCGTTGCCTTTGAAATCGCTGGAGAGAAAGGTCTCATACCTCTTATCTCCGTCACTGATTACCATGAGGGCAGTATTGGGCGGATATTTTCCAAGGTTTTCCGCAAACATACTCACTTCATTTACTTCAAGAGAACTATCGAGTTGTACATAAACATTAAATGCACGCTCGGTCAGTTCCTGATGTGTTAGAATCAGCTTGCCATTAAAAAAAACTGAAATGCTGTCTCCATCTACTTCTGCATTATCATAAAAACTTAGCCGAATACTGTCGGATGCAACTTCGATCTCCTTGCTTACAATTTGTTTTCTCCTTTTGAAATCCTCATTGATCTTCATGATATCCGACTGGACCACCGGTTGAGCAATTACCATCACAGGATTTGCTCTCTTCTCTGATACAGTTATTTGGTCAGGAATTGACTTCTTTTCAGTTACTGTTGACGTTGCTTCGGCAGGATCGGTATTTTTTACAATTGGTTTTATTCCATCACCAGCGTTTTCTTTGCTTTTTTTTATTGAAGTGCTTGCATCTGCAACGGCCCCCATTTCTGATTCCTGTTTTGCGTCATTGCCTTTCACCAGTTCAGGAACAGGTGGTTGAGGTTTCCAGAAACTTCGAGTGCTAGACATATCCTTGAAAATACTATCCTCCACTTTGGCTTCTGTGTAAAGGGTATAATTTACCCGCAGATCAGGACAGGTATATGTGTATTTTTTATCACGATAGAAATAACCAACCAGTTCTGTTTTTACTTTTGAAACCCGCAGCGTACCATAAAAACTTGTAATACAATCCACGCTGTTCATCGTAGAATTGGTTTTGAAATAAATGATAGGTATGTCATTAATTACAACCTTCCGGGTTTTTGGATCATAAGTACCTTTTACAACAAAACTCTGGTAAACGTCTTTGAAATAATATCCGAAAAAACCCTTAACCCGGTTACCTTTTTGGGAGATAATGAGCTCCGTGAGATAATTGTTTTGTATCCCGGCCATTTCGACATTGGCCTGGCCGTACCAGTAACCTGTAACTTTTTGAGCCTGAACACTAAATGCGCTGAATATGAGTAAAATGAGTATCAGGTTTTTCATGGGCTTATTCTAAAAGGTAATCAACACAATTTAACGTGGGAAACCAGCAATCATTATACCATCCCCTGTTTATTTTGGACTCATGGCCCAAAAACGACGCTTTTTAACAAGCGTATAATTATTTCAGGAATCGCTTGATTTCCCGCTGGGTATCCCTATCCTTGATGGTTTCCCGTTTATCATAGAGTTTTTTACCTCTGCCAAGGCCTATTTCCATCTTTATCAGGCCTTTCTCACTTAAGAATATTCTTAAGGGAATGATTGTATATCCCTTGTCCTTAAGTTTATTTTCGAGTTTTCTCAGTTCTTTCCGCTTCAGCAGTAGTTTCCGGTCGTGAACGGCAATATGATTATTAGTTGTTCCAAATCGATATTCCGCAATATGCAGGTTACGGACCCAGAGCTCTGATTTGAAAAACACGCAAAAGCTATCTGCAAAACTTACTTTCCCTTCCCGGATGGATTTTACTTCAGTGCCTGCTAGGACCATTCCAGCATTGTATTTTTCTTCGATGAAATATTCATGATAAGCAGATCGGTTTCTGATTTCAGTCATAGTTGCCGGAAAAATTAATAGAACAGATCAGTTCAATAGCAGGGTCAGTACGGTAGCAATCTTTTGTTTTAATTCCTTACGATTGACGATAAAATCCAGGAAACCATGCTCGAGTAGAAATTCACTCCGCTGAAAACCTTCCGGTAGATCTTTTTTAATCGTTTCGCGGATTACACGCGGTCCAGCAAATCCAATCAGTGCACCAGGTTCGGCAATATTGAAATCACCGAGCATACCAAAAGAAGCAGAAATCCCGCCGAAGGAGGGGTCTGTCAATAAAGAAATATAAGGTATCCTTGCATCTGTGAGTTGGGAAAGCTTTGCTGAAACCTTGGCCAGTTGCATTAATGAAAATGCACTTTCCATCATGCGGGCTCCGCCTGATTTACAAATAATCAAAAGGGGTGCTTTGTGAAGCAGACAATAGTCCACCGCCCTCGCAATCCGCTCACCCATTACACTTCCGAGAGAACCGCCGATGAATTCAAAATCCATGCATCCTACAACCATATGATGTTCGCGAACATGACCCGCAGCAATCCTGATGGAATCGGTGATATCCGTTTTGTTCCATGTTTCTTCAAGACGTTTCTGGTAAGATTTAAGATCCGTAAAATGAAGAAAATCTTTTGAACGGATGTTCTCAAAAAGAACATCATATTTATTATCGTTGAAAAGGATCTCGAAATATTCATCACTTCCGATCCTGTGATGAAAGCTGCATTTGGGACATACAAAAACATTTTCGCGCAACTCTGTTACTGTACATATATAATTACAGCTCGGACATTTGGTCCATAATCCCTCCGGCGTTTCTTTTTTCTCCGCCGTACTAGTTAGAATGCCTTTCTTGATCCGTTTAAACCAACTCGTTTTTGCTTCCTCTGTAGTTCCTTCTTCACCAGAAAGATTGGCATCAAAATCTTCTTCGCGCTTCATCAAACAGATTTTTGAGGGGCTAAGATAGGGATTTCCCATTTCCTGACTTACTTTTGCCTTATTCCACTGATTTTCAATTTTCAAGGCTCTTATGAAATGGTCTGAATTCTTTACCTCGTCGATCGGCAAAAAGTTTATCATGTCTCTCACCGGAATTTTCCTGATTTCCTTCCTCGTTGTTCATGTAGGCGTCAATGCCTGTATCTGGGCCAGAGATGGAGGCCAGATGTTTAACCTTGCTTCTCATTTTATGGGAACGACCGTGGTTATTCGAATTCTGGAAGTCGGATTATTTGCGGGGCTTTTATTACACATTATACAGGGCCTTATACTCGAAATTCAAAATCGTTCCCGGCGTCGTAACGGATATTCCGTAAGTCTTGGGAACCGGGGAAGCAAGTGGTATAGCCGAAGTATGGGATTGCTTGGAACACTACTTCTTTTTTTTCTGATCATGCATCTTTCCCATTTCTGGGTGCCGTCCCGCTTCACAGAATTGCCTACTACTGATATTAATGGGAAGGAAGTAGCAAACCAATATGCAGAAATCGTTCGCGTTTTTCAGGATCCGTTGATTGTTGTGTTATATGTTTTAGGATGCATATCCCTGATGTACCACCTGCTACATGGATTTCAAAGCGCGTTCAGAACGCTGGGAATTCCCAACGGGAAATATATAAAACTGATAAAGAGCTTTGGTTTTGGATTCGCAGTAATTGTATCACTGACTTTTGCGATGATGCCAATTTCAGTTTTCTTTGGTTGGGTTAGCTAAAATAATTTCCAATAATTCAAATTTTCAAATTGTTTATGCTCGATTCAAAAATTCCTGCCGGGACCCTGGAGCAAAAATGGAATGAATATAAAGGACATGTAAAACTGGTTAACCCGGCCAATAAACGTAAGATTGAGATTATTGTAGTTGGAACTGGTTTGGCGGGTGCATCTGCCGCTGCTTCCCTTGCAGAAATGGGATACCAGGTGAAAGCATATTGTTTTCAGGATTCACCGCGGCGTGCGCACAGTATAGCAGCGCAGGGCGGGATCAATGCAGCGAAAAATTATCAGAATGACGGAGATAGTGTATTCCGCTTATTTTATGATACTATTAAAGGAGGCGATTACCGCTCCCGTGAATCCAATGTCCATCGCCTGGCAGAAGTAAGTACCAGTATTATAGACCAGTGTGTGGCGCAGGGTGTTCCATTCGCTCGTGAGTATGGCGGCCTGCTTAGTAATCGTTCATTTGGCGGTACCCAGGTGCAAAGAACTTTTTATGCAGCCGGACAAACAGGCCAGCAATTACTGATAGGTGCATACCAGGCACTTGAACGCCAGGTAGCCCTGGGGAATGTAACCATGTATTCACGTCATGAAATGCAGGAGCTTGTAGTGATTGACGGAAAAGCAAGAGGAATTATAACAAGAAACCTACTATCAGGTAAATTGGAAAGGCATTTTGGTCATACCGTTTTGCTTTGTACAGGCGGTTATGGCAACGTATTTTATTTATCGACCAATGCCATGGGATGTAATATAACAGCCGCCTGGAAAGCACATAAAAAAGGCGCTTTTTTTGGAAATCCATGTTTCACACAAATTCATCCTACCTGCATACCTGTTTCGGGTGATTATCAATCGAAACTCACGCTGATGTCAGAATCATTGCGCAATGACGGTCGCATCTGGGTACCTAAAAAACAACATGACACCCGCAAGCCAATCGAAATTCCGGAAGGAGAAAGAGATTATTATTTGGAAAGAAGGTACCCCGCATTTGGTAACCTCGTTCCCCGCGATGTAGCCAGCCGGGCTGCCAAAGAAAGGTGTGACGCGGGATTTGGCGTTGGAACGTCAAGACAGGCCGTGTATCTTGATTTTGCTGAAGCCATATTCCGTTATGGGAAAGTGGAATGTAACAAACAGGGCTTGGATAATTCTTCTCCCGAAATCATCCGTCAGCATGGAAAAGAAGTTGTGAAAGAAAAATATGGTAATCTCTTCGACATGTACGAAAAAATTACCGGTGAAAACCCTTATGAAGTGCCTATGCGTATATATCCGGCCGTGCATTATACCATGGGAGGTTTATGGGTTGATTATGAACTGATGACTACTATTCGCGGATTATATTGTCTGGGTGAGGCGAATTTCTCCGACCATGGTGCCAACCGCCTCGGTGCTTCAGCCCTGATGCAGGGTCTGGCCGACGGGTATTTTGTAATTCCATACACTGTCGGAAATTATCTGAACGACGAAATCCGGACAAATAATATTCCCACCGATCATCCCGAATTTGAAAAAGCGGAGAAAACCGTTTTGGACCGTATGAACCTGCTAAAAGGAATCGGCGGTACAAAAACGGTGGATCATTTTCATAAAGAGCTTGGAAAGATCATGTGGGAAAAATGTGGAATGGCCCGTAATGCGAATGGACTTCATGAAGCAATTGGTGAAATACAACATTTGAAAAAGGAATTTTACAGCGACTTAAAAATCCCGGGGGAAATAAATGAAATGAATCCAGAGCTCGACAAAGCAAACCGGGTAGCTGATTTCATTGAGCTGGGTGAACTTATGTGCATTGATGCATTAAACAGAAACGAAAGCTGCGGTGGCCATTTCCGAGAAGAAATGCAGACACCTGAAGGAGAAGCCAAGCGCGATGATGAACATTTCAGTTTTGTATCAGCTTGGGAATATAAGTCCGAACATGAATGGGAATTGCATAAAGAGGTGCTGGTTTTTGATGTAGCAAAACCGTCGCAGAGGAGCTATAAATAGTGTGAGAGTGTGAGAGTGTGAGAATTGAATTCGTTTAACTTATTAAACAGAGTAAACTTTTACTAATGGAGCATTACAAAATGAACCTGACGCTGAAAATCTGGCGTCAAAAAAATGCCATATCAAAAGGTCGTTTTGAAACATATAAGGTAGAAGATATTTCTTCTGAAATGTCATTTCTGGAAATGATGGATGTCCTGAATGAGAGATTAATCCGTGAAGGCCAAGACCCAGTTGTATTTGATCACGATTGCCGGGAAGGAATCTGTGGAACCTGTTCGATGTATATCAACGGGAGACCACATGGTCCCTGGCATGCGAATACTACCTGCCAGCTGCATATGCGTGCATATAAAGACGGAGATACGATTACAGTGGAACCATGGCGCGCGAATGCTTTCCGGGTTATAAAAGATCTTACTGTAGACCGCTCAGCTTTTGATCGCATCATCCAGGCGGGAGGTTATATATCAGTAAATACAGGTAATGCCGTGGATGCCAATTCACTTCCGGTAGATAAGAATTTGGCTGACGCTTCTTTTGCAGCAGCTGCATGTATCGGTTGCGGAGCCTGCGTGGCAGCCTGTAAAAACAGTTCGGCCATGCTTTTTGTTTCTGCAAAAGTTTCTCATCTCGCGCTCCTTCCACAAGGAAAACCAGAAAGAAAAACCCGTGTATTGAGTATGATTGCCCAAATGGATAAAGAAGGTTTCGGAAGCTGCACGAATACGCAGGCCTGCGAATCAGTTTGTCCGAAAGAAATTTCCATGACTAATATAGCTAAACTAAATTCAGAATATATTATGGCTGGTTTAAGCGGACAATGACGGAAACGATATCATGATTCATCTCAGGTTTGCTATTATGTCAGTTCGATATTTGTTTTGTATTGCTTCCTGAATTATTCGTATATCGTTAATACTCCGTTCGTTATTTATTCATGGTTTGTTCGGATCTATCCCAACCAGATACGAACGATATACGAACGAAATACGAACAAGGTAGGAAAGAGGTAAGAATAAATACCGTAGGATACTTTAATAAGGGTACTCTTAGGTCTTACTGCCTATCTGGCATCTTTAAATAGGCCCACACTGCCCCCGACCCAGGTTTTATCCTGATTGTACCGAACACCAATCATCTTACCCTTGCTCAGTCTGGCAAGATTAATAGCTGCTTTTGGCCGGACTGCTCCCTCCGGCCAAATATACATAATTCTTATTTCAACTTTGGCGGGATCTTCAGGAGTTTGAATCACCGCAGCATATTTTACTTTTTTCTGCAGTATCCAGTTGGCAGGATCTTTTACAGATTGAATATCTTCCGGTTTTATATCTATCACTACACCTTGTCCGGCAAAGGAAAATAATGGTTTCAATACATAATTTTCCAGATCTTCAGGAATTTTTTTCACTTGGTTAAGAAACTTAGTTTCTGGTACGTAAGGATGTTGTATAAATGGGAGTGTGTGTTTTGAAATCCTGTAAAACCAATTGGGATGAGGTATCCACTCAACATCCCATTCTTCACGAAGATCAATTTGCTTTCCTAAAGAGTCTTTTTGCGCATGGAGGTCATCAAATATGATCCGGTTATAAATTCGTTTTATTCTTATTTTTTCTTTCTTTTCCGGATGAATGTAAAACAATTGTTTCCCTTCTGCGATTAATTCGGTTATGCATATGGGTAATATTCCGAAATAATCCTGTGTACAATAAAAATCAATCCTCGTTTTTTGTTCATGTGGTTTGATTTCGAGCAGGATTGTGTTTTCTATCTCTCCACCTCCTAATAGAATTTTCTTTAAATCCTTCAGATAAGTTGGCCGGTCATAGCCCCCAAGATATTGAGTAAAAATCTTCGTCATTTTGAAATGCTTCTGGATGATCTCGGGATAATAAACCTGAAACCCGTAAAGTGTAGGAAAGCCCTGCATTTCAATGAGCTGTGGTTCGAGTTCATTTTTTTCATTCATACAAACTCCAAAATCAAATGCAATAAAATGCGGATGATTTTCTTTACCCGGAACGAAATCTTCCGGTGGAATGGCTTTGAAAGATTCATCCTTAAAACCAGGTGTTGTAATGATATCTACAATAGATTCACAAGCGCTGATCATCTGATCCTTAAATAGATCAGGAACAAAAACCGGCGTTTCTGCTACCCGGAATTCAATGGCGCCCGGATGTTTGGAGTTAAGGTCGGCGAGAAATGCCTGATAATTTTCTTCCGTGAAGGATTCATTAAATATTTTGCGGAGGTTCGGTATCATTTATTAAGCATAAGGCCTAAAGCTTAAGGCCCAAAGCTTAAAGCTTAAAGCCTAAGGCAATATGTAAATTTGCGATTAGTACAATCTGTTCTGAATTCCCACTACCACAATACCACAATACCACACTACCACACTACCACACTCTCACACTACTCCTAGTTTCTTCCACTCGCAAAATTCAGAAAATTAGGTATAACCAGAGAATAGGTTCTCCTGATTTTATCCGGATCATTTAACTGATGGATCATACTTTTCCATTTATCTTCTCCATATCCCTCAATCACGGTTTTCTTTTTGTCGGCTCTTTGCAAGTACATACTCATACCAACGGCATCCGCTTCGGGGTGGAATTGGGTGCCCAGCATGTATTCATTAAACCGAACGGCCATAACTGCTCTTTGCAGGGGAACATGAGGTCTTTCTTTTTCAATGGCCAAAACGCTTGCTCCCTTCTTTTTGATATCCGATTTTTCTTCTTCTATCACCTGGTAATCCCTGCTGTCCACAGCATAAAACGGATCTTTTAATCCATGAAAAACGGGTTCTTTTTTCCCTTCTGATTTCATATGGATTGGAAAAACTCCAAATGCAGTGGATTTTCTTTTGGTTACTTTCCCCGTTTTGAAAAACCGGCACGCGAGTTGGAACGAATGACAAATAAAGAGAACATATTTTTTATCTGCTTCGTTTGATATTTTATTATGCTTGACCAGATTATGCAACCAGTCCATGTATCTATTATCCCAGGAAAGACCTTCGGATTCAAGGGGACTGCCAGGGCCACCACTGGATAAATAAATATCGTAGGAAAGATCCGGTAGTTCTTCTTTTAAACGGACGTCATAAATTTTTGACATTACAGGTAATCCCTTAGTATGACTGTATTCCTGTAATATTTGCTGAATGCAACGCATTCCTTCATTCGGCCGTCCTTCATAGAGATCGAGAATTGCAATACGTAACGTTTGATTCATTCTGCAAATATCTTCAAAAAATCAGTTATGCCTACAGCAAAAAAAACACAGTCCAAACCATCTTTAATATTTGAGTCTCGTTTAGAACTTCCGGGAAGTTTCAGGAAAATTCCTTACGGGAAAAACACAGGAAGCACATCTCTCAATGAATTGATTGAAGTGATGGTCAAAATAAGGAGAAAATCACCGATTCAGACTTTTATCCGAGGATTGTCCACAGGTAAAAATCAACCCGTTACCCCGGATGTTTTCGACCGCCGGTACGGTGCGTCAATGGAAGATATAAATCTTGTAATTGATTTCGCGCGACTTTTTGATTTAACAGTTCTTCAAACTTCTGTTTCCAGGCGATGTATAATTCTGAAAGGATCAGTCTTAAAATTCAGCGAAGCTTTCGGGGTTTATCTATCCAATTTTAGTCCGGAATTTGGCATTACTTATCGGGGAAGGAACGGTGCCATTCAAATTCCTGAAATATTAAAAGATATAATTACCGGGGTTTTTGGATTGGATAATCGTCCCCAGGCCCGGCCCATGTTCCATATTTTAAAAAAAGATGGCAGAATGATTAGTCCTCAGGCGGCTACTGTCTCATATAATCCGGATGCAGTAGCTAAAGCTTACAAGTATCCCCGGGATGTGGATGGGATAGGAGAATGTATTGCTATAATAGAATTGGGAGGAGGGTTTCGGAATGAGGATATGAAAAATTATTTCAACAACTTAGGGTTACCGCTACCACAAATTACGGCCATTTCAGCGGATGGGGCACTTAATGCACCATCCACACCGGATAGTGCTGATGGTGAAGTGGCTCTCGATATTGAAGTGGCAGGCGCCGTTGCTCCTGGAGCGAAAATCGTCGTTTATTTTGCATCGAATACTGATAAGGGGTTTCTGGATGCCATCAGTACGGCTATTCATGATACTTTAAATAAACCTTCAGTTATTTCCATTAGCTGGGGTGGAGCCGAATCCCAGTGGAGTGACCAGGCTATACAGAATTTCAATGAAACGCTCATGTCGGCTGCAGCATTAGGGATAACAGTTCTTGTTGCTGCAGGGGATAACGGATCTTCTGATGGACAAACGGATGGAAATGCGCATGTTGATTTTCCAGCAAGCAGTCCGTATGCCCTTGCGTGCGGAGGCACCCGTTTATTGTCGAATGATGAAACCGTCTGGAATGATCAGGATGGACAGGCTACGGGAGGAGGCATCAGTGACAAATTTCCCGTACCGGATTATCAGAAAAATTTATCCCTGCCTTCCTCCGTGAATTCGGATAAAAGAAAAGGAAGAGGTTTACCAGATATCGCAGCAAATGCAGATCCTGCAACCGGATATAATGTATTGGTTGATGGACAAAGAATCGTAGTTGGTGGAACCAGTGCAGTTGCTCCTCTGATTGCCGGGCTCATTGCATTGGCAAATCAGAAATTAAAAAGGAATTCCGGATTTATACACCCTAAACTATATACCGCAAAAACTTCTTTGTTTAAAGATATCATATCAGGAAATAATATTACGGCAGAGAGTGGAGGTTATACCGCGGGTCCAGGATGGGATGCCTGTTCAGGACTGGGTGTACCCTTGGGAAATATTATAAGCGTTTTATAACGCTAGTCAAATTTCCTGCCTTGTGTTAACCAGAATTCGCGCAAAGAGAAGATAAAACTTAGATTCACATAATTTTCTCTTAACAGGTTGTTGTTTGTAGTTCCTTTTATTCCGTATTGAAGCACAACCAAAAAGGACATGGGAGTTCGTTTTGAATTAACACCCATACCTACGGAACCGCCAATATCATCGATGGGTGTTCCGTTAACGATGAGATAAGTTTTATTATAATAAAAACCTGCCTGAAAAAAATTGGTTTCATACAAAGTATTATAAGCCAGTTTCTTTTTGGAGATTTCAAATCCTATGGATGCACGCTGGCTGTTTTTATAAAAAAAATCTCCGGTTGTTGAGTGAAGGCTACCCCAGTTTTGAAACTTGTAGTCAGCTACAAAAGTATATTTCTTATCCTTGATAAGAGAAATACCTAAACCATAACTCATCGGAATATTGTATGTGCCTACTGTTATATTTGAGTGGAGCACATTCGAATCCAAGTTTACGATGGTTACATTTGTTTCGGTGTTCAAAGGGGACTGATTTGCAAAAACTGCTCCAATAGTGTAATCCCAATGGCTGTTGATGGATGCGTAATACTGAATGCCGTAATCCAGATAGAGGTTATTGTAGAAAGTATTGTTGTTTTTAGAAATGTAAATGGATGAACCTTGCCCAAGAATAATATTTTTATTATTTATCGATCCAAACAAATAAGAAGTGGTAATACCAAGGGAAAGGTGGTGAAAAAATTCATATCCATTTGCCCAGAAAACTTTATTTATCCCGCCATATCCCTGATCGTAGGTTGGAAGTGTAATTCCGCCTCCCCCAACAGCCCGGGACCCTGAATATTCATAATTTTCTTCGCTAAATGGTACCAGACCAACCGCACTGCCCCAGTGCTTGAAAATTTTTGTTCCGAACGTAACTCTTTTAAAAGTAATATCAGACGACTGGTGATTGGTTTGACTAACAGGCGTGCCGGAATAATCAACATATTGTCCGTTAACTCCGATTTCACCAGCAAAGAACTGGTTATCCATACCACTGAGAGCCGCAGGATTATTTGTAATCAGGTATCTGTTATTCCGGTACGCAATACCGGTGGATGCCATACCGCTCGTACGGTTTATAATATTATCCGTTATATCACCAATGGCATGTATCGAATAGGGTGAATTATTGTTTTGAGCAAAACCCGTTGAAAGCAACAGAACGGAAAAAAAGATAGTGAGCCATATCCGCATAAAGGAAAAACCGTTCTGTTGGTTCATTTTAATAATATGAAGCGTAATATATTTTAAGGGAAATTTGATTGGACTTCTGTGCATTATACGAATTCCCTATTACAGTCCGGTTAAACATAGTATTATAAGAGTTAGCAGGAGCAATCAACATGAGTCCGTTCTTCGCATTGCTCTCTGCTCCCTGTTTCAGTGCATTCTGTATGTAAGTTGTAATATCATAAGAATAATTTGTATTTGTCCCATACAAATAATCAATACTCAGATTACCGTTTCCATAAGCGAGTGTACCACCAATTGTATTTGCCTGATTGGTTACTGCAAGGTTAACCAGCGGTACCAGATTATAAAGCGGACTATAAGTTCCCTGAACCGGTTTGACAATGAGTTCTGCTTTCATAACTGCCAGGTAATCCTGGTACGTAAGCAAATTGGTAATAGAAGGGAAAAGTAATTTAACATAGAGACTGGTGATAGGTTGCAGGAAAGCCTGATTTCCAGAAGATGTGGAAGGAAGTTCAGGATTTGCTTCAGATAGCTGCTGGGTTGGTGTACCGGACCTGTCTACCGAAATCTGGTTGAATTGGGTAGTAGCATTTGCGAGATGAAAGTCTGCTGTTTTCTGTACAACAACAACACCAGGATCATGATAATATAGTCTTAGAATTATCGTGTCTCTAAATCCGTACACAGCACCCGGCATTGTAGAATCCGGATAAATAGCTAATCCTTTAAAATATCCCCGGAATATGGTAGGGTTGGTTATTGTATCAGGTTGTCTGTATAATAATCCGAATAAATCCTGCCCCATGCTATTGGGCATCGTTATTTTTATGGAATCTCCCTTTCGCTGACTTGTCAAACCTGCATAAGGATTAATCTTTACATCTGTTGATCCCAAGACCGTAGGATCATATGGAATTGAATTTTTATTAAAAAAAGCTTTTTGAACTCCTGGAAAATCCATGACCTGAGTTAGTTGGCTAACATCGTAACGCTGCACTTTGGTAGTGTCTCCGTAAAAAGTTTTATTTATCCGCAGGATAAGTTGAATTGAATCATAAACAGAATAATTAGTAAGAACAGGCAGTGGGCTCGGAGTACCAATATCAGAATAACTTTGCGAGGTAATGGTGCCGAAAAAAGGATCTATATAACGGCCCAGCAACTGGGTGGAGGTTCCGGATGTAACGAAGGAGTCGAGAAAAGCAGTTGAAACCTGAACAGCGAATGTATCAATGGTTACTACATTCGTTGCATTATCTCCGTTATAAACATTTTGAAAAGAAATCACCGGTTTTGTGCAGGCTGATATGACCAGCATAAACAGTACAGGTAGGAGATAAACATATGAACGCTGGCCGAGATAACATTTCCTTCCCATGCTTATTTTTTCCTGATTAAGGATCCTGTTTTGGATAGTTGAAAAAAACTGACAGGTCTTATGCGGCAAACCGGAATGTCAGGTATAGGGTTGTACAATTTCATTTATTCGTCTTTCCGCACTTTCTAAAAGGGCAAAAGTATGTTTTTTGAATTCGATTAACAATTGAAACGCATATCGTTATTTGATAAATTTTTGTGAAATCCCCCGAATTGTCCGTATTTCGCGCTGCAAATAAAATACTTTTATCGCTACAAAACACCGTATTATCAATACAACAATATGAAGCTGATCTACTTCCATTTATTTACACTTTTCGTTTTAAGCTCTTTGTTTTCCTGCACAAAAAATAATATTCCCTATACTCAAAGCGGTGACTGGGCTGCAGAATCTCAATTAAACGGACCTGCACGCAGTGAAGCAGTTTCATTTGTGATCGACAATTTTGCATATGTGGGAACTGGGTGGGATGGTTTGAACACTCGGTATAATGATTTCTGGAAATATGATCCGGACAATAATATCTGGTCACAGGTTGCCAGCATGCCAGCAAACACACAAAGGAGCTCCGCTGTAGCCTTTAGTGCAAATGGTAAAGGTTTTGTTGGAACTGGTTACGATGGTTTTAATTATCTGAATGATTTTTATGAACTCGATCCCGTACTAAATGTATGGACGCAAAAATCAAATTTTATAGGTAGTCCCCGATATGAAGCAGTTGCTTTCGGCCTTGGCAATTTCGGTTATGTAGGTACCGGGTTTGACGGCAGTAACGCACAGAAGGATTTTTATAAATACGACCCTTCCCTCGATGCGTGGACAACCATCGGCTTTAGTGGAAATAAGAGATATGGCGCAGTTACATGGACTTATAATAATTTAGCCTATGTCGTTACCGGAGTGAATAATGGAATCATGCAATCTGATTTTTGGCGTTTCAATCCTGACTCGGTAAAATGGACTGAACTAAACCATATCACCAATTACACCAATTTATCCTTTGATGACGGATATACTAATATCGTGCGCTGGAATGCGTCTGCTTTTGTAATCGACCATTACGCTTATCTCAGTACGGGTGAAAACGGAGTGTATTATCAATACACATGGCAATATGATTTGACTCCGGGCGTGGATCTCTGGTATCCAAAAACACCATGGGAAGCGCCTGCTACTTCAGGTGCGGTTGGATTCAGTCTAACTCCGAATGCACAAAATGTTGGTGGTGGCGGGTTTATCGGCACAGGCAGAACCTCTGCCGGACAAGCAGGCGCATCAGACTATTTGGCCCAATTCTTTCCATACTTAACCGTAAATCCCAATAACAATTAGAAATAAATTCTTCATTACAAGTATTGCAGTGTTGCTGATTTGCTTCACAGTAATTTTTTATGTCCGTCATAGAAAGCAAGAAAGAAAAATCTTTGTATACGCGGTACCAATAAAAACAAATTATGGTTGGGGATATGATATCATGGCCGGGGACAGGAAATTTATACAGCAATTATTTATCCCTGCAGTCTCCGGTAAAAAGGGTTTTAAAACTTCAGATGATGCACTTCTTGTTGGCCATTTAGTTGTAAAAAAAATAAGCTCCAACCAGCCACCCATCATAACAATAAGGGATCTGGACAGCCTTGGAATAGTTGAAAAGTAAATAGACAATAATTTAAGTTACATAAAAAAGCCGTCCTGCATTTTGAGGACGGCTTTTTCAATTCGTTAAACCGGGTAAATTAACATGTAAACATGATCATGAAGGATAAAGTGTTTCTAAGGGTCCGGTTTTCAACGATACTGGTCACTTGTTTTCACTAGGATGGATTTAGTTGGTTTCGGGTTTTCAAGGGATAATCGGATGGTTTCAGGATTGGATTTTACTTTCTGAATGGTCTTTAGGAATTGGATTTTTGCTTTCGGATTGGATTCTAATTCTCTTTTTTCAGGATAAAGTTTTTCTACTGAACAGGGTTTAGGTTTAATTTAATTTGTTTTTCAGGACTTGGTTTTTTCTACTGGTTAGGATTTAAGGGTTCAATTCGTTTGGTTTTTCAGGACTTGGGACTAATTGGTTTTTCAGGATCTGGGTTTAGGTTTTTACTTGGTTTTAAGGTTTTCAGAGGATTTTTCGACGCGTTGACAATACAAAGATGCTTCGGATAAAAGCCCCTTCATAACTTATTCGATAAAGGGGATCATTCCTTCGATTTTCAGTGAAAAATGGACGATTAAGGAAAAATCTCCATTGCCGATTCCTCATTCCTCAATACTTTTGCCCCTCCTTAAATTCATATAAATGAGACAAATCGCTTTCCGGGAAGCTTTACGTGAAGCAATGAATGAAGAAATGCGACGGGACGAAAGGGTTTTTCTGATGGGTGAGGAAGTTGCAGAATACAATGGAGCGTATAAAGTAAGCCAGGGTATGCTGGATGAATTCGGCCCCAAAAGAGTAATTGATACGCCTATTTCAGAATTGGGTTTCACCGGAATCGGTGTTGGTGCTGCACAAAATGGACTTCGACCCATTCTGGAATACATGACTTTTAACTTCGCGGTACTGGCCCTTGATCAGATTTTAAATACTGCTTCAAAGATGCTTGCTATGAGTGGCGGACAAGTTGGATGTCCCATCGTTTTCCGCGGTCCCAATGGATCAGCAGGACAACTTGGAGCACAGCATTCAACAGCTTTTGAAAGTTATTTTGCAAATATTCCTGGTCTGAAAGTGGTTTCACCAAGTAATGGTTATGACGCCAAGGGATTGCTCAAGCAGGCAATCCGATATGAAGAAGATCCTGTAATTTTTATGGAAAGTGAAGTGATGTATGGAGATAAATCTGAAGTGCCTGAAGAAGAATATTATATTGAACTGGGCAAAGCAATTGTTGTAAAGCCAGGAACTGACGTTACTATTGTTTCATATAACAAAATGATGAAGATTGCCCTTGCTTCAGCGGCAGAGCTGGAGAAAGAAAATATAAATGCAGAAGTAATTGATCTCAGGACCATTCGGCCCCTGGACTGGATGACGATACTTGAAAGTGTTAAAAAAACAAACCGTTTAGTGATCATTGAAGAACAATGGCCATTTGCCTCAATATCTTCTGAAATCGCCTATAAAATACAAAAAGAAGGATTTGATTACCTGGATGCACCTATCCGCCGGTTAAACTCTGCCGATGCGCCACTGCACTATGCTGCCAACCTGGTAGCTGCCGCAATGCCGTCAGTAGAAAGAGCTGTAAAGATGGTAAAGGAGGTTATGTACTTGAATAAATAAAATTTCAAAACAGTACAAATAAACCCTTACACATGAAACTGCTTTTAACAGGTTTTTGCTTTGCTTTCTTTATACTAGTTTGCAGGGCCCAGTCTCCTTATCAACCTTCTACGGAAAATCTGGCGGCCAGAAGATGGTTCGATAGTGCCCGTTTCGGCATGTTTATTCACTGGGGAGCTTTTAGTGTCCCGGGCAGTGGTGAATGGGTTATGAACGATCGGAATATCACATTTACTGAATATAGCCGTCTGCAAACTATCTTTAACCCCGTACGTTTTGACGCCAAAAAATGGGTTTCTGCAGCAAAACGTGCAGGGATGCAGTATATAACATTGATCACCCGTCATCACGATGGTTTCAGCGACTGGGATACCAAACAATCAGATTGGAAGATCACAAATACTGATTGGAAACAGGACGCTGTAAAACTCATTGCTGAAGAATGTCAGCGTCAGGGCGTACGGTTATTTGTTTACTATTCACTTCTTGACTGGTATCGCAGTGACTACCAATATGAAACCGGTCGTACTGGTCATGGAACAGGCAGAACAGCTAAAAGCGACTGGAATCATTATATAGCTTTTATGAAGGCGCAGTTAACTGAACTGCTTACACAGTATGGTCCTATTGCCGGAGTTTGGTTTGATGGTTATTGGGACCAGCTTGCGAATGACCGGGATAAAATCAATCAACCACGGGTTGACTGGCATTTGCCAGAAATTTATACGTTGATTCACCAGTTACAACCACAATGCCTGATCGGCAATAATCACCACCTGAGTCCGATTCCTGGAGAAGATTTTCAAATGTTTGAAAAGGACCTGCCAGGGGGGAATAGTACCGGTTTTGGAGGACAATCTGTTTCCAGTCTTCCGCTGGAAACCTGCGAGACAATCAACGATTCATGGGGTTTTAATATTACCGACACTCATTATAAAACATCAAAAGAACTCATTCGCCTCCTGGTGAAAGATGCTGGATATGGAGCCAATCTTTTATTGAATATAGGGCCATTGCCAAATGGAGAAATTCAGACTGCTTTCACTGACAGGCTTGATAGCATGGGCAGCTGGCTAAAGAAAAACGGTTACACGATTTATGGCACCCGCGCCGGCTATATGAAACCACAAGACTGGGGTGCAATTACTGAACGGGGGAATAGTGTTTATCTGCATATTTTTAAATCGGATGGAGATAAGTTTTTTGTGAAGATCCCTTATAAGGTCAGAACCGCTGAAATGAACGGCCAGCTACTTCAGGTCAAGGTACTGGGGGATAATTATATAATGATCGACCTGAAAGGAATCCTTTTGGATCCTGTAGATGCGATTATTAAGCTGGA
>DASZHV010000013.1:0-81749 GCA_035937535.1 Puia sp. | reverse complement strand
AAATTTAAAGGATCATTTGCAGTCATGTTTTCAGCTTTATATTATCTTATCAGCAATACGGTTCCGCTTATTTCGCCATTTAAAGGGCTGTTTATTTTTTTATATTTACAAAACCAGACAAAGACGCCCGTATCCTGCACCTGGCCATTGACAGTCCCGTCCCAGCCCTTTGTATAATCCCTGGTCTCAAAAACTTTTTGTCCCCATCGGTTAAATATGGAAAGTTCGTAAGAGCTCAGATCAGGCGGATGCAGAATTTTGAATAAATCATTTTTACCATCCTTATTAGGTGTGAATGCAGAGGGAAAGTAAATACCGCATTTATTTTCTTCTATTGCAATTTGTGCCTGGGCCGAACCGCAGTTGTTGCTAACATTAACAGCATATGACCCTCCTTTATTTACGACGTAGTGACTTTGTGTTGAACCATCCTGCCAGGCATAACTATCAAAATTCCCCGGGAAAAGAACCATGGTATCACCCAGACAGAGTTCTTTATCATTCCCCAGATCGGGAGCAGGTAGTTTCATTACAGACAAATGAATCGTTCTGATGCTGTCGCAACCAATGGCAGAAACCAGTGTATCAATATAAGTGCCGGTTTCAGTATAACCAGAAAAAGACTGGCCGGAACAAATAGTCTGTTTAATATTTGAAACAGTTGCAGGATTTATTACCAGATTCAGAGTAGCAATGCTGTCGCATCCAGTGGAAGCCATTAGTGTATCCACATAAGTGCCTGTCCCAGTGTAGGATTTACCATTCCATAAGTAATTCCTGCAGGAAGCGATATTTGTGGTGGAAAAGGAATTTGTGTTGATTGTCAGATTCAGTGTTACCACACTATCACAGCCTGTTGCATTTGGAATGATCTGGGAATAAACACCACTTGAAGAATAAGTCAGACAATGGAAAGTATAACTGCCACAGGAAGATATAAATAAGGTTGCAGAAGTACTGTTAATACAGGGTATCATCTTCTGAATAAATGCGGTGTAATTTCCCGGAGATAAAAGATTGAAGACTCCGATCCCCGGGTCAAAATCAACCACACCTGCAAAGAATCCTGTCGTGCAAACACCCCCAAAGGGATCTATTGCAATGGATGACCCGGCATTATATCCCGCTCCTGCAAATTGTTTTACCCATAGAAATGTACCATCCGATTTTATTTCAGAAACGAATATATCTCCACTGCCGGTTGATGTAAAAGTGCCCAGGCAAGTTCCCGGGCTGAAAACAATAGTTCCTTTAAAAGTCCCTGTCATATACACATTTCCTTCAGCATCCAATGCAAGTGAATAGCCTGAAGCTTCCCCTATTCCTCCCAAATCCTCGGCCCAGATAAAATTCCCTGACTGATCCAGTTTCAGTACAAATAGATCCTTATTTCCTGAGGCAGTCAGATTATACACACCCGGACCCGGGTCAAAATCGGCTGTATTAGAGAAAAGGCCTGTAGTATAAACATTTCCAGCATTGTCTACTGCTATTCCTTCAGCGGTTGCATTGACCTGAATTGCCCATACAAAATTTCCGGATGCATCTAATTTTGATATATACATATTCTGGGCACCGCTCGTAAGATTATAAACTCCGGGGCCGGGATCAAAATCAAATGTTCCTGAATAATATCCGGTAGTATAAATATTTCCTCCAGCATCCAATGCAAGGGATATTCCTTCCCCGGCACCTGTTACAATGCTACCTCCAAATTGTTTTGACCAGATAAAATTACCGTTCGTATTTAATTTGAGGATAAACGCATCCCTGGCTAATCCCCCAGCGCCGGAAACCATATTGGAGACGCCTGGTCCCGGGTCAAAATCAATGGTTCCCTTAAAGGATCCCGTCATATATACATTTCCTGAGGCATCCACTTTCATTGAATGATCGCGCTCATCCTGCGTTCCGGGATTGTATTGTTCCGCCCATATAAAATTGCCTGATCCATCTAATTTTAAAATAAATGAACTTTCAGGATTTGTAAGGAGGAAAACGCCTGGTCCGGGGTCGAAGTCAACGGTTCCTACAAAACTTCCAAACGTATAAACATTGCCTGAAGGATCAAGTGCAATTGAAAGTCCGACCCCACCGCCATTTACGGCCTTCATTTGCTTTGCCCAAACAAAATTGCCTGCAGGATCAAGTTTAGAAACATATATATCACCGTAGGTAGTATTGGTGCTGGTCAGATTAAAAGTACCGGGCCCAGGGTCAAAATCAACGGTACCGGCAAAAAAACCTGTAGTGTAAACATTACCAGCAGCATCCGTTGCAATAGAACTGCCTATCGAGATGGATCCCGTTCCGCCAAAATCTGCTGCCCAGTCAAAGTGTACATTTTGAGCTTGGAGTAAAGAAGTACCGGGCATGATAAATGATATCAATAATAACCTTTTCATTTCCAATGTAAAGAGGCTATTTAAGAAGAGCTGAATAACAATTTACTTCTTTCAATGCGTCCCAAAAGGTCAGCATATTCCTACCTCTTAAGGCCTCTTTAAATATAAGAAATAAGACCGGGATATTCAGTACGGGCGGCTTCCCAGCAGGTCCTCATATGAAAAACCATTAATGAATTGCAAACACTAAGCGCTAATAAGACAAATGGATTCAGGAGCTGCAAAATTTAGTAATGAATGTATATAATAATCCCCCTGAAAATTTATATAATTATCAGGGGGATTTTTTTTTAGTTAATTTGAATCCTCTTTCCCTCGTGTTTCGCTTTCTTACCGCTTCTTGGTATTTCAATTCTTAGTTCTCCATTTTTATATTCCGCCGAAATTTTTCCATCCAGGGCATCTTCAGGAAGCGTAAACGATCTTGTCCAGCTGGAATAATTGTATTCACGTCTGCTGAACTTTCCGTTGTTCTCTTTATTTTCAGTTTTTTCCGCGCTGATAGTTAAAATACCTTGTTCAAGCTGAATATCAAAGTCATGTTTTTCAAGTCCCGGAGCTGCAATTGAAATTTTGTATTCCTGTTCGGTCTCTTTTACATTAATTGCAGGTATATTCAGCATCCGGCTGAAATTGAAATTACTATCCATCGGTGAATCAAAATACTTGTTCATCATTCCGGAATGTTCCAATAATGATGGCCATTCATTTTTTTGTTTTGTTAATTCTTTGTTTTCCATTTTTTTGTTTTTTTAAGTTAAATAATAAAGAATATCCAATTACTAAACTAAAAAACCAACCCTGATGCCTCTTCGCCGGTTCATCACCGGTCAAAAAGACATACTAGATATCGGAATTGCAAATATCATTCCGGTCTGCTTTGTCTGACAATTTGTAATAATTAGAAATAATTTCTCTTTAGAAAATCTTAAAAATCGTTACTGTTACCAGCACGAAGAAAGGAGAATATATTTTCAGCTATTCAGGAAAGGAATTTCTCTATTCACTGACGGTATATCATATCGAAGTTTTTATGAAGTCGTGGCTGGTGAATGTGACATATTTTTTATAAATATAAGAGCTTCCTTTTCATGCGCAGGACCATTGGTAAAGGAGTCATAGGTGAAAATAATTTTACCCGTTTTATCGATAACAAAAGTTTCCCTGCCGCTGATAAAAAACTTCTTTTTTACTCCAAACATTTTCAACACTTTATTATCGGGATCGCTTAAAATGGAATATGGCAGCTGATGGTTTTTTATAAAACTTCTATGGCTCTCCACCGTTCCTGAATTAATTCCGATGACCATCGCGCCCGCTTTCATAAAATCGCTGTAGTTATCCCGGAATGAACAGGCTTCCTTTGTACAGACGCTGCTTTCGTCCTTAGGGTAGAAAAAAATGACCATAATATTTTTCCCTGTATAATCACTACTATTAAATAAACGGTCATTCTGATCCCATAGGGAAAAAATAGGAATGGTATCGCCAACCCTGAGGGTTTTACCTTGTGCATGACATCCCTGTAACATATTCGAAAATAATAGTGAGGTAAGCAGAATTTGTTTCAATGGGTATAAGCTTTTGGATATACGCCTGTAAAAATAATCATTTTACTCCGGCGCTGATTAATCCAAAATGAACCACATCAAAATAAGTGGACATTAATTGTATCGAAATAGTACAGTTCAATCAATTAATAAATTATAAATTATTGATTACAAGGGGTTTGCTATTTGGCATTTTTATTAGTAGGTAAATGGGATAACACAAGTTTTTCATAAATACTGAATGCTTCAAAAAATAAATCCCTGATATGCTACAGAATTATTTCAAAATCGCTTGGCGAAACATGACCCGTCATTTGACCCAGACCGCTATCAATGTAATCGGACTTACACTGGGGATGACCTGTTGTCTGTTTATTTTTTTGTGGGTCAAATATGAAAAAGGTATTGATAATTTTCACGCTCAGGGGGGAAATATATATTCCGTATATCAAACAGTTACCACAAACGGAAAAACTGATGGCTCTTATTCAACCCCCTTAAAAATAGTAACCGGTCAGAACTATCCTTCCTTTTTATTGGAAGATGTTAGTACAGCCGTTCCACAGGTGAAATATCAGGTATACTATGCTACGGGTTATGAACTTCCCTGGGGGCATCCCGAAACATTTCAGTTTCAGGAAAAAAAACTAAAACTGGAAGGTTCCAGAGCCGGTAAGGATTTTTTTAAAGTATTCAGTTACCCGCTTATTGCCGGCAATCCTGAAACAGCTCTTAACAACATGAAAGGAATTGCCATCTCCCGGAAAATGGCGGAAGCTTTTTTTGGAACACCGCAAAATGCCATGGGCAAATCCCTGCGCTATGAAAACAGCCAGAATTTTACGGTATCGGCAGTGTTTGAAAATCTGCCATTGGAAAGTTCCCTTCAGTTCGATTTCCTTTTCAACTGGGATGCCCAGAAGAAACTGCTGGAATGGTCTTCCAACGATTTTCAATCATACGTTGAACTTGTTCCAAATGCAGATGCAACTGGAGTTGAAGCCAGTATTAACAGGTTCATTCAGCCACGCCTGGAAAAAAATAATGCAGTTGAAATACATGTCGGACTTCAGAAATTTTCCGATAAATATCTTCATGGCAATTTTGTAAATGGAAAACCATTAAGCGGACGAATTGAATACATAAGAATATTCAGCAGTGTAGCCATTTTTATATTGTTCATAGCATGTATAAATTTTATGAACCTGGCTACCGCCCGGTCTGTAAAGCGTGCTAAAGAAGTAGGGTTGCGCAAAGTTGTTGGATCTTCAAGGGGACAATTGATCTGGCAATTTTTTGCTGAATCAATTGCTTTTTCTTTTATTGCAATGGTTCTTTCCATTATTTTGGTTATTTACTTATTACCTTCTTTTAATCAATTCACCAATAAACATATTGAACTACAATTAACCAGTCCGTCATTGTGGTTCTCTCTGATAATGCTCATGCTTTTCACAGGCCTAATAGCGGGAAGCTACCCTGCGCTTTACTTGTCTTCTCTCAAACCAATACGTATATTAAAAGGTGTGACACGCTTTACGCAGGGATCCATTTTGTTTAGAAAGGGGCTTACTGTGTTTCAGTTTATGATTTCCATCATTCTCCTGGTAGCCACTATTGTCATTACGCGTCAGATTAATTTTGTTCAGAATACGAACCTGGGATATGATCGTGAAAACCTGATCTACACACGTATTGAAGGGGAGCTGGCAAATCAAAACAAGTATCTGTTATTTAAAAACCAGGTGTCACATATGCCTGGAATTGGAATGGTAGATCGCAGCAGCGAAGCGCCTCATGCTATGGACTTTGTGGTTACAGATGCCGTTAATTGGGAAGGAAAAAATAAAAATGCTGATGTTGGTTTTAAACCGGCCTCCGTAGGATTTGATTTTGTAAAACTAATGAACCTGAAGATTGCGAAAGGCCGCGATTTCTCAAGGGAAATTTCCAGTGATTCTTCCGATGCGTTTTTGGTTAATGAAGAGGCTGTTAAAGAAATGGGAATGAAAAATCCAATCGGGAAATGGGTTTCAGCATGGAAGAAAAAAGGTCATATTATCGGTATTCTGAAAGATTATCACACGCATTCTCTGCGCGAACCAATAAAGCCGGTAATACTTGACGTTAAAGAATATGAATATTTCGGAGTGATTATCGTTCGCACATTTCCGGGAAAAACGAAAGATGCGCTATCAAGTCTGGAAAAAGTATATAAAGTCATCAATCCAAATTATCCGTTCGCATATCAATTTGTCGACGAAGAATACAAAAATCTTTACAGTAACGAATTGATCATTTCAAAACTCTCAATAATATTTGCCTCGCTGGCAATCCTTATTTCCTGTCTGGGTTTGCTCGGCCTGGTGATGTTTTCTGCAGAGCAGCGCACTAAAGAAATCGGTATTCGAAAAGTTTTAGGTGCATCCATGGGCAGCATAGTCGGCCTTTTTTCAAAGGACTTTTTAAAACTTATTTTTATAGCTTTTTTGATCGCGGTACCCCTGGCCTGGTACTCAATGAATCACTGGTTGCAGGATTTTGCATACAAGATTGATCTGTCGTGGTGGATCTTTGCACTTGCAGCTGGCATTTCAATTCTGATAACTCTTATTACTGTGAGTCAGCAGGCGATAAAGGCAGCCGTAGCCAATCCGGTAACCAGCCTCCGCTCTGAATGAGCTTTGCCTGGCGAAGACTGCCTGAAATCGGAATAAATCAGTTTTTAAAAAATTTATAAAAGCTGAACTGTTATTACCAGATAAAACCGGAATAAGAAAGCAATCTTATTGCTATTAACAGGTTCCATTGCTCTGATGGATGGTTTTGATTTCGTTTTTAAATTGTTAATGAAGGCTGGTAAATATCTGCCCAGCTTTTTTCTCCTATGTTCATTCAGAGCGCAGGCTGGTTACCGGATTAGCTATGGCTGCTTTAACAGCCTGGAAACTGACAGTAAATAAAGCAATCAAAACAACAATAAATCCTGCTAATATAAAAATCCACCCGTTGATATGAATTCGGTATGCAAAATCTTCTAACCAGCGGTTCATAAAAAACCAGGCAACAGGAGACGCTATGATAAGCGATATAATTACAAGGACTACAAAATCCTTACTCAGCAGGATCATAATATTGGTCACCGATGCTCCAAGTATTTTTCGGATACTGATTTCTTTTGTACGTTGTTCGGAAGTAAACATAGCAAGGCCAAATAAACCCATACAGGAAATAAAAATAGTAATGATCATAACCACATTCATTAACCATGCTGTTTTTGTCTCCTGGTCGTATAGCCACCTGATCGATTCGTTCAAAAAACTACATTCAAAATTTTCTTCCGGGTATGCTTTTTTCCACTGTTTTTCGACCTCGGCCAATATAGGTTTTGCTTCTGAAGCCTGCATGCCCTTGGAAGCCAGTTTTATTGCAATTCCTTTTTCCTGTTCAGGCAAATGCACGATCACTACCGGTTTCATCGTCTCATGGAAAGAATTTTCATGAAAATCTGCAACGACCCCTACTATTGAAAAAACCTTTCCTCCAAGGCAGGTGATGGATTTACCCAGTGACTGTTCTGGTTTTATAAAACCGAGACTTTTGGAAAAGGTTTGATTGACCACAATTTCTTTCAGGCTATCACCGGGAAACAGATTTCTTCCAGCTAATAATTTCATCTCATAAAAAGGAATATAACCATCACCACCCGGTTGGTATGAAGCATTAAATTTAATATCATCTTTGCCTTTATATTCTATTCCTCCCGACATATGAGGGAAACCCATTGGTGCAAAGGCCTCCAGGACAACTTTATCAACACCAGCAATATGTTTTATATTTTCTGCTAGTGTGTTTGCTTTGTCGCTGTGGTCACGCCAGACTTTCTGGATAATAACAATGGCTTCCGTTTTAAATCCTTTATCACTATCCCGCATATACCGGATTTGTTTACCAATGACAAGGGTAACGATGATAAAGATGAGTGAAATGCTGAATTGAAAAACAATGAGTGATCTTCTTAAATACCATTTCTCTTTATTTGTTTTCGCCCCAACACCTTTCAGGCTTTGCACAGGTAAATAAGCAGATAAAACGATGGCCGGATAGAAGCCTGCAAGCAAAGTAGTGATCACCAGAACTGAAATCAGGAAAATAATTGTGCCTGCATTTAAAGTAAAAGTTACACCGTTGGGTATATAATCACTAAAAAGTGAAAGAACGGGCTTTACAAGCAAAACGGAAATGCAAACGGCCATCATGGTGAGTACAAATGTTTCCGTTAAAAACTGGAAGATCAGGCTTGTCCTTTTACTGCCCAGAACTTTTCTAATCCCTGTTTCCTTAGCGCGTCGGATAGACTGGGCAGTTGACAGGTTAATAAAGTTAATGGCAGCTATAAGTAAGATAAACAGAGCTGCGCCCATTAGTGCGTAAATCGTAGGCAGGTAAGCTTTCCTGAATTGATTGTCACCATCATCCCCTCTGTGAAAGTCTGGCGTAAAATGAATATCTGTTATAGGTTGAAGCCACATTTTCAATTTCGCACCCTGGTCAGTTAATCTTACATTTTTTTTAATATACGCCTCAAATGCTTTGTTAACCTGTAAGGCATAAGTTCCCTTCGACAATTTAACAAAAGCCTGTGTTTGGTGCGGGCTCAGGGAGGCCCAGTCTTCGGTAGGTATCCTGTTCTTTAGGAAACTATGAATAGCCGTACTGATCGAAATAAAATCCGTACATGCGAAATCAGAGTTTTTATCCCAGTCTTTTATTATTCCGGATACAGTCACGTTTAATGAATCATCATATATAACCGTTTTACCGATCATTTTATTCAGGGGAAGGGATCCAAAATATTGATGAGCCCTGGATTCAGTAAGTACAACCCTAAAAGGATCGTTTAATGTTGCTGCATTGCCAGCAAGCCACTGGTATTTAAATATATCAAAATAGGAAGGGCCGGTTATAATGCTGGCAATTCCGCCATTATCCAGACTTCCATTAAATTTTTTATAGGGTTGACCTGTAACAGGTATAGTTGTTTTTGCCCCATACTGGTGATAGCCGGATGCCGCTTCAAAACCAGGTATTTGATTCTGAAAACCAGCTACATCAGGAAATGGAGAATTTAAAAACATCTTTTCCCCATTGCTGCTTTGTACCTCTCCCACTATCCTGTAAATGCGGTCTCCTTCAGGATGAAACCTGTCAAAGCTAAGATCGTAGCTATTGATAAGGTAGATGACAAGGCAGGCGCAAATTCCGAAAGCCAGGCCGGTAATATTGATCAGAGTGTATACTTTATGGCGGTAAATATTTCGCCAGGCGATTTTAAAATAATTTTTCAGCATATCCTTTAAAAAAATAAGTAAAAAGTAAAAAACGAATACCTTCTTTGATCCTTTTAACGCTATACATGCAATCCAGTTAAATGCCAAACCGATAAAGTATTATTAATCAATATCATTGAATTATAGAGAGTTTTTATACCGTCCGGTTTCATACACTTCCTGTCCTATAGTGATCCGGCGTGACAGATATTTTATACTCGGGCGTCTTAGTTATTCATACATTTACTATTATGCAAAAATTCTTTTGTAATATATTGTTGTTGTTCCTTATACTTAGCTTTAGCAACTCTCCTGTCCGTCATGATATTACAATAAAATTAAGGGTTCATGGAACCGACGATAAACTAACAGGCAAAATACTTAATGATCTGAAAATTGATCTGGGAAACAAATCAAATATTTTCATTGTGAGTGATACGACAGATTCTTCCACTTTTACAATAACTGTCCAGTATGCGACCCTGAAATCAGGGGACAAACTGGTCGGGTTTTTCATGAATTCCCTTCTGACGCGAAGAATTAGAACTTCAAAAGATGAGACAGCCTATATACTCCTTAAGAGTTCGGTTTCTTCAACAGCCAATTTATACGATATCGATAAAATCTGCGCGAGTCTGATTGATCAGTTTGATGCCCAATATTTCGATAAGGAAAGACGAGAGCCTGCCCTTTAAATAATTCGGACAAAAATATAATCGTTTTACCTCCAAAATTAAAATCAACCAGGAATCTGGTATTTAAATTCATTAAGGGCCTCCGGGAACACAGCTTCATCATAAGAGGGGAACGATGTAACTTTAAATGCCATTGTTCATCTTTTAAACATACCAATATAATGAACTTTCTACAGGTTGAACCGCCTTATATAATCTCTTTTGAAGAAATTGTCTGGGGTGGAATATTGGTTACGGTGAGCATGGCCATTCATGGACTCGGCATGCTTTGGGTTCTCCGGGTCAACCGCTCCATAAAACAAAAGGAAGGGGCAAAAAAGAATCTTATATCCGGACTGTGGCCGGTCATCTTTGCAAGTTTCATGATCATTTTCGTACACCTTACTGAGGTACTGGTCTGGGCGCTTTTTTTTCTTTGGCGTGGCTGCTTTCAGAATGGCAGCTTATCATTTTATTTCGCTCTGAATGAATACACCACTGTTGGCAGCAAATACAATCTTCCGTTAAACTGGCGACTACTAGAAGGCATGATCTCTATCACCGGTCTGTTAACCTTCGCCTGGTCCACTGGTGTACTCTTTACGCTGGCTAAGGAATTCCAGGAACAGGGGATTGAATTATTCAAACATCGACATCAGAAGGTTTGAATTCATTAAGATACCAACAAAACGAATAGGTATGTCATGTTACATGTAAATATGAAGACCGTATACACTTCGTTTTACTAAACCACTTTTTTATTACAATTTATCATCAAGCCTTTTGTTTCTGACAGCCAGTAAAAACATACGCTGAATTGTGCCGTGTCAGAAACTGAACTTTTTATTACATAAACACAAGAGACGAAGACAAAGAAACTTTTATCTGAAAGGCGGTTTACAAAGAGAGCACGCTACGAAGGAAAAAGAAATTATTTTATGGGAAGTAAACTGGCTGAACGAATGCACATATACATTTAAATATGAATCCGGAGATAAAAATCGTTCGAATGCGGAATAGAAGTTTCTTAACAAACATATTATTGTAACCGAAAATCTGCATGTTACAGAAGATTTTATGATTTTTCGGACCGCTTTTGAAAAAGTGACTAATCCGACTAAATATACGGTTAGGAACAGGTTGTGAAGTTTGACGCCAAAGAAGAAGGTGAAATTGGATTTAAAACTGCGGTCGCGACATCCACATCATGATAAGGAACTTGCCCGGTTAACCATTGAGGAATTGCTTACACATTATGAAGACATTATCAAATCATTACCTGAAAAACGCATCCTGATCGGTCATTCATATGGTGGCCTGATGACCCAGATATCAGAAGGAACTATAACAGATTACAAGGTTATTTCCGGCAGAAATCATTTTGTGCTTGGGCAACCGATATGGAAAGAAGATGCTGAATATATTTATGACTGGATAAAGAACAAGGTGAAGGTAAATTTAACGGAGGATGAAGTGTTACTTGCGGGGAATTAATATTGTTTATTTAAGGGGATTCCGGAACTTAGCCGGACAATTGATATTTTTCCAATTAAAAAATATTTTATGATTATTGTTCACGAAATCTTCGTAGCCAAACCGGGAAACGCTTCCAAGCTGGCCAAAATGTTTAAAGAAGCAACAAAGGATAGTCACGATGTAAAAAATATACTGACCGATGTGACCGGTGCTTACAACCGCGTGATCATGGTTAGTCACTATGAAAACCTTGCCGCCTATGAAAATAGCTGGGAAAAGATGAAAGATAATCCGGCGGCTATGAAGAAAATGGAAGAAGCGATGAAGGGTTATCAGGATATGTACCTTACTGGTTCCAGGGAAATATTCAAGGCCTGGTAGTCGGAAGAAAGATCATGGAACAAATCTATCCGATGCAGTTCTCTGGAATCTTTCGGGTAATAATAGTAAATGTTTGAACTAATTATTCATTTGCTTTTGTTGTAATCTGATAATACCATTCATGTCATCGATGAAATATGGTTTATATAAACTGTTTTACATTTATAAATAATTTAATACGTAAAACAGTATATATGATAAAAGTTATTCTTTATATTTTTCTTACTGGTTTTTACAAAATTCCCAGGCTCATTTTATAGGTATTCTGTATTATGAGAACAACTATGCAAACGGTTAGGTTGTATTAACTATTTACGAATCGAAATCGAAAGCCAGAATTGAATCAAGGAATACTCCTGAAAAAAACGGACAGCCGGATTTAACAGCAGCAATTAACCAGAACATTCTTTTTTATGATTTTGATAAACAACCGTTCACTCGTTTGAATGCTAAAACGAATTCAGTTTATTCATCATCATTAGCCGAGGCGGAAAATGCCGGTGAAATGATTAAAAAAATGGGATCTGATGTTTATGTACAAAATCTCGGTCCGGGAAAAATTGGTGACTACTCATAAGTTATGAATCAAAAAAACCTGACTGAATCAATTTTTGAACCACTCTAAAGGTCCGAAAGCATATCAGCAGGGAAAACGGTCCATCAAAATCAAAGGTTATAATAACCCACTGTAATAAAAAATTTCAGATTTCCTTATCATATAAATTAATCCCGATTTAATTTTTGATTGAGAAGAATTGTTAATTCTCCCAATTTCCCTTCCAAAACTTTTATGTTCTTATATATTTGTTTTGCGTATGCTAATTGGTGGGGATTCTGCAAAGCAATATCAAAATTTCTCTCATGATCATCTATTTGAATTTGCAGTGAATTAATTTCAGAATATATATCTTCAGGTAACATAACTGATAAGTTTAAAGTTTGAGAAACTTATCAGTCTTAAAAATGAGGGAGAAACAAAATTACGGTTCCATTTAAGGGTAATTTTTATTTGCAGCTCAAAACAAAGTTGAGGCTATAAGAAGACACAAAAGGTAGTCTATATGATTGGTAAGCATGTGTTATATTTTGTGCCTGACCTTGCAAGGTCCCGTTGCTTTAGCCAAAACTCGTATAATTGAAGCCCGGACGGCTGGATTTCCTGAATTGTGGAATATTAGAATAAGCGCTATCACCTATTGATTATAAACCTGTTACGAATCATTCCCCCCCTTGCTTTTTTCCTGATAGCGGGAAAAATCTCTTCGAATTTCCCGGGTTACCTTTCGAAAAAACCGGTATTAACTGTGATACTTCTGCCCATTTAATCACTTCAATTCTTTAAAATGAAAAAATTATTAACAGTATTATTCGTAACCATTTTCGCTGCCTGTGGATCAGGTTCTTCTTCAACAACAACAACTGATTCTACAACCGTGGTAAAAACAGACAGCGTCAAAACTTCTACACCCGATTCGTCTAAAATGACAATGGACAGCACCAAAAAGACGACAGATTCAACAAAGAAATAATAATCAATTGTTTTTGTTCTTTTGTGAATGCTCCAGGACCCTGTTCTGGAGTTTTTTTTATTTTGATTGTGTGGAGTCAATCAGATCCGTTATTTCGTTTGCACCAAACATGCAATTCTGCCATGGAATACTTAAAACCGGATAAAAGCGCTTTAAAATCCAAAACCGATCTGCAGTCCGCCCGTCCGGCTGTAAACACTTGTTTGAATTCTTCAATTGTACCAGTATAATGATATTCGAGATAAAGGGACCTGAAAATCAATACAAGTCCAAATTTATCCTGCAGTGTAAAATGATTTATATCAGCAGCATCAAAAGTATAAACACACGAATGATTTAAGACGCCGCGCTGTAGTATTGCATCGTACCCAACCGCATTACCCGTTAAGTGAAAATATACAAACCATATCTGTTCCCCACCAGCTGCCAGGCCATTGATACCTGTATTAAAAAAAACATATCGGGAGCCTTAGTTCAAAATTATCAGCAAAAGCAGCTTTCAAAACCAAAATCATCTTTCTGACCATCAGTTAAACATACACACCTCACAAAAAGTCAGATTTAATAAATCCGGAAATTATCCATAATAAATCAAAGCAGGATGAGATTTGGTATTTCTGACTAATCCGCTATCTTCATTTTAAATATATTAAAATATTTGAAGCCGCATTACCCCATCCTCGATGGACTTCGAGGCACAGCCGCTATCATGGTAGTGATATATCATTTATTTGAAGCTTATTATCCTGTAGTTGGAAATCACCCCACGCCCCATGGTTATATGGCAGTTGATTTTTTTTATCTGCTATCTGGATTTGTGGTTGGTTACGCATATGATGACAGGTGGGGCAAAATGACCATCAAAGATTTTTTTAAGATCAGGTTGATACGACTGCATCCGCTCGTAATTTTAGGTGTAACGATCGGGGCTATTTGCTTTTGGTTCGATCCTTATACCAATTTGGGTCACCAGGTTGGCTTGTTAAGAATTATCGGCTCTGCGATTATTTGCTTTACCCTGCTACCTTCTCCTGATGTGCGTGGCTGGGGCGAAACCCATTCGCTGGATGGTCCCTGCTGGTCATTACTGCAGGAATATATTGCTAATCTTATTTATGCTTTGTTCGGGAGAAAGATAAGCAAGCTTATTTTATGGGTTATCGTGGTAATCAGTGGCATTGTTCTTACTGTCTTTGCCATATGGCATGGTAATGTTGGAACCGGCTGGGGTTATGACACTTTTTGGGTTGCCACTATAAGAATGATGTATCCCTTTTTCGCAGGTTTGCTTTTGTACCGTTCCGGAAAACTTATCCGCATTCCAATGGCCTACCTTATTTGCTCAGGAATGCTTATCCTGCTTTTTTGTATACCTGCGCATAAATTTTACGGCCTTTATGAAGCTGTTTGTATTATTATAGGTTTCCCCATTATCGTGGCTGCCGGTGCGGGGGGACAGGTCAGCGGACGCCTTGCCAAAATATGCAATTTTGCAGGATCTATCTCCTATCCATTATATATTCTTCATTATCCATTCATTTATATTTATACCGCATGGATATATACAAAAAAACCTGAGCTGGGTCTGATACTGCCGATAGCGATCTTTCTGTTTTTATTTTTTATCCTGCTGGCATGGACCGCATTAAAATTATATGATGAACCAGTGAGGGCATGGCTGAAGCGGAAGTATTTAGCCAAAGTTTAAAGTCATATAATGTCAATTCCGTTATTTATGGAATACAAATCCAGAGATCCCGCTTATGTACAATAGAATAACAGGGGCAGACAGCATAGCCTTGGTGCCTTTTGAAATTATATGATTCACTATTTGTTACGAATTCATTTGTACAGGTCTAAAATGCAGAACTTGCAATTATGATACTGAATCCTGATATTATAAGTCTCCAAAGTTCATTGAGTGTGGAGAAAACTATTATTAAATTGAAGAATTCGTTAACGGTACATGGGATCACCATCTATGCACATATTGATCAGCAGGAGGAAGCATCCAAATCCGGTCTTTTTCTAAAACCATTACAATTGTTGATATTTGGTAATCCGAGAGGGGGCATTCCTTTGATGAATGCAAATCCTCTCAGCGGCCTGGACCTTCCATTGAAAGTGCTGGTATGGGAAGATGATGAAAAAAAAGTTTGGCTGAGTTATAACAAATTCTCCTATTTACAAAACCGGTTCGATCTTCCTTCGTATCTGATTGAAAAATTATCCGCAGTAGAACCCATGTTTCAAAACGTTATTGGTCCCATATAATTTGTACATATTTATATAAATAAACCAATGAGATTAACATAATACGGATAGGTTATGATCCCGGAATATTTGATCATTCTATATCAGAAAACTTTATCAATATGAAGTTGTACAGAACACTATCAGGTAATATTATTGAACATGAAAATGGATACTATTCAATTAATCTGGAGTGGAATGAAATTGTAAACAGGGACAAACTGTATAGTTATTTGGAAAATTTCCTTACTTATACCGACCCGATAAGCGATGGCTATAATTTGATTGATGAAAAACTGTGCCCGCCGATCGGAGACCAGGAAGTATGGGCAGCCGGAGTTACTTATTTGCGCAGCAAAACCGCAAGAATGGAGGAATCCTCCACTAGCGGAAGTGCCAGTTTTTATGACCATGTATATGATGCCGTACGACCAGAATTATTTTATAAATCCTCTCCGGGCAATGTTGTCGGGTCGAATGATATTGTGCATATCAGAAAAGATTCTATTTGGAACGTACCCGAACCTGAACTGACTTTATTCATTAATAAACTTGGTAATATACAGGGTTATACGATTGGAAATGATATGAGTTCAAGAAGTATTGAAGGTGAGAATCCGCTTTATCTTCCGCAGGCGAAAGTATATGAGAGATCAGCTGCACTTGGCCCCTGTCTTTTGGTTTTAAACCACCCAGTTGATCCCAATACATCTATAAGTATGCGAATAATAAGAAATGAGAAGGAGGTTTATAATGATTCCGTTTCGGTACGTCAAATGAAAAGAAAGCATAATGAACTGGTAGATTTCCTGTATAGTGAGAATACTTTCCCTTCAGGCTGCTACCTTATGACAGGTACATGTCTTGTGCCCCCATCTGAATTCACTTTGCTGGTAAATGATGAAATCCTAATCACGATTGATGGAATCGGACTTCTCCGTAATATCGTAGGTACAAAAAAATAATGTTATTCTGGCTTGTTCTTAAATCTAAATTTTTGCTGAAAATGGTAAATAATAGAGTAATAATAACTCATTTAAGGATATGACAGAATTTCGAGTAATAAAGTCTGATTCGACAACAGTTGAACCCTTGCGTAGTTTATTTCTTAGCGAAACAAAATTTCAGTTCATCTATAATAAATGTCATGGAGCAGGCTGGGCAGATGATTACCTTTTCACCATAAATGAAATTCATATCGGCTATAGTTCGGTATGGGGTAAGGACAAACGTGAAAACAGGGATACTATATTTGAATTTTACCTGGCCGCACCATACAGGAAATATGCGGGATTGATCTTTGCTGAATTATTAAAAAGTTCCAGAACCGGTTATATTGAATGTCAGAGCAATGATCTTTTATTGTCCAGTATGCTGTTTGAGTATGCCGGAAATATCAATGCAGAGGCCATACTTTTTGAAGACTGTTTTGAAACAGGACAAAGAATTCCGGGCACCAGTCTTATAAAAATCGAAGGTTCTGATGAAGACTCGGAATACAGACTGGAAAGGGACGGTGAGGTAGTTGCCAAAGGTGGTTATATATGGAATTATAATTATCCATTTATCGATCTATACTATGAAGTAAAGGAAGAACACAGAAAGAAAGGATTTGGAAGCCTGATTGTTCAGGAACTTAAAAAGGAGGCTTACCGGTTAAACAGAGTTCCCGCAGCACGTTGCAATGTGAAAAATCTGGCTTCCCGGAGAACACTTTTGAAAGCCGGAATGCGGGTTTGCGGTTATATTCTTATTGGCAAAATCAGATAATTGTGGATTTATTCCCTGGCGATTGCAGAATAATTATTAACAACCCTTGAAAGATTTTTTCCTTTACCAAGAACCGGTTTAACAATGTCTCCTTCACTTCTAAATTTTTCAAGAGCATTTTCAATGGTAAAATCCAGCATTTTTACTCCTTTTTTACTTCATTCCATTCCAGTGGCATGGAAACAGTTGCACCTCGCCGGGGCCGAAGAGAATATGGTGCACATTCTGTTGACTGAGGCCGGTTATGTAAAAAATATATATACATTTTACCCTTGCGGCCCATGACCATTCTCTCGATACAATTGATATACCATCAAAATGATTACTTGAATGCAGGATTCAAAAAATCATAATGCTGTTATATTACCTCGAAATATGCAAAGTTCCGGAGGCAGGTGAATCATACACTGACATAATTATACCGATTCATAATTATCAAAACCACAAATTCAGAATGGACTTTGCCATTTCAAGCAATAGTACGTGGGAAGATGGTTTTGTCAGGAAACAATTAGCACCTAATTCATATGCGATTCTTTTATCCGCAGCCAAATGGGAAGTTGTTAAAATCAAGATCGGAATATGTTTTAAATTGGCATTCGATTTGAGTTCTAAAAGTATCTGTTTACCGGAAATGCCGGGCATATTTAAATCGAGTAAAATAATTCCCGGGGGATTTTCATTCAGAGTACTTAACTTGGTCATCAGCTTGGCGCCATTTTCGAACATGATGCATTGAATATTTTGAGCATGATGTGAAAACGCTTCATTCAAAAACTCTCTGTCTTCAGGATCGTCATCAACTATATAAATTATCCGGTCATTGTTCAGTTTCATATTCCTGAATGGGTATTAAAATTTAGTAGGGATTTGTTTACCAAATAAATTATAAAAAGTTAGAAATGTAGAAAATAATACACATTTTATCTTTCAATCATTTTAATGATATACAAATTCCCTTTGAAGATATGAGAGAAATTTTTTGGGCCGCAAAAAAAAGTATAATAATTTTATTTTAGTCTGTCTCTCAACTTTTATTGAGGTCGTTAATTAAATAATTTCTACATGGAAGGTATAAAATCACATGCAGGCCGGACTAACAGTAAGAACAATCACAAGACAAATAACGCAATAAAAAAAACTAAAAAATCAAAAGAGGTTCTGGCTGACCATATTTTATTTCCCGATGGTGAAAACAACCAGAATGGTTGGCTCGGTAAAGAATTATTAAAAGTATTGGTTGAGGTAAAGAATGGCAATTTTAATGTCCGGTTGCCAATTGACCAGACAGGCATCAGTGGTAAAATCTGCGATACGCTGAATGATATCATTTCCATGAACGAAAAACTCATAAGCGAATTTACCAAGGCCGGTAATGCTGTTGGAAAGCAGGGAAAACTTACTCAGCGAATTGATATTTCCAATGCAAAAGGCAGCTGGGGTACGGGTATAGATGCACTCAACAGCCTGATTTCAGACCTTGTTCACCCGACTATTGAAATAGCCCATGTGATCAGTTCTGTTGCCAAGGGAAATCTTTCTCAGGAGATGCCTTTAGAAATCGGAGGGCATATTTTAAAAGGAGAATTTTCCCGGATTGCCAATGAAGTAAATGACATGGTAAAACAATTAAACCTGTTTTCTATGGAGGTAACCCGTGTAGCACGTGAAGTAGGATCAGAAGGGAAATTAGGTGGACAGGCAAAGGTTAAGGGAGTTGGTGGAGTCTGGAAAGACCTTACTGATTCAGTTAACCAGATGGGAAGTAATCTTACTGCCCAGGTAAGGAATATCGCGGAAGTAACAACAGCGGTGGCAAAAGGTGATCTGTCAAAAAAAATCACAGTGGATGTGAAGGGAGAAATCCTCGAGCTAAAAAACACCATCAATACTATGGTGGATCAGCTCAATTCGTTTTCCTCTGAAGTAACCCGAGTCGCCCTGGAGGTAGGGACAGAAGGAAAGCTGGGTGGACAGGCTCAGGTGAAAGGGGTGGCCGGAACCTGGAAAGACCTGACCGATAGTGTGAACCAGATGGCAAGCAACCTGACCGGCCAGGTTCGTAATATCGCTGAAGTAACTACGGCTTTTGCTAAAGGGGATTTATCACGCCAGATCACTGTAGACGTAAAAGGAGAAATCCTGGAGCTTAAAAATACCATCAATACAATGGTGGACCAGCTTAATTCCTTCTCAGGTGAAGTAACGCGTGTCGCCCGTGAGGTAGGTAGCGAAGGTAAACTGGGCGGACAGGCAAAAGTAAAAGGGGTCGGAGGTGTATGGAAAGACCTAACTGATTCGGTTAATCAAATGGCCAGTAACCTGACTGGCCAGGTGCGTAATATTGCAGAAGTGACAACAGCCGTTGCCAAAGGTGATTTATCCAGAAAGATTACTGTGGATGTTAAGGGAGAAATACTTGAATTAAAAAACACCATCAATACTATGGTGGATCAGTTAAATTCCTTCTCCTCTGAAGTAACACGTATGGCGCTGGAGGTTGGAACAGAGGGCAAACTTGGAGGTCAGGCACAAGTAAAAGGTGTGGCAGGTACATGGAAGGATCTAACGGACAGCGTGAACGGAATGGCAAGCAGTCTGACTGGACAGGTGCGAAATATTGCAGAGGTAACTACAGCGGTAGCCAAGGGGGACTTATCTAGAAAAATTACTGTGGATGTTAAGGGTGAAATCCTTGAACTTAAGAATACGATCAATACAATGGTTGATCAACTCAACTCCTTCGGTTCAGAAGTAACCCGTGTGGCAAGAGAAGTGGGATCGGAGGGAAAGCTGGGAGGTCAGGCCGACGTTCCGGGAGTTGGAGGAACCTGGAAGGATCTTACAGACAGCGTAAATAAAATGGCCAGCAACCTGACTTCGCAAGTACGAAATATAGCGGAAGTAACCACTGCGGTTGCTTCAGGTGACCTCTCACGCAAAATTGACGTGGGAGTAAAAGGAGAAATTCTTGAATTAAAGAATACCATTAATACTATGGTGGACCAGTTGCGTGGTTTTGCATCTGAAGTTACCCGTGTGGCCCGTGAAGTGGGTTCAGAAGGTAAGCTCGGCGGACAGGCAACGGTTGAAGGTGTAGGAGGTGTATGGAAGGATCTTACAGATAGCGTGAATGGGATGGCAAGTAACCTTACAGGTCAGGTTCGAAATATTGCAGAAGTCACTACGGCAGTTGCAAAAGGTGATCTTTCGAGGAAAATTACTGTGGATGTAAAGGGTGAGATACTTGAGTTAAAAAATACCATTAACACAATGGTGGATCAGCTCAATTCTTTTGGATCTGAAGTTACACGTGTGGCGCGTGAAGTGGGTTCTGAAGGAAAACTGGGCGGGCAAGCTAACGTGCCAGGTGTCGGGGGTACCTGGAAGGATTTAACGGATAGTGTTAATATCATGGCCAGTAACCTGACATCACAGGTACGAAATATTGCAGAAGTAACAACAGCCGTTGCCAACGGGGACTTATCTCGTAAGATCGGCGTGGATGTGAAAGGGGAAATCCTTGAACTAAAAAATACCATTAACACCATGGTGGATCAGTTGCGTGGATTTGCTTCTGAAGTCACCCGTGTAGCACGTGAAGTAGGCACGGAAGGAAAATTAGGAGGGCAGGCTAATGTACCTGGTGTTGCTGGTACCTGGAAGGACCTTACAGATTCTGTGAATCAAATGGCTGGTAATCTTACAGCCCAGGTAAGAAATATTGCTGAGGTTGCGATTGCGGTTGCCAATGGAGACATGTCCAAAAAAATTACAGTGGATGTCCGTGGAGAAATTCTCCGTTTGAAAGAAACTTTGAATACGATGGTAGATCAGCTTCGGGCATTTGCTTCTGAAGTAACACGAGTTGCCAGGGAAGTAGGTACAGATGGTAAACTAGGGGGCCAGGCTTTTGTACCCGGAGTGGCTGGAACATGGAAGGACCTCACCGATTCTGTAAACCAGATGACCGGAAACCTGACAGCGCAGGTCAGGAATATTGCTGAAGTTACAAAAGCCGTTGCCAGTGGTGACCTTTCCAAAACAGTTGCCATTGACGTGAAAGGAGAAATACTGGATTTGAAAAACACCATCAACACTATGGTGGAACAACTCAATTCATTTGCTTTTGAAGTTACCCGCGTTGCAAGGGAAGTGGGTACGGAAGGAAAGCTGGGTGGTCAGGCAGAAGTCCGGGGTGTGGCTGGAACCTGGAAGGACCTGACAGATAGTGTGAATATGATGGCTTCAAATCTGACTAACCAGGTTCGGGGAATTGCTAAAGTAGTGACTTCAGTCGCTACCGGAAACCTTAAGCAAAAACTGACCATCGTATCCAGAGGTGAGGTGGCACAACTTATAGATACAATCAATGAAATGATAGATACACTTGCGCTGTTCGCCGATCAGGTAACAACTGTTGCCAGGGAAGTCGGTGTGGATGGCAGACTAGGAGGACAGGCCAGCGTACCTGGTGCTTCCGGTATCTGGAAAAACCTGACGGAAAATGTTAACCAACTGGCTCAAAATTTAACGACACAGGTGAGGTCAATCTCAGAAGTAGCTTCGGCAGTTACAAAAGGAGATCTTACCCGTACAATCCGTGTGGAAGCCAAGGGTGAGGTAGAAGCACTTAAAGACACAATTAATCAGATGATTGCAAATCTGAAAGAAACAACCCTCCGTAACCAGGAACAGGACTGGTTAAAATCAAATCTGGCAAAGTTCACCCAGATGCTTCAGGGACAAAAGGATTTAAAAACAGTTACTCAACGTATTTTATCTGAACTCGCTCAGGTGGTTGTTGCACACTATGGAGCGTTTTACATTTTTAAACAACTGGATGAAACGCAAAACTCCTCTCTACATCTTTTCGCAGCATACGGATATAAGTCAGATAAAAATATTTCTACAGAATTTGCTATTGGTGAAGGTTTGGTAGGTCAGGTTGCTTTCGAAAAAGAACGCATTATACTTTCAAAGGTACCTTCTAACTATATTAAGATCAATTCAGGTCTGGGCCGTGCCAAACCGGCCAATCTGATTATTCTTCCAGTACTTTTTGAAAACAAAGTTAAAGCTGTTATTGAACTTGCTTCTCTGGATGAATTCAGTGAAACACATCTTGATTTTCTGAGCCAGCTGACCGAAAGTATCGGAATCGTACTTAATACCATCGAAGCCAATACACGTACAGAAGAATTGCTGGCTCAGTCTCAATCGCTGGCAGGAGAATTAAAAATACAACAGGAAGAGCTAAGCCGTACAAATGATGAATTACAAGATAAAGCCTTATTGCTTGTAAAACAGAAAAATGAAGTGGAGGCTAAAAATAAGGAAGTAGAAGAAGCCCGACTTTCATTGGAAGAAAAAGCTGAACAACTTACACTTACATCGAAATACAAGTCAGAGTTCCTGGCCAATATGTCACATGAATTGAGAACTCCTTTAAACAGTTTGTTGATATTAGCCCAACAATTATATGAAAATGCAGAAGGCAATTTGAATGATAAACAAATCCGTTATGCAAAAACCATTCATTCATGCGGAGATGATCTGATTCAGCTAATCAATGATATTCTCGATCTGTCCAAAATCGAATCCGGATTCATTACAGCGAATTTTTCTTCTGTTCGTTTTACTGAAATCGCTTCCTTCGTTGAAACAACTTTCAAGCCTATTTCAGAAGCAAGACATCTTCGTTTTACAATTGAAACAGATCCTAATTTACCTGATTCAATGGAAACAGATTTACAACGATTGAATCAAATTCTCAAAAACCTTCTTTCGAATTCTTTCAAATTCACAGAAAAGGGTGAAGTAAAACTGAAAATTTATGAAGCAAGGGATAGATGGAAACAAGGTAATCCGGTTCTCGATACCGCTAAAAAAGTTGTTGCATTTGCCATTATAGATACAGGAATCGGAATTCCACAGGAAAAACAAAACATAATTTTCGAAGCATTTCAGCAGGCTGAAGGTTCAACAAGCAGAAAATATGGTGGTACCGGTCTGGGCCTTTCCATAAGCCGCGGACTTGCTGAACTTTTGGGTGGGACCATTGAATTGGAAAGTATATTGTCACAGGGAAGTACATTTACTCTATTCCTTCCTGTCGAAACAACCAGCAATATTGTATATCATGAAACACTCCCCAAGATTGGGAAATATGATCAGTTACAACTGAGTGAAGAACCTACAGAAATTGATTCCCTGTTAAATTCCCTCAGAATAACAACCGAAGGATTGGAAAATGCAAATCTGAATATGGTCAGTGAAATGATCAATGACAGTGGGGATGACAGGTCTAATATTCATTCGCAGGACAAACTGATTCTGATTGTGGAAGATGATCTCCGGTTTGCCAAAATTTTAATTGAAAAAGCCCATATTTCCGGACTTAAAGCAATAGTTGCCACAAATTATCTTGAAGTATTTGATTTCATCAACCGACATATTCCAATCGCAATCACTCTTGATGTTAAACTTCCTGATACGAGTGGCTGGAAAGTTCTGGATCTTTTACGAAGTGATTTAAACTACCGGCATATCCCCATTCACCTGATTTCCGGAGAAGAAAACAAAATCCTCGCTTTACAGCGGGGAGCGCGGAGTTTCCATTTGAAACCATTGGATAATAAAGATCTGGATCTTCTCTATCACGATTTTATACAATTCAATCAGAAGGAAATCAAAAAAATCTTATTAATAGAAGACAACGAACCGGACTCTTCACAGATAGTTAAAATACTTGGCGGGGATCAGGTGCACATTACTCTTGCAGCCAATGGATCTTCAGCAATGGAAGCGCTACAGAACGAATCTTATGATTGTATTATTCTGGACTATACACTTCCCGACATTTCAGGGCATGACCTGATTCAACAAATAAATGAAACAAAGGCGAATCTGACACCTATTATCGTATACAGTGCCAAAGAATTTAATCCAAAAGAAATACATCACCTGAATCAATATTCCAATACCGTCATGACGAAAGGGGTGCATTCCCTTGAGCATCTCCTTGAAGAAACGGTCATGCAGCTTCATATCAGGCATGATGAGCTTGCGCCCGATAAAAAGAAACTGATAGAAAATATCAGGATGAAAGAAGATATCCTGACTGGTAAAAATATTCTGGTTGTAGATGATGATGTTCGTAACCTGTTTGCGCTGACGACCGTTTTCGAGCGTTATAAAATGAATGTTGTGACAGCGGAGAGTGGTAAAGATGCGATTTCTATAATTAACAACATCTCTAATAAGATTGACATGGTCTTAATGGATATTATGATGCCGGAAATGGATGGGTATGAAACCACTCAGAAGATCCGGCGTGAACACAAAAACGGCCTGCTTCCTATTATTGCTGTGACCGCCAAAGCCATGAAGGGAGACCGGTTGAAATGTATTGAAGCGGGCGCTTCTGATTATATTACTAAACCCTTAAAAATTGACCAGCTACTATCGCTAATGAGAATCTGGTGTTATAAATAAATCGACCTATGCGACCTAAAATACTTCTGGTAGATGACCGGGAAGACAATTTGATGTCTATGGAGTCTATTCTCAGTCCCGACGAATATCAATTTATAAAAGCCGGTTCAGGAAGAGAAGCGTTGAAAATATTACTTCGTGAGATTGACTTTGCACTCATATTGATGGACGTTAACATGCCCAATTTGAATGGCCTTGAAACGGCCGCCCTGATTTACGAAAGGGAAAAATTGCGCCTGATCCCGATAATTTTCATAACAGCAATCAACTATGGAGAAGAATACATTTTTAAAGCCTACCGGTCAGGAGCGGTTGACTATATTTATAAGCCTATCAAGCCGGATTTATTAAGGGCTAAAGTTTCCGTATATATTGATCTCTATCGGAAAAACCAAATGCTTTTTGCACAGGAGCAAAGGCTTCTTGCCATAAACAAAACGCTCGAGCTCGAAATAAGGGAACGGATTGCATCGGAAGAGAAAATTACAGAACTAAACCGCAAGTTACTGGAAAATGTCTCCCATCTTGAAACCTTGAATAAGGATATGGATTTTTTTATTTATATGGCTTCTCATGATCTGCAGGAGCCTATTCGAAAAATCAGAATGATGATAGACAGGTTTTGTCTAAAATATCAGAACCATCTTGACGAAGAAGGACAAAATTATCTTAGCCGTATTACAGATGGCGCACAAAGGATGCAATTGCTAATTAAGGATATACTATCCCTGACCAGGGTCTCTGAAGATGAAAACCCCTTTGAAGAGACGGATCTGAATATTCTGGTTGGTGAAATTTTGACTGATTTTCACCAATCCATTCAGGAAAAAAAAGTTGAAATTTTAATTGAAAACCTTCCCATTCTCAAAGTAAATCCGGTTCTTTTCCGATTGATGTTTGAAAATCTCATCAGTAATGCGCTGAAATTTTCCAAACTAAAAGGGGATCGTGTGATACGAATTTTTTCTTCAATATCCAATGACGAAAAAGGCATTGACAAAAAAAGATCTCAAAATATTTACTACAGGCTTTATGTTGAAGACAATGGTATTGGATTTGATCAGCAATATGCCAGTCAGATTTTTGAAATGTTCCGAAGATTGCATGGAACTACAGAGTACAAGGGAACCGGAATTGGGCTCGCACTTTGTAAAAGAATTGCAGAAAAACATCAGGGTTTTATTTCAGCTAAAAGCAAAGAAAATGAGGGTACCCTTTTCACCATTTCAATTCCTGATAATATTTCGGCCCCATTAGAAAAAATAGCAGTTTCCCGGTAAATATTGCAACTATTAGAAAATATTTAGTTTATGAGGAAATAATTTTCTTCTTCTTCTTTAACAGGCTTCCAGATAAACCAGCTCCGTATAAATTCAAGTACGATCTGCATAATTCTGTTTTATGTGGATTTCAAATATAATCTTAGATAAGAAAATTGAAAAGGTTGAAACTGTAAAAAAATGTTATCATTCCCTTACATATGAACGTTATGTTAAGCGAATGGAAACAATTTGTTAAGCGAGGGCTGCAAAAGAAAAAACCGCCTGGATTTATCGGCGGCTTTTCAAAAATAGGATCTTAAATGTTTTTCTGTAAGGATTGGATTCTTGGTTTCTTTCGGATTGGATCGGTTATTTCATTTGAATTGGATATATCAAAAGTAACTGCGTTTAGTTATTCCCGGTAGCGCAGGATCACTCGATTTTATCGTAAGTTTACGTATCGTTAAATTAACACGATAATAAAAAACATCTAAAACCGGTCGTAAAATTCTCAGAATCAGAAAAATATATATTAGCATGTTAATTAGTGATTTACTGTTCAGATATGCCCGGTATAATCAATGGGCACATAAAAGACTCCTGGACCTGATCAATACGCTTAGTGAAAAACAACAACACACAACAATACCCAGCAGTTTTGACAACTTGTACAAAACGGTATTTCATATATGGGGAGCAGAAAGTTTATGGCTGGGACGCTTAAATCTTGCGCCTATTAAAATAACTGGAGATCCGTTCAATGAATCAATGGAAAAACTTTCAGAGGCCCTCCAGGCAGTGGATCAACTCTGGGTGGACTGGTTTGCCTCAAAGGAAGATTTTCAATTGACACAAGAGGTTCATTACACCAACCTGGCAGGTCAATCCTTTCATCAACCTTACGATTTACTGTTGACGCATATATTCAATCACAGCACCTATCATAACGGACAACTGGTAACCATGCTTAGAGCACTTGGTCTTAATATGATCCCTGCGACCGATTTCATCGCATGGGTCAGACTAACTGAATAATTATTCTAATTGTAAAAATATCAACTTAATTAAAGTATGTCAAATGATTCGAATTCTGTAGTATCATTCAACCGGATTGTCCGATTCTAAAACATCTACCCAATAATTATTAGACAAATGACCAAGGCCAGGAAAAGCAGGCGTATCAGTATATTTATATAAACCATTTATTCCATCGGCGCCGTCGGCTAAACCTGTTAATGGTCCATTCGTTATTGCCGTATTAAATCCAAAAGCTGTTGAAGTATAATTTCCCAGGCTGCTATAATAGGCTGCTATATAAGTTGTATTTGCTACAATGGGTATAGAAGAAGTAAAAAGTACTGTCTGCCATCCACTATCCGTTTCGTTTATGAACTCAGCTGATGCCAGGAGGGTCCCATCAAATGTATAAAGTTGTCCCGTATGCATTCCGGTATTACCAGTCGTTTTATAGAATTTAATTCCCAAAATATATCCGGCAATTGCTGACCGGAATCTTACGCCAAGTTCAATACCTCCGGTACTGTCGTTTTCCGTCGGGCCTGCAGGGATTTGAATTGTAAAAATACTGAACGGTCCTGCTGGTGAAGGACCTTCATAACTTAGTTCTTTGTTACATGAAATGCCAAAAAGAAGTATAGATATGAATATGGGTGTTAATTTTATATTTAACTTTTCCGGAAACCTCATAATCCTTTTCACAAATTATTTTTTAAGTTGACTTCTATTTTTGTTACCGCTCAGTTTATGAAAATTATCCTATATTATTTTAACGGATCTCTTTAAACTTTCTTCAGACTCTTTCATGAGTCTCCTGAATTTTTCTTCAGAAGATTCATTCTGCCTAGCAATGATTTGATTTTCCTGAAAGTATCCATTTGCTTCATACACATCAAATCCGATTGGCTGCTTCGCGCCATAATTAATAACCTGTTTCAGATATTTTGAAGATATACATGCATTTTCTGAACTTATTTTTTGCTTTTCTGAAATCACTGGAGCATGGTATGATTTTACAAAAGCATTTACTATTCTTTTATATTTCATATTCTCAGCCTTTGTTAAAGTTGTTTCGCTTCCTCTTCCTTCAAAATAATAATGTGTTGCAATGAATTTCTTTACGTGATCCCTGCTCTCAGAAGGAAGATATTTCTGTAGAATCCAGAAGTTTTTGCTGCCGGATTCACGTATGGCTCTATATACGGGCCCGGGTCCCCCGTTATAAGCGGCCAGCACCAGCAGCCAGTCATCAAATAGTGCATACAAATCCTTCAAATATCTCGCAGCGGCAATCGTACTTTTATAATAATTTGTCCGTTCATCGCATAGAAAGGTAGTTTTCAAGCCAAGGATATGGGCAGTTCCTGGCATTATTTGCCACGGACCCCTAGCTCCAACCCGGCTAAGTGCAGATGGCTTTAATTCAGATTCAATCACAGCAAGGTATTTTAATTCAACAGGGAGGCCATACCGGTTAAAAACAGAATCCATAATATTAAAAGGAATTAAACTTCGCTTTTTAACACTAACCAGACAGTTGCTGCTGTTTTTAATATATTTCCTTACAAATAACATTTCATTTTTGTTTAATTCCATCTGTGGCCTTCCGGAATTGAATTGTGCAGATTTATTTCCCGAGATAATTATCCGAAATACGGGAATATTTCCGTTTGAGTTGCCGCGGGTTTCCGTCAATGATGTTTTAAGTCCGTTTTTTTCTTTCAGTGAGGATGCGGGGAGGTTAAATGTTGGACTGGCAGCAAAGGGAACAGTGATTAGCAAAAATGAATTACAAAGATAAAATACCCTTGCAAACTGAGTTTTCAACATCGTTTTAATTTTTGAGTAAAACAATGCCGACCCTGAGGGTATGGATTATTTAGAAAAAATATTAATCAAAGGAAAATTGGATGGAATTGTACAGCGTTTTTTCCGGGGGTACGCGCGTTTGGGTTTTTCAGTTTGTACGGAAGCTGTATCTTATAATTTAAAGATAATACCCAAAAATGGTAAGTCATAGGGAGTTTTACTAGTAAAATAACGATGCTTCTTAATAATATGATTATGATTAAGGTATGATCAGCTTATGTGTAATTCAGGATCATTTTAATTATACAGCAACTTTAGTTGATTGTTGCATGTCATAATTCTTGCGGAGTGAGAACAATCAAAGTTTTAAGTTTCAAATTACTTTAAGTGTAAATTTTTCTTATTGGATTCGGGGAACTTCAGACTTATAACATGGTACCCGTATGATAAAATTCATTTGAACAGAAAATTTATAAAATGAATATTAGGGCTGGATAGAAATCCAGCCCGCTATTAATCCAATATCCAAGTGAGATATTAGCTAAATAAAGGCAAAAGGAATGCCAGTGCAATATTTGGATTTAACAATAGATTCAAAAAAATTCTTAGGCAGGGTTATTGAACATACCTAATAAATTTAATTATGAAAAGTAGTTTATTAACAATGTTTTTTGGATTTTTTGTTTTTATTGGATTCTCCCAATACAATCATACTCCGCCAAATGGCGTATCCCAATCTTTCCAGAAGGAATATCCACAATCTCATCCGTCTTATTGGTCACAATCAAGTGTAGGATGGAGTGTATCTTTCGAAGACAATGATCATAATAACGGACAAGTAACAGCGTATTATGATGAATCAGGTAGACATGTTGATACCCATATTCCATATGACAGACATGATGTCCCTCCAACTGTAAGGGATCACATGAGTAATAGTTATGGCCATTCAAATAATTATGAATACACACGCATAGACCACAATGGTGAAAATAATGTTTATATGACCCATTATAAACATAAAAAACATTATAAAACAGTGTATATGGATAATGATGGTCATGAAAGAGATTATAACGACCATCATTAAACAGCGAGATTTGAGTATGGAGGCTATATCTAATGGGGAAGAGAATACTCAATGCTTAGCCTTCTACTCATATCATGCATTTGTTTATTTTCCGATAATTCAGAACCGTTGACATGTATTACCGGAATAGCATAAATTCATATTAAAGTTGTTCCCAAACCTGCTTCGCGAAATTTTCCAACGAAGGATCCCGGGCTCCCATCAACAACAATACACAATCTGAAGTTAAATGGGGACGAACTGCCTCAAGGAAAGTATTACGGTCTTCGGCAAAAAAAGCCGGCTTGCCCAAAGTTTTCAAGTCACAGATCAGATCTCCGGCAGAAATATCTTTTGTAGCTGTACCACCTGCATAGAAAATTTCACTCATCCATATTTCATCATTGGGTCTTAATACACGACTGATCTCAGTTTCAAAATCGTGACGCAAAAACCTTGTAGGGCCGTAGCCATGCGGTTGGAACCATGCAATAACTTTCGGTGCTATTGCCTGGCAGGCTTCTATAGATACCGCGCATTTCACCGGGTTGTGTGCATAATCATCTATTACCCAGACCCCATGTTTTTTTCCAAGCACCTGGTGCCGCCGGTAAATACCTTCATAGGATTTCAATGCTTCTGCACAGGTAGTCAAGTCAACGCCCAACTGACTGGCAACGGCTGATGCAGCTAATGCATTTTCCATATTGTGTTTGCCTACCGTATTCAATGTAAAACCTACCCCGTTAATACGAAAGGAAATAGCAAGTCCCTGCTGATTGAATCCACTGGCCTGGTAGCCTGCAGGAAAATTTGGGTCGCCAGAAAAATCCTGAGCCTTATTGCGGGACAATTGTCTGGCTCCGGGCTGTGACTGATTTACAATAAAAAGCCTTTGTGTATTATTTCTGAATTCCCGGAATATTTCAATCAGCGCATCCATTTCCTTATGGTCCTTGTCCACGTTTAACAATACGCCAACCTCTGGCTTATATTGAACAATGGATCCATCGCTTTCATCGGCTTCTATCACCATCCATTCACCTGAGCCTGCTTTGGCATTTCCGATACGGCCTTCTTTCATAATGCTGACCAATCCAGCACCACTGATAATACCGGGATTTTCGCCGGCATATTGAAGGATATCGAATAGCATTGCACATGTCGTGCTTTTCCCGCTTGTGCCGCCGATCGCAATTGTTTTTTTACTTGCGGCGACAAGTGCCAATAATTCGGAACGTTTGAAGATCGGAATGTTCAGCTGCTTTGCTTTCTGCACTTCCGGAACGTTATCTTCGACCGCAGTTGAAACCACTACGAGGTCAGTCGCAGTGCTGATACCCTCACCGTTTTGAATAAAACAGCGAATGCCAAGTAATTCTAATTTATTACGGGTGTCATTAAATACTTCGGGTAAGAAATACCTGTCGGAACCGGAAACCTGGAAACCAGCTTCGGCTAGCCATTGAGCAATAGCGCTCATGCCAGTTCCAGCAATCCCTATGAAAAAAACAGTTTTGAAATCATTAAGTCCAGAGACCATATCCTAAAGATATGCTTCCTTATCAATCAGGCAAACCACATTGGAATGGAGCCAAAGAAAGGAAGCTGGTAATGTTGTGGAAATTTTTCTATTTAATAAATCGGCCGTTATCTTTTTTTTCTTTATGCCGCTGATGATAAGCAGTATGAATTTAGATTGCAGAATATCTGCCATTCCAAGTGTTAAACCATAAGATGGTTTAATTTTCATCTCACTAATCATAGAATGTGTAAGAGAACTCCCTGATAGTTTTGCAACGTGCACATCAGCTTCCAGTGTTTCCCCGGGTTCATTCAATGCCAGATGTCCGTTCATTCCCAAACCCAGTATGCAGATATCTATCACTCCGGTTTTTTTTAGTTCCTGTTGTATTCTGTGGCATTCCTGAACGGCATCTTCCGGATTGCTGTTAAAAGATAGATATCGGTCACCTGCAATTTGCAAAGGCCTGATTAAATGATTCTGCAAGTAGTTCTCACATGTGCCAGGATCACCCATTGGTACGCCACCCCATTCGTCCAGTTTAATAATCCTGAGATTAGAAAATAATCCTGGCTGCTCATCAAAAAACTGCTTTAATATAGCATAGGTCCCATCGGGACTATTTCCTGTCGCAGCACAAATAACTGCATTATTTTTTCGTTTTATTTCTTTCAGGATCAGGGAAGCCGCTTCCTGGCTTAATGTCTTATATGAATCCAGCCTGATAATTTCCATATCGCGGAATTATATCTTTGAAAGTTATCATTTTTAGCAATAAGAGTTTAATTTGAAACTCTCCTGGGAACAGTTGGTATATGTTCGGTCGATAACCGAAATATTTTATTCGTCAGTTGGCTTTACTGTTTGGCTACATACTGATCGAAGTAAATTATTTTCCCATCTTTAACTTTCCAGTTTTCCTGCATTAAGAGGGTATCAGCCTTGCCTCCGTTTTTTCCATATCTTCTTTCTCTTGACCAGATATTCACCCAGTCTTCAGCCTTATCATTTACATGCGCGCTCTGCCAGGCCATGATATCAAAACGCATTGAATCCAGTCCGTCAATATCCGATTTAGCGAAGGCCAGCAGTTTATCCGTAGGACCGAAGAAATGCATGCCCTGCGCGTCGTTATATTTTACTGAGTCGGCAAAATAGGGTTTCATTGCCTGGATATTTGCCGTCTCAAACAGCTTCCAGACTTGAAGGACTTTTTGTGCGATTACCGGGTTACCTGGTACTGTTATATCCGAAGAATAGGTTGCTTTATATGTGTACGTGAGTGTGTCTTTTGCGGGAGAATCCTGCCCTGGTACTGTTTCGGTGTTATTCGCGGAATTGCAGGAAGAAATTGCAAAAATTACTAATGCAATGAAAAAGTTTCGATTCATAATAGTTGATTTAGGAAGTCAATATTAAAAGTACAAAGCGATTTGTAAAGTCTGGGGTATTTATTTGGAAGCAGCTCACTAGCAGAAGTGCTACTGATAAGTTTTTTAGCATGGATAGTATTTGATTTTAATATGCTGACATGAAAGGTATAAAAATTAATTATTTAAAAAGAACTTCGCTGGCGTTAGAACCCAAACTACCATTTTCTTAATCAACGGTAAAGAAGTGAAAGAATATGGTATTCAGACCGGATTAATTTCCGTTATAGTAAATTTCCTAAACTAAAAGGGCTATGGGTTCCTGAGTAAATTCCCTTGAATGAATAGTAAACTTTTCGAATAATAAAAAAGGTTCACCATTTCCGGTGAACCTTCTGTTATTGTCATATTTTCTATTTCGCTTACCACCTGCGGCAAAAATGTCTGTGGAAATAAGGGTGACCATAGTAAACACTATTACAGCCTGGATAATAAGGTACAGCCGGGGCAAATATTATTGGGCGAGGTACAGGTATGAAATATGGACGAGGGGCAAAATAGCCAACCCTTGCATGAAACCCGAAACCGCCGCGATGACCATAATTGGGTTCTGAAAAACCGCTCAGGGAAATCAGTAATCCGGCTACGAACAGGCTTGAAAAGATAATGCGTTTCATATACTTTTTTTTAATCTGACAGGGATTATTGCTGTCCTTTATAAGACCTGAACAGTACAAACAAGTTTAATAAAGAGATTGTTAAATGTGGTAATCCACTATTTAACCGGAAATGGAAACAGTATGTGCAAGTTTAAATATTGTAAAAAGGTGATGAGCCTCATGTAAAAGAAAAAACTCCGTCCAGACTGATACATTCAGTTTCCCAAAAGTTGAATGGATTCCGGCTTTTTGTAAATCAGTTTCAGTTAAACTTTCAAATTTTTCATTTAAAAATTTTCTATCAAAATTTATTTCACCCAATAAAGTTTCCGGACTCTTCTGCACCCATTTTTCAAATTGTTTATCATTTTCTGCTCTGTAAGGTTCAAAATTGGGTGTGTCTGATGTTAATATTTTATCAATCCGCTCGCTAAATAATATTTGATATTTTGCCAAATGTGCCATGTTTTCCCTGATCCCCCATTTTTCCTGAACTGGTTTGTAAATTAATTGCTCAGCGCTCAAATGAAAAGTGATCGTTGCCAGAGCCAAATGCTGGGTTTTAAGCCTGTCTGATATGGATAACGGGATGATCGGATTCATTTCCTAGAGTTTGAAGCCAATACCTGCCAAAATATTTATTGTACCAAAGGGCTGTTTATTTGGTTCAGTTGTTGAGGATTCCTCAATAAGTGCCATATATGAATTGGATAAAGAATAAACACCCGGCACAACAAGTCCGCCATTTGTTGAAGCAATATTTTGAGTAATATTCTTAAAATTCAGTTGGCCGGTTCCAAAATAAAGCGCATGCAGCATAAGAAATAGTTTGCCGGACAGTTTATAATTCATGCCGACATTAAATAAATAGGAAAATCCGAACGCAGAAGCACCGTTTTGATAAAGGACAGAATATGAAGTATCAGTTACACTTTTACCATTTAATGTGGGAGATTGCGCATAGGCAGCTCCGACCAAAGCTTTAGCAACAAAGGATAATTTATTATTTTTTTCAAATGAAAATTCTTCTGTTACGCCGAGCAGAACTGATTCCAGATACCAATATTTTTTTTCTAAGGTCCAATTGTAATATACCTCCTGGCCCCCACCAGTTTGAAAATAAGGGCCTCCTGCGTTAAATGCCTGGGGGAAGAAATAAGATTTATCCAATTGGCTCTCCATTGTGTTTGTATTTATTCCATTTCGCTGTCCGTATACCATAACTGTAAGGCCAGACTCTTTATTCAACTTGTGATTAAAAGAAAAATTTACCGATTCTCCGAGGATTGCATATCCGGAAAGTCTATTGGATGGATCGGTACTGGAAAAATTACCAACCGGAACAGAGGCTCCAATGGAAAACGATAAAGTGTTTTTTTCCGGAATTGTTTGAGAATAGCTTAACCGGATCATCGAAAATAAAAACGCAGTAATAAATTGAACAACTCTTTTCATGAATCAAAAATGGCTAAACTAAAAGTAAATGCAGGTTAGTGATATCCAAGTTCCTAAATTATAGGATAATAAACGAGCAATCCGATAAAAATGGAAAAGAATTGTCCGGTGCATTTACTGGCAGTGATCTTGAACAATTATTGAGAGCACTCGGAATTCAGTGAATGTTGATGATCGGATTTTCTACAAGTGGTGTTGTATTATCAACCTTGCGTTAAGCCTCTGACAAAAATTATCGTATTACTGTTTTAACTGGTAGCTGCTCCTATGCAGATTAGGAATTACACCGTTTTCTGACTACTAAAGTTTTCCCCGTCAGGCAGGTAAAAAGACAAAAGAAGCATGGATCGAGTCTGCAAAATGATGAGTAATTCATTGAATATCAATAATCTGAAATTGGTGTAACCTTTGGATGCAACAAAACGTCTAACTCATTGTCTTTCCATAAAATACAGGGGAATCATTTTGCATTTTAAATCTGAAATCATGAAATGGAATGCCATTATCTCAAAGTCACAATATGAAAAAGCCCTCAAACGTGCATCAGAAATATCCAATGCGCTGCCCGGTTCAAGTGAAAATGACGAACTGCGATTATTGCATATACTGATAAAAGATTATGAGGATATGCATAACTTTTCTTTCGATACCCGACCGGGGATTTTACAAAACTTTCCTGGCAGATCACTTGCATAAGGTAAATTATCCGGTTTTACTATTCATACGGATCTTTGGAAATAATTGTCCAGTCATCTTTTGCGTGCCCTTTAGCCAGCCAGGCATCCATTTTTTTTGCTACGGCAGGAACAACCATTAATGTTTTATGGTTTGTGTTTGCCTGTTCGATCATTAAGCGTGCATCTTTGCGGGCCATATTTAATTCCCATGAAGGCTGATCAAAAGTATTGCTGGTAATTTTCCTCAATCGTCCCTGTGCCACAACAGATGGATTTAGAATTTCCAAAAGTGGTCCGAGTTCTGATGCAGGTACATTCAAAGTATCAGCCAGTGTAATCAGATCTGCTATACCACCTGTCAGAGAAATATGAAACAGGTTTCCAAGCAATTTTATAGAAGCCGCCTTTTCAGGCTTTTCTCCCAGATTCAACAATTTTCCTGTCATCTTTGACAATTCAGGTTCCAGTAATTTAACTATCTGCTGGTCACCTGATACCAGCATAATCCCTGTTCCTTCCAGGGCATTGGGTGGTCCCATAAAAACAGGTGCATGTATATAGCTATATCCTTTCGTTTTCCAGTAGGCTGATCTTTTTGCTGCTCCAGGTGAGGATGTAGTCGTATGATCAATTATGATTACATCAGGTCCAAATCCGGAAGAAGCATTTTCCAACACTTCATCAACTGCCTCATCATCAGATAGGGTGAGATGAATTCGCTTAGCTTCTTTTACAGCATCAATAACATTTTCAAATGCCCTAGCGCCATATGATTCCAAAGCTTTAGCTTTTACGGATGTTCTGTTCCAAACCTGAACAATTTCTCCCTTTTTCAAAAGCGCGCGTGTAAAATTGGTGCCTAAAAGACCGGTTCCTAAAAATGCGATCATGGTTCTAAAAATTAATTAAAACACTTTTAGTAATAATTGGACTGCGAAAACCATTCCCGGAGTCCCATATTCAGGATAAAAATAATAATATCTTTGGTACCGGATTAATTCAAATCCTTTAAATAAATAAAAATTGGCAACTGTAAACCCATACCTGATATTTAATGGCAATTGTGAATCTGTAAGTTCACCTAGCAAAAGCGATGCGGATAAAATATTTAATTCCCTTTCAGCCGGCGGAAATATTACAATGCCCATAGCTGATACTTTCTGGGGTATTTATTTTGGAAAGCTCCTGGATAAATTTGGGATCATATGGATGGTCAGTGATGATAGCCCTCGAGTGTAGAAATCAGTTTTTGTCAGCCGGAAATATATTTCTGAAGAGATAATATATTCCTACCTGAAAAACATTATTCTTAATGGCAGCATTATTATATGCATTACTGTTATCAGATTGCACATGTGATAAACCCAGATTATAGCGGACATCCAGTCCAAGGTTCATCGGCAGTTGATAACCAACTCCAAATACCCAGGAATATCCGCTGGAATTCGTCTGACTTTTGATATTTTCAGATGGGAATCCACTTTCATTTAAAGTGGCGCCTAACAAAAATCCAAGTTGCGGGCCGGTTTCCAATACCATATGGAATGGGGCAACATATTTTAGCAATACCGGAAAGTTGAGGTATTGAAAATTATATACACCATTTACTCCAGATAGCTGAACATTCGATCCCTGACCCGAGTAAACGGATTCCGGTTGAAGAAAAAATCTGCCGTTCAGCGGAAAAGCGACTACAATTCCAGCATTAAAATTTGATTTCGAGGAATAGGTATAAAAATCCGAAGGGACAGAAATAATGAAGGATGAAAGGTTATAACCTGCCTTAAATCCGATCTGAATCTGAGCATGCAATGCAGGAAAAATTAAAATGAACAAAAAAAGGATCGAAAATCTTTTCATAAGAGTACCCATGTTTGGTTCGTTAAAGGGATGAAGATATAGGACTAACAAAAATGTATTTGTTAATCAATTACAAATTATATAATCATCTCAGGAATTAAGTTAAGGGCTTTTTAGTAGAATTGAATACGTAGTCTTTTACCTGATCAATACCATCGTTCCTTTTTTTATAATCGTACTTCCGGTATAATCGGTTCCTTTTACCATCCAAACATATCCACCAAGAGGTTGCGGCAGGCCATTCAATAAACCGTCCCAGCCTCTGCCCAGCGATGAAGTACTATAGACCAACTGGCCCAGCCTGTTATAAATTCTGAAATATTCCAATGAAGAAATACCTACAGCTATAGGACGGAATACAGGATTTATTGGTGTCCCTGGCGTAAATGCATTCGGAACAAAAATATCAGGTTTTGTTTTGAATACTTTTACAGTAATAAATCCCTCTCCTGAACATCCCGCCGGTGTGACTGCTTTCACCATGTATTTAATAATATTATCATTTACCGTATAAACAGCCACCGGATCGTAAATGGAAGGATCGTTGAGTTCCGTCGTGGGTGTCCAGGTAAAATTATCAGGTCCCGGATCACTGGATGATGCACCGAATTGCAATGGTTCTCCAACGACAACCGAAGTATCATTCCCAGCATTAACGATAACGGGTGGCAGTACTTTTATTTGAAAAGTATCCAGTAAAGGATTCGGGCAGCCATTATTTAATATGCTCAAAACGTAGTTTTCTGAACTATCCGGAGTAACCTGTTTAATAAAATTGATCGGGGTACTGCCAATAGTACCAGCCCCATTTGAAGCGGGATTCCAGGTGTAACTTGTTCCAATTTCAATACTCGCATTCAATATCGCCATAGTTCCATAACAAATCGTTGTATCTGCCGGAGTAGTTGTCGCTTTAGGATATGCAATGGGATTGAATGTTATACTGGCAACAGAACTCATTTCGGCAGGACAGACTCCGTTCTTGTCAATCGCCCGGAATTGTGTATTTGATGTGATGCCGTTAACAACATTTATCGGGGTATTATCGGCCGGTACAAAATCCAACCAGTTTAATCCATCAGAAGAATATTGCCAATCCAGGATATTACCGTTATTTCCCGAAAGGGAAAGGGTTTCTCCAGCATTCTGACCAGCGCATAAAACTGCATTAGTTGGATTAATTAATCCGCCAACTGATTTCAGATCAACAGCTATCGTTGCAACACTGCTTGTATCCGGGGGACAAACCGTTCCTTTCCCGACTACTACTTTATACAATGTTTTAGAACTTATATTTTCTGCCAGGTATTGCGAGGTAATATCAGGAATAACCGTCCAGGTTGTACTATCAGTTGAAGCCAGCCAGTCATAAATCGTACCCGAATAATTCAGAAGATTTAATACACTATTGTTATTCCCCTCACAAACTGTTGTGGATCCATCCAGGTTTCCGCCCTTTGGTCCCGGAAGAGTTTTTATCTGAATTGTATCGGTCAGGTTGGCACAACTGTTTTTTTCTCTAACACTTAATGTGCCTCCGGATGCAATTGGTTTTACCTGGATAATATTACTGTTTGTGCCGGAAGCAAGTGTCCATGTGTCCGGAACTATCCAGTCGTAAGTTGCGCCATCAAGAGCGGGTACTGAATATGTAACGATCGTATTAAAGCATACCAGAGAATCTCCACTTATCTGCAGTCCTGCACAATTGTTCCGGACAGCGATATAAGCATAAGCAAAATGTCCTCCAGGAATACAATTATCGGCTTCAAATGTGAGACTTACATCCTGCCCGCGATAAGGTGAAAGATCGAAAGTGACTTCAGTCCAATTTTTCGTCCAGACATCCTGCAGGAAACTACCATTCCCATTGGGATCTGGATCGAGATTGGGAGAACGTGTATTGCTGACTGTAAACCCATTAGCTTTGGCAGTTGCGCTGTCCAATGTGGCTCCACGTCCAGATATATCCACATTATTAAATGTAGGAAGAAAATAACTTGGTGAAGCGCATTGGATTATTCCGGAAGGTGTTCTCAGTGTAGCGGAAATAATAGGCTGGTAATCGGAAATATGCGATCCATTCTCCAGGACCATTGCATATGCGTAAGTCATCGTATAGGGTTCAGTAGCAGGACCCGGAGGGACTTTTATATCGTAACTCACACCCCGGTAATATCCGCCACCCGTTCCTGGACTGCCATTTCCACGCGTTATTGCTGTTGAACCCAGAAGAATTGAATAATTATAAGCGTAACCATTAATCGTTGGGATAGTGGGAAAAAACCCAAAAGGATCTGTGCTTTTGGTTGTGATCACCTGTATGCCCTGATAGCTTGGTAATCTATATTCAGTAATGGTTTTTATGCCAATAGTACCTCTCGGTGCACCGACTGTTGAATCATAGATTTGAATAATAGCATCGGGACCATGACCATCCATATTATTTCCAGTATATGCAAACCAATGAGTAAGGTCACCCGTTGCAAAATTGATATTTGCCGGACAGGTTTGCGTCTGGGAAAATGAATGATGACAAATAAACAATAATAAAACACTCAACCTCCACCTCATCAGACAATATATTGTAATTGTTAGATATAGAAGAATTGTCATCCAAAGGAAAGAATTCCAGTTGAGCAGAACTGGTTAGTATTACGTAATTTACGAAAAAAAGGTTGCGGAGAAAACTTCTATTATTGGGTTCGTGAAGCCTTGTGGATAAATTAATTACAAGTCATCGCCTCCTAATGATTAAACACATTAAAGACGATCTTTTTATAAGGTTTTTAAAGACAGAATTCCATTATAAGAGGTAGAGGAAACAACCATGATTACAAAAAAGAATTGTGGTTCAAATGAAGCCAATACTAAACCATCAACTGAAATAATCCCAATGGTTGCAGAAAGCATACCAATACCGAAAGCGACATAAGTCCATACGTTGAGTCGTCCACGCATCATCGGTAATATCAGAATAAGGGCGCCGATAAATTTTCCTGTCCCAATTTGACCATGACCGGCAGTACTTCCGTTTTATTTCATACCCTTGAATACGGCATAAATAGCCATGGCATGCCCGTGCCCAAGATTGAAATCTTCCTTAAGCCATTTAACAATTTCACCCGCTTTTACACCAGCCTTAAGATCACCATTCTTTAAAAATCCTTTTTTTGTGGCGAGTTTTTTAAAGTCGTCAGGCGTATTGCCTGTTTTTGTTTTAATATTATCAATGTAAGCCTGGAATGACATAATATATTTTTTAATTGCAAGGTTTTTGATTTTAGGTCTTTTTATTCTTTTCATAGTTAAGTAACCAGTGTTTCCCGTATTTATCGGTAAGATCACCAAACAATGCTCCCCAATAAGTAAGTTCTAAAGGATGTGCAGCGAAGCCGCCTGATGAAAGTTTTTCGTAATAGATTCTGATTTCTGATTCGTTGCTGCATTTAAGCGCTATAGAAACAGAATTGCCATTTACTAGTCCCGTCTCATCAACCATATCTGAACCCATTAGCACCAAATCTCCTTTAGTCAGTGTCGAATGCAAAATAAAGTTTTTCATTTTTTTTGACATCTTATCGGATAAGGGAGATTCCCCAACAGTCTGAAATTTAAGCCGACCCCCTAAACATTCTTTATAAAAAGTCATTGCATCCCGGCAGTTGCCATTGAAAGTTAAATATGTATTTATCCGTGTCAATGTATTTTTAACATTGTTGATTTCAGGCATTCAATAATTTCTCTATGTTAAACTTTTTCATCTGAAGAAAGGCTTTCATTACCCTTGGGGATTTTTCTGGATCGCTCATCAGTTTTGATAAAATAGAAGGGACGATCTGCCAGGAAACACCATACCTGTCCTTCAACCAACCACATTGACTTTCCTCCCCTTCCTTAGTAAGTCCTTCCCATAAATAATCGATTTCTTCTTGGGTATCGCAATTAACGACAATTGAAATGGCTTCATTGAATTTGAATATTGGCCCTCCATTCAGGGCCATGATATCCATGTCATTTATTCTGAAATTCACCACGAGCGCCGTGCCTTCTGGCATTCTGTGGAATTCAAATCCTTCCTTTCCGTAACGGCTGATATTGCCAATTGCGGAATTTTTAAAAAGGGACGTATAATATTTTGCAGCTTCTTCTGCCTGGTTATCAAACCACAAACAGATTGAAATCTTCTGAGTTTTCATTTCTTAAGAATTTAAATTGGTTAATTTGTCTCGGTATATTTTTTAAAGTTGTTCAATATACTTTGCCATCCTCCCCTTTGCATATCAATGGAATTAATACTCTCAGCTTCGAAGTTTACCACTATTTTTGTCATATTCGCTTCAGATGAAAAGGTCATTCTTACTTTTCTTCCATCCCCTAATGTATAAGCAATCAGTTCATGAATTTTAACATCATCATATACTCCACCGAAATCAAATCCAAAACTGCCGTCCTTCGCTTCCATTCTTGAAAGGAATTTCCCTCCTACTTTCAAATCATTCTCTGCATATGGTGAATGCCAGTCATCCGAAGCGTAATTCCATTTTGTAATATGCCCGGGTACTGTCCAGAATTTCCATACTTTTTCAACAGGCGCATTTACAGCGGCATCTATAGTTATAGTCGTTTGCATTTTTAATGATTTTATTAATTCTAATATTTGATTTGAAAATTCTCGATACAAAGATGCAATTTGAAAACGAATTGTAAGCTGTACTTAAATGACAAATTAAAGGTGTTTTGCGACAGGATAATTCTACCTTAGCCACATGAAAAATGTAAGCATTTTGGTACCAGAGTCATCCGTCGTGCAGGCTATTGCCGACCCGCAGTATCTTTTCTCAGCAGTAAACCAATTTTTAACTGTATCCGGTAAACAGCCTCTTTTTAAAGTGGAGCTTGTTGGTGAAAAAAAGGAAGTGAAGTTAAATAATGGTTTGTTTTCAGTTCATATCAACAGGCTCCTGAAAGAAGTAAAGAAGACGGATTTGGTATTTATTCCCGCATTGTTTGGCGATTTGCAAACGGCCATTTCAAAAAACAGGAAACTAATACCATGGATCAATGACCAATACAAAAAAGGAGCCGAAGTTGCCTCACTGTGTGTTGGGGCTTTTTTACTTGCTTCAACTGGCCTATTGAACGGAAGAAAATGTTCAACCCACTGGGGTTTTCAGAATGAATTCAGGGAAATGTTTCCTGAAGTGGAAGTTATAGACGGGAGCATTATTACTGAAGAACATCGCATTTATTCCAGTGGCGGAGCTAATTCTTACTGGAGTCTGCTTTTGCACCTTGTAGAAAAATATACTGATCGCGGAACTGCCATTCTTGCTGCCAAATATTTTGCAGTTGATATTGACAGGGATAGTCAGTTGGCTTTTGCCATGTTCAAGGGTCAAAAAAATCATCGTGATATGGCAGTCAGAAAGGCGCAGGATTATATTGAAAATAATATCCATGATAGAATTTCTGTAGATGAACTGGCAGATATGTCATCGGTCGGAAGAAGGAGCTTTGAGCGAAGATTTAAACACGCCACAAATAACACTGTTTTAGAATACATACACCGGGTGAAAATTGAAGCTGCTAAAAGGAGTTTTGAAACAAGCAGAAAAAACATCAATGAAGTGATGTATGACGTTGGCTATACTGACACAAAAGCATTCAGGACTATGTTCAAAAAAATAACTGGATTAACACCCATTGAATACAGAAATAAGTACAACAAACAAACTATTTAATGAAACTTCCATCCATTTTATAATTATATGTAGTTTCCATTTCAGTTAGTGCAGAATTTTATACTGAATAATCCACCAAATCCATTATCTCTTTTTCTCTTAGTAATTAGGTTATGATGCGAGGCATATTGCTGAAGTTCAGAAAATCGTATATCAACGGGAACATTTTGCCAGGCTATCTATTAACATGTATTAATTGGTAAAATCTGTCGGGTCTTCAATCAAATCCATTTACTGTGATTATTGCCTGAAGAAAAAAGCATACTGGCTAAGCGATGAAAAGGAGATCAAAAACCCATATTACGGCAGCCCGATGCCCGATTGGCCAATATTATAAACACACTTAATTAAATGACAGCTCAAACCATTTTGTTTACCGGGGTCGCAAACTATATTTCATAAACACAATTCATCATCTTTCATGGTAGACTTAATTTCCTTTACCGGCAATCATCAGGGCAGCGCCAGCCAAACCGGTGTCTTTAACTAGATTGGTCAGAGCGATACTAACGGTCGGTGATCCGGTCGTATGCATCAAAGCGGGCAAATGAATAGTAAGTACGACAATGATGAGAAAAATGGCTAAAAACAAACCCGCGGCCTTGGTTAATTTACCTGTTAAAAAAGAAATTGATGCAGCTATTAAGGCTGCTCCGGTAAGGTAAACCCAGAATATTCCCCCGGGTATGAACGAAGGAACTGTATTTTGGAAACCTGTACCATTTAGAAAATGATTGACTCCGAAGAAGCCAATTACCAAGGCATACAGAACAAGGCCAACCTTGTAGATGGATTGAGAGTTCATAGCAATCGTATTTTGTTGTACCTAAATTTAACAAAACTTTCTAACTTAATTGTCGGAACCCAAAATTCACCTTTCTCCTACTTTAATTCTCCGGGAACGACCGTTATCATTTGTTTTCTCCCCTCCCTTAAAATACTGATTGTTGATCTTTTACCTATTACTCCCTCATTTAAATATTTATGCAGGTTATCTACTGTTGCAACCTGTTTACCCTCAAATTCTACAATGATGTCACCGACCCTTAAATTACTATTGAGTGCATTTACATCGGCCAAAATGTCAAAAACATAAATACCAGTTTTTGTTTTTAACTGGTTTGCGCCAATCATTCGAGGAGAGAGTTTTACCGGTTGAGCAGCTACCCCAAGATGGGCCCTCTTTACTTTTCCGTTCATGATTAACTGACCGGTTACATATCCTGCAAGGTTGGAAGAAACAGCAAAGCACAAACCCTGTGCAGAGGCAATTACTGCTGTATTTACACCTATCACTTTCCCTTCGGAATTCATAAGCGGACCTCCGCTGTTACCCGGATTTAATGCCGCATCTGTTTGAATGATGTCATCAATCAGCCTTCCATTATTTGCCCTGAGTGTTCTTCCCGTTGCACTCACTACGCCTGCTGTCACAGTATGTTGAAGGCCCATCGGATTTCCAATGGCAATGGCGATCTGGCCTGGCTCCAGGAGGTCGGAGTCAGCAAACTGCAAAGGTTTTAAATCTCCATTATAAACTTTTAAAATAGCAATATCTGTTGAAACATCCGAACCAATCAAACCGGCATTCAATTCCGTGCCATCCGCAAAAGCTGTTTTGATTGAAACTGCATTTTCGATCACATGATTATTGGTAACCACATAACCATCTGTGGAAATTACAAAGCCGGAACCGGAACCCGGCATTTCTATTATTTTACCTGTTCTTGGATGTTGAGTCTTTTTCACAACATGGATATGGACCACAGCCTGGGCTGTGTTTCGTACGACTCCCGCAATCGTTGATGAATATGCATCGAGTAATTGCCTGTCCGTTGCAGCAATAAAATCCGCCTGAAGAATCTCCTGTTCCATATAGTATTGAATCCAACAATCAAACCAGATAGTCAGACTGAAATTTTGTCGGTATTTTTACTATTTCAATTCATTCTTTGGGATGTTAAAGAAAGAAATGGAAATTTGAAACCAGGTTTATCCCGGTAAACTTTTAACTATAATTATTCCAATATGAAAAAGACACTCCCCTCCGTTGCATTCTGCATTTCATTAGTGACCCTGAATTTTTCCTGCCAGAACAGCCCCACAACAGGGCAGGTAAAAACTGATACTGTTTATTTAAAACAACCAGAACAGGTTCGAATAGTTGATAAAACACTTACTGCAGAGGAGCAAAGGGCCCTGACTCCAGATATGGTAATTAAGAACCTCAAAGAGGGTAATGCCCGGTTCATAAAAAACGACCTGACAACAAGGGAACATTCAGCCCTAATCCTGGACGCTAAAATGGGTCAATATCCTGAAGCTGTCATTCTTTCCTGCCTGGACTCCCGGGTAACGGTGGAAGATATTTTTGATAAGGGCATTGGCGATCTTTTTGTGGCCCGCGTAGCGGGGAATTTTGCGAACGAGGACATTTTGGGTAGCATGGAATATGGCTGTAAGGTTTCGGGTGCTAAGCTGATCCTAGTATTGGGTCATGAATATTGCGGTGCGATCAAAGCTGCCATTGATAATGTAAAAATGGGTAATATCACCCAAATGCTCAAGAATATAAAACCTGCCATTTTGAAATCGCAGGATTTTAAAGGGGAAAAGAATTCAAAAGATTCGGTTTATGTCGAGTACGTAATGAAGAACAATATTATTCATACTATCGAAGTAATCAAAGCAAAAAGCCCTATTTTAAAAGAAATGTCAGACAAGGGAGAAATAAAAATTCTAGGCGCTTATTATGATCTGAATACGGGAGAAGTAAAATTCCTGGATTAAAGATTTAATTGAAACGCCTTTGCCATTTGCAAATGTTAAGTTGGATTTCTTATTAAATTTACGGAGCCAGTTGCTTAATTTTTTAGCTTACGACTTCTGCTGTATGGTATATGCTTGCTTCTGCCGGTGTTCTTGGACGTAGCCAGGAATTATTGTATGGTGAAAAACAGGTATTCTCATTCAGTGATTCCAGCGAAACTGTATTGTTCATATATCCTGCGAGCAATTTAAATGCCCCTGGATTTTCCTTTTGTAAAATCAGGAGACTGGCATTTGCCCCCGCTTTTGCAGCAATGGGTACACCTCCTCCCAGTTCCGCCCAGTGTCCACCAAGGATCAGGTTTTTTACCGGGGTCCGGTAATGGGAAATTTTGTTTTTCATATTCTTTCTTCCCGGCCGTGCTCCCATCATGGTTCCGTTTTTATTCCCGGTATAACGCCAATGGGTAACCGGAGTTGCAACTTCATAAAAAAGAATATGCTTCCGGAGTCCTGGTGCTAGTTTTTCTTCCACCCTTCCAATCAGGATTTCAGCTACCTCCTTTTTCAAATGCTGATATGCTTCTCCCCTGACCCTTTTTCCATAAATATCCAATTGTGTTTCCCATTCATTTTTGTAGTCCATGCAGGCGGGCATATAGAGGGTAAGAGTTCCTTGGTTTTCCGGAGCAAGCGATTTATCCCTCATGGAAGGAGCGATGATGCTTATTTCGGAGCGATTTGGGTCACCTCCGCTCTGATCATTGAAAGGTTGATTCTCATCCACCAGGTGAATCAGCTCTTCATTAAAGCCAAGGGATTCAGCCGTACAATCCAATGCAAGGGAAACCGTGATGGAAGAACTATACAGATCTGCTTTTTTTAGCTTCTTCTTCAGTCCGGCAGGAACAGCATCGGCGGGTAACATTTTTTCATAGAGCGTTTCTATATCGCAGGCAGCAATAATATATTTACTGTTAAGGCGGTGAAATTTACCTCTATGCTCGAAAGACAGGCCAGTACAGCGTCCTTTTTCCACAAAAATTTCATTCACTTTGCAACGAAGACCCACATGATTCTGATAATAATTGACAACATATTCAAGCCATAGGGGAATTACTTGGCTGCCTCCTTTCGGCGGACTCTGAAAATCATTAAAATATGACCAGCCGATAGGAATCAGGCATCCAAGCATTTCCTGTTCCCCTGAAAATATCTTTTGAAGTCTGGGGTTTTTAATAAAGCGGTTCAGGCCTTTCTTCAATCCCTTCTCTCCAGAAAAAGAGAGATAGGGAATAAAGGGAATGGCAAACTCCAGTAACCGGATTTTATTTTTTAGCTTTTGAAAAAATGACATAGTTTCTTCAGAACGGAAGATCCTGTTATAATTTTTGAAAGACTGTCCAATTCGTCTTGCTTTCAGAAACATTCTTTCAATACCCTTTTTTTCTTCCGGGAAATCCCTGATCAGCTGGTCCCGCATTTCGTCGGGTTTGTCGGTTAGCAGATAGTCGAAATTCTCCCCTTTATAGCGGCGAATCCGGTGCTGCTCAATGGCTTTGGGATGGTCGCTGCCAATAGCATTGAACAATTTATCCAGTATTCCGCCGGGACCATATTGGTTTAGCCAGTGGATGGCTGTATCGAAAATGAAATGTTTTCGCCTGAATCCTGCCAGGTAGCCGCCCACATGGGGCTCTTTTTCCAAAACGCAGACAGTAAGGCCGGCCTTACTCAATAATGCGGCTGCGGTAAGGCCACCAACTCCGGCGCCAATTACTATAACGTCATAATAATCATTGAATTCCTGGTGCAGCATTTCAGTAAATTAATGAATTCCGCCCTAATGAGATAAAAAAATCATTCAAAAGGAAAATGGTAATTTTAACATATGCAGAATGAGAACAATAAAATGTTAGGAGAGGATAAGATTATAGAGATTATAAATAATTTTCTTCACGAAGAGTTTGAAGTGGAGCTTTCAAAAATTATGCCCTCCGCGGATCTCAAGTCAACTCTTGAGCTGGATAGCCTGGATTATATTGACCTCGTTGTTGTAATGGAAAAAAACCTGCACATCAAGGTAGATCCTGCGGACCTGGTTGACATTATAAGTATGCAGGACCTCTACACTTATGTCATAGCCAAAATGGGTATTAATGCTTAGACCAAGTGTGAGAGTGTTTGAATGAAAAAATGTAAATCACTCTACGGCAGACGAGCTGGCTGTTCAAAGACTAAATATTTACATTCTGCTTTCAAATTTGTTTACGTTTATTTCTGATGAATCTTAATAAATTTTACTTTACCAGAAGAGTAAGCTCCTTGTAATGCCTGAAAAAGCGAATAATCTCCTGACAAAATCAGGGAAAATTCTTTTGAATCCCACGGAGGGAACCCAGATAAGAAAAATCAATGGGCATGAATTTCAGTTTTCGCATCTGGACAAACTTTTCTGGCCAAAAGAAAAACTGACGAAGAGGGATTTACTGAACTATTATTCTCAGGTAGCTCCCTTTATTTTGCCCTATCTGAAGGGCCGGCCGCAATCACTTAACCGTTTTCCAAATGGAATTGAAGGAGGAAATTTTTATCAGAAAGATGTAAAAGGTAAAGTACCCGACTGGATTGAAAAATTTGCCTATCATAGCGAAGGCGATGAAAGAGAAAAAGAATTCCTCGTATGCACGAATGAAGCCAGTCTGCTTTATATGGCTGCCCTGGGCTGCATCGAACTTAATCCTTGGTCCAGCACCGTTAAAAATCCGGATCATCCTGATTGGTGTATCATTGATTTTGATCCGGACACAAATTCATTTAACCAGACAATAGAAGCGGCCCAGGTAACTCACCAAATTCTGGAGGGCCTGGGTGTTGAATCTTATTGCAAAACCTCCGGCTCTACAGGTTTACACATTTATATTCCACTTGGTGCTAAATATACTTATGATGAATCAAAAGAATTTGCAAGGGCGATCGTGTCGAAGGTTAATTCAGAAATTCCCGGATTTACAAGTATTGAAAGGCCGCTTGAGAAACGTAAAGGAAAAATATATCTTGACTTTCTGCAAAACCGTCCACAGGCTACACTTGCAGCCCCTTACTCCCTGCGACCAAAACCTGGAGCTACCGTTTCCGCACCACTGCATTGGGAGGAGGTTAAAAAAGGATTGAAGATGAAAGATTTTACGATTCGCAATATCCTTGGCCGCATAGTTAAGGAAGGGGATCTTTTCAAACCGGTCTTAGGGAAGGGAGTTAATTTGGTTGAAGCGTTGAAAAGCTTGAAACAAGTATGAGAGTGAGATAGTTAAAAACAGCAGACAGCTTTCCATCCAACATACGTCATCATCTATATTATTAAATCGCAAAAAATTTGCATGAAGAAAAAATTAGTTGTTTTAACTGGCGCTGGTATAAGTGCAGAAAGCGGACTAAAAACATTCAGGGACAGCGACGGACTCTGGGAAGGTTATGATGTAAATGAAGTGGCAACACCCGGGGGCTGGAAGAAAAATCCTGAACTGGTTCTGCAATTTTATAATATGCGTCGCCGGAATGTGCGTGATGCTGTTCCAAATAGGGCCCATCTGGAGCTGGCTAAACTGGAGGAATATTTTAATGTTCAGATAATCACTCAGAATATTGATGACCTGCACGAAAGAGCAGGCTCTACACATGTTTTGCATTTGCATGGTGAAATTTTCAAGATGCGCAGTGAGCTGGATGAATTGTTCATTTATCCCATAATGGAAGATATTCAACTCGGCGACAGGGCTCCAGATGGTGGCCAGTTAAGACCGCATATTGTTTGGTTTGAAGAACCTGTTCCCCTAATTGCAAATGCCAGTCGTTTTGTGCAGGGTGCTGATATTTTTGTAATTATCGGAACATCCCTGGCCGTATATCCTGCCGCCGGCCTGATAGATTTTGCTTATACACATATACCCAAATTCATCGTTGATAAAAACATTCCTTATACCCGTGGCATACAAAACGTGTATAACATCGAACAGCCGGCCACAGAAGGAATGAGGCCATTGAAAGAACAATTAATGAAGTATATATAGCCATAAGTGAGGCTCCATCAGAGCCAGTTAATAAACATTAACAGCACATTTTATCCTTAAAAGCCTGTTTTCATCAAAATATGCCGGTTTCAGGCTGTTTGCAGCCTAAATATTATTTCCTGAATCAGGCTTCTTAAACCATAACCTTATATTTGCCCTTTATCGAAATCAATAAAAACATTTTCCATGAACAAAGCAGAACTGATTGCAAAATTAGCCGATGATGCAGGCCTTACGAAAACACAGGCTGGCGCTGCCCTCGATTCGTTTACAGAAGCCATTGCAAAAACACTCAAAAAAGGAGACAAAGTAACTCTAGTAGGTTTTGGAACTTTTTCAGTTTCAAAACGTGCAGCGCGAAATGGCCGGAATCCACAAACAGGTGCGACCATCAAGATAAAGGCTAAGAAAGTAGCTAAATTCAAAGCAGGCAAAGAACTTGCCAGCCGAGTGTAAAAGCATCACAGTATATTTATAATGGGCCTGGACAACCGGGCCTTTTTATTTTTTTCATTTCAGGTAATGCTGCTCAGTCAATATTATTAAACTTCGCTCCAAAGCTTTTTTCAAATTTGGTTGAATATTCGCCTTCCCAACAGCAAATAAAATTCTGGATTTTTGAAGTTCTTCCAATACCTGTTCACTTGTTATTCCTGATAATATCATTTTAGTACCCCGTGCAGTTGATTCTTTTAATACTTCCTTTAAAACCTGGATGCCGGTTGCATCAATAATGGGAACATAACGCATCCGTATGATGAGTACACGTGGTGTTTTTTCAATGTACCTGATCGCATCTTTGAATTTATATGCAGCTCCGAAAAATAAGGGGCCGTTGATTTCAAAAACTTCCACCTGTTTAGGGATCTCATAATTTGAAACAGCATCCGGATCCGATTCAGATTCTTCGTCTTCAATCTGCCTGCTTAAATTACTTACATCTGTAATTCTGATCATATTCCGCATAAAAAGAAATGCAGCCATCACCATACCGATTTCAATTGCGACAGTTAAATCAATCAATACGGTTAGAAAAAATGTGGTTAACAAAACAAGGGCATCGCTGCGCGGGCCTTTCAATACTGAGCGAAAATTTTCCATCTCACTCATATTATATGCAACGACAATTAAAATACCACTAAGGCAGGCCATCGGAATCAGGGCTGCCCATTTACCAACAAATACCATAATCACTAAAAGCGTTAAAGAATGAATCATTCCGGCAACCGGAGTACGTCCGCCATTTTTGACATTGGTCGCCGTACGGGCGATTGCGCCTGTTGCCGGAATTCCTCCAAATAGGGAAGAAAAAATATTGGCTGTTCCCTGCGCTACCAACTCCATATTGGACCTGTGATTACCTCCGATCATACCATCCGCCACAACGGCTGAAAGAAGGGATTCTATTCCGCCTAATAAAGCAATAGTAAAAGCCGGCCGCACAAGATTCCTGATCGTATTTAAACTCACGGTAGGGATCGATGGCATTGGTAGGACCGATTTTATACCTCCAAACCGGCTCCCAATAGTCTCGACGTGTAAATGAAATATCTGGACTACAGCAGTTGTTATCACCAATCCAACCAAAGAACCAGGAATTTTACGATTTAATTTTGGCCAGAAAATAATGATACCGATCGTAGTAAGCCCAATAATTGGAGAAGTGAAATTTATGGAGCGCAGGTTTTCAAAATAAAATTTCCATTTTTCAATAAACCCTGCAGGTATTGCACCTATATTCAAACCTAGAAAATCCTTGATCTCGGAGGAAAAAATAATCAGGGCAATACCGCTGGTAAATCCAATGATCAGTGGCTGCGGAACAAATTTAATAACGCTGCCAAGGCGGGCGATTCCCATCAAAATCAGAATGAACCCGGCCATAAATGTACAAATCACAAGACTTGCCATTCCATATTGCTGGACGATCCCATATACAATGACGATGAAAGCTCCGGTCGGACCTCCGATCTGTACCCGGCTTCCACCGAGTGCTGATATTACAAACCCTCCGATAATTGCCGTAAATAATCCTTTTTCCGGAGATACACCAGAGGCAATGGCAAATGCAATTGCCAGTGGCAGGGCAACAATTCCCACAATAAGTCCTGCCATCAAATCTTTTCCAAATTGCTGGGAACTATAATTTTTCAAAGTATCGTAGAGCTTCGGTCTGAACATAATTTCTCAGTCTGCCAGACTCTCATCCGGACTAATAAATTCTATACGGTAGATTCGCATGAGTAAAATAAATATTGAAATGAGCAGCGGGCCAAAGATGAGTCCTATAAAACCAAATAATGGAACACCTACAAATACGCCGAACAGAGTGATCAGCGGATGTACATTTCCGATCCGTCTTTGCAGCCAGATACGAAAGACATTATCCATAGTTACTATCACACCCAGTCCATAAACCAATATAATTATTCCCTTGGCGGTTTCTCCATTGGCAATCTGTATGATGGCAAGCGGAACATAGGTAAGCGCCGATCCTACTAGGGGCAATATGGAAGTAAAGGCTGTAAGGGCAAACCATAATAGAGGCTCCCTGATTCCTAATATCAGGTAAAGGATCAAGCCGGCAATTCCCTGTAAAACTGAGATCAGTGGAATGCCTATAGCATTTGAAATGACCATCTGGTTCATCTGGCGTTTTACACGATCAAGGTTATCTTTTCGCAATGGCAACACATCTTCCATCCATTCCTCCATCTTGTTGCTGTTCGTTAACATAAAATACAATAGGAAATACATGATCACCAGGGCCACCAGGGAATTAACGGTAGCACCCAATATCAGCGGAAGCTGCTGCAGCGCAAGACCACTGAGATTACGAATGGTTTCTTCATTCAGAAAATTATATCCGATATGTGATTCAAGATTTTTCAGAAACACAATTACTGAACCCGTGATTTCCGTAGAATGATTAATTACATAACTTATTTTCGAACTGACCGTATTTACGAATATGAAAACCGGCAGGAGAATAATGAAGAATGAAAGTAACATGAGCATAAATGCAGCCCCTGAAGGAGACCATTTTCGCGCAATCATCCTCTTTACATATTTCCGCATCAGCACATAAAAAGTAATGGCGCCAAGAAAAGAAGGCAGGAACGATTTCAGGTAGATAAAAAGGATGATGCCAAGTATAAATAAAACTATAATAAAGAAAAACTGTCTGACTTTTTCGGGTTCGAAGGTTTTCATCATCCTTGTTTGACGTAAGTTACTAAGACTATCGATGAAGCACTGCAAATATTGAATCGGATGGGATCCATTTCCTGATCGTCCGTTGCAATTTCAATTTTATAAGTACTTTTATTTATATCTAAAAAACATGCACAAAGGGTTTTTTGTTTTAATGTTCGTTTTCCTGTATTCAATCCTGCCAGCCCAGCAAAATCAAATATCAGGATTCAATGATAGTAGCGTCAGGCAAGAGTTGAAAAATGAAAAAGCATTTGATGATTTAATCAGCAGGGAAAATATAGGTCTGACCATCCGGGATCTCTCGTCCGTGCCGCATAACATCGGTTCGACAGGAAGTAAAGAAGTGGCAGATAAAATCAAGCAGAAACTTAGTGATTACGGATTCGACACGCATATAGATGTTTACCAGGTATTATTCCCTGAGCCCAAAATCAGGATACTTGAAATGACTGCACCTCTAACTTATCGCGCAGTATTAAAAGAACCTGCATTAAAGGAAGACGCTACAAGTGGCCAGCAGGGCCAGCTTCCCACTTATAATGCCTGGAGTGCTGATGGTAATGTAACGGCTGAACTGGTTTACGTGAATTACGGTTTAAATGGCGACTATGAGGAACTTGCCAAAATGGGAATCGATGTAAAAGGGAAAATCGTTATTGCACGATATGGACAGAGCTGGCGTGGCATCAAGCCGAAAATCGCACAAGAACACGGGGCCATTGGATGCATTATCTATTCCGATCCGAAAGATGATGGTTATTACCAGGGAGATATATATCCGAAAGGACCATTCAAAAATGAATATGGTGTTCAGCGGGGCAGTGTGATGGATTTGGTTATTTATCCCGGTGACCCGCTCACTCCAGGCGTCGGGGCAACTAAGGAAGCAAAAAGGTATGCGTCTCACCTGGATGCACCCAACCTGCTCAAAATTCCGGTTTTGCCTATCAGCTATCATGATGCAAGACCATTACTGGAAGCCCTAACAGGACCTGTTGCGCCGGAAAACTGGCGGGGTGCCTTGCCTTTTACATATCATGTGGGACCAGGGAAGTCAATCATTCATCTGCAATTGCAATTTGACTGGAAACTTGTGCCATGTTATGATGTCATTGGTATTATTAAAGGAGTTGAATTTCCAGATGAATGGGTAATCAGAGGAAATCACCATGATGCCTGGGTAAATGGTGCAATGGATCCGATAAGCGGGCAGGCCTCTATGCTGGAAGAAGCAAAAGCAATAGGTGCACTCGTAAAATCCGGCTGGAAACCCAAAAGAACAGTTATTTATTGTGCCTGGGACGGTGAGGAACCTGCCTTATTGGGATCTACGGAATGGGCGGAGGATCATGCTGCATTGTTGCAAAAAAATACTGTTATCTATATTAATTCAGATGAAAACGGCAGAGGTTTTCTGAATGCAGGTGGCTCACATGCTTTGCAGGGAATGGTGGATGAAGTTGCTAAAAATATAACAGACCATCAAACTGGTGTAAGCATTTATGAAAGATTAAAAGCCCATAAAATTGCCACCGCAACAAGTCCTTCGCAGGCGAAAGAATTCATGGATAAAACAAGCCTGCACCTGGAAGCACTTGGTACGGGCTCCGATTTTTCTCCTTTTCTGCAGCACCTTGGAATACCTTCAATCAATCTGGAGTTTACCGGTGAAGATAATGGCGGATCTTACCATTCAATTTATGATTCTTATTATAATTACATAAGGTTTATTGATCCAGGATTTTATTACTGTGCCACACTATCAAAAATTGCAGGGCATATCTCGCTTCGAATGCTCGATGCCGACGTACTGCCTTTTGATTTCAGAATTCTTTATAAAGAAATAAAATCCTATACTATGGAACTTCAGACCCTGATTTCAAATCTAAGGGAAACGACTTCCATCAACAATGAAATTATAAGGAAGAAATATTTAATCATCGCTTCCGATACGGCAAATGCCTTTTTCCCCCCTGCGGTAAAACAAGAAGTTCCTTATATAGATTTTTCTCCGTTGGAAAATGCGGTGGCTGCCCTGGGTAAATCTTCGGAGCATGCATTTGAAATACAGAAAAATATGGGATTGAATGCGAGCCAAAAAGAAAACCTTAACAAAATGCTTTACCAGGCAGAACAGGAACTCCTGCTGGATCAGGGGTTACCACTCAGACCCTGGTATAAGCATGTATTATACGCGCCTGGTTATTATACAGGATATGCTGTTAAAACATTACCCGGCATAAGGGAATCCATCGAACAGAGAAACTTTCCTGAAGCAGAATCAGGTATTAAACAGGCAGCATATGCTATTAATAAACTGGCGGGATACTTGTCGGCGCTTTGATTGGTTTTTGAGTATAAGATTACTGCATATACAGCCATCATGAAAAATTGTTTCAGCATTTCATGACGGATGATTGGCATATATACCGGAAGGATGATATTATTATATATGACCCATAAAATAAATTGGGCCATAAGAAAAAAACTAACATAGTAAATGAACATTGATGGGAAAATATCTCTTCTTCCAAAAAATCAATACAATAAAACACCCGAACTGATCAGCGAAAATAATGAAAGAAACAATTCAAATATTGATAGAAAATGAAGTTTCATTCCTCCGGCATGCTCCAACTGGATCCAGGTTGACTTTAGAAAATAATGTTCATTCAATAAAGCATATCCCTGCAATAAAATCCGAATGCCCAGGGTAATACCCAACAAAATAATCCAGCCGCTCAAAGGAAGACCGGCATCACTTCGCTGATCGATCAGCTTCGAATGTCTATTAAGCAACCGGAATAAGATTGTAAAGAGAACCCCGAATAAAAAGCTAAGCCAGACTGTTATCCAATTGATATTTGTTACTGGGTCGGACTGAATAATTCCATTCGCAGGAGAGAGATAATAAAATAAAAGGAATAAAAGAAGAATGCAAATTCGGCGCTCGTTGTTCGTTGGGGTTATCAATCTTAATAAATAAACGGCATTAAAATGATCCTTAAATAAACACCGTTTTAACATTCCTGAATTTGGTCAATTTGATCTGTACGCAACCCGCCTGACAAAAAATCGTACTCATTACAAAGCGCTTTTCTTCACACAAATACATCAAGTAAATTAAAAAATAATGCGGTTTAAATATATATTCTCAGCGGTAATCCCGCTGCTGTTGATCGGTGGTTTCGATTCCTGTTCAAAAAGTTCCGGTTACGGTTCGGGCGGAGGTTATACGAATCCGCCTCCAATGGGGACACCTGTCTATTCGATAATAGTCAAATCGAATTCCCATTTTGGGTCAGTAATAACAGATAGTTCCGGGAAATCCCTGTATTTTTTCTCCCTTGACGCAAATGGAAATTCTGCATGTACAGGCAATTGCCTGGTAAACTGGCCAGCTTTTTATGTAGCCGGTCCTTCTTTCGGTGCCGGACTTTCCCAAGCAGATTTTTCTACTATCACGCGTTCAGATGGTACTAAACAGACTACTTATAAGGGTTGGCCATTGTATTATTTTAAAGGCGACGCTGTTGCAGGAGATATCACGGGGGATGGGATCGATCGTATATTTTTTATTGCCAAACCAGATTATACCCTCATGATCTCAGAAAACCAATTGGTTGGAAATGATAAAGTTTTGTACGACAGTACCTATAAGGCCGCGACCGGAAATACAATTTATATTACGGATGACCGGGGCGTTACATTATATAGATTTTCAAAGGATACAGCCAATACCAACACTTTTACAAAATCAGATTTTAGTAATGATGCTGCGTTTCCCATCGTTCAAATAAGCGCTGTACAAAGCTTACCTTCGACTTTGGATAAAAAGGCGTTTGCCAGCATAACTGTATTTGGTAAGACACAATTGACATATAAAGGATGGCCATTATACCGGTTTGGATTGGATTCACTTGTCCGTGGTAAAACAAGGGGAGTCAGTATTCCAACACCTGGCTTTTGGCCGGTTAGTAATGAATATACTTTGTCAGCACCGTAGTTGAATTGAACGTATTGATACCATAGCTAGATACACGAAAACTTTGGATAATATAATTCAGATCATAGAAGGGTGCAAAAAACAGGAGCCGCGGAGCCAGAAAATGCTCTATGAGCGATTCTATGGTTATGCCTTAAAGATTGCTTTTCGATACGTGTATAGGTATGACGTGGCGGTGAATATTGCCAATGATGGATTTGTCAAAGTGTTCCGTCATATGGAAAGGTTCAGATATGAAGAAGAGGATTATCCTGAAAGACTGCTGATGGCCTGGATGAAACGGATTATTATCAACACGTCAATCGATGAACTTCGAAAGAATAATATGACGCCTGAAATTGGTGGCATTCCGGAATACGTTTGGGAAGAACCTGATAATAGTCAAAAAGCAGACCAGCTTTTATTATATAAAGAATTGGTCAGTTATGTAAAAAGTCTTCCGCCAATGTACCGGATAGTCTTTAACATGTTTGTAATAGATGGCTGCACGCATTTTGAAATTGCTGATACCCTGGGTATTTCTGTGGGTACTTCAAAATCAAATTTATCACGTGCAAGGGGAATTCTACAAAAGATCATTAAAGAAAAGGAGGAGTCGAAATCATGGAGCATGTAGAAAACGATATGGACGATCTGTTCCAAAAAGCAGGTGAACTTTATCCGCTCAAAACCTCCGGGTCGGACTGGGATACTGTGGCTGGCAAACTCAATGAAGAAGGTTTTGGAGATCATATTACTGTACTCGACAAAAATGCAAGAGCAACCCGGAATAAACACAGATGGCTTTTATTATTGCTGCTCATTCCGATTGGACTGGGTTCAATAGTTTATTTTTCAATATCAAAAAAACAACCTGCAACATCAGCAATTACCAATGTTAAAAATAATAATGCTAAGGGAAACGATGCATTATCCGTCAAGCCAGATATCCAGACTGAACAAACAAAAACCGAGTTGAACAATAGAAAAGATGCTGTTAAATCTTCGACTCAAAAAGAATCATTTGACAGTAGGACCCGGAATCAATCAGTTTATGCATCAGCCAGAAATAATCGTGGTAAATTAGCCAAGCTACAGTTGAATGGAAATATTGAAGTTCCATTACCAGCCGAAAGCCGCAAGTATAAAAACAGTATCCAATCAGAAATTGCAGGTGCATCACTTGTTGCAGATGAAAGTTTACATGCGAATACATCTGTTACGGAAATCTCTGAAAATAATCAGAATTCTTTAGCGCAAACACTAGCAATAAAACCCCTTTCCCTGTCCGTATCAGGAAAAAATGAAAACATTGCAATTGAAGGAAAAACTTTTCCCTCTGCTGCATCCGGCCCTATGAATAATGTTCTCCCTCCTGCCAATTCAAAAACCAATAAAACATTTTCAAATAAAGGCTTTTACGTTGGTCTCATTGCTGGCCCGGACCTGAGTACCGTGAAATTTCAATCGGTTAAACAACCGGGATTTAGTCTTGGAGTCTTAGCCGGTTATCGTATCTCTAAAAGGTTCTCCATTGAAACAGGCTTGCTGTGGGACAAAAAATATTATTATTCCAACGGAGATTATTTTAACAAGAGTCACACGAACATTCCGCCAAATTCCAAAATTTCGAGTGTAACCGGAAATTGTAACATGTTTGAAATTCCCATTAATCTCCGTTATGATTTTGCAACGAAGAATAATTATGGGTTTTTTGTAAAAGCGGGACTATCTTCTTACCTGATGAAAAAAGAAAATTATTCCATAATAATGGAACAGTGGGCGGCTTACCCCTATGATTCAACGTATAAAAATGCTTCCAATAATATTTTTTCAGTACTCCAGCTGAGTGGCGGTTATGAGCATACGATAGGTGCTAAAACAAATATCTGGATCGAACCTTATTTAAAAATACCGTTACAAGGCATTGGTATAGGCAATATGCCTATTATGAGTGCAGGTTTTTATATAGGCATCAGCTATTCTTTCCGCTAAAGTTAAACGGTACATATTTTAATATGCGAAAAAGATATTTTTTTGGCATTGGCATTGTATTACTTTTCCTGGCAGCCTTGGGTATATATAAAGCGAGTAAGCTACATCACAATACTTCAGGGGAACAGGCAGTGGCTACCTTTTCTGCTATGAATCTGTATAATGAATTTCTGAAATCAGAAAATATCGCCAATAAAAAATGGGTTGGAAAAGTAATTGAAGTATCCGGAAGCATATCGTCAGTAACTGAATCGGGGAATTATATTTCTATAAGCCTCAAGGGTTCAGCAGATGGCGGTGTCAATTGCAGTATCCTGAAAAAAGACCTGTATTCAGGTTATAAATACAATACCGGAGATTCCATAACTATCAAAGGCAAATGTACCGGCTTCCTGATGGATGTGAACCTGGTTGATTGTGTGATCAAAAAATAATAATCCGGTTATCTAATAACTAGGACATATGATAAAACAACTTGCAATTCTAATGACACTCGCAGTCTTATCTGCACTTTTTTTTGGTTCCTGCAGCCATGAACAGTTGGCACCAGACTGCAATACGCAGAATATGAGCTATTCTCAAAATGTGGTTCCTATTCTTAAGAGCAATTGTTATAAATGTCATAGCACAGGTAATAGCGTTGGCAGTTATGGTCATCTCCTCGATAATTATGATACCCTGACCAAATATTATACTCTGAGAACATATCCCATTATTGTTGGTGGAGACACCATCACATATATTAGTTATCTGGAAGGAGTGATAACACATACCCAGCCTTATATTGCTATGCCATACATGGATGGCAAACTTGATACTTGTTCAATCAAACAAATTCAAGCCTGGATAACCCAAGGAGCACCTGATAATTAAATCAAATACAATGTATTTACGATTCATTTACATTTTATTAATGATCACCTGTTTCGCTGTGAAAGGCATTTGTCAGAATTATATGACAAAGACCGGGTTTATTGGATTTTATTCGAAGACTCCTCTAGAGGATATCAAAGCAGAAAACAATCAGGTCTATGCAGTACTGGATCCGGCTAGTCATCATATCGCCTTCGCCGTTTTATTAAAGGGATTTATTTTCACAAAGGAATTGATGCAGGAGCACTTCAACGAAAACTACGTGGAGAGCGATAAATTCCCGAAAGCAACATTTTCAGGTATATGCTCAGGAGAATTGGATTTAAGTAAAGACGGAACTTACCAGGTCGTGATTAAGGGTGATTTAACTCTGCATGGAGTAACTAAACCTATTGAAACAACGGCACAACTGGATGTGAAAAAGGACCTTATAGTAGGGTTTTCTGCTTTCAAATTAAAACCGGAAGATTTTAATATCACCATACCCAGCATAGTGAGGGATAAAATTACCAATGAAATCAGTGTGAAAGTTAAAATTGACTGGGTGCAAACAAAATAATCAAAATGAAAACCAGAAAAACTTTTTTCAGCCTGGTACTTATACTTTCAGGCTTTCAGTTATTGGCACAGGATAATTTACTCAAGTCACTTAATGATTCCATGTCTGCCACATCAAATAACGGATTTGTTACAGGTACCTTTAAGGCCCTGTATATTGTAAATATGAAAACAATCGAAGCCCCCGCAGCCGGTGCGCTAAATGTGGAAATCCAGCATCGCTTTGGCACGATTAACACCGGTGCCTACAATTTATGGGGTCTCGATTTTGCAACACTTCGCCTTGGATTGGACTATGGCATTACTGACAGGTTTTCGGTCGGAATCGGAAGAAGTTCTTATCTGGAAACATTTGACGGATATCTGAAATATAAATTATTGCGACAATCAGAAAATTCAATGCCTGTGTCAGTTGGTCTGCTTGGAACTTCGAGTTATTTTACAAATCATGCACCTTTGGGAGATAATGCTAATATTTCAAGTTCCTCCCGATTCAATTATACGTTACAAATGCTGATTGCAAGGAAATTCAACAGCCATTTCTCTTTCGAACTCACACCTACCTTTATTCATTATAATATGGTTACGTCTCCTGATCAGAACAATGTGTTTGCCCTATGCGGGGGTGCCAGAATGAAAATCAGCAAGCGTATGGCCCTTACTGCAGAATATGATTATTTATTCCCGAATCAGCTTGTTTCGCCATTATTTCCACCCTATCCCCCAAGAACAAATTCTCTTTCCTTAGGATGGGATATAGAAACCGGTGGTCATGTATTTCAACTTGTAATGACCAATTCGCAAAGCATGGTAGAATCGCAATATATTGGCAGCACAGCAGGCACCTGGGGTAAAGGATATATTTATTTTGGATTCAATATTTCACGCAATTTTAATTTAAAACCTCATAATAAACCTAAAGCTTAAAGCCCAAAGCCGAAAACTTTTTAATTTATCGATTACCGTTGGTGATAGGCTGATCATTTCAATATTAGTTTTGGGTTTTAAGCCCTAGCCTTTATATACTTCCGGATTCACAATAAAAGGTAGTCGTTCTCCTCTCAGTCCTGCAACAGTATTTTTTGCAGCGATAAGAGACATGGCTGCACGGGTTTCTTCCGTCGCTGAACCTATATGAGGTAAAACAGAAACATTAGGCATTGATAGCAGGGGATGGTCGGACCGCATTGGTTCAGGATTGGTTACGTCCAGACCGGCTCCCCAGATTAATCCTTTCTCCAATGCTTCCGTCAGGTCATCCTCATTATGAATCGCACCACGGGCGGCATTGATAAAAATAGCATTGCGTTTCATACAGGCAAAAACTTCTTTATTGAACTTTCCATTAGTTTCAGGAGTGAGGGCGGTATTGACAGATAACACATCACTCTTTTCTAATAGTTCACTAAAGGAAACCCAACTTGCATTTAATTCCTTTTCAGCTTCCTTATGATGACCCCGGTTATGATAAATGATTTTCATATTGAAGGCATAGGCGCAGCGTTTAGCCAATTCAAAACCAATCTTACCCAACCCGAATATGCCCAGGGTCTTACCACGAATTTCAATACCTAAATTGGCCGTAGGTTCAAAAAAAGCCCAACCTCCCTTTTGTATGGTTTTATGCATATAAAATGCCTTTCTCGAAGTAGCAAGGATCAATAAAAAAGCAGTGTCTGCCGTTGCATTACTCAAAACACCGGGTGTATTTCCAACGGGTATTTTCAACTCCGTTGCAGCAGAAATATCCACATTGTCATATCCGGCACTGTGGAGACTGATCACTTTCAAATGGGCAGCTGCCTGCATGAAAGACTTATCAATACGATTGCTTCCGGCACTGAGTAGAGCTTCCGCATTTTGACAGTGTTCAATTAATTCCTGCGGACTCAGGTCCCTTTTGGTTGTCCATTCCGAAATACTTACACCAGATTCACGTAAATACTGCAAACCCAGATCCGGAATTTTCCTGGTAATAAATACTTTCATTCATTTGATTTCTGATGAAATTATTTCAAGCTAAATAATCTTATCTAATGATCCCGGAATAATGCCACAAATTGCCTGCCTGACTTATTCTTTCTCCAATTTCATCGTAAATCCACCGCCTGCTGCCATGGGTATTTTGAAAACATCAGATAATTCAGGGTCATTATTTTTAACTTGCTCTGTGATATTAATACTAACAGATTTGATTAGAATTCCATTAGGATTGAATGGCATTTTTAAATCATCCTGATAAATACTCAAATTCCATTTCCCGTGCCCTAACCAATCAAATGGAATCAGCAAAGTCCTCCCTTTATTTCCAGTGATACCACCTATCCACCAATTATTATTTTTTCTCCTCGCAATTACGAAATATTGATCCGGTTCTCCATTCAACACTTTTGTTTCATCCCAGGTTGTTGGAACCTCTTTGATAAAGTCAAACCCAGGCTGACCTTCATATGCTTCCGGATAATCGCACACCATGGCATTCGCATTTTCTAAAACAACATACATAGCCAGCATATGTGATCTTGTTCCAAGTACAAGGGGCCTGGTATATTGTGCTCGGAATTTTTCAGGAGTGACGGCATGAAAGCCACCGAGGTGATAGTCCGTACTGCCTGCAATCAAACGGGTAAACGCGATATCAAGATCATGGTCTGGTGGCACTCCTCTCGGATTCCATTTATCATGCTCATAGTTCAATGTGCCTTCTCTGGTAAATTCATTTGGATAAGTACGGCTGAGTCCGGTTGGTTTATATGCACCATGAAATTGAATATGCAAATGATGATCGGCAGCTTTTTGCAGGATTTCAGTTTGAATATTCACCATTTCCTGATCATCCCTGTCCATAAAATCCACCATCAGTCCCGATAGACCCCATTGTTCAAACAAAACAAATGCGCTATCCAGTTTTGGATAAAGTGCTTTCCAGTGAACCCATACCCGAACGCCGACACCTTTATTGTGCGCATAATCACAAACCTGTTTCATATCCAGTCCGGGCACGGGCTTGAGCACATTACTATTGGGTCCGGGCATGAAACTGATTCCATCGTCCTGGTACCATTGATGCAGTCCATATTCAACCACCGAATGATACTCAATCTTATTCCTTGCGCAAAAATCAATATAGTATTGTTGTGTTACAAAATTATTTCCCGGGGCATTCAAAGTATCGGTTGTAACATTTCCATTCCACCAGGGGAATGTTGTTTTCCCCGGCTTTATCCAGGTCCAGTCATTGATCCTGTTGGGCGGCGCGAGGTCCGTAATCATATTTGTTTCCAGGAATCGTCCGGGATGTTTACTGATTAAAATTACCCTCCAGGGACTCTCGTGCGGAAGGGCTGCGACCACCGCATATTCCGGTTTTGAAGGAAGCGGAGAAAGATTTGAAACTAGACCGGATTTTGTTTTGATCAAATACATGCCTGCATAATCTAATAGTGCGGCTTCAGTAATTGCCAGATACATGCTGTCGGGATATTCAAAAAGCATGGGCATATCCATCAGGCTGTCTTTTGGCAGATCCTCATAAAAGCGATGCTCATAAAATCCTTCATGAGAACTATGATAGTCTTCAAAAACCAGTGTGTGCACTTTTGGGTTTCCCGTTATTTGAAAACCGGATAACTCCCGCATTATAAAAAGAGAATCCCCATTCGATTTTGGAAACCTGTACCGGAACGCAATTCCGTCGTCAAAAATGCGAACTTCAACTATCAGGTACCGGCCAGGGGATTTATTTTCTTTTAGAAAAATAGAAATCTGATGAAAAGGATCATTTACAGAACCTGACCTGCCGGTCATCAGAATATATTTTTCTGAAGAATCGAGCCGGATGGATTTTATAAGCCTGACTCCCTGAATGATCGAGTCTTTTCTGAACACGAGGTTAATAATTGAAAAATCAATTAATTTTCTGCCCTGATAAGATACGCTGTAACCAGGCACACCTTTGCGAATATCAAATTCATAAAGGATCTTTTCATCCGGGCTCAGCAAACGCAGGGGAGAACCTTTGAAAGCAAAACTGCTGATCGCAATACAGCATGCAGAAATAGCTGATATAAACCCTTTCATTATAATAACGTTAATACAACTACTGATGCGGGAGGAAGAGATACATTCAACTCATTATTTTTGATAGTCGCGCCGAGAAATGTTTGGGGAAAAATTTTATCCGGCTCATCAAAACTGTTATGATCCTGTATCCTGGCAGATTTGAGTATTCTGCTATTCCCCAGTTTTAGTAGCGCCCCCTGTATTTTAATCAGGACAAGATTTGATTTTCCCGGATCTATATTAACCAGTGATATATGGGTAATCCCCTGCTTATCCCTGGATGCTGAAACTGAAATGGCGGGCAGGCTGTCATTGCCTTCAGAATAAAATAAATTCGACGACAGGCTAACCGGGATCATCATTGCATCCTGATGCACATTATACATTTCCATTACGTGATAAGTAGGCGTGAGTATAATTTTCTGTTTATTGGTAAGAATTACTGATTGCAAAACATTCACCAGTTGCGCCAGGTTAGCCATCCTAACTCTGTCACAATGATTATTAAAAATATTCAAAGTTACACCTGCGAGCATTGCATCCCGCATGGTATTCTGTTGATAAAGAAAAAAAGGATTTGAGCCGGGTTCCACATCATACCATCCGCCCCATTCATCAACCACCAGGGCCAATTTTTTCTGTGGATCATATTTATCCATGACCGCCTCGTGTTTAGTAACAAGCTCTTCCATTCGAAGCGCTTGCTTCATAGTAGCAAAATATTGCTGCAGGCTGAAGTCAACTGCAGGTCCTTTTGCATTCCAGTCAATTACGGAATAATAATGGAGTGAAACGCCTTCGAGTAAACCTTTGGGAACATCGCGCATCATCACTTCTGTCCAGTGATAATCATCTGCATTGGCGCCTGACCCCACCCGGAAAAGATGATCACTATTACTCCAGTCCGTCATAAACGTTGCGTATTGACGGTATATATTGCTATAATATTCAGCCGACATATTTCCTCCACAACCCCATGCTTCATTACCCACTCCAAAATATTTTACGTGCCAGGGTTTATCCCGCCCGTTGGCTTTTCGCCAGGATGACATAGGACTTATTCCTTCACCATTTACATATTGGACCCATTGCGATAACTCCTGAACGGTCCCACTACCTACATTTCCTGCCAGGTAAGGATCAGCACTAATGCGTTCGCACAAATTCAGAAAATCATGGGTTCCGAAACTATTGTCCTCTGTAACGCCGCCCCACCATTTATTGATCATTGTGGGGCGCTCCTTTCTGGGCCCTATCCCATCCTTCCAGTGGTATGTATCTGCAAAACATCCGCCCGGCCATCGCAGCACAGGAACTTTAAGTTTTTTCAATGCAGTTATAATATCATTTCGTACCCCATCAGTATTTGGGACTACCAGGCTGGAGTCCCCAATATAGAGTCCGTTGTAAATACAATGACCCAGGTGCTCGGCGAAATGTCCATAAATATTTTTATTGATTACAGTTTTTGCGTCTGTAACATGCAGGAGAACTGTCACAGCCTGGCTTAATAAACCGGAAGAGGATAGAACAAATAAAGCGGTCAGAATAAAATTAAATTTCTTCATCAGTTATTTTAATTAATCCAAAAGAAGGTTATTTATTTTTCAGAATAATTTACCATCCACCGGATTCCAAACCGGTCTGAAAAGTTACCGTGCCAGTCGCCCCAGAATTGCCTTTTAAAAGGAATATTGATTTTTCCACCCATGCTTAACCGGTCGAAGATATCTTTTGCCAATCCTTCATCATGCAGCCCCAGTGAAATAGAAATATTATTTTGAACCGTTTCGCTTATTTTTTTAGGCATCATGTCGCTGGCAAACAGCATAAACTTTCCGAAATAGAATCTGGCATGAAGAATTTTATTTTTAAAATCTTCAGGTGCGTTCATTGCAGGATTGTCATACCGGGATGCGATTTCTATCCGGCCATTTAAAATATCTTTATAGAAATTCAGGGCCTCTTCGCAGTCGCCCTGAAATTGAAGGTAAGGTACGAGGTCGATGTCGGTATTTGCCATAATTTTTTATTTTAAATATACTTATTTTACGCTTAAAGCCCGAGGCGTAAAGCTCAAGGCTTTATTTGTTATGACCGTTGGACTGCCGTCACTAAAGAATTGCCAAGGTATTTGGCAATTCAATTTTTCAAATTTTCAAATTCCAAAATAAGCCTTAGGCCTTAAGCTTTACGCCTTAAGCTTTATCTTCGTTTCATGAACGTTCAAATAGAAGCCGGCTGGAAAAAAGCGTTGGAATCCGAATTCAATAAGCCTTATTTTTTACAGATCGTTCATTTTCTTAAAACGGAAAAAAATATCGGCAAAATAATCTATCCACCGGGAAGTCAGATTTTCAATGCCTTTGAAATGAGTCCATTTAAAAAAACGAAACTGGTGCTACTCGGTCAGGATCCTTACCATGGGCCTGGCCAGGCACACGGTCTTAGCTTTTCGGTTCCAGATGGAATCAGGCCGCCGCCCTCCCTGCTGAATATTTTCAAGGAATTAAATACGGATATCGGACTGGCGATTCCCCGTACCGGCAACCTTAGTGCCTGGGCCAGGCAAGGCGTGCTGCTCCTCAATGCTTACCTGACAGTAGAATCAAAAACGCCCATGAGCCATTCCCAGATCGGCTGGGGCGAATTCACTGATAATGTAATTCAAAAACTTTCAGATCTTAAACAGAATCTGGTGTTTCTACTCTGGGGAAAATTTGCACAGGAAAAACAGGATCTGATAGATGAAACCAAACACCTTGTATTAAAGGCCGCACACCCCTCCCCTTATTCAGCTGATAAAGGTTTTTTCGGATGCAGACATTTTTCAAAATCCAATGAGTATTTCATGAAAAACGGATTTGATCCGATTGACTGGAAACTTTAATTCAAAATTCATTATACGTGCAAAGCGTTAAAAATATTTTCGGAAGGATCTGGGCAGCCTGGGGTGCATTTGTTTTTGTTAGCACCATGCTGATCTTTCTGATTCCCTTTTTTCTATTCATTTATTTTCAAAAAGATCCAAAAAAAACACGGAGATTTATCAGTTATTCAAGAGTCTGGATGGATATTTTTTTAGGACTTGTTGGTTGTCCTTTAAAAATCCAGGGGCGCGAATATTTTGAAAAAGGTAAAACCTATATCGTTGTCTGCAATCACAATGCACTGATTGATGTGCCTGTTTCATGCCCCGGGATTCCGGGCGGAAATAAAACTATTGCTAAAATTGAAATGGCAAAAATCCCACTTTTCGGCTTAATCTATAAAACCGGAAGTATACTTGTAGACAGAAAAAATGAAAAGAGCAGGCGCGAGAGTTTTATTAAAATGAAGGAAGTGCTGGACATGGGACTTCATATGTGTATTTATCCCGAAGGGACAAGAAATACAACCTCTGAGCCTATTAAGCCTTTTCATGACGGTGCATTCAGGCTCGCAGTTACAAACGGAAATTCGATCATCCCCATGATCATTTTCAATAGCCGAAGAGCCAATCCTCCCGATAAGGGTTTCTTCCTGATGCCTGTAAAGCTATTCATGCATTTCCTGCCCGAAGTAGCAGTTAAACAAGATGAAACAGTGGAACAGCTTAAATCAAGGGTTTTTGATCTGATGAAAAGTTATATCATACAACATCAATAAAATGTGCGCGTGCGGTTGATATGAAGATCACGCAAAATACTTGACTTTGGATTGATGGTGATATTGAAGGAGCGGTAAGGTCCGACGGGTGTAACGTTGATGGCTAACTGCCAGCAGTGCATATCCCGCGAAAGAAAAGTAGTCAGACTTTGCATCTTTAGATTCTTTACGTCGTAGTAACAATTAAAACCCATTTTCCATTTTTCCGTCAGATTAAAATCACCATTCAGGATCATCGCTGAACTAAACTGGGTTATGAATTTGTTCACATAAAAAGTATTGCTAAAACTCAGCGAGTATGAAATATTCACTGACCAGGAAATATTAAAGTCAACAAATTCTCCTGGATTTCTATGGATATAATCCAATTGCGCCTGCTGCTCTTCCTGAGTCATGGGTATTTGATTTTCTTCCAGGGTCTTTTTGTCCTCATCCACTTTTTTAGGATCCTTAGGTTTGCTCTTGAAAGAAGTGGATATGGCAATATTTCCGCCTATAATTTGTCCCAGATTAAAACCTTTACCTTCCCAGGCATATTTGTTTATATTGATACCCAAGGTATCATGCTGGTATGGATTTAATGTCGTGGAAGCAGAAATATTTATCTGTTTAAAAAGCGTACTTCTCAGGTAAAAATAAATTGGACTCAGCTTAAAAGAATCCGCGAGATAATTATAACTGCCATTTAAGCCAAATCCATCTATCAGTTTTATTTTTTCATTCGCTCCGGTCGTCGTATCTGTCTTCGACTTGACCTTCATTTCGATATTATTATCTAATGCAAAACTGATTCCTCCAAACGTACCGGGTGTAAATGCGCTATATACATTTCCACTGAACTGATTGATACTTTGATAATTCCCTTCTTTTGTGTACTGAACGGGGGTGGTGTAATAACTTTTAGAGAGATCAGGCGAATAACTAAAGCTGATAGTCGGTCGTACGGTATGCCGGATTCCGAGAATCCTGCTGTTCTTTCCAAAATTCGTGAAGGTTCCGTAGATGGCTGTACTGAATCCTAGTGAGAAAGCAAGGGAATTTGCAAAATAGATCCCTTTCATAGTACTGGTGTCAAGCTTTTGCAAAATGGGATCCCAGTTATAATCATACTTGTTACTAAATATCCTGTTTTGAAAACTCACTCCAGGAGTAACCTGTAAAAATCCCAATGGAGGCAGGGAAAGCGTTATCGGAATATTATTCTGCGCACCGTATTTAAAAGTATCCAGTATATGGTGAAAGCTGGAGAGGGAATCATAAAAACTAGTATTGCCGGTAATATTCGAACTCAGTCCAATTCCAAGCTTATAATACCATTTTGGTGTTCCAACAAAGTCCTTCGGAGCAAATGGATATACAGTTATCGCAGTAAAGCCAATAGAAGGCGCATTGATATTTACAAGGCCGTTCAGGTTATTCTGGCTATGGTTTGCATTTACAGTCAGGTTGTATTTTCCATCCGAAAAAGTTTTCGAGTATGCAATGGATGAATTGATGGAGTTATTGTAAACAGCTGTCGGATTTGTAAGATTGTAATTATTATACTTAGCAGACATCAGGTTTACACTTGCCGAAAAATTTTGCCCGGGATGGGCCTTACTGTCAACAGTATGCGCCCATTGAAAATTGTAGGTTTTATTTTCATCATAGGCCGATTTTCCCGTACTACTGAGTGTCTTGGTATTCTGATAAGCAAAGAATACATGGCCGGTGAACCGGTATCGGACCTTGTATTCAGGTTGCAAATAAAGATTATACCCCCCATAAGAATATATATTGGCCGTAAGTTTAACATCAAAATTATCACTCAGGACTTTGTAATAACCGATTCCATCCAGTCCCAATCCATATTGGGAACTTACATCAAAAGTAGGTGCCAGAAAACCAGAATGTCTGCCTGCAGAGATCGGGAAATATCCAAATGGAATATAGATCGGAATCGGTACGCCTTCAAATTCAGGATGTACAGGTCCTGTAATGGCCATTTGTTTGTTGATCAGTTTCATTTTGTTTGTACGGAAAGCAAAATGGGGAGTATCCAGGTTACAGGTAGTAAACCGGCCATGAAACGCAAAATAATCATCCTTAGAAATTTTTTTCATCTTCTCCCCCATTACATACATTTCTCCGCTTTGGGTGAAAGTATTTATGGTTATACCTTTCTGCGTTTTCATATTGAACACCATCGAATCAGATTCCATTTTCGTTCCAGCCTGTGTCATTTTTGGCCGCCCGATCATTGCACCTGAGGTATCTCTTGTAAAAGTGGCAAGCAGCAGGTTATTAGACTGGTCCAGCCGGATATTGTACGCTGCCAGATCTATGTCCTTGTACTGAGTAGTTGCTTTATTATACAGGGTGATATTCTTAGTTGGCATATCCAGAACCACCGAATCCTGTGCACTGTATGCGATAGGTGCATCCAGTGAATCCTTGGATACAGGCAGGTGCAGGGTATCCACCTGCTGCCTGACACTATCTGAATGAAATGGAAGGGTATCCAATGCAGCAGTATCTACAATGACAGTATCCTTAATTACAGGAATGTTTTTTTTTGGAATTGTATCGAGTATTCCCGGTATCGGGCGACCATGATTAAGATAATAACGAGCTGAACTGTTAACAGTTATACAAAAGAATAGCAAGGTTAAAATCAGTGTGGAAAGGTATTTTAAACTAATTTTGCCCCCGTTATTCATACATTACAATAGTACAAAAATAGGGGTATCCTATCTAAGAAATTGTGAAGATTAACATCTTGACAGTCAAAAAGAAAAGTATGCTGAGAGCGCTATCAGGTCTGATCATTTCCATTTTCATTTTTTTCACTTTATCATCTTTTAATTCCGGTACAAATCCGGCAGCAATAAAACTCCGAACTATTGTAATAGATCCGGGTCATGGCGGACAATATCCGGGAACGAGGGGACTTATTTCTGTAGAGAAAGATGTAACGCTTGAAATTTCCCTTAAACTCGGGGAAGCCATCAAAAAGACATTCCCTGATACCAAAGTTGTTTTTACCAGAACCACGGATGCAACTGTAAACAATGCCGACAATCTGCACGATGACCTGCATGGACGCGCCGAGATTGCCAACCAGGCAAAAGGTGATTTATTTATCAGCATACATTGCAATGCTACGCCTCATCCACCGGGAGGCTACTATGAAAAAAGGGTCATCGGTCATAAAAAAAAGCTTGTATATGTCGGCAAAGGTTCGAAGAAACATAAAAAATGGATTAACGCACCTATTTATGAATCTTATTGGGTGAAAAATACCAGGGTTGGAACAGAGACCTATATATGGAAAGCAGCAAAGCAGGAAAATAAAAATGATGCCATCAATGCAAGGGAAGAAAGCGGAGAAGATGTTACAGACAGCGCTTCCCAAAGTGCTTCACAGGAAGCATTTGACCTGAGTTCGCCGGAAGCCCGAATGCGCGCTGTATTATATGAGAAAAAATATTTCGATAACAGTGCATTGTTTGCAACGATGGTAGAAGAATCGTTTGCAGCAGCGGGCAGGCAAAGTTATGGCGTTAAACAAAGGGATAAAGGTATTCAGGTACTACAGGCCACTGGTATGCCCAGTGTTCTTATCGAAGTGGGTTTTCTTACAAATAAAGAAGAGGAGGAATACCTGAATAGTGATAAAGGACAGGGCGAAGTAGTTCAAAATATCATAGATGCATTGGAACGTTATAAAAATCAGGTAGAGGGAGGTTCTTCCGCATCGGGGTCAGCACAACCGGATTCATCAGGCAAATAAAGGAACCGGTTGAACGGGGGCTTGGAATGATCTTTTTCCTTAGGTTTGTAATTCATTAAAAAATGCCGGCGAAGGGAAATTAAAATAAAATCGAGGATGAAAATTACAAACGAAACAAAAATTGGCGCGCTGGCATCTATCTCCATTGTGCTGCTCATTCTCGGATTTAATTTTCTGAAAGGAAAAGATCTTTTTGAACATCGAAAGAAAATTTATGCCGTTTTCAATAATGTAGACGGGCTGGAACTATCAAATTCAGTAAGCATAAAGGGCTTTGAAGTAGGCAGCGTATATGCAATCCGTGCTACGGATAAAAGTATTAATGGCATCCTGGTGACCATCAGCATGAAAAAGGATGTGGATATTCCTAAAAATTCGGTTGCTATCATTAGTACAGGTATCATCAATTCTTCTACTATTGTCATACAAAAGGGAGATGCTACGGATTTTGTTTCGGATGGCGATACTTTGGGGACTATCGAAAAGGGTGGTATATTATCAGATGTTCAACGCAACCTGAATCCGGTGATGAAAAATCTTAACGGAACTCTCACGTCACTGGATTCGCTAATTCGGGTTGTAGGTGGCCTGTTCGACCCAGGAGTAAAAAATAATTTTTCTTCCATTATAGCTAACCTCGCGAAATCGTCTGCTTCACTTCAGGTGATGCTGAATGACCGGACGGGTTCTCTTGCCCATTCAATGGTCCATTTAGACAGTTTTACCAATAACCTGGCAAATAACAATCAGCGGATCAGTGGTACGCTCGACAATCTGGAAAAAACAACCGGTAAACTGGCGAATGCAAAAATTGATGAAACCCTCCAAAGTGTACAAGGGGCTATGAATTCATTAAAAGATGCGATTAACAAAATAAACAGTACGAATGGCACGATGGGTTTATTGCTGAATGATAAAAAATTGTATCTGAATTTGGAAAATACAGTCAGGAGTCTTAATATTTTATTGGACGACCTTCGCATGCATCCAAAACGATATGTGAATATTTCTGTTTTTGGAAGCAAGGATAAAAAAGGCCCGCTGACGGCCCCTGTGAACGATACCTCCGCCAATCCGCCAAACAATAAGTGATGAAAAAACCGGCCCTTTTACTGGGCATCCTGATATTTTGTTTGTCTGGATTTCATTCCCTTGCGCAGATTGCTGTCCCGTTTAAATCAAAAACAGGCGACAGTGTTCACACCGTATATATCTGGCATTCAGATACACTTCGCGATTTCCATAAGGATTCAATAGCAATCCAGTCACTCTACGGCAATGTAAAACTTCAAAGTGATAAAACTTTTTTTTATACTGACAGCCTGGCGATGAACCATAAGGATAACTTCATCGAAGCCTTCGGACATGTGCATATTAATGACAATGATTCCACCGATATCTTTTCAGATTACATGAAATATTTTGTGGATACCAAAAAAATTATTTTCCAGAAAAATGTAGAACTGAAAGATGGTAAGGGGACACTATCTACCGATGAACTGCATTATGATATGAATATGCATATCGGTGATTATTATAATGGCGGAAAAGTCGTCAATAAAAGCACAACGGTTACCAGCAGGGAGGGCACATATTATGCTGATACAAAAGATGTTTATTTCAAGAATGATGTCAAACTAAAAGACCCAGCTTATGAACTTTCAGCCGATTCCCTTCTTTATAATTCCGACGAACAAATGGCCACTTTTATTACCAATACATTTATCCGGGACAGCAGTGGACGTACGATTTCAACCCGCGATGGATTTTATGATATGAAAAATCACCGTGCTCATTTTACCAAACGGGCTACCATAACCGATAAAGGAGAAACTATCATAGCAGATAATATTGCTTTTGACGATAGTACGGGTATCAGCACCGCCCAGGGAAATGCCGTTTTCAGGGATACCGTACAAAACCTGACCCTGATTTCGAATTTGATGATTGCTGATAAAAAAGCGAATACTTTTTTAGCTACCCAAAAACCCCTGATCATTTTAAAACAGGACAAGGATTCTATATATATTACCGGCGACACCGTCTATTCTGCGCCTATTCCGGATTCCGTTTTAAAAACTCCCGATTCCGTACAGGGGATGGCCATAGTTCGTACTGCAAAAAATCCTAACGACAGCAGTCTCCGCTATTTGCAGATATATCATCATGTAAGAATATATTCCGATTCCCTGCAGGCTGTGGCGGACAGTGTATATTATTCAGGACTGGATTCGATATTTCGTTTATTTATAAACCCCGTTGCCTGGGCAGGCGGATACCAGATAACCGGTGACACTATGTTTTTGTATACAAAAAACAAAAAACCTGACCGGTTATATGTTTTTGAAAACAGCCTGGTCGTTGGGAAGAGTTATACTAATATGTATAATCAGATAAAAGGAAATACGCTGAACGGATATTTTAAAGACGGGGTAATTGATTATATGCGGTCCAAAGGAAGTGCAGAAGCTGTTTATTACATTAAAGACGACAGTATGGCTCTTGTGGGTGTAAATCGCGTGAATAAAGCCGATATTATAGACATGATCTTCCTCAACAAACAATTAAATAAAGTGGTTCTTCGTCAGGATGCTGACGGAATCATGTATCCGATCAAAAAAGTAAACCTGGATGAAATGAAACTCAGGAACTTTAAATGGCTGGAAGACAGGAGGCCGAAGACGAAGTATGAATTATTTGATCAAAGCCTAAAGCCCAAAGCTTAAACTTTAGCTTACTAGTGTATAAAGAAAATATACGAAATTAGAATAGCAGTAACAATCGCTGAAAGATCCGCCAGCAACGAAACTGGAATGGTATAGCGGACTTTACTGATTCCGACTGATCCGAAATATAATGCCACTATATAAAAGGTGGAATCCGTAGTTCCCTGGAAAATGCATGCGAGTTTGCCTACAAATGAATCTGGTCCATACTGAGTCATCGTCGTAATCATCATACCCCTGCCTGCAGCCCCGCTGAGCGGACGCATCAATGCAGTGGGCAATGCAGGTACAAAATCAGTATTTATACCCAGAAAATGGAAAAAGGATCCGATTCCACTAACTATAAAGTCGAGTATACCACAGCTCCGGATAACACTAATGGCTACCAGCATAGCCACGAGATATGGTATAACGGTAACGGCTACCTGAAAACCCTGTTTGGCCCCCTCAATAAATGATTCATATACGTTTACCCGCCGGACCAGTCCTCCAACAATAAAAACTATAAAGAGGAGCAAGATCAGGCCATTGCTGAATATTTTTGAAAACGGATCAATTAAACTACTGTTTAAACGAAGAAAATAAACCAGGCCTCCAATCAGAACTGAAATGCCCCCCACCCAAAATAAGATGACCGGTTGAAACAGGTTTATTTTTTGTTTGATGGCGACAACGGTGAGTGCGACTACGGTTGCCACAAAAGTGACAATCATACAGGGGATAAATATACTGGTAGGATCATTCGATTTCAGAATGGCACGCTGCGCAATAATACTCACCGGAATAATTGTGAGTCCCGAAGCATGTAATACCATGAACATTATCTGCGCATTTGATGCTGTATCTTTTTGTGGATTCAGTTCCTGGAGACTTTGCATGGCTTTTAATCCGAAGGGAGTTGCAGCATTATCGAGACCCAGAAGGTTTGCAGAAAAATTCATGACCATATGCCCCATGGAAGGGTGGTTTTTTGGGACTTCCGGAAAAAGCTTATTAAAAAAGGGACCGATAATACGTGAAAGAAAATTTACAGCGCCCGCTTTTTCACCCACATTCATAAAACCAAGGAAGAGGGCCATCACACCGATCAGGCCAATAGCTATTTGCACACTAGTACCCGCAGAATCAAAAACTCCGTCTATGATAGTTTTAAATATTTCCGTATCACCAAAAAAAATCAATCTGACGAGGGCAGTGATGAATGCGAGAAGAAAAAAAATGATCCAAAGCAGGTTGAGGGCCATATGCGGTATTATGGGTTGAATATAAGTAAATAAATAACGATCTCTCAAATACTTCTATCTTTGCGGGCGCAAAAACAAAGAGATTTTAGAATATATAAATTGAATCCCCATGGCTTTAAAGGCAGGCATAGTCGGATTACCGAATGTAGGAAAATCCACGCTGTTTAATGCAGTCAGTTCCAGTGCAAAGGCCCAGGCCAGCAATTACAGGTTCTGTACTATCGAACCTAATATCGGTCTCGTGGATGTACCTGATCAGCGACTAAATAAACTGGCGGAACTCGTTAACCCGAACCGCATCGTACCTACCCAGATTGAGATTGTAGATATTGCGGGTCTTGTGAAAGGGGCAAGCAAAGGAGAAGGTCTGGGTAATAAATTTCTTGCCAATATTCGGGAAGTAGACGCCATCGTACATGTAATCCGTTGCTTTGAAGATGAAAATATCCTGCGCGATGAAGGTGCCATTAATCCAGTTAACGATAAGGAAATCATTGATACGGAATTACAGCTGAAGGACCTGGATACCGTGGAAAGAAAATTCCAGAAAGCAGAAAAATTATTAAGGACTGCCGATCCAAAGCAAAAAGCCGAATTTGAAATACTGAAGCGATGCAAAACGCATCTGGAAAAAGGAAAAAACATCCGGGAGCTTAATCTTGACAAAAACGAGAAGACTGCGATTGCAGATCTTTTTTTACTTACTGATAAGCCTGTCTTATATGTGGCCAACGTGGATGAAGCGTCCATGCATACGGGAAATCGTTATTCTGAAGCGCTGAAAAAAACAGCTGAAGCGGAACATGCCCAGATCATAATAATGAATAATTCCATAGAACAGCAGATTGCAGAACTTGAAAATGCGGATGACAAAGCAATGTTTATGGAAGAATATCATATGAAAGAACCTGCATTAAATAAATTGATCCGCTCTACCTATGCACTGCTCGAACTGTTGACTTATTTCACAGCGGGTGTTCAGGAAGTAAGGGCCTGGACAATCCATTCAGGATGGAAAGCACCACAAGCAGCTTCCGTAATTCACACAGATTTTGAAAAAGGATTTATCAAAGCGGAAGTAATCGCATATGAAGATTTCATAAAATATAAATCCGAAGCCGCCTGCCGTGAAGCAGGGAAATTGCGGATTGAAGGAAAAGATTATGTTGTTAAAGACGGAGATGTAATGCACTTCAGGTTTAATGTCTGAAGAGAGTGTGAGAGTGTGAGAATATGGGACTCTCAAACTATCACACTTGTTTTAAAAAACATTATACCCCAGACTCACATAATAAAGACCCCCGACCTGAGGATTTCCAACCGCATCAGTATAATATTTATTCAGCAGGTTGCTTGCGCCGATTTTGATCATACTGTTCTGCATTTTCGGAAGTTTCATGCTGATCTGTGCATCCAGTACACCGAAAGCAGCTGTGTTTCCTGAAACGAAGGAAGATTGGTAATAATAACTTTCCTGCCAGCGGTAAGTCAGGTTAAATCCAAATACTTTCTTTATTGTATAATTGCCAACTGAGATATTGTATTTGATTTTCGGAGTATTGAACTGTGTAAGTACATTGACATCTGCATTTGACAAATCATTGTAAGCGATATTACCTCCAACGAAAAATCCTTTGGGCAGGGAGTACTTAAGGCCAAGACCAGCACCAACTGTATTCACTTTATTGCTGCTGTTTGTATAAATGGCAAATGTATTGGTCGGATGCACACCGAGTGTGAGGGGGTCTTTTATCAATACAGTCAGTCCGATAAAATTGTTGTACTGAGCGTAAAATCCATAAATATCAATAAAAAGCTTTTCTGCAATGATGCCCTTATACCCCAGTTCCCAGGAAGATACTGTTTCAGGTTTGAATTCTTTAAACTGATACTGGGTAGGCACAGGTCCGCCTGCCAGAAATTTGAAAAGTGAGGCGGTATCATATGTACTTCCGTCATTCAGGCCATAGTATGTAATAAACTGTGGAAGTCCTCCGATCAAATGGGCTGAACCGGTTTGCAGATCTATGTATTGATTTTGATTGGACGGAAAGCGGTAAGCCGTCTGGAATGAAGCCCGGATATAATTGTCTTTGGCAACCTGGAAAACAGCAGTTACTCTTGGCGTGAACTTACCAGTGAAATTGGTGCTTTTGTCATATCGGCCGGCTAAGGTCATTTTTAAAATATCATTAAAAAATCCTTTTTGGATCTGGGCAAAAGCACCGCTTTCATTGATCTTAATGGTTCCTGCAGTATCTGCGAATATGGTTCCATGAGAATTTAAAACATATTCTTTGGTTGAAGCCCCCACTGTAATATCGGCCCACTTGACCATATCAGCAAAATTATACATGCCTTCTCCGACATAGAGATCAGTCTGGTCATTAAACTTCCCTCCATAAGGAATGGATGTATTTTTTATCGTATTCAGCGCTGTATTGAAAGCAGCGGTTCCGGGCTGATACCTGTTTTGATCTGCCGTGGTTCTCGCAAATGCACTTGCAGTTACATATGCCTGTGCAGGAGTTTGACCGGCCATAAGTGCTGCACCAAATGATTGAGCATATGCACCAATATAAGTAGGCGCCCATACAGTTGCTGTAGGCGCATAGGCTTCATTCATATAAGTGCCCGTCACAACCATATCATAAGAGTTGCCTGCATTTTCCTGGGTCGTATAAGCCCTTACATAAAAATTCTTTCCGGCTACTTCAGCTTTATACTGACCAATGATCACATTCTGTAGATTATAACGGTCGGTTCCTGTATAAACAGTATTTGTGGTACCGTAGTTTCCTGTAAGGCTGGCGGTTGTATTATCTGATATTTTATAATAAAAACCACCTGAAGCTTTGAAGTTATAGGCTTTATAATTGGTTAGCGTGTTCTCAGCATATCCGGTTCTGGTAACACCTGCATTCTTCGGAGAGACTAGTGCAATTTGTTTTAGTTGTTTGGCAATAGCAGTATCCTGAGCAGTTTGCATATCCAAATATTGCTGCGCAGCCGAATTCAAACCACCAGTTATAGTAAAAAATTCATTTTCGTCACCATATGTATTTACCCCGTTATAGTTAGGAAGACTTCTATCGCCTGCTATGGGCGATCCCTTTATTGGGGAGTAATTGCTGTAATTAGTGGCGGTCCAGTCTTTTCCCTGAATATAATCTGCCGAAATATGGAATGCAAATTTGTTGAACGATTGCGCATAACGGGCCATGATATCATAATAGGGTGCAGCACTCATGCCGGGATCGCTGATATGGTTCACTCCCTGTTTGAATTCTGCGCTCAATCCCTGGTACTTATACGGGTCCTTGCTTGTCATCAGGATCGTGCCTGTCATTCCACCCGATCCATATAATGCGGAGGAAGCTCCGGGTAATAACTCCACGTTATCTGCATCAAGTTCATTCAGGCCCGCAATATTTCCCACTGAAAAATTAAGTCCGGGCGCCTGGTTATCCATACCATCCACCAATTGATTCATACGCAGATTACCACTGCCGTTAAATCCACGGGTACCCATTGTTTTGAAAAGCATTGAAGAAGTTACAACATCAACACCTTTTAAATTACCGATTGCATCATAAAAGGAAGGTCCGGGAACTTCGCGGATGGCGGCACTACCCATCCGCTCAATAGAAACAGGCGATTCCAGACTCCTGATCTGGGAGCGTGTAGCGGAAACAACTACTTCTGTACCGATAACAGAAGAGGGTTTCAGTTCGATCTCTATAGCAGATGAAACTGATTCAACCACAAATTCTTTCGATTCATATCCAATGGAAGAAATAACCAGGGTGAATGGGAAGGCATGATTTACAGTAAACTTAAAATTTCCATGGCTGTCTGTAAATGTACCGGATGTTCCACCCTTTAGTAAAATTGAAGCTGCCGGAATGGCGTCTTTACTGTCCTCGTTACTTATTTTACCGGAAACGGTCACAGCCTGGGCTGATGATCTGTTTGAGATTAAAAAAATAAGCAGGAATACAAATAATGTTCGTGTTGAGGTTTTCATAACAAGCTGTTTTGGTCACAGAATATTTAAGACAGAAAATAAAAAGTAAAAATTCAAAAGTAAAAAAGAATAACTATATAAATATAACGAATTAGGGTATAAATTATAGGTTTTACTTTTTAGTTTTTACTTTTGATTTTTTACTTTTTACTTTTGAATCTTATATCAAAAAAATATGTCCATTTATCATTTCCCCAATCAAACAGGTTTTTATAAGGGAAAGGTCCGTGATGTATATACTATAAATGATCGGTTACTTGTGATGGTTGCATCCGATCGTATTTCTGCATTTGATGTCATACTGCCCCGGCTCATCCCATATAAAGGACAGGTTCTGAACCAGATTGCTGCATATATGCTGAACGCAACAATGGATATTTGTCCGAACTGGCTGCTGACTTCTCCTTCTCCGAATGTGAGTATCGGTAAACGTTGTGATCCTTACAGGGTCGAAATGGTGATCAGGGGAAATTTAACCGGGCATGCCTGGAGAACCTATCGATCCGGCCAGAGAATATTATGCGGAATTACTATGCCGGACGGACTGAATGAAAATGATTATTTCCCTCATCCGATTATTACGCCATCCACAAAAGCAGAAGCGGGTCATGATGAAGATATTTCGAAAGAAGAAATTCTGGAAAGGGGGCTGGTGAAAGAAAAAGACTATGCTCAGATGGAAAAATACACGTTGCAGTTATTTGAACGAGGTAAACAACTGGCTGCAAAAAGAGAGCTCATCCTGGCTGATACCAAATACGAGTTTGGAAAAATCGGAGATAGGATTTATCTGATGGATGAGATCCATACACCTGATTCTTCCCGATATTTCTATGCAGAAGGATTTGAAGAAAGGCAAAGCAAGAGAGAAAAACAAAAACAACTGAGTAAGGAATTTGTACGCGAATGGCTGATCGCAAATGGATTTATGGGAAAATCCGGGCAACAGATTCCTGCAATGTCCGATGAATGGATTCAAACCATTTCTAACCGATATATAGAACTATATGAAAAAGTGATCGGCGAGGAATTTGTACCCTTACAATTGTCGGATGATGAAACCTTTTTTCTAATTAATGAATCTCTGAATAAACTTCAAAATCAATTATATTAATGTGGCAAATGAGGAAATGTAGAAAATTAAATATGTGATAGTTAAATGATTAATGACAATTTAGGAATGAGAACAGAGGTCATCAAATTTAGATATAGTACTCTCCTGCAACCAATTAATGTGAGATCTGTTTATATTTTCACATTGTCATTTAACATTAAATTCTACATTGCCTTATTTCTGCATTTCCGTATTTGTCACATTAAACCTCCGGTTTAAGCTTTCTCCGTGATTTATTAAAGATCTTCTGATCATTTTCCTTCCCTTTTCGCAATTCTTTCTGTTGTTCTTCCGGCAAATGATATATTTCCATACAGGTCTGGCTGCAGCAGCCGTCATAGGTTTCAGTACAGGCTGCGCACTGGATAAATAAGAGGT
>DASZHV010000012.1:0-14772 GCA_035937535.1 Puia sp. | reverse complement strand
ACCAAACTGCATAACCCTGCCTTCTTAAATCCAGCGCAAGTTTTTCTTCCATTAACAAAGCTTGTTCCCTGGTCATCGGCTTTTCATTGATATGTTCGTATAAGCTGGGACGTAAATAGATTCCGTATTTCTGAACAATATTGGCGGACAGCTTGTGACCTTTCTTATTTATATATCCGGTTATATGTTGTTTGAATCTCTCAGCCGGAGTCTTACTGGTCATGCCCACATAAAGACATTCAAGCACTCCGTTAAATTGCGGATTGGCATTTCGAAATTTTGTATTTTCTGTGAAGACTCTTTTTGACAACTCTATAACATACACCTGGTACCTCATCTTGCTCAACAGTTTTAAATACTAGTGGGCTTTAGTAGCTGCATCAAATATTCTGCAAAAATTACCGACACCTATTTTACTGATTTCAGATTCAGTGAAACCGGTCTTTAACATAGCATCAACAACGGCGTAATAGAAACCAAGGAAAGGTAAGTTTAAAAATTATTCCTGTACTTCTAATTTTAAAATGTCACTGATATTGATTGGCTTAATAGGCATATTAAAAAAATGAGTTTTACTGCCTGTAATCGAACTGTCTTTTAGTAAAAGAGTATTGATATAAAATGTTGTTCTCGAATTATCTAATCTGGTGATTCGAATACCAGTCCGGTTGGTAATGTTAATGATCTTTTCATGCTCTTTGCTATCAAGGCATGTTAAAGTTTTTAAGTCGTTTCCGGTAACAGGGTCAATAAAAAATACATAAGGGGGAACTGGTAAAAGAATTTTCTTTTTTTCAGTATTACTATTGGCAAACTGATCAACTAAACTCTTTGTGGTAAGGTGATATGTTTCACAACCTGAAAGAAGGATTGCAAAGAGCATCAGTAAATAACAATATATTATTTTCAAAATAAGGATTTTATATTTGAAACGAAGAGCAGATTGTAGGTAAATCTACTTAGTGACTGCATATTACAAATTAAATGATAAATTGTAAGTACGGAATAAGACTGGGGAGGTTAGCACAGTTTTACCATTGCCCTTCTATTAAAGTCTTATTTGTAATAATATCAAATCCCCAAAATCCCTTTTTAGTTTCAATATAAACCTGACCATATTTTTCGACTTCCGTACCGCAGGGGAAAATCAGTTGTTTTTCAAAATCTTTATATTTAATATTTATATAGGGCTCTCCACAGCTATTTTTTGATTTTGCCAGATGACCATATGATAATATACTCGCAGTAATCGCTTTTTTATCCTGATTTGGATAATGAAAATTTGTCCACATAAATAAGAACGTGATAATCCCACCAAAAGAAACAATATCATAAAAATAGTGTAGCCAGGTAGGTATGTACCCGGGCGAAGCTGGATTGAAGCAATAAATATTTAAAGTCTTTCTAAAAAAAGGTTTAATAATAATTCCGGATAAAATCCATATTGACAAAGGAATATAAACCGAAATAAAAGTCATTCGAAAAATATTGATTTCCCAAATGATTAAAATGAGTCCAACCAGAAATAATCCACCTACCAGGTTGCTTTTAAAATTATAGTGGGGGTATTGGTCACAAAGTTCCTGTAATATTATTTTTCTTTTACTGAGCGGCTTTACATGGGGACTTGTATATTTTGAAGACATAAGTTTGAAAATAATACCTGTAAAATTGAATTTCTCTATTATAAGCCTTGCAGGGGTACCAAATCTGCTCATGATCTATAAACCTGGCTATTCTGGCATATCATTTCCCAAAAATGAAAAGCATTTATTTCTTTTCAATTTAGTCGGAAGACTCATTATTTCTCTTCTAATTGGGATGCAACCCATGCATCCAGTTCATTTTTAGAATCTATTTCAATGATCTTTTCCATTTCCTTGTCCTTCTTTATTCCGTTGCCCATCTGATACACTTTTATGGCAGTTCTTATTCCAGCCACATTACATTTAACGGCGTCTTTCGAGTAATTATTTTGCAGTGAATATTTTGTCCAACCTCCCATGAATATAAAAAGGAGGTCAGGGTTTTTTTTAGCAAATGGCGTGGTTTTTTCGTCTATATCTATTGTCACGGTAGGGGAATTTGTAAGCCAGGCCATAAATTTCCCATAAAGTTCTTTTCGTTTATTTACTTCCTGGTTTAATGGAGTATTCACGAACCAGTCTATAGTGTTAATAACAGCAGGCTCAGTTTTTACAAAACCTTCCTTCGTTGCCGGCAGCGAGTCAAGAAGATTATCCTGTGAAAATGTTGTAATGGCAATGAAAAACAGACCTGGAATTAGGGGAAGACCTTTTTTAAGATTCAAGATTGGATAATTTAGGGGTTGATGGTATTTTCAATTAAGTAATTTATGGCATTATATGCTCATCTCAAATATTCAGCTTCTTCTTTATTTTATTGACTTAACACAAATGAGCGTTCCTTCAGTATTAATCTAAGGGTTAGCACTTATATGATTAACCTTAACTTCATTTTCACTTTTTGTTTTGTAGGTTAGAATAAAATTAGTGCTTCGGAAAATTGTACTCGCAGGATTTTCGATTTGCTATTCTTGTATGGTTTTCTCACAGTCTTTTAAGCAGGGGACGGGGATAACTATGATATTTCAACCTTTTAACGGATACAGAATTGTCGGTTCATTCGGATTCACTTACTCTCCAAGATATATATTTAATGAAAAGGAAGATTCTTATTTATCTCTCGGGATCCCGATGACTTTAGCCTTCTCCAGACTGGATGATTCAAACAGTGTCGATCTCAAGCTGGGAATAATGGTTGACCTTCCTTTAATCTTCAATTATAATTATCAACCACAGTCAGATGGGAATGGAACAAGTCGTTTTGGATATTTTGCAGGTGGAGGGATCGGTTTTCATTCAAATCACTATACTGCAGCAAATAATGATGGTACAATAACACAACAAATAACCGGTTTCGGACCAGTCGCTAATGCGGGAGTGAGATTCTCAATTGGAAAAAGAAGGGTACACACCTGGGAGATTCGCTTCTCCTATATGAAAATATTAAATGGCAATCATCCGGATATTTTTGGAGTTGGTTGTTTATTTAATTTTTAATAGGTATATCCTGATTATAATTCCGTTAATTTAATAGATATTTTCCTTATTATTTTCAATATGAAGATCCTCACATACTTATCATCATTGATTTTATCCGGATATGTTTACCTGCTTTTTGCGGCATACCTTACGGTTTCAGCCGGCCTGAACTCCGTATTACCCTTGGTAAGTTTTTATAGTGCCTTGATCATATTTGGTTTCCTAAGCTGGTTCCATTTCTTCAAACCAAAACCGGGCGCGATACTTCTGACTATATTTATAGCGATAATGTTCTTTTCGTGGCCAGTATTCTTACTGGTTGAAAACTTTACAGGCGAATATAAACCGGGGATAATGGAGTCTGGATTACCATTGTTGCTAAGTATTATATCTATCATTCTTGTCTGGAAGGCTGAACGGCATAAGGATATAAATAGAAATCTAAAATTATTGCTTGCGTCGCTACCCTTGATTTTCGCATTATTTGTATGCAGTTATTTTACTTTTAAGGCTTTCTTTTAACCTATGCGGCCATGGGAACCTGGTCAATAATTAAATTGCGTAAATCACGTTCTTATTTCACGTGAATTAAGCATTGAATGACATAATCAAATTTTTATATTTGATATAAGGAATGTATGACTTACCAGTCTTGAAGAAAATATTTAAATTTGTTGTATGAGTGAAAGGGATATAAAAAAATTGATTGATTTGGCTAAGAAAAAGTTAAACGAAACACGTACAAAAAAGGTGGTGCTGGATTCTCTCATTTCAGCTGGCATTCTTACAAAAAATGGCAACTACACGAAACCGTATAGGTCACTTTCCAGATTGGTGAAGAGATAAATATTAATAATTCAAGACGGAACACTCTTGTATCAGGATCGCACAGTTCCAAACTGTAAATATTTATTAATTCTTTGAAAGGCAAATAGTTAAAAGCCTGGCATTCTCTTAGTCAGTTATTTGGTTAGATATTCATGTAATTAAATATTCAGGAAATGATCCGGAACTATTTTAAAGTTGCCTGGTCTAATCTGATACGAAATAGACATACAAATTTATAATGTTGCAGGCCATTCAGTTGGCCTTTAATTATAGAATAGACAATTAATAATTAATAATTTATAATTTCAAAAGTGTATGTTCAAAAACTATTTCAAGATTGCCTGGAGAAACCTGTTGAAAAACAGAACATCTTCTTTAATTAATATTGGCGGATTAGCTGTTGGAATAGCTGTCTCTATGCTTATTGGGATTTGGATCGTAGATGAATTGTCGTTCAACAAATATCATCAGCACTATGATCGTATAGCCCAGGTAATGCAACACCAGACTTTCGGCGGTGATGTGCATACTGATAAAGCGATAGCCATCCCATTAGCTACTGAACTGCGCACTAAATATGGAAGAGATTTTAAGAATGTTGTCTTATCCTCCTGGACGAACTCCCACCTCCTCTCGTTCAACGGGAATAATTTCCTGAAGTCAGGGAATTTTATGGAGCCTGGTGCTCCTTCCTTGTTAACCCTTCAAATGACTAAAGGCACGATATCTGATTTGAAGGATCCCTCTTCAATTTTAATTTCAGAATCTTTATCTAAATCCATTTTTGGAAATGACGAACCTATAGGTAAGATTATTACGATCGACAATAAACTGAGTGCAAAAGTTACCGGAATTTACGAAGACCTCCCCTATAATACTACATTCCAAAATGTTTTTTTTATAGCTCCATGGGATATGTACGTTTCATCCGACGATGAAATTAAAAATGCTTCCACAGATTGGGGCAGTAATGGATACCAATTATTTGTGGAGATTGCAGACAGGCAGGATATGCTTAAGATCTCAAAGGAAATAAAAAATGCCAAGCTCGATAAAGTAAACCAGGAGGAAGCCCATACTTTGAAACCGGAAATTTTCTTACAACCTATGAGTCGCTGGTATTTGCATTCAGATTTTATAAACGGAGTTAATACCGGCGGCAGGATTCAATATGTCTGGATGTTTGCTATTATAGGGTTTTTTGTTTTACTGCTGGCCTGTATTAATTTTATGAACCTGAGTACAGCCCGGTTCGAACGACGCGCAAAAGAAGTAGGAATTCTAAAAGCCCTTGGTTCTTTACGTGGTCAGCTGATCTATAAATTCTTATGTGAATCAATATTAGTTGCGCTTTTTGCATTTATCCTGGCCTTGTTATTAATGCAGCTTATCCTTCCCTTCTTCAATCAGGTAGCTGATAAAAAAATGAACATATTGTGGAGGAATCCATTTTTCTGGTTGTTCGGTGCAGGATTCAGTATAGTGACCGGCTTAATTGCAGGAAGTTACCCTGCAGTTTTTTTGTCATCATTTCAACCTGTTAAGGTATTGAAGGGGACATTTAAAGTTGGTCGATTTGCCACGATCCCTCGAAAACTGATGGTAGTTCTGCAATTTACGGTTTCAGTTATTTTAATCATAGGTACGATAATTGTTTTCCGTCAAATACAGTATACTAAAAATCGCCCCATTGGTTATGATCGTGACAGGCTGGTATTATTAAGAATTCATACGATGGATTTGTATAGTCATTTCGATGCCGTGAGGAATGATCTATTACAGTCAGGTCTTATAACTGAAGTCAGTGCATCACTAAACCCGATTACAAGCTTAGGCAGACAAACCAGTGGTTTTAATTGGACCGGGAAAACCCCTGATATGAATGACATGTTTGCAATAGTGGGTGTTACGCCTGAATTCGGAAAAACGGTAAACTGGCAGATAATCGAAGGAAGAGATTTTTCCAGAAACCGTTTGACAGATTCAACTGGTTTGATTCTAAATGAAGCGGCCGCTAAGTATATGGGGCTTAAAAATCCTGTTGGTGAAATCGTCAACTGGGGTAAAAAATATATTGTACTTGGAGTAATAAAAAATATTATTGTAGGATCGCCATATGAACCCGTAAAGCAGGCAATTTATTATATCGATCCGGAACTTGGGGGAGTTATAAATATTAAGGTCAAACCAAATGCTGGATTTAAAGATGCACTTAACACGATCGCTGCTGTGTGCAAAAAATATGCACCTTCATCTCCATTCGACTATAAAATAGCCGATGAAGAATATGCGAAGAAATTTAATGAGCAGGAACGTGTGGGTAACCTGGCTTCTGCATTTGGGATTCTTGCCATCTTCATTTCATGTCTTGGTATATTTGGATTGGCATCCTTTGTTGCAGAGCAGCGAACCAAAGAAATTGGTTTACGCAAAGTATTAGGTGCATCTGTGTTTAACCTCTGGTACTTAGTATCGCGGGAATTCGTATTACTCGTTGCCATTTCATTGCTGATCGCAACACCCCTTTCGTTTTATTTTATGCATAACTGGCTACAGAATTACACCTACCGGACAGACATTTCCTGGTGGATTTTTGCAGTTGTTGGAATCGGAGCCTTGGCAATTACCCTTCTAACGGTAAGTTACCAGGCCATAAGAGCTGCCATTGCGAATCCGGTGACCAGTCTACGCTCAGAGTGAGCTACGACTGGCGAAGTAGTCTACGTTCAGAGTGAACTATCACCTTCGCTACAATTCAGTGATCGAAGTCGGCTTTGTCTGCTGAAGCTTTAGCATAAACGGGGCAGCAGCGGACGATATAGTTTGCGGATAGAATGATTTTATCCTTTAAATCAATTCATATATTGAAAGCAGGTTGAATCTGTCTTATCTTTCCTGAGGCAAGAAAGCCATGTTATGATACGATTTGATTCTATTCCAAATCTTACAAATCCCGAATTTCTTAGCGGGGTCACAGGTTCTATAACAAGTATCAACAAAACGCTACTGTCAGCTATCGGTTATTCTGGTTCTGTAATTGAAAGGGTAGAAGTTCTTTTGCAATCAGGAGTCAAACGAACCTTTATTCTTAAGTGTACTCCGATAAAATCGGACTGGCTTTCGCAAAGATCAAAAGACCAGGTTGGAAGAGAAGCTGAATTATTAAATGAACCATCATTATCGGGAGTATGGAATTGCATCCAGTCACCCTACGTTGCTTTCGCAAAGGAAAATGGTCAGACAGCATTATTAATGAACGATGTCTCCGACTATTTATTTCCTGATATCAGGGAGCCAATTGATTTTAAAAGTGAAGATTTGATTTTAAATTCACTCGCATCACTCCATGCAGCTTTTTGGGAATCATCCGACATCAAAAAAATGGATTGGCTCGCAACCTCATACAATTATTTAGAAGTATTTGCACCAGGTGTTCACGAATCAGACAGGTATGCGCCTCCTCCCGAAAATATAGGTAATAGTATGAAAGCCGGATGGAATATTGCATTTCAGTTATTACCGATGGATATGAAAGATATCCTTATTAAACCTGCAATAGAATTATTTGAACCCTGGAAAGAGCTTCCAGTTACACTTTTGCACGGAGATGCAAAAATTGCTAATATGGCGATCCTGCCATCCGGGGAGCTTCTCATGTTCGACTGGACCTATGTTGGCCGGGGTCCCTGTGGAATTGAATTGGGTTGGTACCTCGCTGTAAATTCAACCCGCCTGGCATGTGCGAAGGAAGACTTTATCAGCCAGTACAGGTCATATTTAGAATTATATCTGAGATTTATTATAGACGAAAAAACCTGGTCATCGATTGTTGATCTTGCCATTATCACAGGAGCCAGGATGATGTTATGGAATAAAGCACTTGGTTACCAAACTGGTACCCAACGAGGAAAAGAAGAATGGGAATGGTGGGTTACTCAATTGGAGAGGATTGACCTGAAGAGCGTAGACTGGCATTGATAGCCGGAGTTCATTCTGAACGAAGGCTATTCACCGGATTGGCATTAGCGGCTTTTATAGCCTGTAAACTGATGGTCAATAAAGCGATTGTCATTACCAATATTCCCGCCAGACCAAATATCCACCAGCCAATTCTGATATGGTATGCAAAATCCTGCAACCAGGTACTAATGGCAAAAAAGCCAAGTGGAACCGCAACTACAAATGCAATGGAAATAAGTATGATGAATTCTTTTGAAATAAGCAGGATGATTCCCGAAATGGCTGCTCCCAATACTTTTCGTATTCCGATTTCCTTTGTTCGTTGTTCTATGGATACAATAACAAGACCCAATAAGCCGATACTTGAAATAAAAATAAAAAATATTGACGCTATACTTATTATCTGTTTCCACTTGGTTTCCGCTTCATAATTCTTTTTATTTATATCATCTATGAATTGATAGGAGTATGGAAACCACGGGACAATTTTCTTAAATGTGCTCTGTAACCTGGCAAGCGTCCGTGGTATGTCGTCCGGAGTTATTTTCACCCATATTTGACCATAGTTAAAATTTGAATCCATTGAAAACAGCTCCGGGGTTATTTTTTCTTTCAGGGAAGTGAAATGATAGTCCTTAACAACGCCAATAATGGAAACCTGCCTTTGGTCACGCGCATCCATGGTCACCATTTTACCAATGGCATTATGAATATCCCATCCGGCCTCTTTAAGAAAACTTTCATTCACAATAACAGCTTGCATTATATCCGAAGGATAATCCGGAGAGAAATTCCTCCCGGCGATTATTGGAATTTTAAATGTTGGTAAAAAATTCTCATCTATCCTGTTGTTTTCAATAGTTATGGATTTCCCGTCCGCTTTCGCTCCCGATATACTGCGCCCCCCGTTTTTCGCCGCAATACTTAAGATATTGGGTTGGCCAGTTAATTCATTTTTAAATATTGCAGGAAGTTTATCGCTTGATTTGCTGATCGGTATATCAATTCTTACGAGGTTTTTGTTATCGTATCCCTGATCAGCATGTAATAGAAAATTCAGCTGGGAGTTTATGGCAATCGTACCGATGATCAAAAAAACCGAGAGAGCGAATTGGAATACGATAAGCCCTTTTGTGAGATAATTATTACCCATTAATTTTTCTCTTTTATACAAAACCTTTACAGGTTGAAAAGCAGACAATACCAGAGATGGGTAAAAACCAACCAGAAAAGAAGTAACCAACAGTAATAAAAAATATCCGGCGTATAGATAGCCGTCGGACAAATAAGAGAGGCTGAGCTTTTTATTAGCTAATTCATTGAAGAAGGGCAGGATGGATATCGTCAGGAAAATTGCAATGATGAAGGAGAGAAGAGAAACAAGAAATGATTCTGTGAGAAATTGTTTTATCAGTTGTAAACGGGTGCTGCCAACAACTTTTCTGATTCCAATTTCTTTACTTCTTTTCAAAGATTGTGCGATAGCGAGATTAATAAAATTGATGCAGGCAATAATTAAAGTGAATATGGCAATGCATGTAAGAATGTAGGAATATACCGGGCTGCTTACATCTGCCATTCCTTCTCCCGAACCATCGATCTTTTGAAGATGAATGTCAGTTAAGGGTTGCAGACTCAAAGTTATTTTAACTGCAACTCCCTGTTCCTGTTGCATTTTGGCAAGTCGATCTTTTGTGTTGGCATCAAACAGGTGTTGCATTTTGCTTTCCACTGTTTTTATATTCGCTTGTGGAGAAACTAATAAAAAAGTATGCAGACTCCCTCCGAACCAACCTTTATTACTATTGTAATTTTCATAGTATTTGAAGGGTAAGAGGATGCCGGTTTTTAAAGTCGAATTTTGCGGAGTATTTTCTGAAATGGCTGTTATTGTAAAACTTTCAAATTCATCGTTCAATTTTAATAGTATCGTTTTACCAATTACATCAGTGGAGGCAAAATATTTATTGGCATAATCTTTCGAAAGAACAACTGAATGAAGATCTTTCAGGGCAGTTATTTTATTTCCTTTCAGAAGCGGGAATGTAAATACAGTGAAAAAATTGTCATCGACAAACAAAGGGTTTTCATTGAGCGCATCCATACCCTTTTTTATCGTTACATCTTCTCCAGTGATGCGTACAAATTGTTCTACCTCCGGAATCTCTTTTGCAATCGATTCTCCTACAATCGCATTCGTAATACCCAAAGTTTGTTCCGGATCTTTCCCATGATGGAAAGTTTGAACAATATGGTACAGGAGCGTTTTGTTTTCATGAAACTGGTCGTAGCTTATTTCATCTTTGGTATAAAGAAAAATGAGCATGCATACCATGAGTCCGATACTTAATCCAAGTATTTTTATTAAGGAGAAAACTTTATTGTGCATTAAATTTCTCCACGCGATTTTAAAATAACCTGAAAGCATAATGAAGGGGTATTTCTGTAAGGAATAAAAGGCCCAAATTCATTGCCAACCTTTTAATTGGTTAATTTTCATTTAGTAGCATGAATATGAACAAATTAAACTGTCCGGTTTCATTACACTAACTAAAACAAACGGTCACCCAAAGAATTCTTATCCGGTAGGTATCGGCAATAAATGGAAATTTGTTATATTAGTTGAGCGGTAAAATTGAATTTATAACCCCCGAAACAATTTTATGCAAAAGCTAATCAGGTCTTTATTAACCGGGATCTTAATAATTCCGACTACTTTTTTCATGCAGGCCACTGCTTCTGAAAAAGTGACTGTTACCACTTCTCCTCAAACAGCAAGAATTTATGTGGATGGGATACAAATGGGTACCGGTAAAGTTGTTGTTAAAGTTACAAAAAATGCTTGCGTAACTGTGGAAGTTAAGATGGAGGGATATATTCAGGAGACAAGAACATATTGCAACAAAAAAGGCATCACGGATCCTCCTTCTTCAGATTATATTCAATTGCAGGAAGACGAGTCATATACATCCTCATTAGAGTCAAATATTGCTAATACTGAAGTTCAATTGAACGTAAATCCAACAAAAACAAAAGAAGAAGCATGGAAGGAAATTGTAAGCGTCGTGCTTGAAAAATTTGATGATTTGGAGAACAGCGATGAAAAAACAGGTTATTTGCGTACTTCATGGGTGGGCATGTCCTTTAAATCAAATACAATTCGAATACGCTTCATTGTAAAACAATCGTCGGAATCCCCACTTGTCTACAGGGCCAAATTTGTTTCAGAATCATCAGGAAAATCAGGCACTCCATACAACGCAGATGAGCAGTACAAGGCATTTAATCGTATTCTTAAAAAATACGATGGTTTTTTAGATGAATTAACTACAAAACTGAAAAATTAGTTTAAGCCCTTCCACATTTGTTATTCATTCTTAAAACAACGAGTTTGAATTGGTATAGAAAGGAACAAGAATTTCAACTCCAGAAAAAATTGTAAGCCATTGCAATTTTAATGTAGCAGAATTCTGGAATTTTAATAACAACAAATGGCGGAATTAAGAAAAACCGGAATTGATGTCCTTGGAGATATACCCTGGGGGTCTCACTTTTGTTGTTTCTACGAAACAAAACAGGATCTGCTCGACATGTTAGTCCCCTATTTCAAAGCTGGATTGGAAAACAAAGAGTATTGCCTGTGGGTGACTCCGAATCCTAACCTAATTTCTGTGAAAGAAGCCCAGGCAGCGATGGTAAAAGCTGTTCCCGATTTTGACCGGTACCTCTCCGGGAGAAACATTGAAATCCTCAACGGGCCTGATTGGTATCTCGAAGAAAATGTATTCAATTTAGAGAGAGTAACAAAGGCATGGGACGCAAAACTCAAACTAGCATTGGCTCTCGGTTATGATGGAATGCGTGTTTCGGGGGATACCTTCTGGCTAAGCGACAAGTATAGGAAAGATTTTTTTGCCTATGAAAAACAACTTAACGATTTCACTACTGATCTTCCCGTGACCTTATTGTGTACGTATCCGCTGGCCAAGAGCGGAGCCACTGAGATATTCGATGTAATGCAGGCTCACCAATTTGTAATATCAAGACGCCAGGGGGAATGTCAGGTTCTTGAAACTCCAGAACTAATACTAACCAAGGCCGAAATAAAGAAACTCAACGAAGAGTTGGAACAAAGAGTTTTTGAACGAACCCGTCTGCTTGCAAAAGCTAATAATGATTTACGAAATGAGATTGCTGAACGCAAAAAGGCGGAAGATGAATTGCAGTTAGCTTACCAACGTTTATCTTATCATGTTGAAAATACACCCCTTGCTGTTATTGAGTTTAATAAAGACCTCTTTATTAAACGATGGTCAAAACGTGCTGAAGAAATTTTTGGCTGGAAGATGTCAGAAGCACTCGGGAAAAATGTTTATGACCCTGACTTTCAAATTATTTATGAAGAAGATATACCGGCAGTAGATACGATTAACGACCAATTGAAGAAAGGTATGGTTAACAGGAACCTGAGTCTTAACCGTAATTACACCAAAGGCGGCAACATAATTTATTGTGAGTGGTATAATTCTGTTTTAAGAGATGAACATGGAAATGTAATCACCATATTATCGCTGGTAGACAATGTAACCGAGAGAAAAAAAACAGAAAAAGCGCTTAAACAATCCTATGAAGAAATAAGACAATTGACCGACTATCTTCAGAACATTCGTGAAGAAGAGCGAAGAAATATTGCAAGAGAACTTCATGATGAGTTGGGACAACAACTTACCGCCATAAAAATGGATATAGTCTGGATTGATAAAAAAATACCGGAAGAAACAATCGACATAAAAAGAAAACTGAAAAATATTATAAAGTTGTTGGATGGGAGCAATCAATCTATTAGAAGAATATTGAGCGAACTAAGGCCACGGATATTAGATGATTATGGTTTGCTGGAAGCTATAGAATGGCTGAGCCGGCAATTTACTGAAACTGCAGGCATACCTGTTAAATTTACTACCACGCTAAAGGATATAAAAGTATCAGAGAAAATTGCAATCTGTATTTTCCGGGTGTGCCAGGAGGCTTTCACCAATATTACCCGGTATTCCCATGCAAAGAGTATTTCAAATTCAATAGGGATTATTGAAGGAAATATTACACTTATTATTGAAGATGATGGAATAGGGTTTGATGTCGCTTTAGTTCAAAATAAAAAATCATTTGGGATTTTGGGTATGAAAGAAAGGGTTCTTTCTCTTGGGGGCAAATTTGAATTGGTTTCTTCACATGGAAATGGAACAAGAATTACGGTCAGCCTGCCTTATAGTGCATAAATAAAAATTAGTAACTATTCAGCAATAAATATAAATTGAAAAAATATAGCCGAAGGCAAAATCACAAAGAAGAAAATGAAACGAATTATTTTAGCCGACGACCATAGTTTTATACGTTTAGGACTTATCCAGATTCTTAAAGACGAATACCCATCTGTTGAAATAAAAGAAGTAAGCGATGGAGAGTCTCTCATTAAAGAAGTCTTACAAAGTGACTGGGATTTGGTAATATCTGATCTTGATATGCCCGTTAAAAGCGGCCTGGAAGCATTAAAACAAATTAAACTGATAAAACCTCATTTACCGGTATTGATCCTCAGCATTTATGCCGAGGATCTGTATGCTGTAAGGGTGTTAAAAGCCGGCGCCTCCGGGTTCATGAATAAAAACGCAGCCCCCTATGAGTTAATTAATGCCATTCGGCGAATATTTTTGGGTAAAAAATACATTACACAGGAAATAGCAGAAAAATTATTATTATATGCTGATTCAGACAAAAAACCTCATGAACTGTTGACCAATAAGGAGCTCGAAATTTTTAAGCTGCTCGCCTATGGCAAAACTATTACCCAGATTGCCGGAATGCAGTCACTGGCTTTAACTACTGTAAGCACGCACCGAAGCAGAATTATGGAAAAACTCAATTTATCTACTAATTCTGAATTAACCCGGTATGCTATTGTTCATCATATAATTTCTGATATAGAGTTATAAAATACTCATCTTAATAGATTTTCTATATAATTTATAGTATAACTACTACCCAAAAAAGCCCCCTTACTTCTACCAAAACAAGAATGATGCTACTATAGTATTTCAATTGATATTATAAGTTCTTTGTAGTATCAAAATAAAAAATGCGGGTTTTAATTGTAGATAGTTCTATCCAGATAATCGAAAGTTTGGTAGACATTCTATCAGATGCCGGAAACATCACTGATATTCATGTAGCTCTTTCATGTGAAGAAGCAAGAAGACTATTTAAAGAAAATAAGCATGATGCCGTTTTGTTGGATATTGATATGCCAGGAAATGAATCATTTAGATTACTAAAAGAAATAAAAAAAAATGGTAGGAAAATTTGTGTCGTTATTCTATCAAATCATATAGATAAATATGTGCAGGAGGAATGCAAATCCCTGGGGGCTGATTTCTTATTCGACAAATTCTACGACTTTGAAAAAATTCGCATGGCCATTGATTCTATTGGACAGCTTGCGCCAGAAACACCTCAGAAAAAAAATAATAAACCGCAATGGACGGAAAATGATGATGAATTCAGGATATTGGTTAGAACTATAAAAGACTATTCCATATTTACGATAGATCCTGAGGGATTTATACAGTCATGGAACGAAGGAGCCCGGAATATTAAAGGATATGAATCACATGAAATAGTCGGAAAGCATATTTCAGTATTTTATACACAGGAAGATATTGAAAAGGGAATTGTAGAAGAGAACTTACAATCGACCCGAGAAAGCGGATCATTTGAGAACGAAGGCTGGAGAGTGCGAAAGGATGGAACAAAATTTTGGGCCAATGTAATTTTTACGGCCATTTATGACGACCAGCAGCGATTGACAGGCTACGCAAAAGTTGCAAAGGATATTACTCAACGTGAAAAAACAAAGGAGAAC
>DASZHV010000011.1:0-68842 GCA_035937535.1 Puia sp. | reverse complement strand
ACTAACGAACGTTAGTATTTTTTCAAAAAACTTTGTAACTTGCTTTTGGTTTAACGAGCCTTGGTTTAGCAATTCGAACGATTGTTTGCTGTTAGGGCAGCGACCCCTGGTTGTTGCCCTTTTTATTTAAGAGAACCCTATCATATGGATTTTGAATTAGACGAAGTTTCCCGGCAGGTTGCCTCTATGGCCCGGGATTTTGCAAATCAGCATATCAAACCTTTTGTAATGGAATGGGACGAAGCTCAGCATTTCCCGATTGAGGTTATGCGTGCGATGGGAAAACTTGGCCTGATGGGCGTAGTCGTTCCGGAAGAATACGGCGGCGCCGGTATGAGTTATATTGAATATATCCTGGTTATCGAAGAGATTGCCAAAGTTTGCGGTTCGATCGGTCTCAGTCTGGCAGCACACAATTCCTTATGTACTGGTCATATCCTTGCATTTGGAAACGAAGATCAGAAAAAAGCTTATCTGCCCAAACTGGCATCAGGGGAGTGGATTGGTTCCTGGGGACTTACCGAAGCCAATACAGGTAGCGACGCAGCTAATATGCAATGCACGGCAATAAAAAAAGGTGACGGATGGATTCTCAACGGAACAAAAAACTGGATTACACATGGCATCAGCAGTAATATAACCGTAGTGGTTGCAAGAACCGGCGCACCCAGAGAAAAGAATAATGCAACTGCTTTTGTGGTGCCAAGAGGAACGCCCGGATTTACCGGAGGCAAAAAAGAAAATAAACTCGGAATGCGGGCCAGCGAAACAGCAGAAATGATATTTGATAATTGCAGCATACCGGACAGCTACCGGTTGGGTAATATAGGAGATGGTTTTAAACAGTCCCTCAAAGTATTGGATGGTGGCAGGATCTCCATTGCTGCTCTTGGAGTTGGAATCGCCAAGGGGGCATATGAAGCAGCGGTAAAGTACTCAATGGAAAGATATCAGTTTGACAAACCGATTTCATCATTCCAGGCCATTTCCTTCAAACTCGCTGATATGGCAACTGAAATAATGGCTGCCGATTTGCTAACGCTTCAGGCAGGGTTCAGGAAAAACAAAGGATTACCCATGACAAAAGAATCCGCCATGGCTAAATATTACTCAAGTGAAATTGCTGTAAAAACAGCCACCGAAGCAGTTCAGATTTTTGGTGGCTATGGATATACCAAGGATTTTCCGGTTGAAAAATATTACCGCGACAGCAAACTCTGTACGATCGGTGAGGGCACTTCAGAAATTCAGAAAATTGTTATAGCGAGGGAAGTTTTGAATGGATGACCGATGACCTACTAAGGCATAAAGTCTTCTTCTGCCTGTTTACTGTATTTATCAAAAATTTTATCGATCGCACCGCCAAATAATGGGAATTTGGATTTGGCGAAGTTCTTCATAATCTCTACTGCTTTAATCGCCTGCGCTTCTGTTAATCCTTCCGCTTTCAATTTTTCGAGAAGTTCTTTCATATTCTGACGAGAATAAACTTTTAATCAGGGTGTAGTTTTGGGCCTGTCTGCCGGAAGGCTTTGGCTTTCTAAGCTACTTTCAACAAACTCATTTTGCTGGTATCAAATTTCTTACGTGCATATTCCAGGTCCAAATGAAATTTATTTTCCTTTGAAGAAGGAAGTTCAAACATGGCGTCTGTAAGAATACTTTCACATATGCTGCGCAGACCGCGGGCGCCGAGTTTATATTCAACGGCCTTGGTTACCATAAAATCAAGTACATCATCTTCGATAGTCAGCTGGATGCCTTCGAGTTCAAATAATCTTTTATACTGCCTGATTAGCGAATTCTTCGGTTCCGTAAGTATCGAACGAAGCGATATACTGTCCAGGGGATTTAAATGTGTTACTATAGGTAAACGACCCAATAGTTCCGGAATAAGTCCGAATGATTTCAGATCAGGTGCATTCACGTACTGCAATAAATTCTTGCGGGTGAAATCCTGCTGTTCTTTATTTACATTAAATCCGATTGCGTTGGTATTAATTCTTCGCGCAATGATTTTATCAACGCCATCGAATGCGCCTCCACAAACGAATAAAATATTTTGTGTGTTAATCTTTATGAGTTTTTGTTCCGGATGTTTGCGACCTCCCTGTGGTGGCACAAGCACATCGGTTCCTTCCAGCAGTTTGAGTAATCCCTGCTGAACGCCTTCACCACTCACATCACGCGTTATAGAAGGATTGTCGCCCTTACGTGCGATCTTATCAATTTCATCAATATACACAATACCTCTTTCAGCACTTACCACATCATAATTACAAACCTGTAAGAGACGTGTAAGTATGCTTTCAACATCTTCTCCCACATAACCTGCTTCGGTAAATACAGTAGCATCCACAATCGCGAAGGGTACATTGAGCAGTTTGGCAATGGTCTTTGCAAGAAGGGTTTTACCCGTACCGGTTTCACCAACCATGATGATATTGCTTTTTTCAATTTCAACATCATTCTCAGTAACCTTTTGTTGTAATCTTTTATAATGATTATAAACGGCTACTGCCAGCACTTTTTTAGCTTCATCCTGGCCAATAACATATTCATCCAGAAATCTTTTGATCTCGATGGGTTTTTTAACCGTTAATTTGAACTGAGAAGAAGGAGATGCATCATCACGAACAATCAATTCCTGTTGAATGATTTCCTGGGCATGCTCAACACAGTTTTCACATATATGTCCTTCCTGACCCGCAATGAGAATTTTCACCTCATCCCGGCTCCGGCCACAGAAAGAACAATGAAGGGTATTTTTAGCCATTTATTTTCAAATAACTGTAAAATTAGTCAACTTATCCCCGAAAACCAAGCCTAAAGCGTAATGCTTAAGGCCTGGGGGCAAGTATGAGAGTGTAAGAATATAGGAGCACTGGACTTAAATTCATAATCCATAACCCATAATTTTAAAAGGCCTTGTGCCTTAAGCCTAATGCCTGGATTACAATTCCGTGCTGATCGCATCGGCAATCCCATACTCAACGGACTCTTTGGCATCCATCCAGTAGTCACGGTCGAAATCTTTCATGATCTGATCGTATTTCTTGCCGCAGTTTTCAGCCAGTATTTTGGCAGCGATCTCTTTGACTCTTTTGGTTTGTTTTGCCTGGATTTCAAGGTCCACACTCACACCCTGGATGTAACCCCCAAGGCTGGGCTGGTGGATCATCACCTCGCCATGTGGATAAATAAATCGCCTGCCCTTAGTACCGCCACTCAGCAGTACCGATCCCATAGAAGCAGCAAGTCCGATACAAATAGTGCTTACGGGGCTCTTCATCATCCTCATTACGTCATAGATCGCCATGCCACTGGTTACCATACCCCCCGGACTATTTATCAGGAACTTAATTTCCACTCCTGGTTTATCAGCGTCAAGCAGGAAAAATTTATTGATAATGTCTTTGGCTGAACGATCATCCACAGGCCCCCAAAGCTGAACAGTTCGTGTATCAAAAAAATACTTTTCCAGTTTTTTAATCAGCATTCCGGGATCCGTCTGCGGTTTGTCTTCTTTTTCTTCAGAAGGCTCATCATCCAGCCGAAAAGGTTTAACGGGGTATTTGGCGTATTTCATTGTATGATTTTAAAATATGTTAATTTTCTTTTTTGTCTTTTCTGGGATTGATCACAAGTACTTCATCCACCAGTCCGTATTCTTTTGCTTCAACAGCAGTTAACCAGTAATCACGATCAGAATCTTTTTCAATCTGTTTGGTAGTCTTGCCTGTATGAAATGCATAGATATCATAGAGTTCCTTTTTCAGTTTTCTGATTTCATTCACCGTAATTTCAATATCGCTGGCCTGTCCGCCAATACTGCCGCTGGGTTGATGCATCATCACACGACTATGTTTAAGCGCCGTTCTTTTTCCTTTGGTTCCCGCGCACATCAGGGTGGCTCCCATGGAAGCAGCCATCCCGATACAAATAGTAGCTACATCCGGAGTAACATATTGCATCGTGTCGTACACTCCCAGACCTGAATACACGGATCCGCCTGGACTGTTAATATACATTTGTATGTCGCGATGGCGGTCGGTACTGTCCAGGAATAGCAATTGTGCAGTAATGATATTGGCTACTTCATCATTAATGGGATAACCCAGGAAGATGATTCGGTCCATCATCAAACGACTGTAAACATCCATAACGGCCACATTCATGGGGCGTTCTTCGATGATATTCGGCGTGAGTCCGGTTACCAGGTATTTTTCATAACCATTCAATGTATTGCTGGATAGGCCAAGGTGCTTAACGGCGTATTTTTCAAATTCGGAACCGAGGTGCATAGTAGAATTATTTTTTCTTGAGGATGGATTGTCGCGGATAACCTTTCAAATCTCCGTCCAAACTTTTAAACTTCCAAAAAACTGACAGAGTTGCAGGAATTAAAGAATCCCGCTTTTGGCGGGATCAATAATTATTCGTGGTGATGATGTTTGTGTTCTTCATTGAGCCTGTTAAACTCTTCTGCCGTTATAGCTTTGTCAACAGGTTTTACCTGACTTTCTATCCATTGCAGCATTTTGCTGGTGAGCTGGTTTTGATAAGTTTCTTCGACAAACCTTTTATCCTGCATCATCTTATTTACATAGTCTTCCACCCAGGGTTGTTCATCGCCCTGTGACAGTCCGCCGAGATAGGAAAAAAGTTGTTTGCGCGCAGCCTCTTTGATGTCTTCAGGTTTTACTTCAATTTTATTTTCTGAAACGATTTTATCTGTGATCAGATTCCATTTCAGCGCATTGGCGAAAGTTGGAAATTCTTTTTCCACTTCTTCCGGGGTTTTCGGTTTTTCTCCCCCGTTAAGCAGCCAGCGTTTTAAAAATGATTCGGGAAATTCAATCTCCGTTTTATCGAGCAGTTCATGATATAGAGTATGCTGAAGATTATTGGTGGTCTGTGCTTTCCACTGATCTGCCATATCCTGTTTTACCATATCACGGAATGCTGTTTCAGATTCGATTGATTTGTTTGGATAAACTTTTTTGAAGAAGGTTTCATCCAGGTTTGCTTTTTCCAACAGGCCCACTTTTGTGATAACCAATTTGAAATATTTTTCTATGTCAGCAGCATTTTCTTTATTCAGACCAAGGTCCTGCAGTATCCAGGCTCTTTCTTTTTCTTCAAATGCAGTTAAGAGTTGAATGATGAATTCGTCGCCAGCTTTCTTACCTAAGAGTTGCGGTCGGAAAGAAGGTGCGAAATATTTTACAAGAAGGGAATTATCTTTTGGCTGGCTTCCTTCCACCGGTATACCATTGACATCGGTTTCCTGGAAACTTACATTCAAAACAAAGTCATCGCCTTCTACGGATCCGGGTTCAGTCATGGTTCCGTTTTTCTGGCGGAGCCTTTCAATTTCTTCACTCAACATCTCATCGGAAATACTGATCTGATAACGAGTCGGGGTAAGTGAATAAAGTTCAGGTAGACTGAATGCCGGCTTCAGGCCAACTTCAAAAGCGAAGGAATAATCCTGGGGCTGGCCAATGTTTATTTTGCTGGCGTCATTTTCCGGCAACGGAAGAGGCTGGGCGAATATCTCCAGTTGTTCGGTACTCATGTAATCAGTAAGTTTTTTTTCGACTGTTTTCAACACTTCATCGGTAAAAACGGAATTGCCATACATTTTCTTTATCAGGCTGGTCGGCACCATACCTTTCCGGAATCCCGGAATATTGGCTTTCTTACCATATTCCTTAAGTGATTTTTCAAAAGAAGGGAGGTAATCACTTTTTTCTATTTTAACGATGATCTTATCATTTAACAAACCAATATTCTCTCTGGTTACCGAACTCATAAATTAAAATTTTACTGTTGACCGCCAAATGACGGATTTACATTCTGGAAACGGGCTGCAAAACTACGGAAAAAAGGCGAAAAGCTCAAAGCATAAAGCTTAAGGCCAAGCGCCTTGAGCTTAAACATTTACTCTGTCACAATCACTCTGTTTCCGTTTTTTCTTCTAACGGATAAAACGCCCCCTTTTTCAAGCATGGTCCAGGTATATCCTTCTCCGGAAGTAACTTCTTTTAATGGGATATCGTTCAGAAGTACTGCCGAAGGTTTGGCTTTTAATTTTATAATTTCTATACCATCATTGTCGAAAGTCCTGTAGTAAACCCTCACCTTACTGGTATCAGGCTTACTAAATTCTACACTCAGATATTTTTTAAAATGATCTTTATAATCTGCCTGTTGAATAACAGAAGTGGTTGAAAGTATATGGTCCTCTACCGGAGCCAGTACCGGGAAAACAGCCATAGCCCGCAAATAATGCCTGACATAATCACCATAGCCATCTGTTAACCAGGGCTCATCGGTCGGGAAGCAATTTTTCCCGTCAACATCAACCGCATAAGTAGCCCAGTTAAGCTCATGTATGGCATTGGAATAAAGTGAAGTATCGCCGGTTAAGTATGAATATAATAACTCATCGGCAGCCTGTCTTGAGCTATGACTATTTCCTGGAACCTGGTAAACGGACTGTTCATTAGTAACAATCACACCATATTTCTTCCATTTATCATTCGCAAAATTTACATGCACCCAATCAATAATATTTTTTACCTGGGTTTTCCATTCAGGGAAATACTGTTGATGTTCCATCATATACCTAGCGCATGTCATGGCGTTGATTTGAGTTTGACTCCATTCGCCCACATCTTCAAAAAATGGTCCCCATTTATTATTCCGGATGGGATATTTTTTAAGCCATGCCAGTATTTTACCGGCAGCAGTTTTATAGGCAGCAATATTTCCTTCATGTAACTGGATTAAGTCAAAAAACAATTGCAATGTAGGGGTAAGATTGCTTGTATAACAAGCTGTATCGGTAGATTTACCAGTTCCTTCCTGTAATTTTAGAAGCACAGTTTTACCTGTAAATACGTTTACCTTAAAGGGGAGGGGGGAATGATCAGCTGTCCCGTTTTTTACGTTTGCTGAAAGCGTATTGGCTATTTTAACAGCGGCATTTAAAAAAACAGGATCGTTTTTTATTTTATAAACATGTATAAGTTCAAGTCCAAAAGAACCCGCTTTATCAGGCTGCGCCACATCCTTTCCGTTGCGCATATCGCCGTCATAAATTCCTGAATAGATAAGTGTATTGTAAGGAAAGGGAATATCCGGCCATTTACAATTGGCAGGTGATAATCCATGGGTTAAATAGTAACCTGCCAGAAAATAGATATTAGCCTTGATGTTTTCATCCCCCATATAAGCATATAAGAGGCGCCAGGATGAAATCGCCATCATAAACTGATCGCCACCAATGCCTCTCGGGTCATCAATATTTTTATTCCAAACCTGGTGGTTCATATAATATGGAAGTCCGTTTATATCCCTGCGCATATTGAACCAGAAATTCCAAACGATACTCAGATTATGGTCATACGCTATCGCGGGATCTGCATTATACCAGGGAATTATATTGCCATCTTTATCAGTTTGGATAGGGTGATAAATCAATAATTCACCCTGCTGCGCAATTAGGTTTTTCGTTGTAATCGATAAAAATAATAGTAAAAGCGAGATTGTTTTTTTGAACATATATATTTTGGAATGCCGGCCAGGTTAGCCGTAAAGTTATGAGTATGAAGTTATCCGCAGGCCAACGAAAAGACCGGTCTTTAAACCGGTCTTTTAAGTGCGGGTGGAGGGACTCGAACCCAGACCTCGCGGCGTTAAATCGTTCGCAGGCCAACGAAAAGACCGGTCTTTAAACCGGTCTTTTAAGTGCGGGTGGAGGGACTCGAACCCACATGCCTCGCGGCGTCAGATCCTAAGTCTGATACGTCTGCCAATTTCGCCACACCCGCTTTTAAGCTTAAGGCTTATGCTCTTGGGAGGCGCGAAAATAAGGATTTTTATGCTATTGCCTGTACTTGTCCGGAGCATATCAGGCTATTTGCACTCTCCGATCTAGCAATGAAATGTTCTCTATAAGGTCTCTGTATTGTTTCTGTAAGGTCTCTGTATTTATGAATTTATAAACCTAAGACTATAAATCCTGTGGCACAAATTGGATAAAAGAGGGGAAGCCCATCTCCTGTTAATGCAGGAATCATCCGAATATGCATTTTCCCAAATTCCTTTAAGCCTTACGCTTTACGCCTTACGCCTTACGCTTTACGCCTTAAGCCTTACGCCTTAGGCTTTGCGTCTTTTATCGTAAATTCGTAAGAATGGAGACTGTTGCGGCAATTCCCAAGTATAATTTAACGGAGGACCAGGAAAAAAGGTTGATTTTGAGGGAGTACCGGGCCCTTTTACGCTCTTTGAAACCGAAATTGAAAGCCGGCGATAAAGAGCATATCCGGGATGCTTTTGAAATGGCGGCTGAAGCGCATAAAACTATGCGTCGTAAAAGCGGCGAACCTTATATCCTGCACCCCCTGGCGGTAAGCCGGATCTGCGTGGAAGAGATCGGGCTTGGCGTCCGATCTACTATTTGCGCCCTCCTGCATGATGTGGTGGAAGACACGGATATCAGCCTGGAGGATATTGAACGGGATTTTGGAAGTGAAATAGCCCGCATCGTGGACGGACTTACGAAAATTTCAAACGTAATCGACGTAAATGCCTCTCAGCAGGCTGAAAATTTCAAGAAAATATTACTCACTCTTACCGATGATCCCCGTGTGATCCTGATCAAACTGGCAGACCGTCTGCATAATATGCGGACGCTTGACAGCATGAAGCGAGAAAAACAACTCAAAATCGCTTCTGAAACGGTTTATGTGTTTGCCCCACTCGCTCATCGCATGGGTCTTTATAATATTAAAACTGAACTCGAGGACCTCGCAATGAAATACCTCGAGCCGGAGGAATACAAGGAGATCGCCCGTAAACTGGCAGAGACCAAACGTGAACGCTCCCGATATATAAATGAATTCATCAAGCCGCTTCGCGAGCAAATGGAAAATGCGGAGTTCGATTTCGAAATTCATGGCCGTCCGAAGAGTATTCATTCTATATGGACCAAGATGCGCAAAAAAGGTGTTTCATTCGAAGAAGTTTATGACCTCTTTGCCATCCGGATTATTATCAATTCACCTCCTGAAAGGGAAAAAGCCGATTGCTGGAAAGTCTATTCAATAATTACTGATGAATATACCCCTTCGCCAGAAAGACTGCGTGACTGGCTGAGTAATCCTAAATCAAACGGATACGAAGCCCTTCATACCACCGTGATGGGTCCGCAGGGTAAATGGGTTGAAATCCAGATTCGTTCCAAACGCATGAATGAAATAGCTGAGAAAGGACTAGCCGCTCATTGGAAGTATAAAGAAGGCGCCAGTGATGAAAGCCGCTTTGATGATTGGTTCCATCAGATACGGGAAGTATTGACGATGGAGGATAATGATTCCATCAATTTCCTTCAGGATTTCAAAACAAGTTTTCTTGCGGAAGAGATTTATGTATATACACCCAAGGGCGATGTGAAAATGCTCCCTCTCGGTTCAACGGCTCTTGACTTCGCTTTTTCTATTCACAGTAAAATCGGTGAGCAATGTATTGGCGCAAAAGTGAATCATAAACTGGTACCTATTAGTCATAAACTTCGCAGTGGCGACCAGGTGGAGATCATCACTTCCAGTAAACAAAGGCCAACAGAAGACTGGATCAATTATGTGGTCACAGCGAAGGCCAAGAGTAAAGTGAAGGATGCACTCCGGGAAGAAAAACGCAAAGTTGCGGACGAAGGAAAATACATGGTTCAGAAAAAACTGGAAAATTTCGGAGCGGCATATAATCAGCACAACACGGAAACCCTGGTGAACTTCTATAAACTGAATTCTTCGCTCGACTTTTTTTACCAGGTGGCAGTAAAAAATATCGACCTGAAAGAACTGAAAGAATTCCAGCTCCTTGGAGACAGAATAGAACCGCCCAAGCCGGCTAAAACGCAAATCGAAACCAAACCTGAAATAAATTTCACACCAAGTCCGCGTAAGGATACAGAGCTGATCATATTTGGTGAAAGCAGCGATAAAATCGTGTATACCCTGGCCAATTGTTGTAAACCCATTCCCGGCGATGATGTATTCGGATTTGTTACTACGGGCAAAGGACTTACCATACATCGTACAAATTGTCCTAATGCAACAAGGCTGTTATCCAATTACGGACATCGCGTGGTTAAAACAAAATGGGCAAAGAATAAAGAAATTTCATTTCTCACTGGTGTGCGCATTATCGGACTCGACGATGTAGGGGTAATCAATAAAATCACTAATCTAATTTCAGGAGAATTACGGATCAATATCAATGCTCTGACTGTAGAAGCTAAGGAAGGATTATTTGAAGGAAGCATTAAAGTATACGTGCACGATAAAGAAGAGCTGGAAGAACTGGTAAGGCGGTTAAAACAACTCAACGGCATTCATTCAGTTGACAGGTTTGATACCGAGGTAAGTGAACCGACTAAATAATTGTTGATGGTTAATTGTTAATTGTCAATGAGGTGTAAAAACAAAACCGGTCGTTAATAATTAACAATTAACAATTAACCATTAACAATTACTTTTGCCCCTTCTAAAAAATCAGACTGATGGTTGATGTTATTCTCGGGTTACAGTGGGGAGATGAAGGGAAAGGTAAAATCGTAGATTATTTCGCACCCCGCTATGATCTTATTGCCCGTTTTCAGGGAGGACCCAATGCAGGCCATACATTATACGTAAAAGATCAGAAGGTTGTTCTGCATCAGATACCTTCAGGAATTTTTCATGAGAATACGATCAACCTTATCGGCAATGGTGTTGTTCTTGATCCGGTCACACTGAAAAGAGAATGTGAAACCGTAAAATCCTTTGGAATTGACTATCGTAAAAATCTTTATATCGCACAACGTGCACATCTTATCCTGCCAACACACCGCGCGCTGGATAAAGCTTCAGAGCTTTCAAAGGGAAATGAAAAAATAGGATCTACATTAAAAGGAATTGGTCCTGCCTATATGGATAAAACCGGACGAAACGGATTGCGCGTCGGTGACCTGCTCGATAAAAATTTTACAACTCAGTATATCCGTTTGCGGTTGAAGCATCAGAAACTGCTGGACGGTCTCCATTTTCAGGAAGATCTTTCTGAAATGGAAGAAGAATTTTTTGATGCGTTGGAATTCCTGCGACAGTTTAAAATTGTGCAGGGTGAGTATTTCATTAATGAAAAACTCAGCCAGGGTAAAAAAGTTCTTGCAGAAGGCGCACAGGGAAGCATGCTTGATGTGGATTTCGGAACTTTTCCTTTTGTTACTTCTTCCAATACCATATCAGCAGGCGTATGCACCGGACTCGGCGTAGCGCCGCAACAGATTCGTGAAGTAATCGGTGTTACCAAAGCATATTGCACCCGTGTGGGAAGCGGTCCTTTTCCGACTGAGTTGGCTGATGAAACCGGCGACCTGCTGCGCAAGGCTGGCAGTGAATTCGGTGCAACAACCGGAAGACCGCGGCGTTGCGGATGGATCGATCTAGTCGCGCTGCGTTATGCCTGCATGATCAACGGAGTTACAAAACTGGTCATGACTAAGGCCGATGTGCTGGATGATTTTGAAAAGCTGAAAATGTGTACAAAATACCGGATTGCCGGAAAAGAAACAGAAGAGATACCTTTCCAGATGTTGCAACAGGCCATTGAGCCGGAGCTTACCTCTTTTCAGGGCTGGAAAAAGGATATTACGACAATTAAAGACTTCAATTCGCTGCCTGAAGAAATGAAAACATATATTTCTTTTATAGATAGCTACCTGAAAGTTAAGGTTTCATATATATCGAACGGTCCCGGACGCGACCAATTGATAGAAAAACAATAGACTGTCCGGGTAATCGGAAATTCTTACTAAAAAAATTTGGAGGTTTAAAAACTTCGCTGAAATTTTACAATCTAATCTTATTGGAATATGGTACCAAAATCTGATAAGGAGAACAAGGGTTTAAAAAAATCCGGACCTGCTTCATCGAAACCAACTGCTAAACCGTCTCCTAAGAAAGCCAAAGAAGACGATGATGACGAGGATGATGATGATGACGAGGTAGAAACTCCGAAATCTGCTGCTAAGAAAGGCCTTAAGGCAACTGCATCCAAAACGAAGAAAAAATCGGATGAGGATGATGACGACGAAGAAGAAGAAGGGGAAGATGAAGTAGATGAATGGGATAAAGTAGAAGAAGAAGAGGAATGGGACCCGGATTTTGACGAATTTGACGTTCCCCGCTCCAAAACCAAGAAAGCCGCACCCGGTGGGAAAAAAGCTGCCAAGGGTGATGAGGATGAACTGGGGCTGGATGATGAATATAAAAATATGGATCTCTTCAATGAGAACGGATTCGAAGATGAAGATGAAGATTTCTAATAAGGCTAACAGGCATGGCCAAACGCCAATTTGTATCTTTTCCTTTCTCTGATCTGTATAAAATAAAACAACAGGTATTAAACTGGTCAGCCCGGTTTAATACCTGTTGTTTTTTAGATAACCAGCAATATCCTTCGTCGGAACATAGTTATGAATGTCTGGTGGGTGCCGGAGAAAGGGCCCGGCTGCAGACAGAACCCGGTCATGCATTTGAAGAGCTCAAAAATTTCTCACTGCGGCAGGAAGACTGGCTTTTTGGTCATTTTTCCTTTGACCTGAAATCAGAAACCGAAGGTTCGCCCTCCCTTCTGCCAGATTTTATTCAATTTCCCGACCTTTTCTTTTTTGTTCCTGAAATTATTGTGATGATACTTCCCGGGGAGATCCGGATCGGATTATTCGGAAATCATCATAAAGAAGTTTTGTATGAAATTGAAAACGGTTCTTTCATAAGAAAAAAAATTATTCAGCGCGGAACTGTTATACAGAAAAGAGTTTCAAAAGATCAATATATCGAAATCATTCAAAAACTCAGGAAGCATATTTTACGCGGGGACTGTTATGAGATCAATTTTTGCCAGGAATTTTTTGTTGAAGCTGCTGAACTGGATCCGTTGGACTTCTACAACTCCCTGAACCGGATTTCACCCAGCCCGTTTTCAGCATTTTATAGAGTGGACGAAAAATTTCTTTTATGTGCAAGTCCGGAAAGGTTTTTAAAAAGAAGTGGTGACAGCATTTTGTCCCAGCCTATCAAAGGGACTTCTGCCAGAGATCCTAAAAACAAACAGCAAGATGAATCGCTTAAGGCGGAGCTGGCTGCAAGCGAAAAGGATCGTGCGGAAAATGTTATGATAGTGGATCTGGTACGTAATGATCTTTCTAAAATCTGTGAAACAGATTCGGTGAGGGTAGCTGAATTATTTGGCATCTATAGTTTCGCTCAGGTGCACCAGATGATTTCTACTATAGTTGGAAAACCAAAAGCGAATCTGCACTGGAGTGAAATGATTGCGGCTACTTTTCCTATGGGTTCAATGACCGGCGCTCCAAAAAAACGTGTTTTAGAACTGATCGAAATATATGAAAAAACCAAACGGGGATTATTTTCCGGGGCACTTGGATACGTAAAACCAGACCAGGATTTTGATTTCAATGTAGTTATCCGGAGCCTGCTTTATAACAAGCGGAAATCTTACCTTTCATATTTCGCCGGTTCTGGAATAACAGTTAACAGTGATCCGGAAAAAGAATATGAAGAATGCCTGCTCAAAGTTGCTGCTTTCGAAGGGATAATAAAAACCCATCCCGTTTTTAATGGAACAGGTTACTGAAAGGCCCCTTGAAATTATTTATGTGAAATACTTGCTACTGTTTTATTTTCATTCACGGCTTCATCTTCCAATACTAAACGCTGAACAGATTCATTCAGGATTTCATATTTATTTGATACAAAAAGATCCATTTTATCAGCCGGCAGTTTCAGGTCGTAACTATTATTCACGCTCGCCATTATCTTATCAAAATCCGGATTATAACGGTTGAACTCTGCTGCATCCATCAGGATATACTTGGAGATAACTGTTGAGAAATACTTGCCGGAAATATTCATTGTTTTTGAACTGGACTGTTCTTCCTTATTTAGTTTCCGGTTGAAAACATACATCGCTGAACCCGAAAGCTGGTCGGTCGCTTCCGCCCTGGTAAGGGTAGTAACACTGCCCTGACCTTCGAAAGTATACTGAGTACCAATAAATTTCTTCACATGATTCCTGGATTCAATAGGCAGGTAATACTGGAGCTGCCAGAAATCCCGGCTATTGCTTTTTTTAATTGCGCGATAAACATTGCCGGTACCCCCATTATACGCTGCTATGACCAGCAGCCAGTCACCAAATTCTGTATAAAGGTCACGCAAGTAAATAGCTGCCGCCTTTGTACTCTTGTAATAATTCTTCCTTTCGTCCACCTTGCGATTTACTTTGAGACCAAGGCAACGGGCTGTTGAGGGCATCAGCTGCCAGGGACCCACAGCGCCGGCCCAGGAAAGAGCGTTGGGTTTCAGGTTGGATTCGATCACTGCCAGGTATTTCAATTCATAAGGCAGACCATATTGATCAAGAATGCCATCTATCAGCTTAAAATAAGAGCGCCCCCAGGATTTCATATCGTCCATTTCCTGTTTGTTCTGGATTATAAAGTCCTGAACATAACTTATAGCCCGGGGGTTTAATTTAGCACCATTGGTTCCGATCACAGATGCCAGGAAAAGGTTATTAATTCCATTTTTCACGTCGCTGGTATCTATTGGCATATGCAGGGCAACAAAAGTCTTATCGACTTTTAAAGTACTCGCACGGCTGTGAAGCAGCATCCCAACTAAAGCAATGCCCAACAATAAAAGTCTTTTCATCTCTTAATGCTTAAAGATTTATAGACCGGAAAATCCGGAGTATAAATTTTTCAAGGGATGGATTGCGGATTGAATCTACCGGGACAGAACGTCCGGTTTTCATAAAGTCGGAATTTCGTAGGACTTAAATTGCTGCATCAGTTCATTCGAGAACTGCAGTAAAGATAATTCACGAAACTGGTTTGTCATAGCCTGGATACCAAAAGGCATGCCGTTTGTATGGGTAAAAAGGGGCAGGGAAATACCCGGAATACCAACCAGATTTGCGTAAACCGTATATAAATCAGCGAGATACATAGCAACCGGGTCCGAGGATTTTTCGCCGGATTTAAATGCTGTGGTAGGGACTGTGGGACTGAGGATTATATCAAATTCATTGAAAATCAACTTTGTACGTTCTGTTAAAATTCTTCGCACTTTTTGGGCCTTGCTGAAGTAGGCTTCGTAATAGCCTGCACTGAGAACAAAAGTGCCCAACAGGATCCTGCGCTTTACTTCTTTTCCAAAGCCCTCTGATCGGGTTTCCTGGTAGAATTCGGGAAAACCGGAATCAGGGTCCGAAGTCCTGTGCCCATACCTTACTCCATCAAATCGGGATAAATTGGAAGAAGCTTCCGCAGTCGTTAATATATAATAGGCGGGAACGATAAAGTCCAATAGGTCGAAGGAAATCTCTTTTACCTGGTAGCCTTTTGAACGAAGGTCACCGATAAAATCCCGGAGTTTAACCCTGATTTCGGGATCCAGTGAGGGATGTTCCAATGCCTCTTTCAATACTGCAATTCGCCGACCGTTGACCGCTGACCGTTGACTGTTTGGTGTTAACCGTTGGGCCTTAAGTGTTAAGCTCTCAATGTAAGAAGGTACCGGCCTGCGGGAAGAAGTTGCATCCCGGGGGTCGAATCCGGCAATTGTTTCGAGGATAAGGGCAATATCCTCAATATTCCTTCCGAATATACCTATCTGGTCAAAAGAAGAGGCATAGGCAATCAGGCCATAACGCGAAATTCGTCCATAAGTGGGTTTCAGACCGATTACGCCGCAGAAATCCGCCGGTTGGCGGACGGAACCCCCTGTATCACTTCCTAGTGAAACCATACATAAAGAAGCCTGTACAGCAACAGCGGAACCCCCTGATGAGCCCCCCGGAACTTTTTCAGGATCAAGGGCATTTCTTACCCGTCCGTAAATAGAATTTTCATTGCTTGAACCCATGGCAAACTCATCGCAGTTCAGGTGACCGATAATTATGGCGCCTTCCTGTATCAATCTTTCGACTGCCGTAGCGTGATAAAGAGATTGAAATCCTTCGAGGATATATGAACCTGCTGTAGTAGGATGGTCTTTATAACATATGACATCCTTTAGACCAATTACAACTCCGTGTAATCTGCCTGTCTTTTTTCCGGCTCTTCGTTCTGCATCCAGTTTGTCTGCCGTTTGCAGAGACTCTTTTTCATAGAGATGTACAAATGCATTTAGGTGACCCATCCGGTGAATACGCTCGAGATAAAACGAAACAGTTTCACGGCAGGAAAAGGTTCCCTCATTCAGGGCCTCCTGGTATTCATGTATGGAAGAGAAAGAAAACAAAAAATAATGCAGGAGATGCAATCAAAAACTGCAGACTCCTAAGGGTTGTTAGTTGTGGTAGAAGTCGTATTGGATTTTGGCGGTTCGTTCAGGCCGTCTTCAAATTCTTTCTTCACATTATTCTTGGCATCGTTGAATTCACGCATTCCTTTACCCAGGCCGCGCATAAACTCCGGAATTTTTCTACCACCAAAAAGAATCAAAACTGCCAGGATGATCAGTATCCATTCTGAACCGCCAGGTGCTGACAGCAGGAAAAAACATTGCAGAAAATTGCTGAACATATACTTGTTGTTTGAGGTCCAAAGATAATCTATTGCAAATAAAAAAAGCGAACTGTTATTAGTCCGCTTTATCATTAACAGTTAATTATTTTCAGGATATAATTCTCTTTTCTTTAATACGGGCGCTCTTACCACTACGGTCCCGCTGGAAGTAAAGTTTTGCACGGCGAACACGCCCTACTTTATTCACGGCCACCGATTCAATATTCGGAGAATATGCAGGAAAGGTTCTTTCAACTCCAATAGCGTCAGAAATCTTTCTCACAGTAAAAGTAGCAGTCATGCCTGTACCCTGTCTTTTAATCACATCTCCTTTAAAACTCTGGATACGCTCTTTATTACCCTCCAGAATTTTGTAATTCACGGTCACATTGTCTCCGGCCTTAAACTTCGGGAGATCTTTCCTTGTACTAAGCTGTTCGTGGACGAATGCAATAGCCGCGTTCATAACATGATTTTTGGGATGCAAAAGTAACAAGCTTTCCGGTAAAATCAAAAACTAATGTTCCTTTCCTACCTGGCAACGTTCACCGCTCGTTTTTCACGGATTACAGTAACCTTTATCTGGCCGGGATATGTCATCTCCGTTTGTATTTTCTGGGCGATTTCGAAGCTGAGTTTATCACTATCCCCGTCAGTAACCCGGTCAGATTCAACAATTACGCGTAATTCACGACCCGCCTGGATAGCATATGCTTTTTCCACACCCGGATAGGTAAGGGCAAGATTTTCCAGGTCCTTGATCCGTTGAATATACTGTTGCATGATCTCACGGCGGGCACCTGGTCTTGCACCGCTGATGGCATCGCAGGCCTGGATGATCGGCGCAATCACATATTGCATTTCTACTTCATCATGATGGGCACCGATTGCATTGACAACCGCCGGGTTTTCACCGTATTTTTCAGCGATTTTCATGCCGAGCAGTGCATGGCTCAGTTCTGTTTCTTCATCCGGCACTTTTCCGATATCATGTAATAAACCGGCACGCTTGGCCAGTTTGGGATTTAGGCCCAGCTCAGAAGCCATGATGGCGCAAAGGTTGGCCACTTCCCGGCTGTGCATAAGAAGATTCTGTCCATATGAAGATCGGAAACGCATTTTGCCAACAATCCTCACCAGTTCCTTATGTAAACCGTGAATACCGAGTTCAATAACAGTTCTTTCCCCGATCTCAATGACCTGTTCTTCTATTTGTCTTTTTGTTTTATCCACCACTTCTTCTATTCGTGCGGGGTGAATACGGCCATCTGCTACAAGCCGCTGCAGGGAGAGCCGTGCGATTTCCCTTCTAAGGGGATCAAAAGATGAAAGCACAATGGCTTCCGGGGTATCGTCAACAATCAGATCCACACCTGTAGCAGCTTCCAGGGCACGAATATTTCTTCCTTCCCGTCCGATGATCTGTCCTTTGATTTCATCGCTTTCGAGATTGAAAACTGTAATGGAATTTTCAATAGCCTGCTCGGCTGCTGTACGCTGAATACTTTGAATAATAATCTTACGGGCTTCTTTATTGGCTTTCTGACGTGCATCATCAATGATTTCCTGCTGAAGAGCAAGTGCCTGGTTATGTGCTTCCTGTTTCAGGCTTTCGATGAGCTGGGCCTTGGCTTCTTCACCAGTCAGTCCGGCGATTTTTTCAAGTCTCCGGATATGTTCTTCCTGGTGTTTTTCTAGTTCGGTCCGTTTGAGGTTTACCACATCAATCTGACGGTTCAGGTTTTCTTTAATGGCATCGTTTTCCTTAACCTGTTTATCAAGTTGTTCCAGTTTTTGGGTGGTTCCCTGTTCTTTTTGTTTTAACCGTATTTCGGAATCGGCCAGGCGCCTGTTTCTTTCAAGGACCTCCTTTTCATGCTCAGACTTAAGTTGTACAAACCGCTCCTTGGCTTCCAGCAGTTTTTCTTTTTTCAGGGTTTCAGCGGATAATTGGGCATCCGAAAGGATTTTTTGTGATTGCAGGTTGGCTTCTTCAATTTGTTTGCGGGTGTTTTTTGAAAAAATAAACTTACCCGCCAGGGCACCAACAACAAGACCTATGACAGCAATTATGATGGATATAATGGTTGAATCCATGGAAACTTGAGTTTAGAATGTTCAGAATCATATTTTTATCATCCATGAGGCAAAGAGGATGGGTAGCGAAGATAAGGTATTTTGTGCGGGGGAAGCCCCTTTAAAGCTAGATCAGAGCCCTATCCAGTTGTTCTTCGAGTTTACCAAGTATGGTTGAGAATTCAGGTGAAGCATCGTTCCCGGATTGGGGATTTGTCTGAGTTGCATACCACAGGAGTACCATTGAAGCGTAATCCTGCATATCCTTCCCTGCGAATTGAGTCTTGAATTCGATGATTTTATCATTTATTGTTTTAAGTGTGCTCCTTACGGTACCCTCGTCTTCGGGTTTTATCCGGATCCGGTAAGACCGGTCCCCTATAACGATATTTATTGGGATAAGCTCTTGCATGTCTCGAATTCTTGTTTTAACTTTAAAAATGCCCCCGGGAAGGTTTGTTCGAAGATAAGATGTTTTGAAGAATTTTATCCGGGGCCAAAGTTTCATTAATCCAATCCAAATCCAGTACCTATGTTCCTAAAGATCAAATCACCGACTTTTATTGATCGGCTAAGTCTAGAGATCAATCAAACACAAAAATCATTATTAAGAGCAGTTTTAAAAGACGACAGCGGCATTATCTGCAGCGTTTTACAAAAAGAGCTCAGTTTCGGCCAGCAGTTTCTTGACTGGGAAGGCCTTAATGAACTCCCCTATGGTGTTTATACTCTGGAAGTTTCACAGGGAGCAGATGAAATGAAAATGCGCCTTGTAAAGCGCGTATGAATTTAATCATTCCTGCAACAGGGCGATACATTTATCTATCTCCCTGACGTATTTATTTAGCCTTTTCTCGAGCATTTTTTTATCAGATTCTTCCATACCCCTGCCCGTTAACCTTAGTACTTCTGCCTGCTGACGGTATTTTTCCGCATCGCGGGAAATATTTTCATATCGTAGACTCATTTTTTTCAGATCATCCTTCAGCCTTTCATTCTCTTTTTGTAGGACCTGGTACTGTTTCAACAATAACAGGATTTTTTCATGCACTCTTTTAAGCTGTATTTCGGGTTGTGTCATGAAATTTTTTTTAAATGACTTATGATGGAATTTATTTCCTGATCTCAGCTTTTAATTCTTCTTCTGCAGTTTTCATTATCCGGTTCATCATCCCGTCAATTTCCTTATCCGTTAAAGTTTTTTCATTATCCAGAAAGGTAAAACTGATGGCCATGGATTTCTTATTCTTTCCCAACTTTTCACTTTCAAAAATATCGAATAATTGAACCCCCCGCAATTTCTCCAGGCCAATACCATTAACTGCTTTTTCTATTTTTTCAAAGGGAAGCGTTTTTTCTACGATAAGTGCCAGATCCCTGTTTACAGGAATCTGCCTGGGTAATTCTGAAAATACAATAGAGTTCTTGAAAGTAAGTTCCACCAGATTATCCCAATAAATATCAGCAAAAAATACGGACTGGCGAATATCAAATTTCTGCAAAATGGAGCTATCCACTTCACCGGCACTAAAAATAATTTTATTGTCCTGCCTGATTTCGATACCTCCCGATATTTTTGGATGGTTTAAAGGGAAGATTTCGCCACCAATGCCGGCCAGGTTGCAAACCGCCAAACAGATTCCTTTCAGATAATAAAAATCGATGGCTGCCGGTTTCCCTTTCCAATTTTCTGTTTGCAGGTTACCCGTGAGGTACAGGCAACAATGGTTGTTCTCACTATATTGGCCTGGCTGCCTGGTTTCATAAGTTTTTCCAAATTCAAAAAAACGCAGGTCGTTATTTTTTCGGTTAAGGTTCCTGGAAATGCTTTCCAAACCTGTTTCCAGCAACGAAGGCCGCATAACGTTCAGCTCAGCGCTCAGGTTATTGATCATCTTTACTGCGGTTTCCAATTCCGATTCCCTGAAATATGCACTGTTGGTAATGGAGTTGGTAAAGATTTCATTAAAGCCGCTTCCAACCAGAAATCCTGAGATTTTTTCCTGTAATACCGCCTGCTCCCTTCCTGTTTCCACAGATGGAGAGATATTGATATTCGTCGGGATATCTATATGATCGAAACCGTCGATACGCATGATTTCTTCTACCAGGTCGGCCGGCAAATGTACGTCCGGCTTATGAAATGGAACTGCAATAAGCAGGTCATCCAGCCCTTCGCGGAGAATGTCAAAACCAAGTGCCAGTAGAATATTCTTTACTGCAATGGAATGATAGTTTTTACCGCTGAGTTTTTTTAGATAATGATATTTCAGCAGAACCTGTGTTTTCGGAAATGGTTCCGGATAAAGATCCTGTACAGGTGAACTGATTTTCCCACCAGCATATTCGCGGATCAGGCTGGCGGCTCTTTTCAGGGCATTTACTGTTCCCGAAATATCCATTCCCTTTTCAAAATGTGTAGCAGCTTCTGTTCGAAGACCATGACGGAAAGAAGTTCTCCTTATAGATGAAGGATTGAACCAGGCGGATTCTAAAAACAAGTCCGTACTCGTGTTCTCTATCCCGCTGTTTAACCCTCCAAAAACACCGGCGATACAGATCGGGCCCTCTGCATCACAGATCATAAGGTCTTCTGCGTCCAGCTTTCTTTCTTTCTCGTCGAGCGTTATAAAACTTGTCCCGGAAGGAAGATTCTTGATAATGATTTTATTTCCTTTTATTTCTTTCGAATCATAAGCATGCAGGGGTTGACCGGTTTCCTGTAAAACAAAATTTGTTATATCAACCACATTATTGATAGGCCGGATTCCGATGGATTTTAATTTTTCCTGCATCCATTGGGGAGATTCTGAAATGCGTATACCCGTAATAGTTAAACCGGAATAGCGGGCGCAATCTTTTCTATTTATCAATTCTATTTTTATATCCTGACCCTTTGCTTCGGGAACAGTATACGTAACTACCGGAAGTTTAACGTGGTAATCTTTTTTGTCCTGATTAGAAAGATAGGCGCAAAGATCCCGGGCCACGCCCATATGACTCATAGCATCCATATGGTTAGGTGTAAGGCCTATTTCATAAATAAAATCTGAATAGGGTTTGAAATAATCTGCTGCCGGGAGCCCTGGTCGAAGCTTACCCGGCAGAACAAGAATGCCTTCATGATCTTTCCCCAGACCGATTTCGTCTTCAGCACAAATCATACCCTGGCTCTCCACCCCCCGGATTTTTGCAGCCTTTATTTCGAGAGCATCCCGGAATTCCGGGTATAATGTGGATCCCGCCAGGGCAACTACAACCTTCTGTCCCGCAACAACATTGCTGGCGCCACAAACGATTTGGAGGTTTTCTTTTGAACCAATATTTACCTGGGTAATTTTTAATTTGTCTGCATTGGGATGTGATTCAACAGAAACCACTTCACCGATAATCAGTCCTTCCATACCCCCGCGGACAGATGAATAGGGCTGCAATGATTCCACTTCGAGTCCGACAGATGTGAGAATACGCGAAACCTGTTCAGGGCTGGGTTTTTGGGTCAGATTATCCGGTAAATAATCGCAAAGCCAGTTGTAACTGATGGTCATTTAGTGAGAGACTTTAATGACAAAGATAGTTTTTCGCTGGCGGTTGGCCGTTGGCAGCTGGCGGTTTTTCAATTCAAAAAGCCCGTCAACTGTCAACGGCCAATTGTCAACGATTCTTTAGGCCTGATTTTAGCTCTCTAAGACTATAATTAAATGTTAATCGTTTTAAATATCTTATACTTTCAACCGTTATCTCCATCATACTTATAGGAATAAAAATGAAATTGCAAAACATGAAAAACATTTACCTTCTGTTATCAGCCAGCTTATTAATAGCTTCCTGCGGACCGACACATGTTGTGATTCAGTCAGATTCTTACCAGCCTGCTCCGGCACCTGCTCCGGCAGAAGACTTATCATATCAGTCATTTTACGATCAGTTATCTCCTTATGGAAACTGGATCAATTATCCAGGATATGGATATGTATGGATGCCAAATGCAGGCCCGGATTTCAGACCCTATTCCACAAACGGAAACTGGATTTATACTGATGCAGGATGGACCTGGGCTTCCAATTACAGCTGGGGCTGGGCGCCATTCCATTATGGACGCTGGTTTTACGAAGCCGGTTATGGATGGATGTGGTTACCTGGCAACGAATGGGCTCCTGCCTGGGTAAGCTGGAGAGGAAGCGGGGATTATTATGGCTGGGCTCCGATGGGTCCAAGGATTTCTATCGACGTGGCGCTGAATAATTATAACCCTCCGCCAAATTATTGGAATTTTGTTCCCCGCCAGTATATTGGAAATCCGGGATGGCATAATTACAATGTGGACGTGAACAGGAACGTAACCATTATCAACAATACCACCATTATCAATAATTATAGTGGCACGAACCGGAACCGGTATGCATATGCACCAGGACCGGATCCCAATGAAGTGAGAAGGGTGAGTGGAAATAATTTTACTCCGGTACAACTAAGAGAAGCCAATACACCAGGAGAAAGAGTTTCAGGTTCACAGTATATGATTTATCAGCCCCGTGTAAACGCAACACCGGCTGCCCGCGGAGATGCTGCAGGAAGGCCGTCAACGCCAGCTCCGGCACATTTTGAATCATTCAATAATTTGCATCCTTCCACGCAGTACCCGAACTATAATCAGACTAATAATAATTCTCATCCTGCAAACAATAACAGGACGGAAACTCAAAATCCATCTGCAAATCAACCATCAAATAGTCAACCTGCATTTAATAACAGGCAGGAAACAGACAGGCCGGTAACCCAGAACCCGTCTGGAAATCAGCCTGCATATAATCAACCTGTAAATAATAACAGACCGGCATCACAAAATAATGCAAGTAGTCAGCCGGTGATGCAGAATCCAGTAAATAATCAGCCGGTAAATAACCGGCCTCCAAATAACGCAAAGCCAGTTAGTCCGAACCCCAATTCATACCAGCAGCCTTCGCAAACAAATCAACCGGTAAACCCAAATATGAATGCAAACCGTTCCTATCAGTCTCAATCCAATACACACCCGAATCAAAATAATGCGGCCCCACCCTCAAACGTAAATCATACGCAAACCACAGGTCGCCCTTCAACAAATCATAACCCCAATAACAGTCATCCGGTACAAAAGACAACTCCACCTAATAATAAACCGGCGCAAAAACCAACAACACCGGATCAAAAACCAGATGATAAACCTAAAACAAGGGAGGCAAATTGATGCGCGGTAAGTTCCTTGCTTTTTAAAAATTGAGTCCCCACTCATCAGACAGTGGGGTTTTTTTTTACCAACTGTTAATGTTTTCTTTTTTACTTAACAAAATATTTGCAGGTAAATCTTTGTGCACAGCAAGTGTGTATTTCCTTCGTGGGAAAGCGAAAAACTTTTTTAAATTGTGGATAGTCCACCAGAATTGGTGCATAAACCCGGGAATCATGTGTATAAGACTGTGCGTGGCTGCTTAATAAAATAAAAAAATGAAAACAGATTTTACTCGAATTAATGGGCTTTATATTCGCCCTCCTGATATTGTTCGGTAATATTCGGATCATTAGCATAACAATTTCTTAATTAAGGCTGGCTGGCGCAGTTGCGTCATACAAATTCTAACGGATACATGGAGCTTACCAATTTGAACAAGGACCGAAAGTTTAGACGCAAATCGCCGATCGATATCAGTACCATGATGTATGGCAAAGTACCTCCACAGGCCAGGGAATTGGAAGAGGCGGTATTAGGCGCCATCATGCTCGAAAAAACTGCTTTTGATACGGTTGTCGAAATTCTGAAACCAGAATGTTTTTATGTGGAGAGTCACCAGCATATTTATCTGGCCATGCAATCCCTTGCACAGAAGAGCCAGCCGATCGATATGCTGACCGTGGTTGAAGAACTCCGGTTCCGCGAAGAACTGGAAATGTCAGGGGGTCCATATTACATCACCCGACTTACAAATTCTGTTGTTTCTGCTGCCAATATCGATGCGCATGCGCGCATTATTTTGCAGAAATTCATCCAGAGAGAACTAATACGCATCTCGGGTGAAATCATTAGTGATTCCTACGAAGACAGTACCGATGTATTCGACCTGCTTGATGATGCCGAATCAAAACTTTTTGAAATTACCAATAATCACCTCAGGAAAAATTTTGACAGCATTGACACAGTCCTGGTGAAAACGATTCAGCGCATCGAGGATCTCCGTCATAAAAATGATGATATTTCAGGGGTACCTTCCGGTTTCAGTTCACTGGATCGCATCACTTATGGCTGGCAGCCTACGGATCTTATCATTCTAGCTGCCCGCCCATCTGTGGGTAAAACGGCTTTTGCACTCAACCTGGCCAGGCACGCCGCACTTCATCCAACCAAACCCACACCAATCGGTTTCTTCAGTCTGGAAATGAGCGCCAGTCAGCTGGTACAACGTATCCTGTCCGCAGAAAGTGAAATCTGGCTCGAAAAAATTTCCCGCGGCAAATTGGAAGAACATGAAATGAAACAGCTTTATGCCAAGGGCATCCAACGGCTGGCACAGGCTCCCATATTCATAGACGATTCAGCGGCCCTGAATATTTTTGAATTACGCGCCAAGTGCAGAAGGCTGAAAAATAAACATAAAGTCGGCCTCATCATTATCGACTACCTGCAGCTGATGAGCGGAACAGGCGATAACAGGAACGGAAACCGTGAACAGGAAATAAGCAAGATTTCCCGCGATCTGAAAGGGCTCGCCAAAGAATTGCAGGTTCCCATTATTGCACTTTCGCAACTGAGTCGTGAAGTGGAAAAAAGAAAAGAAGGTAACAAGATGCCCCAGCTGAGCGACCTGCGTGAATCCGGAGCCATTGAACAGGATGCTGATATGGTTATGTTTTTATATCGTCCTGAATATTACGATATCACAGCGAATGAATTTGGTGAAAGTAATAAGGGAGAAACACATGTTCGTATCGCCAAACACCGAAACGGCTCACTGGAAACTATTAAACTGCGGGCATTGCTGCATATTCAGAAATTTGTGGATGATGAAGGATCGGATTTCAATGGTTTGCCTCCCGGAGGTAACTGGAAACCAGTACCACCTGATGAACAGGGTGGTCCCAAACTCTATATTCAGGCAGGCAGCAAAATGAACGATATTCCATTTAATGATGAAGATCCGTTCTAACTGCCCTCCTTCTTATTAACTTTCAGGATGACGAGCCCTTATTTTTATTTTGCTCATTTGGCAACAATGGCGGAAGAATTTGTTCTAAATGAAAATTCATCCCGCCATATAGTACAGGTTTTACGTATGAAACCTGGAGAAAATCTTCGGTTGACCGACGGGAAAGGCCTTTCTGCGACAGCAGTCATCCGTGAAGCACATAAAAGGCATTCCCGCGTAAATATTATAGATAGGAAAAAAAAGGAACCACCAAGGCGCAGTGTACAAATCGGACTTTCCCTTTTGAAAAATACGAGTCGTTTTGAATGGTTTCTTGAAAAAGCAACGGAACTTGGCATTTCGAAAATCATTCCATTGAAATGCGAACGCACCGAAAAACAACAGTTCCGGATGGAACGCCTGCAGGGCATTCTGGAAAGTGCCATGATTCAATCACAACAGGTATGGATGCCTGTTTTAAGTGAACCAAAAAACTTTCCTGCGTTTGTGGAAGAAGTACAGGCGGACCAGAAATTTATTGCTCATTGCGAACCTGGTGCAAAAAGAAAACTGAGCGAATTGATCAATACAAATCTTGGTTCCCAGATAATACTGATCGGGCCCGAAGGAGATTTTACGGAAGAAGAAATAAAATGTGCGACACAATTCAAATTTCTTGCTGTTGAACTGGGAGAAAACCGTCTGCGTTCAGAAACCGCAGCTGTAGCGGCCGCGGCTGTGTTGAAATTACATTAAAAGGCCTAAAGCTTAAAATTAGTGTGGAAGTGTGGAAGTGTGGTAGTGTGGTAGTGTTTGAATGAATTTCAAAGAAAGTGGCGTAATCAATAATTAATAATTAATAATTCAAAATGGTTTTAGGCCTTAAGCCTTAAGCTTTGAGCCTTTAGTATTTTGCGTACAAGTGATGGTCCTTCATAAATAAACCCCGTCCAGATTTGAATCAATCCGGCACCGGCCTTCATTTTTTCCTGTGCATCCTTTTTGGAACGAATTCCGCCGGAGCCGATAATGGGGATACGATATTTTGTTTTTTGACAGATGTATTGAATGAATTCAGTTGACTTTTTTTTAAGGGGATCGCCGCTAAGTCCACCGGCACCTATACGTTCCAATTCATCCGCCGGACTATACAATCCTTCTCTTGAAATGGTGGTATTACTTACAACCAGTCCGTCAAGTTTGATTTCTTCTGCCAGTTCTATCACATCATCCAGTTGGGGATAGGTAAGGTCAGGTGCGATTTTCAGAAGCAGGGGTTTTTGCACCTTTTGCTTTCTGTTGAGATCCTGCAACTTCGTTAATATTATCCGGAGTGATTCTTTCTCCTGCAGTTCCCTTAATCCGGGAGTATTCGGCGAGCTGACATTAACCACAAAATAATCCACCCAGGGAAATAATTTTTCAAAACAGACTGCGTAATCCTGCCAGGCATTTTCATTAGGCGTTGTTTTATTTTTCCCGATATTTCCACCTATGCGCAAGGGACCATTTCCGGATTCCTTGGATTTTTCTTTCCATTTTTTTAATCGCCCTGCTACTTTATCCACTCCCTGGTTATTAAATCCCATCCGGTTGACTAGTGCTCCGTCCTTTTTAAGCCGGAAGAGCCGCGGTTTCGGATTTCCATTCTGTGCCAGGGGCGTTATTGTTCCAATTTCAATAAATCCAAAACCAAGTGTCTCCAGACTTTGAAGGTAAATGGCATTTTTGTCGAATCCCGCTGCAAGTCCAACGGGATTTTTAAAATTAAGTCCGGCGAAGTTTGTTTGGAGTGAAGGATCTTCAATAGAAAACGCCTTCCTAAGTAATTCGCGGCCGGGCCAGGAGGCTGAAATTCCATTTAAAACAAACATTGAAAAATGGTGGACGGATTCCGGGGGGAAAAGGAACAGTAAGGAGCGGAGCCATTTGTACATAAGCGCTGCAAAGATAAAACACTTTAACAGTTGGGTTCTGTTGATACTGGCTGAAGATTTTTACCTTTGCAGACCTAAGAATCTTATATTTTATGCAGGAAGCTTATATCATTGCCGGTTACCGCACCGCGGTGGCAAAATCAAAAAGAGGCGGGTTTCGTTTTTACAGGCCCGACGACCTCGCCATTACTGTTATACAGGGATTGCTGGCTTCAGTACCCCAACTGGATCCTAAACTGGTGGATGACGTGATCGTAGGCAATGCGGTTCCGGAAGCTGAGCAGGGGTTGCAGGTTGGCCGCATCATTGCCGCAAGAGCGGTTGGAATTGGGGTGCCGGGCATGACGGTAAACCGCTATTGTGCGAGTGGGTTAGAGACAATAGCAATAGCCACGGCCAAGATACGGAGCGGCCTCGCAGAATGTATTATTGCCGGGGGAACGGAAAGTATGACGATGGTTCCTACTGCGGGCTGGAAAGTGGCGCCTGCTTATTCAATTGCCATCGACGATCCCGATTATTATTTGAATATGGGTCTTACGGCAGAAGCTGTGGCAAAAGAATACCAGGTGAGCCGTGGAGACCAGGATCAGTTTTCTTACCAGTCACATGTAAAGGCGATTAATGCGATTGAGAAAGGATATTTTAAACCGGGTATTCTTCCGGTCAAAGTAGAAGAAGTACTTCTGGATAAAAACGGCAAAAAACAACAGCGGGAATTTATGGTGGATACGGATGAAGGACCACGAAAGGATACATCGATGGAAGCGCTGACAAAATTAAAACCTGTTTTTGCCATGAATGGTTCTGTGACGGCTGGAAATTCATCCCAAACCAGTGATGGATCTGCTTTTGTAATTGTGATGAGTGAAACAATGATAAACAAACTGGGACTAAAACCCATTGCACGGCTGGTGGGTTGCGCCAGTGCCGGTGTGCATCCGCGTGTTATGGGTATCGGCCCGGTAGAAGCCGTACCAAGGGTGATGAAACAGACAGGCATGAATCTATCGCAGATCGATCTGATAGAACTTAATGAAGCATTTGCTAGTCAGGCCCTCGCAGTAATCCGTAAACTGGATTTCAATCCGGATATCGTCAATATAAATGGAGGTGCTATCGCATTGGGGCATCCCCTGGGATGTACCGGTGCAAAACTTACTATTCAGATCACGCATGAAATGAAAAGGCTGAATAAAAAATATGGTCTCGTAACAGCTTGTGTGGGCGGGGGACAGGGGATTGCTGGCATTATAGAGAACATTAATTAATTTATTCGATGACCGATGACCGATCGCCGCTAACCGTTATTGTAAAAATGCGTTAAGCTTTAGGCGTTAAGCTTTTTAAATTTGGAACTTACTATTTGAAAAACTCTTACACTATAAGAAAATTACTGGCAGCATTTTTCCTGATGCTGTTTTCTTTTTGTGTTACGCCAAAAAGATTTTTGCACGACCTGCTGGCGAATCATAAAGACGAACAGTTTTCCGCCAGCCTTCCCTTTCAACAGTTTGCTGCTTCCGGTTTTCAATGCCAGGTTGATGACCTTGTAGTTGTTGCGCCATTCCTGCCGGGCATACAAACCATTGGTCCGGTTATTTTATCTTCAACCCCCCTGAGATTTTCTGAACCTCTTCTTTCAATAGTTTATTCATACCTGTCACATGCTGACGGACGCGGACCTCCGGCTGATCCCTGTTCTTAAATTTCTGCAATTATATTTTTATAGGGCCGCCTATAAATAACAGAATCAGCAAAAGTTATGAAGTCATTATTACTGTTCATTTTTTTCATTGGGTATTTCTTTTATTCACCTGCTCAGACTAGTCAGAAGACTCGTTTTACCGGATATCTTGGTACACTTTCCGGAAAAGTGCTCGACAGTGCTTCAGGTAATGGTATCGCAAGCGCTTCCATTTATATAGCCGACCTGAAGCTCGGCGTTATGGCCGATGAAAATGGTAATTACCGGTTTGCAAACCTGCCTACAGGAACTTACCTGGTAGAAGCTCATGCGATCGGTCATTCAACACAAATAAAAAGTATATCCATTACGGAGAAAGCTGTACTGGATTTTAGCCTGGGCCTTCAATACACGGAAGAAAGCCCTGTGGTGATTACCGGGATGTCAAAAGCCACACAGATAAAACGCAGCCCGGTTCCGATTGTAACGATGAATCATGTGGCTATTGTAGAAAACCTTAGTACAAATATTATTGACGCGATCGCCAAATTACCCGGTGTTACGCAACTCACCACAGGCCCCAATGTTTCCAAACCTTTTATCAGGGGACTCGGTTTTAACCGAATCCTGACTTTATATGATGGCGTCCGGCAAGAGGGTCAGCAATGGGGAGATGAGCATGGAATTGAAGTGGATCAATATGGCGTTGATCATGCTGAAGTTATCAAGGGTCCGGCCAGTTTAACTTATGGGTCAGATGCCCTGGCCGGTGTCGTGAATCTGATTCCAACCCCACCGGCGCCGGAAGGGAAAATTCAGGGTAATGTTCTTGCAGAATTTCAAACGAATAACGGACTCTTTGGAGGTTCGGGAATGATGGAAGGAACTAAAAATGGTTTTGAATGGATGGGCCGCATTTCTCATAAACAGGCGAGTAATTATTCTGACAGGGCGGATGGACGCGTTTACAATACAGCATTTGCCGAGAACGATGCCACGTTATCGTTGGGATTGCATCGCGCTTTCGGTTACTCACACCTGAATTTTTCCGTTTTCGATGATCTGCAGGAAATTCCCGACGGCAGCCGCGATTCTGCAACAAGACAATTCACCAAACAGATTACAGATTCCGATACATACAGGCCGATTGTTACAAATGCAGAACTTCATAGTTATGCGATCACTCCATTACACCAGCACGTGCAGCTCTATCACATTTATTCAACTAATAATTTTGCTCTTGGCACAGGAAGAATTACCGTAAATCTCGGATTTGAACGAAGTGTGAGAAGGGAGTACAGTCATCCGCAGGAACCGGATGTCCCAGGTTTATTCCTTCAATTAAATTCCTATGTCTATGATCTGAAATATTATTTTCCATCTTTCAATGGCTGGGATATAACTACAGGACTAAATGGAATGTATCAGCAGAATACAGCTACAAACGGTACGGACTTTATTATTCCTTCTTTTAACCAGTTTGATATCGGACCCTTTGCGATGCTCAAGAAAACTTTTGATAAACTGGATATTGCTGGAGGAATTCGGTTCGACAGCCGATCCTTTACCAATGATCAGATGTATACGGTATCTAAAGGAATTAATTACGATGTGCCGGTTTACGGACCAGACACAGTGGGAGCTTACCAGGCCTTCCCCTACTATCATAAAATATTCTCGGGTTATTCAGGAAGTTTAGGATTAACATATTTATTCTCCAATCAGTGGTCTGCCAAGGCAAATTTATCCAGGGGATACCGGTCTCCGAATATTTCTGAAATCTCCGCCAATGGCGTACATCCTGGCACAGGTATCTACCAGGTCGGCAATCCCAATTTTAATCCCGAATTTAATTTACAGGAAGACATTGGGGTAAATTTTAATTCAAAAATAGCCGTTATCAACTTCAGTGTATTTTACAATTCCGTATCAAATTATATTTTCAATGAGAAAATATTGAATGTGGATGGAACGGATTCCACACGGGATGATGGTAATAATGTGTATCAGTTCCGTCAGGGCAGTGCTGCTTTGTATGGGGGTGAACTAAGTATTGATATCCATCCGATACCACAACTGCATTTTGAAAATAGTGTGTCACTGGTATATGGAAATCTTCTTTCTTCCCCGGGCAAACCCGTAACAGATTCCACGCGGTATTTGCCGGACATTCCGCCAGCGCATGGAATTTCAGAACTGCAATACGATTTTACAAATAAAAACCTTCACATGGTAAATGGTTTTGTGAAAGTGGCTGCGGCATTTTCCGGTCCACAAAACCGGGTCTACCTGGCGGATAATACAGAAACGCCTACTCCGGGTTACACCCTGATCAATGTTGGTGTTGGCGGGGCTTTTACCAATAAGCAGAATAAAATTATTTTTAATATTTATCTGCTTGCCAATAATATTTTTGACGTTATCTATCAGGATCACCTGAGCCGGTTGAAATATTTTGAGCCCTACCCCAATAGCCCCGGACCATATCACGGGATTTATAATATGGGAAGGAATATCAGCTTTAAGGTTGATTTTCCCTTTTAAGCTTAAAGCTTAAAACAAGTATGGGAGTATGGGAGTATGGGAGTATGGGAGTATGGGAATGATATTTTATAAAATTAATAATCAATAATTAATACTTAATAATTATTGAACCTCTATTTCAAAATAAGAATAGACATTATCAATTCGAATATCTTTTGATGAAGTCTTTGCCAATAAAATTGATTTCCATTCCGTAGTCGGATAAATGAAGATTTCTTTTTTATCGGTTTGTAGAATTTTTACTGGCAGCGCGAATTTGGCAACATTGGCCTTCCACTTAAATTGAAGAATCAGATCTTCTCCGGATTTTTTCTCAGAGATTATCAGTTTCGGAATGGCACCAAAGCGTAGATACTGATCAAACAGATAGGTATAATCAGTTCCTGTTCCGTTATTAAAATAGGAAATGATTTCTGCTGTATTAATTGACTGGTATTTATATCTTAATTGAATTCCTCTGAGCAGGGTGAAAAAAAGCGAATCATTATTAATCGATTCCCGTAGGGTGGCGATCATGCGCATGCCTTTAGAATACATATCTCCCGTGTGAAAATCATTTACATCATAAAAACCAATGATGGATTCTTTATTTCCCGGATCCTGTTTTTTCAAATATTCTTCGGCAGCAGAATGACCAAAAAAGTTTTCATAACATAACACTTCTGCATAACTGGCAAAAGATTCATGTATCCAGAAATCCGCCATATCATTGCAGGTAACAGAATTTCCCCACCACTCATGCGCTGTTTCATGCCAGAATTCAACAACATGTGCTATAGAATCTACCGGTTTGCCATCATAGAGATTCGTAAACGTTCCTGAACTTACGGCGCTTTGATGTTCCATACCGTAGGGTGATTCAACCAGTGCATATCCGTCGCGGGGAAATGGATAGGGACCGAAATCTTTTTCGTATAGCGCTAAGAGGGGTTTTACCTGTTGAACAAATTGTTTGTCTAAATCCAGATTGTAAGACAAACAATAATAATTCAATGGAAAATTTTCTGAGGCACTTACAAACTTATCTGAAAAGTGAACATAGTCTCCTATGTAGAGAACTGCACTATAGTTGTTCATCGGGTAACCTACCGCCCATCTAAATTGTACCTTTTTGTCCGGCAGATCGGATTTTCCGAGGAATCTTCCATTGGATATAGCGGTCAAGCCAGATGGAACGGTCACGGTGATATGCATGCTATCTGGTTTATCTGATAAATGATCCTTGCATGGCCACCAGAGGCTTGCCCCTGAACCCTGGACAACTGTTTCGATCCAGGGTTTCCCATTTTTATCCTGCACCCAGATAAATCCCCCGGATAACGCCGGTATATCCGGTATTTGTGGAATACCTGAATAGAAAATTTGAATTTCTTCTACCGTACCCTGTTTTATCAACGACGGAAACTCAACAAAAACCGCATCATATTTACGCGTATAACTAAGCGATGAATCATGGAAAACAATCTTTTCAATTTTCATATTTGCGAAAAGATCGATCTGAAAAAGCTTAAAATCATTTACCGACCTGAATCGAATGATCGTATTACCCTGGATGGATTTGGTATCGGGGTCCACTTTTACATCCAGATCATAAAAAAGAACATCATAACAGGTTCGCATGGGCGATAATTTGCCCCTTAATGTATCTGCCTCGGTAAAACCAGTACGTAATGTGAAATTATGTTTGGGAGAAGCGACGCTGGTCGGTTTATTCGCAACTTTAATGCAAACTATCGGCCCTGATTCCGTTGAAAAGATCCGGTTGATATGCCCTCTTTTGTCCGCCTTGAATTCATATACCGTACTATAATCATCTTTTTTGAAAATGAATTTATTCGGGCTTAATGGATAATAGTCAAGGAGCGTTTCACCTGGAATCTGACTTGTAAGATGACCGGAGTCTGCCTTTATATCTATTTTTAGATAAACGTTTCCCTTCGACGCATACCTGCCTTCATAAACGTGCAAATTTTCCGGAGTACTATATGAAATTGCGCTATCCTGTGAGATTTTGTCCCATTCCGTCGTGGGAACATTCAATATCAATTTGAATTTGTTGGTATTACCCTGATAGTCCTGAAGAAATTCAATAGTTGAATTAGGTACACCGTTTACAGAAAATGTATTTCCGGTCAAAGGGGTCAGACCTGTTTTACCCTGCCCGACAATCTCCAGCATGAGATTTTTGTTCTCACGATATATATTCAGTTTCCTGACGGGGTAATATTCAACCTGATAATTACCGGTAAAATCAGCTGACTTATTGTCCTGGGCAAAAATTGAAAGATTGCTCAGGATGACAATACAAAATAGATAAGTTCTCATTACGGGGATTTTTCTTAGGCACAAGGTTGATGATTAATACAACCCTGCCTATTCAAATCCGGATTTGATTGCTATTAAACAAGTTGTTTTCCTGAATTTGTGTTTTTTAAAAGGAATTCACTCGGACTTTCGCCCTGAATGTTCTTGAAAGCGCGCTGAAAAGTGGGTTGGGAGTTAAATCCACATTCATAGGCGAGACCTGCAATGGTGAGATTTTTATTCGTGGAAGAAAGAAGTCTTGCCTTTATGGCAGCTATTCTGTAAGAATTAATGAATTCATTAAAACTTTTATTCAGGTGTTGGTTAAGCACAGCAGAGATCGTCTTGGCCGGTATACCTGTATGAGTTGACAATATGGAAAGGTTAAGCGCGGGGTCCATCCATAGTTTTTCTTCTTCCATAACTTTCTTTAGACGGTCAACCAGACCCTCACTCAATTGCCTGTCTAATGGGGAAGATTTCCGGCTTTTGTGATTTTCATTTTGGGCCTGTGATACGAGGTAGCCCTTGATGCCAAGCCAATAAATCAATACAGACATAGGAATATATACGGGGTACCAGTCAAAAAAATCTACAAGTCTGTTTGAAAATCTTGGAATCACATAGGGAATCAGATAGCAAAGCCAGATAACCTGGAAAACGGTGAACATTCGTACAAACTGTTTTAACCAGGGAGTTGCATTCGAATTTGATATCAGGTATTTATTTGCAATCCATAAATAAATGCTGATGGATAGCCAGCGCGGTATATCAGAATACACGTCGTATTGATCTATAAAATGTCCCCACGGCGCATCATTTTTAGGAAGAAATTTAAATATCAGCCCCGTAACATAAAAAACGGCAGTAAGATAGGGAACCAGGTCAATCAGTACAGGATAGAAATGAATGCGATATTTCCTTTTAAATAAAAAAGCAGGATCGCTAAAGGAGCGGATGTAAAAATAAATTAGTGGTCCCATCGGCATGATGATGATCATGGGAATGAAGTTGGATAGAAAAATAATAATGGGAGAATGACTATACCATGTTGAGCCAGTCATATATAAATTAAAACTTGCGAGCGACATCAGAAAAATCAGTACTGCCAGGATGCGGTTGCTTTGTCTTGAATTTTTAGACAAGAAAAGTACAACTGAGATAATAAATCCCTGCAAAGAGCCAAGCAATATCAATGTTTCTAAAAAACCGGAAAAGGCTTTCATAAAATGAACTAAAATTTAATATCACTATTAATAGTTTTCTCAAAATAATGTCGGTCCGCCTTCAGATGCAGGTTTCCTACCCAAATGCTGATAAGCTTTTGGTGTAGCTTCCCGCCCCCGCGGTGTGCGCATAAGAAAACCTTCCTGGATCAGAAAGGGCTCATATACATCTTCAATCGTTCCGGCCTCTTCGCCTACGGCAGTTGAAATGGTATTGAGTCCGACGGGGCCGCCCTTGAATTTTTCTATAATGGTGGAAAGAATTCGGTTGTCCATTTCGTCCAAACCATGTTCATCCACATGCAGCGCCCGAAGTGCGTGCTTGGTTATTCCCATATCTATTACGCCATTGCCAAGCACCTGCGCAAAATCACGCACTCTTCTCAGCAATCCGTTTGCAATGCGGGGCGTACCCCGGCTACGCCTTGAAATCTCCTGCGCAGCATCTGAAGTGATTTTTGTATCCAGGATAGAAGCGGAACGCGAAATAATTTTTTGAAGTGTGATGTGGTCATAGTACTCAAGCCGTGATTTAATGCCGAAACGCGATAATAAAGGGGCAGTCAGCAGTCCGCTCCTGGTAGTAGCACCTATCAGGGTGAAAGGATTAAGGCTAAGTTGAATGCTGCGCGCGTTCGGACCGGTGTCAATCATTATATCCAGCCGGTAATCTTCCATGGCCGAATAGAGATATTCTTCCACAACTGTGCTGAGCCGGTGAATTTCATCTATGAACAAAACATCATTGTGCTCCAGGTTGGTGAGCAGTCCTGCCAGATCGCCCGGTTTTTCTATGACGGGGCCGGAAGTTTCTTTTATCTGTACGCCGAGTTCATTGGCGACTATCCGGCTCAGGGTCGTTTTACCAAGACCAGGAGGGCCATGGAAAAGAATATGGTCAAGGGCTTCACCTCTTTGTTTGGCAGCCTGGATAAAGATCAGGAGGTTTTCTATGAGTTGTGGTTGTCCGGAAAAGTCGCGGATGACTGCCGGACGAATGCTGTTCTCAAATTCCTTATCCGGCGTTCCTGTCAGATTTTTATCAGCATTCAGATTGGGATTTGCCATAAAGTAAAAGTAACATAAAAGCTTAAAGGCTGGTGCCTGCAGGCTGAGGCTTTTTCTTAAGTTTGATAACCGGTATAAGTGATTATGGCGAATCCCTACATATCATTAATGAAAACGGCCTGGCAATATGCCCGGCATGAAAAGAAACAGTATGTATTTGTATACTCTCTTTTCATATTAGCGGGATGTGTATTTGCATTATATCCTTTATTATATGGATGGTTTATCAATGCATTGCAAAGAAAAGGCGCAAACCTGCTTCACTATGCATGGATGTATGCACTGGCCTACATGATATTAAAATTAACAGAATGGGGATTTCACGGACCAGCCCGCGTGATGGAGCGCCGGCTTGCATTTAATTTAAGCAGGAATTTTTTACAGGAATTATACCACCAGACACTACACCTTCCGGTAAAATGGCATCAGGATCATCACAGCGGTTCTACCATTAACCGCATTCGTAAAGCATATGAAGCGCTGAAGGAATTTTTTCAGAACGGTTTTATGTATCTCTATGCGTTGACAAAATTCTTCTCCTCTTTTATCGCGATGCTGATCTTCTCACCCTTATTCGGGGGTATCGGAGTGGCGCTTGGCATTCTGACGGTTTGGGTGATTTTTAAATTTGACAAACCTTTTGTTAAAGCAGTTGACGAAACAAATGAAAAGGAACATATTGTTTCCAGTACGCTGTTCGACAGCCTTTCAAATATTAATACAGTTATTACTCTCAGGCTGGAAAAAAGAATGGAAAATGGCCTGATGAAAAGGGTAAAGGATATTTTCCAACCTTTCATGCGTACGGTACGCATTAATGAATGGAAATGGTTTATCGCTGATACTTTGGTGGCACTGATCTATGTAATAACCGTAGTCGGTTATGTTTACCAGCATCTGGAGCCCGGAACAATTTTCATGGTAGGAAATCTGGTTGCCCTGCTGGGATTTGTAAATCAGTTTACCAGTGTGTTTCACGACATCGCCTGGCAGTACACGCAGATAGTACAGTTCGATACCAATGTTCAAACCTCCAGGTTTATTTCTGATGCTTATAAAAAGCAACACCTTCCTGATGCTGCCCCAGAATTGCCGGAATACTGGCAGACCATTTCGATAAACAATTTAAATTTCTCTCATAAAGAAAGATTTTCATCCAGTGAAAAATCGCAGTCCCTGCATGATATTCATATGCAAATTGAAAAAGGGAAACGCGTCGCTCTGATAGGGGAAAGTGGCTCGGGGAAAAGTACATTGCTGGCCCTGTTGAGGGGATTGTATGATGCCCAGCCCGGTGCGGAAATTAAAGTAGATGATTTGAAATTTGATATAGCTGGCATAGCGGATTCCGTGACTCTCTTTCCGCAGGAGCCGGAGATTTTTGAAAATACAATTGAGCATAATATTACGCTTGGCCTCCCTTTTGAGGAGAAAGAAATACTGGAAGTTTGTGATACGGCGCATTTCACTGAAGTATTAAAACAGCTGCCCAATGGTCTTCAGTCCAATATCATGGAAAAAGGAGTCAACTTATCTGGCGGTCAGAAACAAAGGCTGGCACTGGCTCGTGGAATACTGGCTGCCCGAGGCAGCGATATTATTTTACTGGACGAGCCCACCAGCAGTGTGGATCCTAAAACAGAAATTCAGATATATAGTAAAATGTTTGAAGAGTGTAAAGACAAAGCAGTCATTTCAAGCCTTCACCGTTTATATTTATTAAGCTATTTCGATTATGTGTATGTATTGAAAGACGGACGGATTGCAGATGAAGGCAGTTTCGAAGAATTAAAAAACAGGAGCCAGATTTTCTGGGAGTTGTGGAAACATCAGGAAGATAAGCTTAAACAAGTGTGAGAGTGTGAGAGTGTGAGAGTATGGGGAGTCCGCCATCGGCCAACCGCCATCCAAAAATTCATTCAAATTGTATCAAATAAAAAATGTATTCATATGAAAATTGGTATTCTCGGGTCGGGAGAAGTTGCACAAACCCTCGGAACTGCATTTCTTACAGAAGGGTATGAAGTTAAACTTGGAAGCCGCAATCCATTAAAAGACGTTTTAAAAAAATGGAAGGCAAAAAACCCTGGTGCAAAGACCGGAACTTTTCAAGAAGCTGCCGCATTCGGAGAATTGCTGGTACTTGCCGTGGCAGGACATGCCGTTTTCCAGGTTCTGGAAGCCGCCGGTTTAATAAATTTGGAAGGTAAAATCATCATTGACGTTACAAATCCTGCTGCCGCCGCACCACCGGAAAAAGGACTTCTGAAACTCACCACATCCTTTGACAGATCACTCATGGAGGATTTGCAAATGCTGGTTCCCAAAGCGAAATTTGTGAAAGCGTTCAATAGTGTCGGTAATGACCTGATGTATAAACCATCATTTAAAGAAGGCAAACCAACCATGTTTATCTGTGGCAATGATGAATTGGCGAAGAAACAGGTAACCACAATACTTGATCTTTTCGGGTGGGAAACGGAAGATATGGGCTTTGTGGAATCAGCGCGAGCAATCGAACCACTATCCGTTCTCTGGTGTATCCCGGGATTTCTGAGGAATCAGTGGACACATGCTTTTAAATTGCTGAAGTGAATTCTTCATCTGTTTATTTTGATTGTATAAAATCAGCGAGTAGTTTCATTCGAAAATAAAGATTACTCATCATAAGCGAAATATTATTGCGCACATCTTTAACGGAATCCTGGTTCATTTTTTTGATATTCTTCAGCTCCACAATCTTCTCATCTATTTTGTCAACCAGCTTTTCTGCGGTCCATCCGGCATATTTTTTATTCCTTTCTTCATAAATTATCGAAGCACGGATGGTTCCAACCCGGAGTTTTTTAAAGGAGAAATTTTCTTTAATGGCTGCCTGAATCGCATCACGTGATAAAAGATCAATCATCGTATCGTAAGGTGACTGGTTGATATATCCATTTTTAAATACATTCAGGTTATCGCGCAGTTCGATAATGACCTGTTTTTTATTTACGTCGTTTGTTTTCGATTTTTTATATAAAAAAGCGAGCAGGTCTTTAAGCGGAGCAATACTGCTGTTAAACCATTCCATCGGATAAATATAAAAATTACCATCCAACCTTCGTTCAAAATAAGCAGCCTTGTATCAGATTTTTGTTTAACTGATAGTCCACTCCGGAATTGAATTTTATCATTGTAAATCAGCATTTTAGAAAGAGTTCTTGTAAAATTTATTTAAAGTCTACTCAATTAATAGAGAATGAATATATTTGTAATCCTTCTGATAGATTTTTCTAATTTAAAATGTATAACAATGAGTTTACGTTTAGGGGATACCGCTCCCAACTTCAAAGCCAAAACATCTGTTGGCGAAATTGACTTTTATGATTTTCTTGGTAATTCGTGGGGTATTTTATTCTCACACCCTGCCGACTATACTCCTGTATGTACAACGGAACTGGGAACAACCGCTGCCCTGAAGGATGAATTTGCCAAACGCAATGTAAAAGTGCTTGCGCTGAGCGTTGATACCCTGGATCGTCATCATGGCTGGATTAATGACATTAATGAAACACAGCATGTAAATGTTGAATTCCCCATCATTTCTGATGACGACAGAAAGGTGAGCACGTTATATGATTTCATTCATCCGAATGCTTCAGCTACTGCAACCGTTCGTTCACTGGTTGTGATCGGTCCGGATAAAACAGTAAAGCTTATTATTACATATCCTGCTTCCACGGGCAGGAATTTCCAGGAGGTTCTGCGCGTGGTGGATTCCCTGCAGTTGACGGCCAACTATAGTGTAGCCACTCCGGTTGACTGGAAACAAGGGGAGGATGTGATTGTGGTTCCGGCAATTACAACCGAAGACGCTATAAAGAAATTTCCAAAAGGCGTTAAAGTTGTAAAACCATATTTAAGGTATACGCCGCAGCCGAATATTTGATAAAGTAAAAATTAAAAAGTAAAAAATTCTGACTGTTGATTGCATTAGGCCTTAAGCTTTAAGCTTGGGGCCTATTTGTTTATGGCAGATGGTTAATGGTGGATGGTATGAATCCATTAACCATAAACCAAAAGTTTTAGGCTTTGAGCTTTAAGCTTTAGGCTTTACGCCTTTCCTCATTTGACTAAGCAACGCACGTAAATCTTTTGGCATTTCTGCTTCAATGTTAAAAAGTTTTCCTTGGCGGTCAGTGAAGGAAAGTCTGGCTGCATGCAGGGCTAGCCGCCCCAGAATGGGTTTCTCTTCATCAAAATCCGAATGATTATAATTACGTTTAAGAGCAGAAACAAAAACAGGTTTACCGTCGCCATATAATGCATCGCACAAAATGGGATGCCCGGTCTCTTTCATATGAACCCTTATCTGGTGGGTACGGCCGGTAAAAAGATTAAATTTCATGAATGCATATTTGCCGAAATTTTCCACTACTTCATATCCGGTCGATGCTGCTTTCCCCTTGCGGTGCACGATCATTGTGCCATTTTTTGCCGGATGCTCCTGCAAGGGCAATTCAATGATTCCGGAGGAATTTGAAGGTACACCCCAGACGATTCCGAAATAAGTTTTTTCTACCTGGCGTTCCTGGAAAATAACAGAGAGATGCTGATGTGCATCCGCTGTTTTGGCAAATACGATCACTCCACTTGTTTCGCGGTCGAGACGATGTACGGTAAAAATCTGCTGATATTTCTCAATGAGCAAATCCTTGAGCGAAGGAGCGGATTGCGTCCGGTCAGGCACACTCAATAAACCGGCTGGTTTATTAAGAGCAATGAATTCGTCGTTTTCAATAAGTATTTCGGGAAGCTTCATTTGGTTAACAATTGTCGATTGGTGGTTGGCGGTTGGCAGAATTTAATTTATGGTTTATAGTAGAAGCAAAATAGATAAACGATAAACCATTCACCATCTACCATTAACCAAAAGTATTAGGCTTTCGGCTTTAAGCTTTAGGCCATAAGCCGAAGGCTTAAGATTTCAAGTATTTAAGTGCGCGAATTTCTTTTTCAGTAAGAAAACGCCAATTGCCTCTCTGAACATTCTTTTTTGTAAGTCCGGCGTACATTACACGATCAAGCGTTTTGACGTCATATCCGAGTGCAGCAAAAATGCGGCGGACGATCCGGTTTTTTCCGCTGTGAATTTCCAGCCCTATCTGTGTTTTATCTTTTGGATCGGCATATGCCATTTCATCAACTTTTGCCAGACCATCTTCCAATTCAATCCCGCCCAAGATTTTTTCAAAATGCTGTTTGGTAAGCGGCTTATCCAGGCCTACATGATAGACTTTCTTCATTTCATTTTTTGGATGGGATAATTTCTGCGCCAGATCTCCATCGTTTGTAAATAATAAAACGCCGGAAGTGTTCCTGTCCAGACGTCCGATCGGATAGACTCTTTCTTCCGTTGCTTTACTGATCAGTTGCTGGACTGTTTTTCTCCCCTGCGGATCCGTTGTCGTCGTTAGAAAATCTTTAGGCTTATTCAGAAGGATATAAACAAAATGACTGGATACGGTTACTTTTTTCCCGTTCACTTTCACGGTATCAGTATACAAAACTTTTGTTCCCGGGTCTGTGATGACAATACCATTTACAGTTACTTTACCTTCTTTAACCATAGTTGCTGCTGCGCGTCTAGAACTTACGCCGGCATGCGCCACATATTTATTCAGGGGAAGCGTGGTTCCATCTTTTTGGGAAATCACAGTTCCATTATTTTGTATAGTGGTGACTTTATTATCTTTTGGAGTTAAACCAGTTTTATTGAATGGAAGTTTTGCACCAGGCAAACCTGCCTTTAGTTCCTTACCAGGCATAGGTTTTATAGATGCTGTAACAGCAAGTTTATTTCTTTTCTCTTCAAAATGCCGGTCAACCGCTTCTCTTCTTTCCTTTTTTACAAGTTTTTTTTCCTGGCGGATCTCTTCTCTTACAGCACTGGTCCGTTTGCGGTTGAAAAATTTATTGAAATTATCAGTTTTGCGTTTCATGGCATTTGGGGTGAAGCGTTTTTATTAGCCAGTTGCCCACAAGCTGCATCTATATCTTTTCCGCGGCTTCTGCGAAGCCTTGCGTTGACCTTGTTTTTTTCCAGGTGTTTCATGAAGATATTCACCACGGATTCCTCCGGTTTGGAGAAGACCGCATTTTCAATCGGATTGTATTCGATAATGTTGACGAGGTCAGCAGGCACCTGGCGATAGATCTTTATCAGTTCATCAGCATCCTTCAGACTGTCATTGAAATCCTGGAACAGGATATATTCAAAAGTGATTTCGTTGCCGGTTTCTTTATAAAAATAATTCAGGGCATCGATCAGTGAACGAATATTATTCGTGTCGTTGATGGGCATTATCTCATGACGTTTGGCATCGTTGGCTGCATGCAGGGAAAGCGCAAGTTTAAATTTCACTTTATCATCTCCAAGCTGACGGATCATTTTTGCAACGCCTGCGGTGGAAACAGTGATTCGCCGGGGACTCATACCAAGACCTTCAGCGGAGCTGATCTTATCAATTGCTTTCAGCACGTTTTTATAATTGAGCAGGGGCTCACCCATGCCCATGAATACGATATTACTGAGTCTTTTGTCGTAAGTCTTTTCTGCCTGCTGGTTGATCATGACAACCTGGTCATAGATTTCATCGAAATCGAGATTTCTTTCTCTTTCCATATAACCCGTAGCGCAGAACTTACAACTCAGCGAGCACCCTATCTGGGAAGATATACAAGCTGTTCTGCGTTCGTCGGTTGGAATCAATACACCCTCCACAAAATGATTGTCGAAGGTTTTGAACCTTGTTTTCACTGTTCCGTCTGCACTATATTGTGTGGTATCAATCCGAAGAGAAGGAAAGGAAAAATCTTTAGCAAGTTTGGCGCGTAGTTCCTTGCTGAGGTTGGTCATATCCTCAAACTTAAAAGCGTGTTTTTGCCAGATCCATTCATACACCTGTCCGGCCCTGAATTTCGGTTCACCCAGATCCTCAAAATATTCTGCAATCTCCGTCCGCGAAAGCGTCCGGATATTTGTTTTATCTGTTTTCATGAACTGGCAAAGGTAAGGCAAGTAGGGCAAGTATGGGAGTATGGGAGTATGGGAGTATGGGAGCGCATTGATAATATTTTTGAGACGATTGCAAATTATTTGAGAAGTATGTGAGTTGAACTCCCATACTCCCATACTCCCATACTCCCATACTCCCATACTTGCCTTAATTGCCTTTCGCCTTAATCCTATCTTTACGTCCTTATCATAAAAAATGAAAAAAGTTTTTGTAATTGACGCCGTGCGAACCCCAATTGGTAAATATGGGGGTGCTCTGGCGGCTGTTCGTCCGGATGATCTCCTGGCTTATGTAGTCCGTGCACTACTCGTGCGGAATGAATCCATTGATCCCGAAGCTATAGAAGACCTGATTGCAGGAGACGCAAACCAGGCCGGTGAGGATAACCGGAATGTAGCACGTATGGCGGCTTTAGTGGCGGGATTACCCGTTTCGGTGGCCGGCACTACAGTGAACAGGCTCTGCGCTTCCGGTCTCCAGGCAATCATGGATGCTTCAAGGGCTATCATGTGCGGAGAAGGGGATTTATATATCGCAGCAGGAGTGGAAAGCATGTCGCGCGCACCATTTGTGATGGCCAAACCTACGTCCGCCTATAGCCGGAAACTGGAAATGGTGGATACTACAATCGGCTGGCGCTTTCCGAATAAAAAACTTACTGATCAGTATTATCCTTATTCAATGGGTGAAACTGCTGAAAATGTAGCGCAGCGATGGAAAATTTCACGTATGGCCCAGGATGAATTTGCCCTTGAATCCCAGGCGAAATATTTTGCCGCCCTGGCCGCAGAAAAATGGAACGACGAAATAGTGGCGGTGGAACTCCAACAGGATCAGCTCGTTACCTGGGTAACAAAGGATGAACACCCCAGGGAGACTTCAATGGAAAAACTATCCAGGCTCAAACCGGCTTTTTTAAAAGACGGGACAGTAACCGCAGGGAATTCAGCAGGGATAAACGATGGTGCGGCTGCGATACTCCTGGCCAGTGAAGAAGCAGTAAAAAATTATAATCTTCAGCCCATTGCAAGGGTCCTGTCGATGGGTGTTGCCGGAGTGGATCCTGCAATCATGGGACTAGGTCCTGTTCCAGCTTCTCAAAAAGCAATTTACCGTGCGGGTTTGTCTTTGGATGATATGGGTCTGATAGAACTCAATGAAGCATTTGCTTCCCAGGCCATTGCCTGCATACATGACCTGGGACTGGACTTGCAGAAAATTAATGTAAACGGCGGATCCATCGCCCTCGGCCATCCGCTCGGATGCAGTGGTGTGCGCATTTCCACTACTCTGCTGCATGAAATGAAAAGACGCGGTACACGATACGGTCTCGCTTCAATGTGTATTGGAGTTGGGCAAGGTGCGGCAATTGTATATGAAGGGGTAAGGTAATTATGGGTTATGGGTTATGAGATATTAATTACCTATTCAAAACTCATAATCCATATCTTATAACCCATAATCCATAATTGATTTAAGTTCCTTAAACGATACCTCCGACTGAATGCCCGATTTTAATTCCTTGATTTTCGCAAGACCGGACAGGAGTTCGTCCGATCCGATAATTACAACGAAAGGAATCCGTTTTTTCTCTGCGAATTTAAATTGTTTATCAAATTTCGCCTGCTCGTGGTAAATTTCGGAACGGATACCCTCCTGTCTCAATTCCTGCATGAGTTCAAAACTTTTTAAAGCAGCTTCTTCACCCAGGTTAAAAAAAAGTACCTGCGTGGATCGCTGAACGGCCGGAGGGAAAAGTTTTAATTCTTCCATCACATCATAAATCCTGTCCACTCCAAAAGAGATCCCGACTCCAGGTATTCCCGAAACACCGAAGAGGCCTGTGAGGTCATCATATCTGCCGCCGCCTCCGATACTCCCAATGTTCACACCCTTTGCGCGCACTTCAAAAATGATTCCTGTATAATAATTTAATCCGCGGGCAAGAGAAAAATCCAATACAATTTTATCGGAATCATTTATAGATTTTAATTTCTCAGATGGCCCTTGTTTCTGATTTGCTTTTGTAAAAAATTTCAGACTATATTGAAGATCTTCTATACCCGCCTTCGTGTATTTATTTGGGATCAGAGAGGCAAGCTGTTGGATTTTTTCTTCATTGTTTCCATTAATATGCAGGTATTTATCGATAACAGCAATTTGATCTTTGTTTAGATTTTTTTCTATGAGTTCTTCCTTCACTTTCTCTAACCCGATTTTATCCAGCTTATCAATCGCCGAAGTGATGTTTGTTGTATGAGATTCGCCCCCACAGGATTCGGCAAGACCCGCAAGGATCTTCCGGTGATTCAATCGTACTTCCACATCAATGCCAAGTTTTTCAAAAACAGTAAGATAGATTTGTGTAAGTTCAACTTCATTGATGAGTGAATTACTTCCGACAACATCTGCATCACACTGATAGAACTCGCGGTACCGTCCTTTTTGCGGGCGGTCCGCACGCCATACCGGCTGCATCTGGTATCTTCTGAATGGTAAATTGATTTCGTTCTGATGCATTACTACAAAACGCGCAAAAGGAATCGTGAGGTCGTATCGGAGAGCACGTTCTGTAATTCCCTTATCATTTTTTCCGTTGAGAATATTTTCAAAAGATGCACGTGCCGTTTCTTTTTTCGAAACATGATCGAGGCCGTTATTGAGGATCTTGAAGATGAGCTTATCCCCCTCTTCTCCATATTTACCTATCAGGGTATCCAGGTTTTCCATCGCCGGTGTTTCGATCGGCTCATATCCGTAAAGTTCAAAAACTGAACGAATAGTTTCAAAAATAAAATTGCGTTTGTGCACGGTCTCAGGTCCGAAATCCCGCGTTCCCTGAGGTAATCCGGGTTTGCTCATGATCAGGCGGTTTTAAGGTATCCGTATTTTTCTACTATCTTCTCGCATGCCTTATCAATCATCTTGTATACTTCATGATATCCCGGTTCTTCACCAAACCAGGGATCAGGTACATCGAGGTTCTCTCCAGGATAAACTTCATTCAATAGAAGATCGGTCTTTTCCGCTTTGAATTTTTTACGGGCAATTTTTTTCATGTGTACCAATATGTCGGAAGACATGGCGTAGATCTTATCGAAACGGTCAAAATCATCCGCCACAAATGCCCGGGCAGATTGTTTACTGATATCTACAGCATGCAGTTTCGCAACTTTTTGTGAAAGCGGGTGAGGTGCTTCACCGATATGATAGCTATTATTTGTTCCGGCACTATCTATTTCCCAGTGAAGGCCAAGCTTTTTTGCTTTTGATTCAAGGATCCCTTCTGCCAGCGGACTCCTGCAAATATTCCCCAGACAAACCATTAAAATTTTCATGCCAGCAAAAGTAATATAAAAGCTTAAAGCTTAAAGCGTAAAGCTTAAGGCTTAAAGCTTAAGGCATAAGGTGGTTATGAGTTATGAGCTATGAGCTATGGGTTAGGGGTTAAATCATTATACCATAATCCATAGACCATATTCTTTTATACCATAGACCATAGACAATATACCTTTCCCGTTCTCCATCAACGGCCAATCGCCAACGGCCAACCGTCATTTATGGAATCTTTTTCATACAGCATCTCAATTTTACTGAGCAGGTTCTAATTCTGATTCATTCTACCAATAAAACAGATTATATGGAACCAAACGACATGCTACATGCTGATCCGTTGGATATACTTTTTGAAAATAGGAATAAATCGTACGGAGCTTATCCATTAAGGAAATTCTATTCACAAAGACTTTGCATCTCCATGGGGGTCACTTTTTCGGTTGTTATGCTGATTTCATTTTTATACCTGGCTTTCCAAACCAGGGCCGGGGCAGTTTTCATTAGTCCATTACCGGATATTCATATTGATCCAGTTGTCTTAGCCCCACCCCAAAAACCAAGTCCTCTTCTTGTAAAACCATCCATACCCAGGGCACCCGTTGCAACAGTCCCGGAAACTCCACCGCTTATTATTCACGATAATATACCCATCCCACCAATTCCATCTGTCACAGAACTGGATCAGTCAGCCATCGGTTTGAAGACGTTGGCAGGAGGGCCGGATAATGACGGAATTCAAAATAATGGGAATTCGAAGGCTACGGAAATACTTGCCGCCGCACCAGTTGAAAGAAAGCCTGAGGTTTTCAAACGGGCTGAATTCATGCCGGAATTTCCAGGTGGGATTGAAGCGTTGAAAAGGTATTTAGTAAGAAACCTGCATATGCCGGAAAGCAACCTGGAACCTGGATCAACAGTCCATGTAATTGCACGATTTGTGGTGGGCGAAGATGGCAAAGTCCGCGATATTGAAATTATTAAGGAAGCAGAGGCAGCTTTCAATGCCGAAGTGAAACGTGTTATTTCTAAGATGCCGGACTGGAAACCCGGCTCTCAGAATCACCGTAATGTTGCCGTATATTTTTATCTGCCGGTTAATTTTGTGAGTGAGGAATGAGAAAGGGGGTTGACGGTTGACAGTTGATTGTTGTTGGAGAACGGGAAAGGTATATTGTCTATGGTCTATGGTCTATGGTCTATGGTCTATGGTATAAAGGTAAATGGTCTATGGATTATGGTATAATGATTTAACCCCTAACCCATAGCTCAAAGCTCATAACTCATAACCACCTTATGCCTTACGCTTGCGCCTTACGCTTTAAGCTTTTTTAGTATCTTTCCAATTGCTTATAAACGAATGCTTATGCCCGAAGAAAAAGATCTGGATAGCCGTACCAAAAATTACAGGACGAGGAGGTCCATCATGGACTATGGTATGGGTACGGTTATCTTCTGCCTGGGTATTTTTTTCCTACTTGCACCCAAACTTGGCGTCGCATTCAATATTGATGATAAGTTCCGATATTTTTTTGCAGGCCTATGTATTCTCTACGGTTTATTCCGCATTTACAGGGGATACAAAAAAAATTATTTTAACTAAAATTTAAAGGGGATAAACATGCTGAAGAGGTGTTTTCCATTCTTCGTATACGCAGTTGCAGCTCTGTTATTTACAGGCTGTCATTCCGGTACCCAAATTCCCGTCGAAACGCCTACATCAGGTACAATACATATCAGTGTGGATGAATCCTTTAAACCTGTAATCGATTCCCAACTCAAAGTGTTTGAAAGCTCTTTCCCCGATGCCCATATCCTGGTGGATTATAAACCGGAAGCGGCCTGTTTGAGAGACATTTATAATGATAGTACCCGGTTGATTATCATCACCCGCGGACTGAGTCTTTCTGAAGAACATTATTTTAATGATACTGCGAAAACGCCGGCCATTTCGGGAATCCTGGCCTACGATGCCGTGGCACTGGTTGTGAATAACAATTCTAAGGATACATTAATGAGTATGGATGAAGTCAGGGCCCTTTTGGAAGGAAATGATAAAAAGAAGCGGGAGGCTGTTATGGATGGAGTTTCAGCAACGAGTACAGTCCGTTATGTGATGGATTCTATCCTGGCGGGTAAAGAATTAGGGAAAAATGTAATAGCAGCCAGATCAAGCCCTCAGGTGATTTCTTATATTGCCAACCATGAAAATGCAATAGGTTTTATAGGAGTAAGCTGGATTGGGGACCAGGAAGATTCCATGGATCTGGCTTTTCTTAAAAAAGTGAAAGTAGTGGCCATCCGATGCGATCGCTGTACGGATCAGCCTTATGTATATCCTTTTCAGGCTAATATTGTCTTCAAAAAATATCCTATGGTCAGAGGGTTATATTATATACTGAAAGAAAATTACAGCGGGGTAGGAAATAATTTAGTTAATTTTTTAATAAATGAAAGGGGGCAGCTTATTTTTAAACGAGCCTACCTGGTACCTGCACGTATGAATTTTGATGTTCGTAATGTAGACATGGAGCCGCAATAGTCAGTTTTTAGATATATTTATAAAAAAATAAACAGAGATTCAGAATGAGAACACTTAGCATCAGCCTGTTACTGGCATTTACCTTCGCCGGTAGTACAGTTACGGCTCAGACTTTAGAAGAAGGGAAACAGTTTCTGTATTATGAAAGGTTTGCAAGTGCTCAGGCTGCATTTGAAAAAGCCCTGAATGCCAATCCGAATAATATTGATGCGGTTTATTGGCTTGGGCAAACCATGATTCACCGCAGGGATACCCGGGATACAGCAGGTGCAAAAGCATTATATCAGAAAATGCTTGCAACTAACGGGAACGCACCCCTGCTTTTAGTGGGCATGGGCCATATAGAATTGTTGTACGGAAACAAAACGGATTCACGCCAGCGTTTTGAGACTGCAATCAGTCTCACGAAAGAAAAAGACATCAATGTATTAAATGCTGTGGCTTATGCCAATATTGATGCAAAGGACGGTGATCCGAATTATGCGATTCAGAAATTAAATATTGCCACACAGATAAAAAGATTTAACGATCCCGAAACTTATGTTTTAATGGGAGATGCTTACCGCAAATTGTTCGACGGTGGCAATGCTATTCAGAGTTATCAAAAAGCACTCGGCCTGAATCCAAAACTCGCAGAAGCCGAAATGAAAGAAGGTATCATTTATCTTACCCAGAATAACCGCGAATATTTTCTGCCTGCATTTGAGTCAGCCGTAACGATGGATCCTGCCTATGCGCCGGCATATCAGCAACTTTTCCTGTATTGGTATCTTCGGGACGTAAATAAAGCAGCGGATTACCTGAATAAATACGCGGCGAATTCTGATCAGGGCGCTGATCTGGAATATATGAAAGCAGGCATGTTGTATGTATCAGGAAAAGTGGCAGAATCTCGTACCAGGGCACAACAACTCATCGGACAATATGGAGCGAATGTGAGCCCCCGCATGTACAAATTAGTGGCTTTTGCCTCCGATTCACTGGGAGATTATACTGCAGCAAGAGAAGCTATGACGAATTTCCTCGCAAAAGCAGATTCTACTATCATACTTGCTACAGACTATGAAGAATTTGCCAAGATATATGGGAAATTGTCTGACTCTGCTACCCGGAGCATGGCATTTCAATATTATGCCAAGGCAATTATGGTTGATACCCTGGATGCAGACAAGATGAAATTTTCGACTGAAGCGTTGGATCTTGCAAAGCAACTGCACAATAAACCGGCGGCTGCCCTTATTTCGGGAGCAGTATATAATTCTTTAAAAAACCCCACGTATTCCGACCTGTTTAAATATGGTACGGCGAATTATTCTGCAGGAAATTATAAAACGGCTGATAGTATTTTCTGTGGAGTTTTTATTCCAAAATACCCGACGCAGCAGGTATACGGATACCTCTGGTGTGCGCGAAGTAAACAAGCACAGGATGACAGTTTGAATTCACAGGGATTGGCAGTAGATCCTTATATGAAGTTTGCTCAGTTAGCCAGGTCCTCGCCAGACTCGGCCACATTTAAAACACAGATTGTTGGCGCTTATTTTTATCTGGCAAGTTACTATAATGATATAAAGAAGGACAAGGCGAAAGCGATTGAAAATATGCAGAAAGTTCTTGAAGTGGATCCGACAAATGCTTCTGCTCAGAAAGTATTGGCCATGTTAACCGCTCCGCCACCAAAGCAAAAGCCCAAAGGATCCAGTAAATAATAGTGGATCAGTATAAATTTATTAGCCCCTGACAGATCGTCCGGGGCTTTTTTCTTATACGAAGCAGATCAAAACAATCCAATGAAATCTGACCCCCCTGCATTACTTTTGTCGGGTAATGGAATCTTTTTTATGACTCCTTTCTTCCTGCAGTCAACGAACCTGGTTTCTGATTCAAATAGTGTAAGTGATTATTTACCAATTGCTATTCAGTTGCTATTCGCCGGAGCTTTTGTTTTTTTAGTTCTTGGGGTTACACATTTGCTCGGACCCAAAAGAAAAACAGATGAGAAATTGAAAAATTTCGAAAGTGGTATCGAATCCGTTGGGAATGCACGGCAGCCTATGGCCATTAAATATTTTTTGATCGCCATACTTTTTGTTCTTTTTGATGTTGAAGTGATTTTCTTCTATCCCTATGCCGTGAATTTCAGGACGCTGGGATGGTATGGATTTGCAGAAGTATTATTGTTTATATTTTTCTTCCTGACAGGATTTGTATATATAGTGAAGAAAGGCGCTTTGCAATGGGAAGACTGATTTTGGATGAACCCCGGCGCTTCTACAATTGTTATGATAGACTACCTATGCGCATATAAGCGGAGGATTGTCAAAAAATTTATAACATGTCAAGACCTGTAAGATTTAATGTGAATACGGTGCCTGCGGATACTAAAAACAGTATCAGCATGGTGGACATGCCACCTGGGCAAACCGGTGAAGGATTTTTTGCCACCAAACTCAGTGACGCGGTCGGACTTGCCCGTAAGAATTCCATGTGGCCGCTGCCCTTTGCGACTTCCTGCTGCGGAATAGAATTCATGGCTGTCATGGCTTCCCACTACGACCTGGGTCGTTTCGGAGCCGAGCGACTTGGATTTTCCCCCAGGCAGTGCGATCTGCTCATGGTAATGGGTACTATTGCCAAAAAAATGGGACCCATTTTAAAAGAAGTTTATATCCAAATGGCCGAACCGAGATGGGTGATGGCTGTTGGCGCCTGCGCTTCTTCGGGCGGCATTTTTGATTCCTACTCAGTATTGCAGGGAATTGATCAGATCATTCCCGTAGACGTATATGTACCAGGTTGTCCGCCCCGGCCCGAAGGCATCCTGGATGGTTTTATGCGTATCCAGGATCTGGTTGGAGAAGAATCATTCCGGAGAAGAAACGGTGAACAGTATAAGGAGTTGATGCAGAGTTATGGCATTAAATAAAGTATGGGAGTATGGGAGTGTGGAACTTTGACACTGAAATTAATTTATAAAAAATATAAAATGAGGGTTGTTTGTTCGGGATTTGGAAATGACTTCTTCATTCCCACACTCCCATACTCCCATACTCCCATACTCTTCTGATGGACAACGCATTCATAAAACAAAAACTGCAACAACAATTCGGCGAATCGGTAAGAGGCTTCGAAGAGCCTTACGGCATGCTGACTTTCGAAACGCCAAAAGACATGAACCTGAAGACACTTCAGTTTCTATATGACGATACTGAATTGCGTTTTCAGTTTTTGACAGATCTGACCGCGGTTCATTATCCCAATCAAAAAGGTAGAGAACTTGCCGTTGTTTATCATCTTCACAACCTTGTCGATAATATACGTATCCGTTATAAAATATTTACTGATATTGAAAAACCAGATGTGTTTACAGCCACCAAACTTTTTGAATCTTCCAACTGGATGGAAAGGGAAACCTATGATTTTTATGGTGTCAATTTTGTTGGGCACCCAAATCTCAAACGAATCCTGAATGTGGATGAGATGAATTATTTTCCAATGCGTAAGGAATTCCCGCTGGAAGATCAGACACGGATTGACAAAGATGATGCAATGTTTGGGAGATAGGAGGAAAGTATGGGAGTATGGGAGTATGGGAGTATGGGAGTGAGGAACTTTGACACTGAAATTAATTAGACTTATTAAAAATATAATAATGCGAGTTGTTTGTTCGGGATTTGGAAGTGAGTTCTTCATTTCAATACTCCCATACTCCCATACTCCCATACTTGTACAATGAGTGAGCACCACATCAAGCTTCCAGAAAGAAGCATCGAGAAAACGACCACCACGCTGAACCTGGGTCCTACCCACCCGGCGACGCATGGCGTATTCCAGAATATACTGGAGCTCGACGGGGAAAGAATTGTTTCTGCTGAACAAACGGTAGGTTATATCCACAGAGCTTTTGAGAAGATTGCTGAAAGAAGACCACTTTACCAGATTACTCCGCTTACTGATAGATTAAATTATTGTTCCTCTCCCATTAATAATATGGGCTGGCACCTTGTCTGCGAAAAACTCCTTCATATTAAAACGCCGAAACGTGTCGACTACATGCGTGTCATCGTTATGGAACTCGCACGCATTTCTGATCACCTGATTTGTAATTCAGTGGTCGGTGTTGATTCCGGAGCTTATACGGGTTTTCTTTACGTGATGCAATACCGGGAACTGATTTATGAGATTTACGAAGAGATCTGCGGTTCCCGTCTCACTACGAATATGGGCCGTATCGGCGGCTTTGAAAGAAATTTTAATACAACCGTTTTTGAAAAGCTTGAAAAATTCCTGAAAGAATACCCGGATGTATTACGGGAGTTTGAAAAACTTTTTACCCGTAACCGAATATTCATGGACCGCGTTATCGGCACCGGTGGCATCAGTGCGGAAAGGGCATTGAATTATGGATTTACAGGACCTAATCTTCGCGCAACGGGCGTTGATTACGATGTTCGTGTGCATACTCCTTATTCAAGTTACGAGGATTTTGATTTCGTGATCCCTGTCGGTAGATCAGGGGATAATTATGATCGCTTTCTGGTACGCAACCAGGAAATGTGGGAGTCGTTAAAAATTATTGGACAGGCTTACCGGAAAGTGCAGGAATTCAAAGGAGCCGATGCAGAAGTCTACCATGCCGATGTGCCCGAATATTTTCTTCCGGAGAAATCGGACGTGTACACCAAGATGGAAGCACTGATCTGGCATTTTAAAATTGTGATGGGAGAAACTGAAATTCCACCCGGAGAAGTATATCACAGCGTGGAAGGCGGAAATGGCGAACTCGGATTTTACCTGATCAGTGATGGAGGCCGTGCGCCTTACCGCTTGCATTTCCGCAGACCCTGTTTTATTTATTATCAGGCTTATTCTGAATTGACAAAAGGTTCTATGCTGAGCGACGCAGTACTCACGATGAGCAGCCTGAACCTGATTGCAGGAGAGATGGACGCTTAGGAAAGTATGGGAGTATGGGAGTATGGGAGTATGGGAGTGAAATAAACTGGAATTAATAATTAATAATTAATAATTGGAAAAGTCTCTAAGTGAATTATCATTTCCTCCGGAAAAAATTGCGAAAGTTAAAGAACTGATCGCAAGGTATCCGGAAGGCAAACAGAAATCTGCCATCCTGCCCATCCTGCATATAGCGCAGGATCATTTCGGTGGATGGCTCAGCACAGAAGCAATGGATTATGTAGCTGAATTGCTGAATATCCTTCCGGTGGAAGTATATGAAGTAGCAACTTTCTATTCCATGTACAACCTGAAACCGGTTGGGAAGTATATTTTTGAAGTTTGTCAAACCGGCCCATGTATGATCAATGGCAGTGATGATATCATTCAGTATATAAAAACAACTTTAGGAATCGAGGTAGGTCAAACAACCGGCGATGGCATGTTTACTTTGAAAACAGTGGAGTGCCTGGGGGCCTGCGGTTATGCACCAATGATGCAATTGGGAAAATCATATCGCGAACACCTTACTAAAGAAAAAGTCGATTCGATTATATCTGAATGCCGGAAATCGGCAGCGGCGAATAACTGAAGAAAGTGTGAGGGTGTGAGAGTGTGAGAGTGTGAGAGTGTGAGAGTGTGGGAGTGCGTCGTTCGTGCGCTGATACTGTCCCGCCTTCAGCAGGATTGTGCAAGCGTCCAAATCGAAGCGCAGGCGGGTGGATTAATTCAAAAGAGAAAGAATTAGATCTAAATGAGCAGAAAATTATTATTGGAAAAAGTTGGAGTTCCGGGCATCAGCGGATATGAAGTATATCGCCGGGAAGGAGGGTACAAGTCAGTGGAGAAAGCCCTGAAAGGAATGTCGCCCGACATGGTTACGGATGAAGTTAAAAAAAGTGGACTCCGCGGTCGTGGCGGCGCGGGATTTCCTGCCGGAATGAAATGGAGTTTTATCGCTAAACCCGAAGGTATACCCCGCCACCTGGTTTGCAATGCGGATGAAAGCGAACCGGGTACTTTCAAGGATCGTTACCTGATGGAATTTCTTCCCCACCTGCTCATCGAAGGATTAATCGTTTCATCCTATGCGCTGGGAAGCCATGTTACATATATTTATATCCGCGGTGAATATGCCTGGATCATCGATATACTTGAAACAGCTATAAACGAGGCAAAAACCAACGGATTTCTGGGAAAGAATATTCTTGGTTCCGGTTTTGACCTGGAGATCTACGTTCATCGGGGCGCCGGCGCTTATATCTGTGGTGAAGAAACTGCCTTGCTCGAAAGCCTGGAAGGAAAGCGCGGGAATCCACGTATCAAACCACCTTTCCCTGCAGTGAAAGGAGCCTGGGATCGTCCCACTGTTGTAAACAATGTAGAAACCCTGGCAGCCGTAGTACCCATTATTAATATGGGTGGTGAAGAATATGCGAAAATCGGGATTGGAAAATCCACAGGCACCAAATTGATTTCTGCCTGTGGCAATATCAATAAACCGGGAGTTTATGAAATCGACATGACGATTTCCGTAGAAGATTTTATTTACAGCGATGAATATTGCGGTGGCATTGCAAAAGGAAAAAGACTGAAAGCCTGTATACCCGGTGGATCATCTGTTCCAATTCTTCCCGCCAATCTTTTACTCAAAACAGTGAAGGGAGAAAAAAGACTGATGAATTATGAAAGTCTTTCCGACGGCGGATTCGCCAAAGGGTCCATGATGGGCTCCGGTGGATTTATCGTCCTGGATGAAGACCAGTGTGTGGTAAAACATACGCTCACGCTGGCGCATTTCTATCGTCATGAGAGCTGTGGACAGTGTTCTCCCTGTCGCGAAGGAACCGGCTGGATGGAAAAAATCCTGATGAATATTGAAAAGGGAAAAGGAAAGATGAGTGATATTGACCTGCTTTGGGATATTCAGCGCAAAATTGAAGGCAATACGATTTGTCCGCTTGGTGATGCTGCTGCATGGCCCGTAGCCGCAGCGATACGGCATTTCCGTGACGAATTCGAATGGCATGTGCAGAACCCGCAGGAAAGTCAGATAAGAAATTTTGGCCTCGCCCATTATGCAGATCCGCTGGAACCTGCTGTGGTAGCCGTGTAAAGATTGGCGATTGATCGTTGATTGACGGTTGATCGTTATTGGTAATTGATAAATGAATCGGCGTTAAACGTTTGCATTAAGCGTTGCGCTTTAAGCTTTAAAAATGGCTGAAGAAAAGAAAATGTTTAAAGTCACTATCGATAATATAAATATCGAAGTGGAACCCGGCACATCCATCCTCAATGCAGCCCGTAAAATCGGAGGAGATGTGGCTCCGCCTGCCATGTGCTATTACACTACGCTCAAAGGCAGCGGGGGTAAATGCCGTACCTGTCTCGTGGAAGTCGCAGCGGGATCAACGGCAGATCCCCGGCCCATGCCCAAGCTGGTGGCGAGCTGTCGCACGAATGTGATGGATGGCATGGTGGTGAAAAATATTACCAGCGAAAAAGTATTGGATGCACGCAAAGGGGTGGTGGAATTTTTATTGATCAACCATCCCCTCGATTGCCCGATCTGCGATCAGGCCGGAGAATGTTCCCTGCAGGACCTGAGTTACCAGCATGGTGCAGAAGCTACGCGTTATGAATTCAACAGACGCACTTTCGAAAAACACGATATCGGTCCCTATATTCAATTGCACATGACGCGTTGCATACTATGCTACCGTTGTGTATTTGTGGCAGATCAACTCACTGAAAAACGCGAGCACGGTATTCTTGACCGTGGCGACCATTCTGAAATTGCGACTTATATTCACAAAGCACTGGAAAGTGATTTCATAGGAAATATCATTGATGTTTGTCCCGTAGGAGCACTGACTGATAAAACTTTCCGTTTCAAAAACCGCGTCTGGTTTTTAAAACCGCAGGATGCACACCGGGATTGTCATAAATGCTCAGGGAAAGTAACCATCTGGAATCGTGGTGAAGAAGTATACCGCGTAACGGCCCGCAAGGATCAGTGGGATGAAGTACATGATTTTATTTGCAATGAATGCCGCTTTGAAAAAAAGAAAACGAGCGACTGGGTGATAGAAGGGCCGACATTAATAAGCCGTCATTCGGTAATTTCTGCGGGTCATTATGTTGGAACAGTGAAACCACAGGAAGTGATGCCCGAAGTGATGGATGGGAGGAACCCGAAATTATTAATGGATATCCATAGCGTTAGTGAAGTGAACCGTCCTGAAATTGATCTGTCTGAAATACAGGGCCCGGCCCATTCCATCGATTTCAAAAACGATCATTTCAATTTTAATAAAAATGGCAATCCATGATTTGGTATAATAAGCTTTTCAGGATCGATATGGTCCTGGTGATCGCTGTTATATGTTTGATTTTTGTTAAACCGGGAAAGTGGAATGATATACTGACGGGATTTATTGCAGCCGTGTTTGTTATTTCATTTGCGAATCATCTGAGGAATTATATTCTATATAAGAAATTTTATTAGTTCAAATGCACGTATTACTATCGGTAGACTGGTTCCTGATCATTGAAAAGGCAATTCTTATTTCCATCATCATAGCTGTTTCGCTGGTTGTTGCCATGTATGAAACCTATGCTGAAAGAAAAGTCGCGGCTGTGATACAGGACAGGCGTGGACCAAACCGTGCGGGTCCGTTCGGCATACTGCAACCGCTGGCTGATGGTTTGAAATTGTTCATGAAAGAAGAAATCGTTCCCACTCTTTCCAATAAATTTTTATTTATCCTCGGACCGGGTATTGCGATGCTCACAGCCATGATGACAAGTGCAGTCGTACCCTGGGGAGGAAATATTCATGCTTTCGGTCGCGAAATATCTCTTCAGATCGCCGACGTGAATATCGGCATCCTCTATATTTTCGGTGTGGTAAGCATGGGCGTTTATGGAGTGATGATCGGCGGATGGGCATCGAATAATAAATTTTCTCTGCTTGCCGCCATACGCGGCGCATCTCAGATTATTTCCTATGAACTGGCCATGGGCCTTACGCTGATCGCCATGCTGATGCTGACTGGTTCCCTGAGTTTGCATACGATTGTCGGCCAGCAGCTGGATAAAACTTATTATGTGGCTTACCAGCCGTTGGGATTTATAATTTTTCTTATTTGTGCTTTTGCCGAATGTAACCGGACGCCCTTTGATTTGTCGGAAGCAGAAAGCGAATTAAACTTTGGCTATCACCAGGAATATTCATCCATGAAACTCGGCTTTTATTTATTTGCTGAATACGTAAATATGTTCATCAGCAGTGCCGTAATGGCCACGATTTTCTGGGGCGGCTATGATATACCTTTTGTGAATGATACCAACTTTGGTCTTCATTATGGGCAAAATCTTTTGGCGGGACTCGAAGTGTTGAGTTTGTTTCTGAAGATTTGCGTCTTTATTTTCTTTTTCATGTGGGTCCGGTGGACGATCCCCCGGTTCCGTTATGACCAGCTGATGAAGCTGGGCTGGAAAACCCTGATTCCGTTGGCGATACTGAATATGCTTATAACAGGGTTTGTAGTTTTATATCGTCAATATGGACTTTTTTAATTTACGGCCAACCGCTAACCGCTAACGGCCAACGGCCAATGGTCAACGGCCAACGGTCATCGGCTAATGAAAAGAAATTAATTGGCCGGTTGATTCGATAAAAATAATTTTACAAAAATTATGCAGGCACTAACTTCAAAAGCAAAACAGGTCGAGCGCAAGCCGATGACGTTCTGGGAAAGATTATACATCCCGGCGATTGCAAAGGGTATGGCCATTACATTCGGGCATATATTCAAGAAGAAACCGACTATAAACTATCCTGAACAGACAAGACCATTCAGCCCCGTTTTCCGCGGCGTTCAGGTATTGAACCGGGATGAGGAGGGACGTGAACGTTGCACGGCTTGTGGTTTATGTGCTGTTGCCTGCCCTGCAGAAGCCATCACAATGGAAGCCGCTGAACGTTTACCCGGAGAAGAACATTTATACAGGGAAGAAAAATATGCGGTCAGGTATGAAATCAATATGCTGCGCTGTATTTTCTGTGGATTGTGTGAAGAAGCCTGTCCTAAGGATGCCGTGTACTTATCAGAAACCATGGTACCATCCAACTACAACAGGCAGACATTTATTTATGGCAAACCCGAATTGCTGATACCCAATCCATTGACAGAACCCGAAGCTTACGCAAAAGCCCGGGGGAACAGACCTGAAAAAAAATAGTTGATGAGCGCAACCCAATTTCTATTTTGGTTTTTGAGTATACTGGCATTATTTAGCGCCATTATGATGGTGGTAAGTAAAAATCCGGTGTATAGTGTGATGTGGCTGATCGTCGTTTTCTTTGCGATATCAGGTCACTATGTTCTACTCAACGCGCAATTCCTGGCCATCGTAAATCTTATTGTGTATGCCGGCGCCATCATGGTACTTTTTCTTTTTGTGATCATGCTGATGAATCTGAATGCGGAAACTGAACCGCAAAAAAATAAATGGCTGAAGATTGCGGGTGTAATCGGCGGCGGTGCATTATTGTTGGTACTGGTGGCATCATTAAAAGAAGCCGATCTGCATAATCGCATAGCCGAAACCGGTAAAGGAGAAATCGGACTGATCCATAACCTCGGAATGGTTTTGTTTAAAGAGTATGTGATTCCGTTTGAGATCAGCAGTGTTCTCTTTCTGAGCGCCATGGTAGGGACGGTGGTGATTGGGAAGAAAGACTGAGGAAAGTATGGGAGTATGGGAGTATGGGAGTATGGGAGTGTGGAACTTTGACACTGAAATTAATTTATAAAAAATATAAAATGAGAGATGTTTGTTCGGGTTTTGGAAATGAATTCTTCATTCCCATACTCCCATATTCCCATACTCCCATACTAAAAAAGAAAGATGCCCATTAATTACTATATATTTCTTACGGTAGCCTTATTCTGCATCGGTGTTGCCGGTGTGTTAACGCGGAGGAATGCCATCATCATATTCATGTGTATTGAACTGATGCTGAATGCTGTGAATTTGCTGCTGATTGCTTTTTCGAAAATGCATCATGCAACAGCCGCCGTGACTGACCCGAATGCGGGTATCAACGGACAAATATTTGTTTTTTTCATCATGGTGGTCGCCGCTGCGGAAGTGAGTGTGGGATTGGCCATCATCGCCATGATGTATCGAAATACACATTCTGTTGACGTGAATTTTTTGAATAGACTTAAACATTAGGCTTAAGGCTTAAAGCTTAAAGCTTAAAGCGTAAGGCTTAAGGTAAATGTGAGAGTGTGAGAGTGTGAGAGTGTGATAAGGTGTTTTCAAGTTTGTAGTGGAATTAATAATCAATTATTAAAAAAAGCCTTAAGCCTTACGCCTTGAGCTTTACGCCTTGGGCCTTGAGCCTTAAGCCTTACGCATAAAATGAGCAATTACGTTTATCTCGTTCCATTGTTTCCCCTGATCGGCTTTCTGATCAACGGTCTTTTCAGGAAATCGATCCCTAAATCGCTTTCCGGATTAATCGGCACTGCTATGATCCTGGCTTCTTTTATTGTGAGCGCCGGGATTTTCTTTCAGGTGAAACAGGAAGGCTTTCAACCCGTTACCATCACACTCTTTCAGTTTATCCATGCGGGGAATCTCACTATTCCATTCTCATTCCTTGTAGATCCGCTATCCACTTTATTCTTACTCATCATCACGGGCGTAGGATTCCTGATCCATTTATATTCCATTGGGTATATGAAAGAGGAAAATGCGCCGGACTATTCAAAATATTTTTGCTTCCTGAACCTCTTTGTTTTTTTCATGCTCCTCCTCGTACTTGGATCAAATTATGTGATCCTCTTTATCGGATGGGAAGGTGTCGGTCTATGTTCTTACCTGCTGATCGGCTACTGGTTTAAAAACATCGACTATGATAACGCCGCGAAAAAAGCCTTCATCATGAACCGCATCGGTGACGTCGGTTTTCTGATCGCCATCTTTGCCATTATTTATAAATTTAATTCTGTTTCTTTCGATACCGTATTTCAAGCTGCGCCATCTGCCACCACCGGGTTCCTCACTGCCATCACTTTATTATTATTTTTAGGCGCGACCGGAAAATCCGCACAGATACCTCTTTATACCTGGCTACCCGATGCAATGGCTGGCCCCACACCGGTATCGGCACTGATACATGCAGCCACCATGGTGACTGCAGGTATATATATGATTGCCCGCAGTCATGTTTTGTACAACCTCGCTCCAATAAGTCAAACCGTCGTTGCGATTACGGGCCTTGCTACCATCATACTGGCGGCGCTGATAGCGGTAAAACAAAACGATATTAAAAAAGTATTGGCCTATTCAACCGTCAGCCAGCTGGGTTATATGTTTCTGGGTCTCGGCGTGGGCGCATATTCTGAAGCAGTGTTTCATGTATTGACACATGCATTTTTCAAAGCATTATTATTCCTCTGCGCAGGATCCGTCATTCATGCCATGAGTGGCGAACAGGATATTCGCAGCATGGGGGGATTGAAAAAATATTTGCCTATCACCCATATCACGTTCCTGATGGGTTGTCTTGCCATTTCCGGCATTCCTCCTTTTTCCGGATTCTTTTCCAAAGATGAAATCCTCACGGCTGCTTATGGAAAGAACCCCGTTTATTTTATTATTGGTGTGGCAGGCGCGATGATCACGGCCTTCTACATGTTCCGGTTATATGCAACGACCTTCCTTGGAAATTTCCGGGGAACTGATAAACAGCAGCATCACCTTCATGAAAGTCCTTCCACGATGACGATCCCCCTGGTGGTGCTTGCGATCCTGGCCGTAGTCGGAGGATTCTTAGGTGTCCCCGAATTGTTTGCAAAAAATTCAAACCTCCTGTCTCATTTTCTTAGTCCCGTATTGGGCGGAGGAGAAGGAAGCGAAGAAATTCCTGCTTCAACTGAATGGATGCTGATGGGTGTATCCACCATACTTGCACTCTCCATGGTGCTTTATGCTTTATCAAGATTCAGTAAAAAACCCGAGCTCGGCGAACCGGTCGGATTTGCGAAATGGATGGCTGATAAATTTTATGTGGATGAATTATATGATACGCTGATTGTGAAACCCCTGAATGCGCTGGCTGATTTCTTTTACCAGATAATCGAAAAGAAACTGATCGACGGACTTGTAAATGGTACTGGGCGCCTGGTTCAGTACAGCAGCCGTCAGCTGCGTTATCTGCAAAGCGGACAGGTGGGTGGATATGTGTTGTTAATGGTCATCGGCACGGTACTCTTATTTGTTGTGCAATTGTTTTTGCGAAAATAAATCTTATGGTTCCTGTTTTACTCATCGGGATTCCGTTGCTTGCGGGTCTGATCGGATTCTCGCTGAAGGATGTTGCTGCTAAAAGCTGGGCCTTGTTTGCCTCACTCCTGACGCTGGGTGTGTCTCTTGTCGGTATTTGTCTCCCTAAAGACAGCAGACAATTACTTTTTAACGAGCCCTGGATGGGTTCACTGAACAGTCATTTTGCAATCAGTCTCGATGGAACCGGCCAGATACTTTGTCTGCTTACTGCGATTGCTTTTCCGCTGATTTTTATTTCGACATGGAAAGAAGAATATAAGAAAGCGCATAATTTTTTCGGACTTATGTTATTGTCGCAGGCCGGGTTGCTCGGTGTGTTTCTTGCGACTGATGCACTACTCTTTTATTTTTTCTGGGAACTGGCCCTGATTCCCGTTTATTTTCTTGCTTCACAATGGGGCGGCGAAAAGAGAATCGCAGCGACATTTAAATTCTTCATATATACTTTTCTCGGATCGCTGATGATGCTGATCGGCATCATCTATATTTATTTTCATACAAGGGACCATTCCTTTGCGCTCTCAGCTTTTTACGAGGCACACCTGCTCATATCCACGGAAACACAAGCATGGCTGTTCTGGTTCATATTTATAGCGTTTGCTGTGAAAATGCCCATCTTCCCCTTTCATACATGGCAGCCGGATACATATGAACAATCACCCACGGCAGTGACCATGGTCCTCAGCGGACTCATGGTAAAAATGGGTGTCTTCGGTTTGCTACGCTGGCTGGCGCCGGTTCTTCCCATGGGCACATATTTGTGGGGCGATACGGTATCAATGATGTGTATCATCGGAATGATCTATGCCTCCCTGATCGCGATGAGGCAGGACGACCTGAAAAGAATGGTCGCCTATTCATCCATTGCGCATATCGGTTTGATCTGCCTCGCTGTTTTTGCAACAACAGAATTAAGCATACAGGGTGTGATGATCCAGATGTTCAATCATGGTATCAATATCATCGGATTGTGGATCGTGGTTTTCCTGATTGAAAAACAATTCAACACACGTAAAATCAGTGAACTCGGGGGACTGGCATCTAAAGCGCCTGTACTTACCGCCATGCTGGTTATTATCGCGCTGGCCAATATTGCACTGCCGCTTACCAATGCATTCATCGGGGAATTTTTAATGTTCAGCGGAATATATTCTTCCAAAGCAACTGTCTACAATGTGGTGTTTACTGTAACAGCTGCCATGACGATTATTTTGTCGGCCGTATATATGTTGAATATGGTGCAGCGCGCATTTTATGGACCAACGAATGCATTGACTGAAAAGGGCGTGGATATCCGCATGAACGAAAAATTTGTTCTCGGGATCATTGTCGCATTGATAATAGTAGTGGGTGTTTATCCGGAACCTTTATTCCGGCTTACACAGGATTCGGTAAATGCGGTGCTTTCAAAAATGTACGTTAAACCCTAAATGAAGAACCAGTAAGCTATGAATTCGATCATAACATCGGCTATTTTGGGAGTGATCATGATGTTCAGTGGAATTTTTCTGAAAAAGAATTCTTCCATTGCGGCTTTGGCCATCCTGTGTATTGTTGTGCTACTGGTAATGAGCGTGCTGGATATGAGCGGGTATCATTTTTTCCCGGTGGACACCCATAACATGCTTGAATTTGAAGTGTTCGGTCTCCTGATCAATTGTATTGTCTTTTCATGTACCCTGGCTTATTTCCTGCTGAATGCCCGCGACATTGCTTCCGTCGGAAATAACCCGGGCGAATATTTTGCGTTGATCTTTTTTGTTCTTTGTGGAATTTCCATCGCTACTTCTTTCAACAGCCTGCTCATGTTGTTTATCGGGATAGAAATCATTTCCATTCCACTATACATTCTAACGGGTAGTGATAAACGAAATTTAAAAAGCAACGAAGCCTCTTTGAAGTATTTCCTGATGGGCGCTTTCAGTACGGGCATCATGCTGCTGGGGATTGCTTTTTTATATGGAGCGAGCACTAAGGGAAGTTTTTTTCTGGACGACCTGGCACCTGTCAAATCCGTAATAGCGTCACCGATGATGATGACGGGCCTGATCCTTTTGTTGATATCCATGGCCTTTAAAGTATCTGCGGCTCCATTTCATTTCTGGACCCCGGATGTATACGACGGTGCACCTACAGTGATTACTTCATTTATGGCTACCGTAGTAAAAGCCGGAACATTCATTGCCTTCATTCGATTATTTGCGAACGCATTTTTTGATATTAAGAACCAATGGCAGATTTATATTGCCATCATTACGGCGATCACGCTCTTCATAGGAAATATTACGGCTGTATTCCAGCAAAGCGTAAAACGAATGCTGGCCTACTCGAGTATCGCCCAGGTTGGATTCATGCTTTTATCCATTCTTACTTTGAATACCCTGGCCAAAGAAGGGATCATCCTGTATGTAACTGTTTACAATGTTGCTACAATTGGCTTATTCGCGATATTGGTGAAAATGAAGGACTTTAGTTTCGAAGGTTTTAACGGATTGGCAAAGAAGTATCCCCTGGTGGCATTTACCGCAACCATCTTTTTATTATCCCTGGCCGGAATTCCTCTGACAGGCGGTTTTCTCGCGAAATACTATATGATATCATCAGTAATGGAAACCGGTTCTTATCTCTGGCTGGTAATATTCGCCCTGCTTTGTGCTACCGTGAGTGTCTACTACTATTTCCGGGTGATCCAGGCAATGTACTTCAAGGAAGGGGCGGCGCAGCACCTGGAAATTGGTCCGGGGTTCCAGCTTATGTTGGTTATTCTGTCCCTCATCATCATTCTCCTGGGCATATTCCCCCAGCTGCTGATCAACCGTCTATATATTATTTACATTTGATTCCGGATTGCCGGTTGTAAGTCTGCAAAGAAGCTTTAAATTAGCCTTGCATTCCAGATATAATGAGAATAGTTGATATTCTGTCACTTTCCTTCCGTACTATCAGGAGTAATAAACTCCGGACAGGCATTACCGTAGCCATAATTGCATTTGGTATCATGGCCCTGGTGGGTATTAATACCGCCATCGATGCAATGAAGCAGAAATTTACTGAGAGTTTCGCATCCATGGGTTCTAATGGGTTTACGATCCATTATAAGGATTTCCAGTTTTTCGGAAATAACGATCAGGTAACAAAAGAAAAAAAGGGAGCAAAAAAAGACAAGAAATCCAACAATAAGATACCCATTACCAAGGAACAGGCGGAACTCTTCAAACAAAATTTTCTTTTCCCTTCAAAAGTATCCCTCAGTCTCCGTGGAGGCAACAGCAATATTGTTTCCCTTGGGAGCTCTAAAACCAATCCGACCGTGCAGGTAACCGGAGGGGATGAAGATTATGCCGAGCTCAACGGGTATACGCTGAATGCCGGCCGCTCGCTGAATGAACTGGATGTGGAGTCCGGCAGGAACGTTTGCATCCTCGGCAGCGACCTGGTAACGAAATTTTTCGGGGGAAATCCCGATCGTGCTATAGAAAAAATCATCAAAGTCAACGGACTTCCCTTCCGGGTGATTGGTACCATGGAATCAAAAGGCTCCAGCATTGGCAGGAGCATGGACAATCTGGTCATTACTTCTTATAATAATGTAAGACGTTTTTTCTTAAGCGGGTCTGTTAACTTCTTCAACCCGGCACCATCTTTCAATATACAGGTAAAAGTACCCGATGTGAACCAGGTAACCCTTGCGATCGGGGAAGCAGAAGGAGTATTTCGTCCCATCCGGAGAATAATTACCACTGATGCCAGCAATTTTGTAATTGATAAAAGCGACCGGTTCGTGGAAGAGCTCTTGTCGAACCTTTCTTTAATAACCTGGTGCGCGATTGTGATCGGGGGTATTACACTGTTGGGGGCTGCGGTGGGTCTGATGAATATTATGCTGGTTTCTGTTACAGAGAGAACTAAGGAAATTGGCCTGGTCAAGGCCATTGGTGGCAGGAAGGGAAGTATTCGTTTGCAATTTTTATATGAATCTATAATGATCAGTTTGCTGGGCGCTGTTTTTGGAAGCTTCCTTGGCATCCTGATCGGAAATGTCTTTTCACTAGTACTCAATACAGGATTTGTATTTCCATGGATCTGGCTTTTCCTTGGAATGGCTATTTGTACAGGGGTCGGAATACTGGCCGGAATATATCCTTCATTAAAAGCTTCCCGGTTAAATCCCATTCAGGCTTTACGTTATGAATAATTTATAAAATTTCATGCAGAATGAATGCAGGCAAGGGTTTGCTTGTAAATGATTTAAATTGAAAGAATAACTATTTTCCATTTGGCATTCCGGAAATTTACTATATTGTGTTCCCTACGAAAAAACCAGGTACACCGGATTTCCTATTGAAAAGGTTTTAAAAGCATCCCGTTCGCTTTAATTAAATACCAAAATCTTTAAATTTTTCTTAAACACTAAAAACAAACGATCATGGCTGAAACAAGACCGACTGCAACGGCAGCAGTGAAACCTGCTTCAAGTGTACAACCTGCGAAGAGTGGCAATTCTATTTCCTGGCTGGCTCCCCTGTTGTGTGTAATTATCGGGTATATCATCTGGAGATTTTTAATTGGCGCCGATAGCAATTTTACCAAACCCGATCCCAATGGTGGTTTCTGGCCCAGCCACGAAGGTGCGAAGTCTGCTCTTTCACGTATGTACCTGGGAGGGATCATTGTACCTATTTTAATTGGTTGCCTGCTTACCGTACTCACTTTCGTAGTTGAAAGGTTTTTGACAATTAGTAAGGCCACAGGAAGTGGTAATATCAATGAATTCATCCGCAAAGTGCAATATCACCTGGCTAATAAAAATGTTGACAGCGCCATTGCAGAATGCGATCGTCAGAAAGGCAGTGTTGGCAATGTAATGAAGGCCGGCCTGCGCAGATACAAAGAAATGATCACGAACAGCGAACTGGACACTGAACAGAAAGTGCTGGCCATCCAGAAAGAAGTGGAAGAAGCCACTGCACTGGAACTGCCCATGCTCGAAAAAAACCTGGTATTCCTTTCCACCATCGCTTCCGTGGCAACACTGCTGGGATTGCTGGGAACGGTAATGGGAATGATCCGGTCATTTGCTGCCCTGGGTGACAGTGGTGGTGGAGAAGCCGCATCCAAACTGAGCCAGGGTATTTCCGAAGCCCTGTACAATACCGCCCTTGGGATCGGTACATCGGCTATTTCAATCATTATGTATAACGTATTTACCACCAGGATCGATGGTATTACTTATGGTATTGATGAAAGCGGATTTACTTTAACTCAGAGTTTCGCTTCACTGTATAAATAGTTGACCGATGACCGATGACCGTTGGCCGTTGATCGACGGCCAACCGCCAACCGCCAACGGATTTATGGAATTTCAAATAATCAGCATCTAAATAGAAAAAAATGGGAAGAGCAAAGTTACCGAGGAAGAGCACGAACATCGATATGACAGCGATGTGCGACGTGGCCTTCCTGTTGCTTTCTTTCTTTATACTGGCTACCAAGTTCAAACCGCCGGAAGCCTTATCCGTGATCACACCCAGTTCGGTGTCGACCAAGACTGCTCCGGAAAAAGATGTTGTGCTGGTAACCATTGATAAGGACGGGAAAGTATATTTATCAGTTTCCGACGCCAATGTGAACGAGAAAAAAACCATGATTGATGCCATCAATACATCAAAAAATATTGGTTTGTCAGACGCGGAAAAAGCAAATTTCGTAAATATTCCGAACGCATATATTGGTGCTCCTTTCAGCCAGCTGAAATCCTATCTGGATAAAAATCCGGAACAGCTGAGGAATGTGGTTAAACCCGGCATTCCGGCAGTGGACAGTACAAACAATGAAATGGTTGACTGGTTCAGGGCTGCACAGGATGCGTTCCAGGGAAGAAAGATGAATATTCTCGTCAAGGGCGATGATGCTTCGAAATACCC
>DASZHV010000010.1:0-46398 GCA_035937535.1 Puia sp. | reverse complement strand
TTGCTCAACGTTGAACTTCATGCTGTAAACAAACTTCTGCCCATGATACCTCATTTGCAGATACACGAGTTGCGCCGGAGGGTTTCCTCCTGGGATAGGTAGGTCTTTTATTTTATTCGGGTTCTCTCTGATGGTGAGCCTCTCCTCCTTACAACCTTGAACCCAACATTCCCCTGGTAACCATTGCAAAATCTGAGGATGTTTCACACAAGTGTAAACAACTGGAGGCTTTAAATAGAAATTAATATCGGGCATGCTTAAACGATTAGGACTCAAAGATAATCGTTTGCTGATTCGTTGGCTGTTTTTTCATATCTAATTTTTATGTAAAAACACAGTTAGGTATGCAATTACCTATTTTACAATGTGTTATGGCGTTTTTTAGCTTAAGTATCAATTCGTTATGTTCTGGCGGTTCGAGTCCCGTCCGGTCCGCTAAGTTGAATCACAAAACATATCAAAAGCCTGCAAATCATTGATTAGCAGGTTTTTTTTATTTCAGCACTTTACAAAATCCATCAAAACTGCTCATAATTTAGGTGAGCGTATAGGTGAGCGCGTTATGCTCGACCTTAATCCGCTCACCTAAAATGGCTCAAATCCTTTACCAGCAAGCAGTCCAGCGTTTGGACATCTTGTCTTCAGTGAAATGCGATCTTAATTTTATCACGCTAAAAATGAGATCAAATGAGCACATTGAACAAGCGGTTTAGCCTGTTTTTCTACCTCAAAAAACAGAACAATTTAAAAAAGAATTACGCTGTTTATCTTCGACTAGTTGTTGACACTAAACGAACCGAAATTTGCACCAAAAGAAAATGAGAATCCTCCAGATGGGATAATGGCATCGCTTTTTCGCAGACCGACTTCAGCTGTCGCGCCTTTCGGATCAACATCGACAATCCATAATCCGTTTACATCATCATTTATTCCCAATTCTTTTTTTCTTGCTTCATCCTATTGTTCCGGAGCCTTACTCTCTTTTGTCCCCATTAATTAACTCCAATCTATATTTAAAAAAATCGCGCAGTGAGTTTAGTTTGACTTTCTGTAAAAATCAGATTTTTCAGGTTTAAGCGGTTGATTTCCTAAAATTATATCGGCCGATTTTTCTGCGATCATCATTATTGGAGCATACAGATTACCATTCGTTATATACGGCAATACACTTCCATCAACTATCCTTAAACCGTCAAGGCCATGCACCCTCAAGGTTAGTGGATCTACGACAGACATGTTCTCCGTACCCATGCGACAAGTGCAGGATGGATGCAAGGCAGTTTCTGAATCACGGCTGACCCAATCCAGTATTTGCTCATCGCTATCAACGGCAGATCCTGGTGAAATTTCCCCACCATTAAATTCATCCATCGCTGGCTGATTCAGGATTTTTCGGGCACAGCGGATGGCCTCTACCCACTCCTTCCGATCCTGATCTGTAGAAAGATAATTAAACCGAATGACTGGTTTTTCCTTTGGATCCGATGACTTAATCAGGACAGATCCACGGGCATCAGAATTCATCGGGCCAACATGGACCTGATAGCCATGACCCCCTGTTGGAGAACTACCATCATATCGTATAGCCACAGGCAAAAAATGAAACTGAAGGTTAGGGTATGCAACCGTTTCATTACTTCTAATAAATCCTCCACCCTCAAAGTGATTAGTTGCCGCAGGTCCTTTATGAAAGAACAACCACTGAAAGCCCACCCGGGGTTTGTTATACCATTTCAATGCCGGCCATACGCTTACTGGTTTTTTGCAGGCAAATTGGACATATACCTCAAGATGATCTTGTAAATTCTGCCCCACACCAGGAAGTTCGTGTAGCACTTCAACCCCTGCAGATTTTAAAATTTCAGGATTTCCTATTCCTGACAGCTGGAGAATCTGGGGAGAATTAATGGCACCTCCACAGCAAATAACCTCTCCTGTTGTAACCCTGCGCAAACTATTTCCTTTTAAAAATTCTACTCCGACTGCGCGCTTCCCCGAGAAAAGAATCTTGGTAACGAGAGCACCACAGATTACTTCAAGATTTTTTCGTTTTCCCAAAACAGGATGCAAATAAGCTTTTGAAGCAGACCAACGTTTTCCATTTTTGATGTTACGGTCGAACATTCCAAAACCTTCCTGTTTGAATCCATTGACATCTTCTGTCAGCGGATAGCCTGCCTGTTTGGCCGCATTAAAAAATGCTTTAAACAAGGGATTGGTCGCAGGCCCGGTCTCGAGATACAGAGGACCAGTACCACCACGAAGGAAGTTTGCTCCGGCGGTTCTGTTTTCAGACTTTTTAAAATAAGGAAGGCAATGGGCATAGTCCCATGTTTCCATTCCCGGATCCCTTGCCCACTTTTCATAGTCCAATGGATTACCACGAATGAAAATCATTCCGTTAATGGAACTGGAACCACCTAATATTTTTCCACGGGCATGATACACCCGCCGGTTATTCATGAATGGCTCAGGCTCCGATTGGTATTGCCAATCATAAAATCTACTACCAATCGGATAGGTAAGAGCAGCCGGCATATGAATAAAAATATCCCACCAGGAATCTCTCCTTCCCGCTTCAATCACCAACACTTTATGGTCCAGATTTTCACTCAGTCGATTTGCCAGCACACAGCCGGCAGACCCGCCTCCAATAATGATTGTGTCAAAAACTTTATCCATTTCAATAAGGAGATTCGACATTTCCCAATTCTACATAAACACTTTTTAGCTGGGTATAATGTTGAACAGCAGCAAGACTATTCTCCCGGCCCTGACCTGATTGTTTATATCCACCAAAAGGAAGTTCAATAGGAGTTATATTATAATTATTGATCCAGCATGTGCCTGCCTGTAATTGATGAATTACCCGATGGCCGCGTTTTATGTCATTCGTAAATACTCCTGCCGCCAATCCGAAAGGGGTATTATTGGCCCTTTCAATCACCTCTTCTTCTGAATCAAATGAAAGTATAGAAAGCACCGGACCAAAAATTTCTTCTTTGCAAATTTCCATGGAATCATCGCAATCCGTAAAAATTGCCGGAGTCAGGAAATTGCCGGAACTAATGTCCCGTCCTTTAAAATCTTTTTCGGGTCTGAAGCCTCCGGTCAATAATGTTGCACCTGAAGATTTTCCTGAATCTATAAACCGGATTATTTTTTCCATGTGTGCCTTACTAATTATGGCGCCCATCTGGGTGTTGGGATCTGCCGGATCTCCCAATCTGATTTTTTCAGTTCGGTCCATGAGCTTTATTAAAAAGGAATCAAAAATCTGACGATGCACAAATACCCGTGTACCATTCGAACAAACTTCACCCTGCGTATAAAAATTTGCCAACATGGCTGCTGATATAGCATTATTTATATCTGCATCTTCGAAAATAATCAGGGGTGATTTTCCACCCAATTCAAGAGTAACCCGTTTCAGTTGTGATGCAGCTCCGGTAAAGATTTTTTTACCAGTTGAAACCGAACCTGTCAATGAAATTTTTGCTATACGCGGATGATCTACTAACATACTTCCAACCCTTCCATCACCCTGAACAACATTAAACAAACCAGGCGGGGCTCCGGCTTCCATAAATGTCTTAGCCAATTCAAGTGCAGTTACCGGAGTGAGTTCGGATGGTTTAAAAATCATGGAGTTGCCGCAAGCCAGCGCCGGAGCAGCTTTCCATGCAGCAATCTGAATGGGATAGTTCCATGCACCAATTCCCGCACAAATACCTAAAGGCTCAGGACGCGTATATCCAAAGGCGTTTTTCAAATCAAAAAACTCCCCATGAATACTCGCAGCCATACCTCCAAAATATTCCATGGCATCTGCAGCCGAATTAATATCCACAGCCATAGATTCCGAAATGGGCTTTCCAACATCCTGGGTTTCTAAAAAAGCAATTTTCTCCAATCCGGATCTTAATATATGGGCTGCTTTTAATAAAACCCGACCACGCTCTGCTCCGGTTTTGGATTTCCAAATATGGAAGGCCTTTTCTGATGAATATACAGCTGCTTCAATATCCTGATCGTTAGCCTGACAAACCTCTCCCAATGGATTATTATTAGCCGGATTATAGTTTATCCAGGACTCCCTGTTTGAATCTGTAGTTAATGCGCCATCTATAAACTGAGTATACTCCATATTCCTTTTAAGAAATTCTTTGTCTTTTAATTAATTTATAATAATAAATGAACACACCAATGAAAATTAAACCAGTAGTATAAATCCACGCAGCATATTGGTGATACCATTCCGAACCATAGGTTGCAGTACGGGGCCATGACACATTAATAACCATAAAACTGCTCCAAATCAGGGCTAAAATGTTAACCGGGAATCCCCATTTGCCCAATTTAAATCTGGCTCCAGTATCTACTCCAGACCGTGCTGATATAAACCTGTTTTTCAGTTGAAGTGCAACTACTATCCAGTAAGCCAGATTTGCCCAAAGCATGGCGATAGAGGTTACCAGCTCAAATACTTTTGGAAATTGAAGATTCATCGCCAAAATAATGATGGCTCCCAATCCACAAAGCAGAGTAGCCAAAACAGGAACCTGGGTTTTTGAGGAAACTTCCGACAAGGATTTACTAAAGGGCAGGCACCCATCACGCCCCATGGCAAACATTAATCTTACTGACCCGGAATGAACTGCAAGCGTGCACACAGTAATGGCAAAAATAACATTACACAGGAAAAGTCTGCCGGTAGTTTCGCCCAGGACTGATTTCACCAACATGGGTAACCCTCCGTTTATATTTCCCAAATCCGGCATACCCAAATCCGGAGCTGCCATCAAAGCAAAAACTAATACCAGTAATCCGGCAGATCCGGCGGCAAGAAGAGCCTGCAAGATGGCACGGGGAGCTTTTTTACGGGGATCATGCGTTTCTTCAGCCAATGTTCCGGCAGTATCGAATCCATACAAAACATAAGAGGCTGTCAAGGCAGTCGCTGCCAATAAAATCGTTACATCAGGAAAAGCTTTGAAGCCGGATCCGTTATTTTTAATGTGAACGACAGCTTCAACCGGAGATCTTACTTTATGTAAAAACAAAAGAACGATCAGCAAGATAATTCCAACCAGTTCGGTAAATACACCAATATTATTTATCAGTGCCAGTATCTTAATTCCCCTGGCATTGACTATAGTACTTATAATAACCAGAATAGAACCCAGCAAAATGGCATTAATAGCAACCGATTTTGGGTCATTCGAGGTTCCAATTATCTGAAAGGAACTTGAAATTTGGGGCAGGCTCACCTGTAATGCCATAGCAACAGCAGCAATTGTGACAATAAGACAAGCCAGATAAATCCATCCCGTCATCCATCCAAGGAAAGGGTTCCCCGTAAACTTTGCCCATTGATAAACCCCGCCAGACAACGGAAACCTGGAAGCCAGTTCTGCAAAGCAGAGCGCCACCAGCAATTGACCCGCTAAGACAAATGGCCAGGTCCAGAAAAATGCAGGTCCGGCAACCCCATAACCCAAATGAAACATCTGAAAAAGACCGGTAAGAATAGAAATGTAAGAAAAGCCTGCTGCAAAACTTGAGAAGCTGCCCATGGAACGCTTTAATTCCTGACGATAACCAAAACTGGCAAGATCATTATTATCAGTAGCCGAAGAATCCTTCATATTTGAATTACAGGTTATTGGTCTTACTTAATTGATAAAATCTAATGAATTGGGTGCGCCTATTTCAAATTTTTCCAAGTGCATCCTGATTTTTATGGTCTTCACTCCAATGGAATATTGATTGGCAAACTTACCTTTATGTTTTAGTTCAGTTGATGGCTCTGACAGTAAATTATAAAAAAATATCACCATGTCCTTAGCCGGAATCGACACAAACTTCACTCTACCTCCGCGCTTCTATACAAGCGCCGAAATTTTTGAGGAGGAGCTTGAGCGAATTTTTTACAGTCGATGGATTTATGTGGCATGTGAGGCCGACATTCCAAAACCAGGTGATTACGTTGCACTAAAAATTGGAAAGCGCTCTTTTTTTCTGCAGCGGACGGAACGTGGAGAAGTGCGGGGATTTTATAATGTATGCCGGCACCGCGGTCATGAACTGGTCCAGGGAGAGAAAGGCAATTGCAGGCGGCATATCTGTCCCTACCACAATTGGACCTACAACCTCGACGGAAATCTGCTGCATGCCCGCGGTATGACTCCCGGCTTTCCCAAAGAGGATTTCGGACTGAATCCAATAGAGGTCACCGTGATCGGTGGCCTTATTTATGTTTGCCTTACTAAACCCGCACCCGCTGACATTGAAGAAGTGCGCAGCATGCTGACTCCGTATCTCGCACCATACGAATTGTCCAATACCAAAATAGCCTGCCAGAAAGATATCATTGAAGCCTGCAACTGGAAATTGGTCATAGAAAATAACAGGGAGTGCTTGCATTGTCCAGGCAATCACCCTGAATTGCTGGTACCGCTTTACAGTTCAGGATTTGGCAAGGGTATGGACAAAGATCATGTTCAGCCCTCGGAGAAACGTTTCCAGGAAACGCTCCAGCAAAAAGAAAGAGAATGGGAAAACCTCGGCCTTCCCTACGAACTCCTGGAATTCCCGGATGGCCTGTGGTTCCGCGCCGTCCGACTGCCGCTGGCCAACCAGTGCTTATCCCATACTCTGAAGCCTGAAGACGCGTGCAAAAAGCTGCTTGGCAATATCGAACTGCCGGAGGGAAGCGGACTTTCTTTGTGGACCCATCCGAATTCGTGGAACCACTTTTTGAGTGACCACATCATCACCTTCGCAGTCTTTCCTCTTTCGGTCGACCGCACTCTCGTTCGAACCAAATGGCTTGTCGCGGCCGACGCGGTGGAAGGGGTTGACTATAATGTTGACGACCTGACCAAAGTCTGGACGCTGACCAATGCACAGGATCAAAGTCTGGCAGAAGGCGCTTATCGTGGCATTTGCTCCGGAGGCTATATTTCAGGTCCACTGGCCGACGAGGAATACCTTGTGAAACAATTTCTCTCCTGGTATAGCGACCAACTCACTGAAGCCCCGGTACACTGATGCCAAAGATTGTAATCATAGGAGCCGGTATCGTGGGTTGTTCATTGGCCGACGAGCTCACCGAACGCGGGTACTGCGATGTAGTCGTCATTGAAAAAGGTAAGCTCTGGAATCCCGGCGGCTCGACATCACACGCGCCTGGTGTTGTTTTCCAGACCAATGGGTCGCGTACCATGGCGCAGTTCGCCCACCTGACAGTTGAAAAACTTTATAGTATTTGCTATGGCGGCGAGACCTGTTTCCTCAAAGTGGGCAGCCTGGAGATCGCAACCACGTCGGAGCGCCTGGCCGACCTTCACCGTAGGGCGGGACTGGCTATGTCCGCCGGGATTAACGCGCGCGTGATTTCTCCTGAGGAAGCGTTGAAATTGCATCCGCTTCTTGTTCGTGGGAAATTGCTGGGTGCACTGTATGTTCCAGATGATGGGATCGCCCGGGCGCTACTGGCTGACGAAGTGATGGGTAAGCGGTCGATCAGCCGCGGCGCGCAATTCATTGAAGATTGCGAGGTCCTTGCCATCGATCAGAGCGAGGGTCGCGTCACTGGTGTTCAAACGACCAACGGAATATTCCCCGCGGATATCGTTATTTCCTGCGCCGGAATATGGGGACCGAAGATCGGAGCCATGGTCGGTATGTCCATGGCTATACAGCCGTTGGCGCACCAGCTTTGCTACACGGCGCCGATGCCTGAACTGGCTTCTTACAAAGGTGAAGCTGAATTGCCCGTGCTCCGACATCAGGGTTCAGACCTGTATTTCAAACAGAGAGGACAGAGTCTCGCAGTTGGCTGGTACGGACACCGGCCACTTCCAGTGAGGGCTGAGGACATCCTTCCTAATGAACTCGCTGAAATAATGCCGAGCCAGATGCCATTTACTCCCGCTGAGTGGAAAGGCGCCATGGAGCGTACCACCGAAGTCATTCCCGCACTGAATGGTAGCAAGATTAGTGAATCGATGAATGGTTTGTTCTCCTTCACTGTTGACAACTTTCCCCTGATGGGTGAATGGTCGGGGTTGAAGGGCTTCTGGATTGCTGAGGCAGTATGGATCACCCATGCATGTGGTGTGGCGCGCGCCATGGCCGAGTGGATCGTGGAAGGCCATCCCGCACTGGCGGTGCATGAATGTGATGTCAACCGCTTTGATATCCATCAGTTGGGCCCACAACATATCGAAGAACGCGGTGCGCAGAATTACATCGAAGTGTACGACCTGTTGCACCCGCTGCAGCCGATGGAGTCGCCACGTCCTCTCCGCACTACTGGTTTCTACCCGCGACAGCAGGAACTCGGTGCTTTCTTTCTCGAAGCTAACGGCTATGAACGACCGCAATGGTATGAAGCCAACGCCGGCCTCCTCGCGCGCTACAATGTTTCGCCGCGGGATGAGTGGAGTTCTAAATTCTGGTCACCCATCATCGGCGCGGAGGCCTTAGCGGTCAGGGAAGGCGTCGGCCTGTTCGATATCACCACACTGAAACGCATAGAAGTAACCGGCAATGGCGCATTGGAGTTCCTCGAGCGATTGACAACCGGTAACCTGCGCAAAAAGCCGGGTTCAATCACGTATTGCATGATGCTTAACGAAATGGCCGGCATCCTCAGCGATATTACTGTGATGCGACGTAGCGAGCGCGAGTTTTTCGTCTGTGTGAACAACAATAGCGATATCAGTTACCTGAAACAGATGGCACCGGACACTGTGCATGTACAGGACATCACCGCAGGGACCGTAGGGCTGGGGCTCTTTGGGCCTAAATCGCGGGAACTCGCCCAGTCGTTGATCAGGGATGATTTGAGCAACGAGGCACTCGGCTACTTCCGGCTAAAAAGCACATATCTCGGCCATGTGCCAGTGACGCTCTGCAGGCTCTCCTATGTTGGGGAGCTGGGATATGAAATTTACACTAGCGCCGACTTCGCGCTGAAACTCTGGGACACGCTTTGGCAGGCAGGAAAAAAATACGGACTCGTTGCAGCCGGCAGAGGAGCTTTCAACTCCATGCGCCTGGAAAAAGGATATCGCAGTTACGGGCAAGACATGAACAGTGAGCACAACCCCCATGAGGCGGGACTGTCCTTTGCGGTCCGCAAGGGTGGTGGATATAAAGGCGCTGAGGCTTTCCATTCAATAAATCCAAATACACTGAGCAGACGTTTGGTATGTCTGGTACTTGAGAACCCTCGGCATGTAGTGTTGGGCAAGGAACCCGTGCTGCATCAGGGAAATGTAGTAGGTTATGTGACCAGTGCTTACTTCGGCCATACCATTGGTAAACCCCTCGCATATGCCTGGGTGCCCGTAGCATTGAGCACGAAGGGTACTGACCTGTCTATCCGATATTTCAACTTCGACTATCCATGCACGGTAGATCAGGATCCGCAGTTCGATCCACAGATGAAACGATTGAGATCATGACGAATACGCAGGATAACTTATCTCCTGGCACGATCGGAAGAAGGCGGGCAGCCGCTCTCCCGGAACAGCCTCCAAAGCTGTGGAAGACGGTGAAGCCGAAGAAGGCATACGATGCGGTGATCGTGGGCGGAGGCGGTCATGGATTAGCAACTGCCTATTACCTGGCAAAGAATCATGGGCTGACCAACGTCGCGGTCCTGGAGAAGGGCTGGCTCGCAGGAGGCAACACGGCTCGAAATACTACTATCATCCGCTCGAATTATCTATGGGACGAATCAGCGGCCATATACGAGCACTCACTAAAATTATGGGAGACGCTGGAGGAAGATCTAGGCTACGAGATGTTCTTCAGCCAGCGCGGCGTGCTGACGCTGGCACATTCGGTGAGTGATGTGCGATCGAAACGCCGGAATTTCTTCGCGAACGCCCTCAACGGGATCGATAGTGAATGGCTTACTCCTGCGGAAGTAAAGAAGCTGGTACCGATCATCAATATCAGCGAAGATGTCCGGTATCCGGTTGCCGGTGCTACTTATCAGCCGCGTGGCGGCATTGCCAAACATGACTGGGTGGCCTGGGGCTTTGCCAAAGCAGCAAGCGACCTCGGGGTGGACATCATACAGGGAACCGAAGTGACAGGCTTTGACATCCAAAATAATAAAGTTCAGGGAGTATATACTTCACGGGGCACCATCGCTGCTGGCAGGGTGGGTATCGTTGCGGCAGGTCATTCCTCGCTGCTGGCTAATCTCGCCGGATTCTCCATTCCAATCCAGAGTCGGCCATTGCAGGCGCTGGTCAGTCCGCTGCTTGAACAGGTGCTCAACACGGTGGTGATGAGCAGCGCTGTGCATGTGTATGTCAGCCAGGCCCACAAGGGTGAGCTGGTGATGGGAGCAGGCACCGATGCCTTCAACTCCTACGCACAGCGTGGCGGTTTCCATGTGATCGAACATCAGCTGGCGGCTGCAGTGGAATTGTTTCCTATTTTTTCACGCGCACAGGTGCTGAGGACCTGGGGAGGTATTGTTGATATCGCTCCTGATGCTTCGCCCATCATCGGCCTCACACCGGTGGAGAATCTGTTCATCAATACCGGATGGGGAACAGGTGGTTTCAAGGCCACGCCCGGATCAGGCTGGGTCATGGCCTACACCATGGCACATGGCAACCCACACGAACTAAACCGGCCCTTTTCGCTCGACCGTTTCGAGACGGGGCACCTTATTGATGAACATGGAGCGGCCGGTGTAGCCCACTAAAAGTTTTTTTATGCTTTACATTCCTTGTCCTCACTGTGGCCTGCGCAACGAAACCGAGTTCCATTACGGAGCTGAGGCCGGCGTAGCTTACCCGGATCCCCATGCGCTGACCGATAGTGAATGGGCGAAATACCTTTATATCCGTGCCAACCCCAAAGGGTGGTTTGCTGAGCGGTGGGTGCACTTCGCCGGATGTGGCCGCTGGTTCAACCTCTGGCGCAATACCCTCACCCATGAGATCGGGCCCGTATGGCTTCCTTTCACTACACAACCAAAATCACCTAATGACATTGGGCAGGAGGGTTCGGGATCATGAGCGAAGTATCATTCCATTTTAATGACAAACTTTATAAGGGCCAGTTGGGTGAACCGATGGCGGCTGCCCTGCTGCGCAACGGCCTGCTGTCAATAACCAACAGCACCTACCATGGCCGTCCGCGAGGTATCGTCGGATTGGGCGTTGAAGAACCCAATGTACTCGTTCAGCTGGTATCAGGAACCAAGGAATCGATGCTTCCTGCAACGGTCATTGAAGTAGCTGAAGGACTCGCTGCATGCAGCCTTACCGGCGTCGGTTCACTGCCTTCGTCCCCCGATGAAGCACGCTACGACAGGACCCATCACTATATAGACACGCTGGTCATAGGGGCAGGACTTGCGGGACTGATGGTGGCAGGTGAGCACTTGCGGGCAGGTCGTGAAGTTCTGCTGATCGACGACCAGCCGGGACCCGGTGGTCATCTCCGGCACCTTGGAATTGAATTACCATCTGACCTGCGGGATGTTCTTGCACATGAAAATCTCACTTATCTGTGCAGGTGTACTACAGTTGGTTTGTACGATCAGAATTATGTCGTTGCTATTGAACGGCGAAGCGATCACCTGGGGGATTCCGCCCCGCTGCCACGTGGTGCGCGAATTCGAGTATGGCATATCCGTGCCGACTGGGTCGTGCTGGCACCCGGTGCGTTCCAGCGTCCGCTGATCTTCGCAAATAACGACCGGCCCGGCATCATGCTCTCTCATGCGGCCGCGACCTATGTTGCGGTTCATGGTGTGCGGATTTTCAGTCATGCCGTGGTTGTTACTGTCGACAACCAAGGATACCGTGATGCGCTTAGGCTTCACCGTGAGGGGGTGCAAGTGAAAACCATATATGATGCGCGACCCAGTGCTGGAGGTCCCAGCGTAGATGCAGCGAGGGCAGCAGGGATTCCTATTCGCTTTCGCACTACTGTTCTCGACACAGCGCCTAATTCTGACGGGGCTTTGCAGACTGTTATCATTCAGGATCTCGACACGAACGAAACATTTCACACAGATGCCGAACTGCTCGCAGTATCCGGAGGCTGGACCCCGATCGTCGATCTGGTGACGCACGTCGGGATTAAACCGCAATGGAGTGCAAACCACGCGGCCTTCCTCGTAAATCATTCTACCGATCGGTTATGCACTGCCGGTATGTTGGCCGGTGACTTCGGCGGCGACGACGACCCCTCGGTATTTTTTGGACCGGTGCTCGATTCCGAACAGGCCCGTCACGCTTACATCGACTTGCAGAGAGATACCACGCTGCATGAACTGCGACGCGCTGTCGTAGCAGGGTTGAACAGCATCGAACATATCAAACGATACACCACCATCGGCACGGCACACGACCAGGGCAAGACCAGCGGCATGCTCACCATCGGTGCGCTTTGTCAACTGAATGCTGTTGCAGAAGGCGGAAACTCCGGACTGTCTCCCGCTGATGTGGGTACCCTTTCTTTCCGTCCACCTTATGTGCCGGTGCCATTCGCTGCACTTGCCGGACGAGAACGCGGAATGCTTTCCGATCCTATCCGCATCACGGCTCTCCATCTATGGCACGTAGAAGCGGGTGCCGTATTCGAGGACGTTGGACAATGGAAACGACCCTGGTACTTCCCGAAGCCGGGAGAGCGCATAGACGATACCGTTAGACGTGAGTGCGTGGCAGCCAGGGAGGGTGTGGCCGTGATGGACGCCTCCACCCTCGGCAAGATTGATATCCAGGGTCCCGACGCCGCTGTTTTCCTCGACCGCATCTATACAAATAATTTCTCGACATTGCCCGAAGGGCAGTGCCGCTATGGATTGATGTGCAAGACTGACGGCATCGTCTTTGACGACGGTGTCACCACCCGGCTTGATAGAAACCATTTCCTGATGACTACCACTACTGGAGGTGCTGCAAGGGTGCTGGCATGGCTGGAAGAGTGGCTGCAGACGGAGTGGCCAGACCTGAAAGTCTATTGCACTTCGGTTACCGAGCATATTTCCACGATCGCACTGGTGGGACCGAAAAGCAGGCAGCTCCTCAAGGAACTGGTAACAGATATTGACCTCTCAAAAGATGCATTTCCCTTCATGCATAGCCGGATGGCGACGATCGACGGCATACCTGTGCGCATCGCGCGAATCTCCTTTTCAGGAGAGCTGGCATTCGAGATCAACGTTTCGTGGGGTCATGCCCGTTATATCTGGGAAAAACTGTGGGCGCTCGGTCATCCTTATGACCTGACTGCTTATGGCACAGAGACCATGCACGTGCTGCGGGCGGAAAAAGGTTACATTATTATAGGCCAGGACACCGACGGAACACAAACACCTCATGATCTCAACATGTCATGGGTCGTCTCCAAAAAAAAGGAGTTCATCGGAAAGCGCTCCTTCCAGCTGCCCTGGCTGAAGGCAACGGGGAGATTGCAACTGGTGGGGCTGCTGCCGGAAAACAATGAAGAAGTCGTTCCCGAAGGAGCGTATATCACCGTATTGAACGCGCATCCGGACGAACAAGGAAAAACACAACATACCGGCTTTGTGACAAGTTCTTACTATTCGCCGGCGTTGGGGCGTGCCTTCGCACTGGCATTGGTGGCCGAAGGACTGAAGCGCATGGGTGAAGTGGTGGCCGTGCCCGTGCCTGCCCCGATGACTATCGGGGGAAAAAAAGTGATGCGCGCCAGCATCTGTGACGCCGTATTCGTTGACAAGGAAAATATCAGAAGAGACTCTTGAAATATGATCATCAAAGAAAGTCCGCTGCAAGGAATGAATATGGGAACCGTCGCTACGGTGGCGATTCGTGAATTGCCAGGATTGCACACCATCGATCTTCGTGTGGCACCTGGTAGCTCAACGCAGGCTGAACTCGCTGAAGCGTTGGGTATGGAACTGCCGGGGAAGCCAGGCCAGACCCGATGGGGGTCAATATCCGGTGGAAGCGAAGCCCATGCTTTGTGCCTTGCTCCGGACTGGTGGCTTATTGTAGGATTCCAGGAAGCCGCGCAGAAGCTTGCACCTCTGCTATTGAAAAACGACAATCATTTCGGCGTGGTTGATGTCAGCGACCAGCGTACTACGCTTGAACTTGAAGGACCTAAGGTGCGTGAAGTGCTCTCCCACCTTTGGGATCAGGATCTCCGGGAAAAAAGTTTCCCTATCGCATGTGTCTCCCAGGGACTCATGGCCAAGGCACCGGTGATCGTCTGCCATATTGCTCCGTTTCGTTACCGTGTCATGGTCCGAAGCTCTTTCGCTTTTCACTTGTGGAAGGCTCTGATAGACGCGGCGGAAGAGTGGGTGTAAGCAGCATAACTTGTCGCTTCGTTTAGCTGCTTCGTGATTTCCTGCATGTTCTTTCGATGGCATACAGCTTTTGTATTTCCTCCATAGCGTTTTCGGTCGTTACTCTGTATTATCCATTGCATCATTGAATCCCGCACGTGCGGGACTTGTTTTTTATCAAAAACTTCATAAGATACATATCTATCGGTTTGCAGATAGCCCTCAAAGTTTTGTAAAATGGCTCCCGGACCTTCCCTGGCACGGCTTTGCTGGTAATCAAAAAAACTAATAAAATGGAGTCAAGTTAAAGACAGCGTCTACTTGCCGATACAAAAAGTACTGTCTCGCGATTCCATTTGGTTTGCAAGGAATTAGTGACAGATCAGTAATTGTTGTGAAAGTACGCGCCAGATTTTTTATACAACCAATACTTAATCCGATTTCTTTTGAAATTGAAAAACTACTATACTTTTTAGAAAACTGCCCCATTTATCAGGATTCGATACATCGGTGAAATTTTCTTATCCCACTCATTAGAAGTCTTTTTTATTGTAATTCAAACAAAATTAATAATATGGACAATCCTTCTGATCTGACTTTTTAACTCCCATACTCAAAGTGCAGTCGGACAGTAGTTATTTTTTTGAAGAGTCAAAATAAATGATTTAACTTTTGAAACATTCCAAAGTACTAAAAATTGCTGCTTATGAAACTCTTCATTCGCCATTGGCGGCTTACGCTATTTACTTTGTTTTTGTTAAGTTCAATGAATATCTGCCGAGCCCAACATACGGTTACAGGGCAAGTGTTCTCGAAATCAGACCAGACGCCAATTGCAGGTGCATCTGTAATCATTAAAGGATTAAAAGGGGGCACAGTTACTGATGTAGATGGACGTTTTTCTATCAAAGCCAAAGAAGGCGATGTGCTGGTGATTACGGGTGTAGGAATTACCGGCCAGGATGTTGTTGTCGGTTTAGAAAATAATATTTTAATACCTGTTATTGCCAGCACCAAAGATTTAAATGAAGTGGTAGTTACCGCACTAGGAATCAAAAAAGAAAAACGCAGCGTTGGCTTTGCCACGCAGGAAGTAAAAGGTGAAGCCCTGGAGAAAGCCCGCGAACCCAATATTGTAAATGGCCTTAATGGTAAGGTAGCAGGTCTTACCATTACTACTGCAACTACTTTATTTGAAAATTCAGGAGTATATCTCCGGGGGCAGGTACCTGTTTTCGTTGTGGATGGTATCGTTACCCAAAGCGATACCTGGAACCTTAGCCCGGATGATATTGAAAATATCACCGTTTTAAAAAGTGATGCAGCAGCTCTTTTGTATGGCAGCCCGGGTATTAATGGAGCTATTCAAATAACTACCAAAAAAGGTAAAAGCGGCGCCAATGGTTTTGAAGTAGCTGTGAATGAAACTTTCCAGTTTCACGCAGGCTTTCTGAACCTGCCTAAAACACAAACAGAATATGGCATGGGCTGGAGCGGATATTATGCATTCATTGACGGACAGGGAGGGGGAGGCTGGTATGACAATTATGGCTATGTATGGGGACCAAAACTTAACCAAAAAGATCCCACCACTGCAAGCGGGTACATGGAAGTGCCTCAATATAACAGCCCTTACGATCCCAATCAATTATATACATTTAAACAGGGCACATATACTGTTCAAAGCCACTACAAGCCAATGCCCTGGATAACCCGCAGCCAGAGCAACCTTAAAAATTTCCTGCAAACAGAATTATTAAACACCCTTAATGTAAGCATATCAGGTAAAACGGAGAGAAGCGATTACCGCATATCCGTTACGCAATTAAACCAAAAGGGACAGGTGCCCAATACAAAACTGAGTACCACAACAATAAGCCTGGCAGGAGACTTAAAAATTACTGACAGGCTCAAAGCCGAGGCCACTTTATCCTTCAACCAGCAGTACACGCCCAATTACCCTACAACGGGATATGGTCCAACCAATACTTTTTACGATATATTATTGTGGATGGGGCCAGACGTAAACATTAACGATCTTAAAAATTACTGGAAACCTGGTGGTGGATATACCAATGGCAGCGGTAGTTTTGTGCCTTACGGGGTTAAAAACCTTCAGCAGTTTACTTACAATTATACATGGTACAATAACCCCTGGTACCTTTCTCATGAATACCTGCGGGGTTATTCCAATGCTGTAGTGGTAGGCCAGGCGAATCTTACTTATGATATTTCAAAAGACCTGAAAGTATTCTTGCGAAGCGGGCTCACAGAAAACAATGCGTTGTCCGACCTTAAAACGCCATATAGCTTTATTGACTATACGGCCATACCTTTTGGGCAGTACAGCCTGCAATCCAGCAGCAATTTGATTTTTGCTTCTGATTTGATGCTTACTTATAATAAAGAATTCCTGAGAGACTTTCACCTCACTGCCTCAGCTGGTGCAGCAGACAGGTATGTGCGCCAAACCATGCTAAATTCTTCAACTGTTGGTGGATTATCCGTACCGGACGTTTATAACTTGGGAAACTCTAACAATCCCGCAGTTACTTCGAATTCATTGACGGAAGAAGAAGTAAGAAGTCTTTATGGATATGCAGACATAGCATATAAAAATATGGCCTATTTAAACGTTAGCGTACGAAATGACTGGACAAGCACTTTGCAAACACCCTATAATTCCTATTTCTTCCCATCCGTATCGCTCGGGCTTATTGTTTCGGAAATGCTACAGATGCCGGAGGCCATCTCTTATGCTAAAGTACGGGGGGCTTATGGCAATGTGGCATCTGATGCCATGCCATATCAAACATTGCCTGTTTATACTGCTGGTACGAGATGGAATGGTGTCCCTTCACTGGCTACACCTACTTCTATTTACAGTAATGCCATCCAGCCCAACCGCACTATCACCAGGGAAGCAGGTTTGGAAATGAAATTTTTAAAGAACAGAGTAGGGTTTGATTTTACTTATTATAATTACCTGGAAAAAAACTTTATTGTAAATGTTCCGCTTTCGCAGGCTTCGGGCTACAATTCCTTACTGGTAAACGGAAATGTATTTGACAGGAGGGGCATCGAACTGGTGTTGAATGCAACTCCTATAAAATCGAAAAATTTTGCATGGGATCTTATGCTCAATTATACTTCTTTCGATGAAGTTGTACAATCCTGGTATAATGGTGCTCAATATGGAACGCTGAATACTTACTATCCAAACACAATTAAAGTAGGCGGAAGAACGGATACTTATGTCGGCTATGCCTGGCAGCGTTCGCCCGAAGGCAAGGTTGTATATGATAACAATGGGAATCCCCAATATATTCCCCAACAGGTAAACCTGGGGCACGCAAATGAAGATTGGAGTTTTGGCTTGTCAAACAAGTTTACCTACAAAAGTTTCACATTAAGTTTTTTAATTGATGGACGCATAGGCGGGTTGACGGATGATCTCGTTGAAGCTAAAATGTATGAAGGCGGCCAACACCCTGCAACTGCTAACAAATATAGAGACGACAGCTATGCAGGAAAGCCAACCTATGTTCCAGATGGTGTTACTGTAACAAGCGGGTCGGCAACCTACGATGTGCAGGGGAATATTACCAGCGATTCACGAAAATTTGCACCGGTAACAGCCCCGACAGATTATATAAACTGGGTATTTAATTATTACACTCAGAGCATAGACCAGTCTACACTTTATAAAAGAACATTTGTAAAACTCAGAGAGGTCATTCTGAGTTATAATTTTCTGCCTCAGACGTTGAAAGGTGCTGGAATAAAATCGGCAAGCGTTTCGATTGTCGGGCGGAACCTGCTGTTGTTCACCAATGTTCCGTTTATGGATCCTGATGGTTATACAGGCTTACAGCTTGCTGAACCTTCATATCGTAATATTGGCATAAACCTGAGCTTGAAATTCTAATTTATATCTTAAAAATATTGGCGATGAAATATTCATATAAATTATTTTTCCTTACTTTATTAGTAATACTGCTGGTATCATGCAATAAGACATCTTACTACCAGGTAAATCCAAATACGCCTTCTACCGCCACTCCGGCATTATTGCTTGCCAGTATCAGTTATAATGTATTTTACCCCTTTTCATCTGACAGGCAGGGTTATGCAAGCCGCTTTATTACTTACTATCAGGACGCAAATATTGTGGAGCAAACTTATGGGTGGGCAGCCGCCAGCTATGGTAATTACACAACACTGAACCAGGTAGAAGATATGAATACCAGGGCACAGGCTTCCGGCCAGATTAATTACCAGGCCCTGGCCCATTTTTTCAGAGCGGTATTATTTTCACAGCTTACCGAAACATTTGGCGATGTGCCTTATTCACAAGCACTGCAAGCGCTAAAAGGAATACCCACTCCTGTATATGATAAGCAGGAGAATATATATGCGGGAATACTGAACGAATTAGATTCCGCCAATACCATGCTCGACCCTACGCAGGGCGAGCTTGGCGGAGACATTATATATGGTGGCAATCCGAAAGAGATTTTGCTATGGCAACAATTGATAAATGCTTTTCACCTGCGTCTGCTCATTCATCTTTCGAAAAAAGTTGGCAGCAGCACAATTAATATCGTACAGCAGTTTCAGAATATTCTCAGCAATCCTTCAAAATATCCGCTGATGACTGGCATCAGCGACAATGCCCAATTAGTATTCAATACTTCGGCTTCCAGTAACAATAATCCATTTTATCAAAACCTGACCATTCAGACTACGGTTTCAATGGAACAAGGACTTGTAGATACGCTAAAAGCCTATAATGATCCGCGCCTTTTTAGTTATGCTTCACCCATAAGCGGACAGCCTGCAAATGTTTTTTCCAGCTATCTTGGAATTAATGCCGGATTGCAGGCTTCAACCCAGCAAACACTTTCAGGCCTCGCTTCCCGACTTAACAGCAGGTATTGGATCAGCCAGGTAAATGAGCCATATATATTTTTTAGCTATGCAGAACAGGAATTCCTGATAGCAGAAGCCATTTCGCGTAATTGGGTAACAACTGCCGGTACTGCTGACACCTATTATAATAACGGAATAACCGCTTCTATGAGCTTTTATGGCATTGATGCCGGAACAATCGCCACTTACCTTGCCCAACCCGTGGTGCAGTTTAATCCTGCCAACGCCATCCCGATGATTATTATACAAAAATATATTTCTTTTTACCTTAATTCCGGGTGGGAGCCTTTTTACGAGCAACGCCGTACAGGTATACCTACTTTTAATGTGGGACCCGGCACATTAAATAATGGAATGGTGCCTACACGCTGGTTATATCCACAGAATGAATTTGCGATCAATGCAGCCCATGTTAATGCAGCGGTGCAGAGCCAGTATGGCGGCAATGATAACATAAATGGAATCATGTGGGTGCTACAATAACCACTGATACAAAAAATACTGTCCCCCGATCTCATTGGGTTTGCGAAGAATTGGTGACGGAATGGTAACTGTTATTTTTAATGATGATGTGATGGAAACTTACTAAACAATCGTTAGAAAACTGTCTAGTTTAAAGGGGGCCGGTACACTCCTTCGACAACAACTAAAACTTCCCTGCATTTTACCTAGAAAAAAATAATTGCAAATAAATTTGCGCAACTCATAAGTTGCATATATATTTGCAACCTGAAGGTTGCGTAATTAAATATTGAAAAATGAAACAAGACATATTCCAAGCCATAGCGGACCCAACACGCAGGGCTATTTTAACTTTAATTGCCATTCAAGCGTTAACGCCAAATGCAATGGCGGAAAAATTTGATATGAGCCGGCAAGCAGTATCAAAACATATTAAAGTATTACAGGAATGCAAATTGATTAAACCTGAGCCGTCTGGAAGAGAAATTTATTATTACTTTAATCCAAAAAAAATGCAAGAAATAGACAATTGGTTAGCCCAATTCAGAAAAATTTGGGAGACCCAATTCAATCAATTGGACAAAGTATTATCAACACTTAAAAAAAAGAAAAAATGAAAAATGGTTTGCTATTTGACTTTAGCGTTGACAAAACAACAAAAACGGTATTCATTACCAGGGAGTTTGATGCCGGCCTTTCGCTGGTATGGGATGCTTTTACCAAACCGGAAATTCTTGACCAATGGGTGGCACCTAAACCCTGGATTTCAAAAACAAAATTTATGGATTTTAAAGTTGGCGGACGAAGATTTTATGCTATGGTAAGCCCGGAAGGACAAGAGCGTTGGGCAATTCAAAAATATACTTCTATTAGCCCAAAAACCAATTTCAAATATCTCAATGCTTTTGCAGACAAAGATGAAAACCCTGAATTGCCAGGTTCTGATTGGGATTTTAATTTCAGTGAACAAAACGGAAAGACAAAAGTCATTATTACTATTTACAATGAATCCCTTGACCGTTTAGAGAAGATGATTGAAATGGGCTTCAGGGAAGGATATGCTATGTCAATGAAAAATTTGGAAGAATTATTGGCAACTTTATCGCAATCCCGATAACTATCGGGATCGTTTTCAAAACGGCAGTCAAAACAAATAAGAAAGCAACTAATTTAACAACCTAAAAAATAAAAATTATGGCACTTATCAATCCTCACATTAACTTCAACGGAAATGCCGAAGAAGCATTTACCTTTTACAAATCAGTATTTGGCGGAGAGTTTGCAAAGATTATTCGTTTCAAAGACATTGCAAGTCCTGAATTCAGGGTTGCAGAAAAAGAAGAAAATAAAATTATGCATATTGCTTTGCCTATCGGAAAAAGTAATATGTTGATGGCAAATGATGTTCCGGAAATTATGGGAAAAACAAACGAAAATGAGAACAGAAGTAAAATTGTAATAAGTGCAGAAAGTAAAGAAGAAGCAGACAAATTATTTAATGGGCTTTCAGTGGGAGGACAAATAGAAGGGTCTATTGGTGATAGTCCTTGGGGTTCATATTTTGGTTGTTTTAGGGACAAATACGGTATTGAATGGATTGTGGACTTTGACCCAAAATATAACGGGCAAAACTAACCGAAGAAAAACAACGAAGCCTAACATTGGGGCTGAACTAAAATTTTAGATCCCAATTGCGGGATCTGACGGGGACTCGAACTTTTGTGCTAAAATCGTTTCTGTTGTGTTTCCGTAAACTACATTTGTAAATTTAAAAAATTGATTGCCAACTTATTATAAGACCTATCGAATCCCGTCCTGTCCGCAATAAGTAATTAATAATCAAGCAGTTAAAAAGCTAAAGAGTCCGCCCGGATCCGAACATTTGAAGGCTATCCGTAAAATACGCCACTGTTGATCGGTTTTATTTTTTACTGATCAGTTCTGCTTTTGGCGCCTTCCAGGTTTTTACTTTTGAAAGATCCGGTGCGTAGATGCGCAGCATTAAACTTAGTCCCTGATCAATCCGGTTTGTTGGTAGCCAGTTTTCTGCCGGAACACCTGCAGGTTTTTCGGATGAAACATATATGGTGATTCCTCCATCCTTATCGAGTTTATAACCTGCATTCTCACCCACTGAATATTTATTTTCTTTGTTCGGGATGAAAAATCCGTTCTTGGTATCATATAGCGTCAAAGACCAGAATGCTTTTGCAGGCGGTAATTCAGTCTTGGTCATTCTGACTACATAATCATTCATCGCATTCATTGGTTTTCCATCGGCCGTATTTACCGGCGGATATAGTGCCTCTGTGGCGGGTTGCCCAATCGGACCGATAATTGACTGGAATACCAGGGTCTGCAGGTCGATATGACCCTTGGGTTGGAATGCCTGAAACAAAAGTTGCAAAGCTAATTTTGGATCTTCCATTATGCCAAGGTTTGCCGCCTTTACTTCCAGAGAAACTTTGCGAAAGAGTGCTGTATCTATTTTTGCAGCCTTTGAAGCATCATATTCTTTACCAGGTTCAATACCTAATGGTTTATAGGCTGCGAGTAAAGCATTATCCAATGAATCGGTCGGATCAAAAGTTGAATGGTTGAATACAAATTGCATGACTTCCAGTAGATTTCCTCCAAAAACATCTGCATCCGTAGTTCCATAAGCAGGGAATTGCGCCATACTGCTGTCTGTTGCCGGTTTTTTTAAAAACTGAGAAAGTGTAACAGCATTCAATTCATTAAGCTGTTTGAGAATAATCGCATGTTTAGCAGGGTTATTGGATTCCGGCATGAGTCGATGGAATGCTGTAACGAAGTCTCCACTCATTTCAACATAGTTATCTATGCCGGCAACCTTATCTCCTATTTTGTATCCTTTTGTCCGGGATGTGTAAAATAATACTTTCACAGGTTTTTTGTAATCGCCTTTGGTTGTGGATAAAGGAATACCAACATAATGATCATAGGCTGAAGTTTCCAGGGAAACAAATTTAGAATCGAAGGCAGGTATTTCCAACACGACCGCATCATTGCGCAAATCCAGATTGGCAATTTCGTAATAAGTATCGTTATTAGGTCTTGCAATGGACCGGGTGTCGGCATTTGCCAGGGAGGTTGCTTTGTAAATCTTATTCCATCCTTTTGAACAGAATGGACCAGATTCGTCCATAGCAAATTTGTTAATGACATTGTACAGGGCCACATATTGATATGAGCGTTTTACAATATTAGCGACCTGATCTGAATCAAGTTTGACCATCAAGGAATCTGTTGTTGCAGCCGATTCTTCTGTTTTTGCGGGATTGTTGCATGCCAAAAATGATGTGACTATTATTGATGAAAACCCTAATATTTTCAATAACGAAAATATTGATTTGCTCAGTTTGGATATTTTAATTGTTGGGTTCATAGTTGAAAAGTATTTTTTTATTTGAATATATAACCGAAGTGTACTTATTCAGATCATAGAGATTTAAGAAAGGTAGGATTTCCGGTTTGATAAGATTTCAATTAATATGATTTAACAGTAAATCGAAAAATTATTGTGACATTGATACTAGTTTCTAATAAATTTCACTTAAGAAGGGACTCGAAATTGGGATCTGGTGAGGTCCCGAACTTTTGGCGAAAATCTGTTTCAACAATGTTTCAGTAAACCACTTTAAAGAAATTTAGATATTAATTTTCAACATATTGTAAGCGTCCATAAGTCCCGTCCGACCGCTACTATTTCTGGAAATAATAATTTATTCAAAATGGTTCAATTTTATAATAAACCTTCTGTTTATTTTTAAACCATTCAATTTTTAAAGGAGTCAGTTTAATTTCGGAAAAAATAAACGCGAACAAAAAGCGGGCGACTTAGTTGTCCGCCCGCTTACATTATTATTAAGTTCAAAAATTTTATTGACTCGGATGGCCAGCGGCTTGAACTTCCTTAAGGATTCCACTCAGGTTGTAGGTTTCTGGAGCTTGCAATGGAGGGAATTTTTCGTATGACATCAGTTCTTTCTCCCATAACAACTGACCAATAGGCAGCAGGTTCCAATCGTACAAATAAGCAGTACTTGGAGAGGCCAATGCACCACCAACTGATATTGCAGATTTAGGATCATCCAACCCTCCAGCGATTTCAAAGGGATCGCGCATAATATTATCAACCATGGTCCAGCCATAAGTAACTTTAGCACCCATCGCTCCGAGTGGATTTGTACTTGACATAGTATAATACATCTTCCAGTTTTTGTACCGAACCGCAGATGGAGTAGAGTTGGAATAATAGAAGAAAACTTCGCGCGTTGACTTATCTGATTTGGCAGTCAGGTAGTCAATCTGGTTGATTCCGTCTAACGTAGTCTTTACGATTCCTGGATACGCACCTTTCTCGATTTGTGCCTTCAGGTCGTTTCCTTTGGCGCCGCCTGCGATTTCAACAAAAGTCGGTAACCAATCAAGAGAAGCGAACATATCTTTAAAAACCGTACCGGCTTTAATATGGCCAGGCCAGCGAATGACACACGGAACACGCATGCCACCTTCCCAGGTTGTCAACTTCCCACCTTTAAATGGAGTGACACCGCCATCAGGGTAAGTGATGACTTCTGCTCCATTATCAGTTGTAAAGACAATAATGGTATTGTCTAATTCGCCCATGTCTTCTAACTTCTTAAATACATAGCCAATATTATCGTCCATCTGTTTCATGCCGGCTTCATTGGCACCCCAGTCCTTTCCGCCCGGTTCACCAATCATGGCCTGGTATTTTGGCGACAATACGGTGGTTACATGCATTCGCGCTGGGTTGTACCATACGAAGAAGGGCTTGCCGGTTTTCTTAGGATCGTTACGATCTAGAAAGTCAATAACATGATTGGAAATTTCTTCATCAACAGTCTTCGATCTTTCCAAAGTGAGCGGCCCTTCGTCTTTATACATCTGATTTTTGGCAGTGCCATCAGATGACTTACCCCATAGCACTGGACGAGGTGCTGCCAGACAGGTTCCTTCTCTGGGATCGATTTCTCCCGGTGGTTCAGGTACTCCGGGAATGGGTACCATCTTACAGGGCGAAGCGATACCCTGAACAAGCGGCGATTTGTTGATATCGGGGAAACTCACACCCTGCATTGCGTCCAGATGATAGAGGTATCCCCAGAATTCCTGGAACCCATGGGCTGTTGGCAGTGCGTCAGGATGATCACCTAAATGGTTCTTTCCGAATTCACCGGTAGTATAGCCAAGATCCAGAAGGAACTTAGCGAGTGCTGGCGTGCCTGGTCGCAAATAGGATGGACTTCCCGGCAATTGTGGTGGGATCATGCCAGTACGAAGTGGATGCATTCCAGTGAAAAAGGCATTGCGACCGGAAGTACAGCTCTGTTCAGCGTAGTAACACATGAAGATCCCCCCTTCGTTTGCAAGACGATCAATATTCGGCGTTTCTCCTACCATTAAACCCCGGTGATAACAACTCGGTTGCATCCAGCCGATATCATCGCCCATAATGAATAGAATATTAGGCTTTTTTTGCGCATTTGTCGACAAGGATACTATCACTGATAACAAAGCCAAAGAAATTACTAATGCATTTTTAAGTGCAGGCTTTTGAATTGTCATTGTTGTGTATTTAATGATAAAGGTTTAAGAAAATAAACAAATCATAGTTCTCAGTTGCTATCTTTTATTTGTATTTATTAAATAAATAATCTAATACACTTCTTGATACAGATGTGTAGCATTTTTTGCTTTTTTGCTTATAAATTCAGGCAAGAATTAAAAAAAGTGGTAAGAATTAAATGAAGAAAATAAGAAGAACGGGGTGTGGAAAATCTTATCTTAAAAAATCAATCATCATAAAGTTATGCATTATTACCACCATTCAAAAAAACCAGGCTGTTTAACTGTTAAACACCCTGTATTTTATTTGTAGCAATAGGAGACGAATGGTAATACTAATGAGTTTTTAAAAGGGGGCCTAAAAAATCTCTGAAAACAGCAAAAGTTTTAAACTTCACAATTGCAATAAGTGGCGGAATTGTAGCTGTGTTTTATCTTTTGTAAATAATATGGCATTATATATTGCCTGCGTTTCGACACCATTAATGTAAGTGTTATGTGCCATTTTACTGACTTCACCACTCTAATTGCAAACGAATGAATAAACAGATTAAACTAACCATCCTGTTTTTTTGTATTTTAAAACTAACTCTTCATTTAATTGCAGATAGTCATTCTGGTTTTCAGAGCGATGAATTTTTGTATATTGAATCAGGTCGCCATCTTGCTTTTGGATATATGGAATTACCCCCGCTGACAGGTTTGTTAGCCTTTATCCAAAACCTGTTCCATTCCCATTCAGTTTTCGTTTACCATATTTTTCCGCATATTGCTATGCTGTTCATTGTTATTTATGTGGGCAAAATAACTGTAGAACTCGGCGGTAAAAACATAGCAGTATTTATTACATTATTTTGTCTTTTGATTGCACCGGGATTTGAAGGGTCTCAACAACCATTTGAACCTGTTGTTTTCAATCAATTGTTTTGGGTACTTTGCTTTTATCAACTCACAAGGTTCATAAAACACGGCAATAGAAAATATTTATGGTATTTGACTCTATTCACCGCTCTATTTTTTCTGACTAAATATGACGCATTATTCTTCGCTTTTGGTTTATTGTCTTTATTGTTCTTTGGGGAAACAAGGGTTGCGTTAATCAAAGGTAAATATTGGCAATCTTTGATTATCTCATTTTTGATATTATTGCCGAATATTATTTGGCAATATGTAAATGATTGGCCCGCACTACAAATGATTCATCGGCTGTATGAAACCCAATTGGATGATTTAGCACCAATGCACGTTCTGCGCGATTTATTTTTATCGGTTAATCCGATCGCTTTTATCCTGATGTTGCCCGCTTTTGTTTTTATGTTTGTCAATAAAAGAAATAAAAGTCTTTATTTGCCACTTGCCTGTTCAATTTTATTATCCGTATTATTGTCCATTTATTGTAAAGGGAAAGCCTATTATTTCTTTCCGATTGTTCTTACCATACTTCCATTCTGCGGTATCTATTGGGAGGGTCTCTTACTACCAAAAAGAAAATGGTTATTATATCCTCTGAGCTTTATTTTATTAATCGGCGCAGTATTGATTCCTTTCGGAATGCCTGTCTATTCCTTTCCTCATTATCTTAATTCGGTTTTTAAATACTCCCCAAAAGAAAAGAAAAACGGAAAAGACGTACTTCCTATTCAAGAATATAATTCAAAAGAAAAATGGAAAACGATGATGCAACAATTACAATCTGTGTATGACAGCCTACCCGAAAATGAAAAAAAGAATTGTTTAATCTGGGGGAAACATTATTCGCAAGCAGGAGCAGTTGAATTGTTTAAAGACGAATATAGATTTCCAAATGCCTTTTCATATCATGGAAGTTTTTATACCTGGGCACCTACGGGTAAAATGCCCGAAACGGTTATTGCTTTTTGCTATAACGATGCGGGTGATGATTTTTTTAACCCTTTTTTGAAGAAGTAACTCCGGTAAGAAAAATTTACAGCGACTATGCAAGCAGCGAAGGCTGGGTTGTGCAAACAATTTTCATTTGCCATAAACCAAAACAGAGCTTTGATAAAATGAAGGAATTGTTTAAGAATAGAATATTTGAATAAAAACGGCACATAACATTGGTATTGCCAATAGTGGAGCTTGACATTGGAGCAATCAGCAGCGATAATTCTATTGTACTGAGGTTCGGGCTTGACGAATAAACCCAGCTTTAGTTTCTTACTACATAAAACTACTTAGACCAGCGGTCAAATATCTAATATAACCCTTCCGGAATACTAATTAAATTCGACGTTCGTTCTATTGTCAAAATCCTCAGTAAATATGAAAAACAAGTTGTTGCTTTTGTACGTAGTATCGTTGGTTATTATTTCATCCTGCAAAAAAGAAAATAATTCATCAAATTCAAATCCAGGGACCACCGCTAAACTGGTAAGGATCGAGCAGGGGACAGATCCGAATATTGCCAATGATACCGTATATCTGATTTCATATGCTGATTCATCCAGAATTTCTTCTATTGTAGATAGCCTTAACCAGGATACATTACTCATTACGACCGATGCGGGCGGCAACCCGTTAACTGTCACAGAAACCTATGGCTACAGCGCATCTTATACTTATGATGGGAATGGCGTTTTGCAGCAGTTGGATTATATCATGGCGGGATCGCACGAACAGGATGTGTTTACTTATACGAATGGCGTTTTGTCCAAGCGGACCCACAACTCGAATCTCGGCTCCGGGCCGGTTTCCATTCAGGGTTCCTTCACTTATACATTCTCTGGGGGTAATATCACAGACATTAAGGAATATGACCTGAACGGCACTTTCGTTCAGGAAACATCATGCACTTATGGAACGCAGACGAATAATCTTAAAACGATTGGCCTGCTGAATCTGGGAAATATCCTGGGCACTGAATCTTTTTTAAGTCTCGAGACCTGGTTCAATAAAAATCTGGTGACGGGTTACGCAGCAAACGGCGGTACAGTGTCTAATGTCTATACTAACAATAGCAATCAGCAGCCAGCGCATGTTGTATCTACGGATAATATCAATAATTATCTTTTTACCTGGAATTTTTTGTACAAATAATTACTGATGCTGAGTGAAGACCTGTCTGATGAGATCATCATCGGACAGCTCAAGATTTGGTTGACACAAAGAGAACCGGGGTCTCATGAGCAACCCGAGTTATGGAAAAATGAAAAATCAACATCTCAGGTAAAAGTAAATTTTGATCTCATACCGCATATGCTTAACGGCATTTTTCAGGTATGAATTAAAATGAATTTATAAGATAACGCCCTTAAGTCTTAGCCCATGAACATTTCAACAAAATTTACTTATGTAATCGCAACTATTATTTTCTTAACCTCCTGCCATGAAAGGAAAAAGTATGTTCAAAGTACATTTCGAGAAAGCAATCTCCAGGCATTTTTTGTCGAAATTGACAATACGTGCGACACAGTTATACATGCACCCGGAGGCAGTTTTATTTCTATAGCGGCCGGCAGCTTTGAAGGTGGAAATGGTTCCAAGGTTCGACTTGCTATTAAAGAGGCACTTAATATATCTGATATTATTACAGCTGGACTAATCACTGAATCTAATGGTAAAATGTTAAGTAGCGGAGGAATGATCGATATCGAAGCCGCTGAAGGTCAAAATGTACGAATCTTTAAGCCGATAAGCATTAGTCTGCCCACACCATTTCTGGATTCTAAAATGATGCTATTTAAAGGTTCAAAAGGCGACGACGGACATATTAATTGGACCGACCCCGTTCCGATGAGAGCCAATATCCAAATATCAAACTTAAACGCTGGCGAACAGTTATTTAAACAACATTGTGCAACCTGTCATTCCATTGCGAATACAGTTACAGGTCCTGCACTGGCATATATCTCGAGGCTTCGTCCTCAAAAATGGCTATTTTATTATACTCGTAATAATCAGAAGATTCTTAAGTCCGGTGATCCATACGCAAACTGCTTATACGAGCACTACAATAATACGCCAATGCCGGATTTCCCGGAATTGTCAGTGGACGATTTGACTGGTTTATATACTTATATCGACAATGAAAGTAAAAAAGAAGGGCTACCACTACCCGACGATCAACTTAAAAAATGTGTGGATAGTTGTCTCGCATATAAGAAGCTCAAAGACAGCCTGTATTCCGTTGAAGATAAATTGGTTCCGGGAAACTTTTCAGTAACCGGTACATCCGCGCCATCGCCACCTGCTCCACCGGTTGCTTACTACCAGTTTCAGGTGAGCACTTTTGGTTGGTACAATATTGACCGGTTTTGTGAGGAATTGGAAGGGATAAAAGAAAGCAGGTTGATTGTAAAAGTTACTGGCAAATTTGGTAGCCAGGTAAAAGTATATCTGATTGTGCCTCGTTCGAGAGTATTTCAACAAGGAAATATTATAGAAAATGCGACAAACGAATATGGGTTTGGCTTTGGTGGAGTTGAATTGCGCTTACCACAAAAAGCACCTGCATCTGTAATCGCTGTGGGTGAACAGGGAGGTCAGTTAGTTTTTGATATATTCTATTTTACTACCACTGTTGAACAAACGCTTACCCTGGAACCTGTACACGTTACAAAGGAACTCATGTCTGAAAAGATCAACCAGCTTCGGCTGGATAGTTATAAAATGAACATCGAGGAGTCAGAAACAGAGAAATCCATAAAGATAAGGGATCTCCAATTGGAAAAGATGAAACCGAAAACCTGTGATTGCAATTGTGGATTCAAACAGACACCAGTTGAATCCGATTCGATCATAAAAGTGTTTAAATAGCCCAACAAATTGGCCATGCATCTAATATCGGTTCAAGCCGATGGAATCAAACAATTGACCAGGTCCATTGTATATGCCGGAATTTGGATTAGTTTCATTTTGAATTCTGAAAAAGTGAAGCGAATTTTTGTTTATCCCCATAATTGAATCCCACCGATGTCAAATACACAAAAACGCTTTAAGAAAACAATCCTTGCCATAGTTGTATTTTTTATCCTGTTGAATCTTTTCATTATCAATCAGGCTTATCACTTCACGCATTTCTATGAACAAGGATCGGTCAAAACAATATCGGAACAGACTGATGGCTTTTGGGGACAAATGAAAGTGGCACTATTTGGATTGAAACTTCAAAAGCTTTATGGATCGACACCAGACTCCCCCTTCGTTAATGTTAAATTGAAAACAAAAGAAGGCTTAATCCTGGATGCATGGTATTTTAAAGTTCCAAATGCAAAAGGAACCATAGCAATTTTTCATGGGCATGGAAGCGAAAAGTCAGCCAATCTTTCTCAAAGTGATGAGTTCAATGAAATGGGTTATTCCACTTTCTTAGTCGATTTCAGGGCACATGGACAAAGTGAAGGCAATACCTGTACGGTCGGCTACAGAGAATCAGAAGATGTAAAGTTGGTGTATGACTATTTGAAAGTTAACAAGGAAACAAATGTTATTCTTTACGGTATTTCGATGGGTGCAGCTACCATTACCAGGGCTGTTGCTGAATATAATTTAAAACCAACAAAAATAATTCTGGAAATGCCCTTTTCATCTCTACCTAACACAGTGAAAGGGAAAATGCGGGTAACTGGTGTATTTGCGAAGCCTCTTGCTGGTTTGCTAACATTCTGGGGAGGCATAATCAATGGCTTTTGGGCATTCGACATGAAGCCAAATGAATATGTAAAGAAAATTACATGTCCGGTCTTACTGCAGTGGGGAAAAAAGGATCAAGGTGTTACAGAAGCCGAAATCAATGACTTGTTCAAAAACATTTCTTCTACCAAAGAACTGGTAGTTTACGAAAAGAGTGGTCATCAAAACCTCTGCGAAAATGAGCCGGATAAATGGGAAGAAAATGTGGGGAATTTTTTAGATAGTATCAAATAGAATTTAACTAACTAACTCAGTCTGGCCATGCTTATTCATTTCATGTTTTTTAAAATAACCATATAATATTTGATCATAAACGACCGGCTACAACCAGCGTTTGACTTATTTTTTAGAATCACAATAACTACTAACTTCGACATTATATATGAAAAAATTACCGTTTCTTTTTGCAGTATTGTTTTTGTTTGCGGGATGCCAAAGCAAACCTGAAACAGTTGCCACGGCAGACATACCAGGAATCGATTCTTCGGTTAAACCTGTAGATAACTTTTTTATGTATGTTAACCGTATCTGGTATGATACGGCCCAGATACCTCCTTCGCAATCTGGTGTGGGTGCATATATGTTTATGAATTATCCTCAGCGCCTGCGGTTGCAGAGCATTCTAGATAGCGTTTCAAAATCCAATAATACTACGGGCAGTATTGAACAAAAGCTGGGTGATTTTTATGCTTCAGGAATGGATACAACTACGATTAACCAACGCAGCTTTGACCCTATTAAGCCTTTGCTTGCCAGCATTGACAGCATCAGTAATCTTAGTTCTTTGATGAAATTTGTTGCAACAGAAGCCAGGTTGAACAATACTTCTTTCCTGGCTTTTGGTGTGGGGCCGGACAATAAAAACAGCAAATTGAACATAGCACATATCTACCAAACGGGTATCGGCCTGCCAGAGAGAGATTATTATTTCAAAACGGATGCACCCAGCGTGGCTATTCAGCAAGCCTACAAATTATACCTCTCCAGGCTGTTTCAACTTACCGGAAGTGATACAGTAACAGCATCTAAAGATGCAGGTATTGTTTATAATATTGACAAACAACTCGCCGGTTCCCACAGAACAAATATTGAATTGCGCGACGTAAATGCCAATTACAATAAGATGTCTGTTTCAACGCTTGAAAAGAAACACCCAAATATTGGGTGGAAGAATGTATTAAATGAACTGGGTGCGAAAACGGATTCTATTGATGTGGCCCAGCCAGCCTATTACGACAAGCTGAATGCCGCCCTGAAATCCATTCCCATCAGCGAATGGAAAATTTACCTGAAGGCTTATACGATTAATAATTATGCAGATGTGTTAAGCCAGCCTTTTGTCGATGCTTCATTCGAGTACAATAAAGCAATTACCGGGCAGGCAGTACAAAAAACGCGCGGTGAAAAAATGGCGAGCTCAGTTGACCGGCTATTGGGTGAGGCGCTGGGACAATTATATGTTAAAAAATATTTTACAGAAGATGCAAAAAATCGTGTGCTGGACCTGGTAAATAATTTGCAAAAAGCATTATCGGCAAGAATAGACAAACTCGACTGGATGAGCGATAGTACAAAACTAAAATCCAAAGAAAAATTGTTTGCCATCACAAAGAAGATAGGCTATCCCGATAAGTGGAGAGACTATAGCAACGTGGTGATTTTAAAAGAAAAATATTTTGAAAATGTGGTATCCGCTTCATCTAACAATTATTTGTTTCAATTGGCTAAACTCAACAAACCGGTGGATAGAAGCGAGTGGTTCACGACACCTTCAACAGTTACTGCTTATAACAACCCAAACGCCAATGAAATTGTTTTTCCGGCCGCTATATTGCAACCTCCTTATTTTGACAATAATGCCGATGATGCCTTAAACTACGGAGGTATCGGCATGGTAATCGGTCATGAAATTACACATACATTTGACGACCAGGGAGCCCAGTACGACAAAGAAGGCAATGTAAAAAACTGGTGGACAAAAGATGACTATGCAAAGTTCAAAGCAAAAACTCAAAAAGTAATTGACCTCTACAATACTTTCGTGGTACTTGATACCGTGCATGTTAAGGGCGCAATGACCGTTGGCGAAAATGCAGCTGATGTTGGCGGCGTTTCCATTGCCTATGATGCTTTTAAGCTGACCAAAGAAGGACAAGACAGCACTAAAATTGGCGGCTATACACCAGACCAACGATTCTTTATTTCTGTTGCGCGTATTTGGCGCGTAAAGATGAAAAATGAATTCCTGCGTTTATGGATAAATAATAATCCACACTCTCCTCCTATGTGGCGCGTAAATGGTCCGCTGATGAACAATCCACATTTTTATGAGGCATTCCACGTAAAACAAGGCGATACCATGTATTTACCCGAAGAAAAAAGGATCCATATTTGGTAAGCAACGTGGATCGTCTTTTATATTTGCTTACACGCCGGTTTGCTCCAGTTACCTCAAAGTAATTCGTGTTCTGGCTAACATAAATAATACGAAAAAAACTGCGCCAACAGAATTAATAACTCTGTCTAATTTTTCACTATTAATATACTTATTGCATAAAGTATATAATGCCAGCCCAATAAAGCCCCCCAAAGTATTTGTAATTACGTCAGTAATATCTGTTGCTCCAATAGCGAATATAAATTGAATTAATTCAACAGTCACGCTGAAAATCATGATGAAAGCAAGCTTAGTTAAAAAACCAGGTTTTTTGAAATTGACATTTAAAAGCAACCCAAAAGGAATAAAGAAAAGACAATTAAATATGATCTCTCCGAAACTAATTTCTCCATTTACTTTTGCAGGAGCAGCAAATGGAATCAGGTTAAGACTTCTATGGTGATAGTTGAATACTGACGAGATGTTGACTTTTAATTTGAAAAGCACTAACCATAATAGTACCATCAAATATAAAGTAAGTAAGCATCCGGATAATATTTTTTTCATACAATCTGCTCTAATTCTATTCATTTTAAGTATACCAAAAGGATATATCCTGACCGTTTAAGTTAGCCCGAAATAATCCTAATGGTTCTTTTATTTTTCGTCCAATGTAATTACCCCTTTCGAAACTGGCGAAAATTTTCCTTATATATCATGTCCATCTTTTGATCTAACTTGTTAGATTATACGACTAATTGAACACTACTGCAAATGAATAAATTATTCCATTTTTTGTTAGTCTTCACTCCCTTTTTTTCAAATACTTTCGGACAAGCTCCGTCAAATAAGATAATGTATATTGTTGACTCAATATAAACAATAATAATGCACTCTTTTTAACCAACAGGCAATTTGACCAAACAATCAAAAAGCAAGTATTAATTTTTAGAAACCTCTATGACCGCTTCAACTAAAAACAGCCCCGCTAATGACCAGGCTTCAAATACGTTTTTTTTAATTTCATTTTGCCTGATTAATTTACTTGCTTACACCCTACTCCTGAGTAGTATCGGATTTCTCATGGGTTTTACGATTTCATACTGGCAGTTTCCCCTGGCCTGCATTCTATCATTTACAACCAACTATTACATTGCCCGTAATATATTTGGCCTGATAAAAAAGCTTCAGATATTTAAAATTTCTACTGGAATTTTAGGACTAATCATTGGTCTAATCATCCTGTCTGATTTATTTTATGATATTTCCTTTGATGGACAATGGTATCATCAGGAAACCATATATCGTTTAAGTAACAAATGGAATCCTGTTTTTAATAAAATACCAGTACCAGCCAATGAAACCACTGGCAACGGACATGAAGTCTGGTGCTCAGGAATCGACGAACCTTCAGCCAACTCTCCTGTTTCGGAAAAACCTGTTGTCAATTTAAAATACCTTAATATAAACCATTTTCCGAAGGGTATTGAAATCATAGAAGCATCGATTTATAAGCTCTATAACCACATCGAAGCAGGCAAAGCGGTAAACGGTATTTTCCTTTGCGCAACTTTTTTTTTAGTTCTTTCATTTCTTTATAAAATCGATCATATAAGTAAGCCAAAGAAATGGTTACTCGCGGGTCTTATTTCTTTCAATCCGATCACACTCACCCAGCTTCTCTCATTTTGTGTAGATGGTGTAATGTCTTGCGCATTAGTATGTATTATTATTGCAAGTTGTCTCCTATTTCGCCAATCGAACAAACATCTTTTCTGGCTGCTTGGTTCATTAATTGTGCTAACCTGTAATATTAAATTTACTTCCCTGGCTTTTATGGGCATTTTTTGCATCAGCCTGCTGATAGCCCTGGTTATTACAAAAAAGTGGATCCAGTTTCAATCTGTACTTTTTGTGTGCTTAGTAAGTGGTATAGCAGGTGTATTCTGTTGCGGGTTTAATCCATACCTGACTAATTTCTTTCGGGATCACAATGCATTTTATGGTATCAAAGAAACAGAAAATGAAATTTTAGTCGCGACTCCTCCCATTTTAAGAGATTTGAACAGTATTGAAAAACTCTCCATTTCATTGGCTTCCCACACAGATTCATATCCAGCTAATGATAAACCCATTGCTGAAATGATCAAAATCCCTTTCACCGTCAACAAAAATGAACTTATAAATGCAAATGACCCGGAAGTAAAACTTTCGGCCTTTGGTCCTTTGTTTAGTGGTTCATTGCTGATTGCTTTTTCAATTTTCTTAATTCTACTGATCCGGTTTAACAGGTCCGCCATTTTTAAACAGACGCTATTTGTATTATTAATTATCAGTATAACTATATTAATAATGCCCTATTCATGGTGGGGAAGATTTGTTCCGCAGACCTGGCTTTTGCCTGTTTCGATACTATTTATCTCAGAATATTTTTATTTCAAATATGATAAAATACTGAAAGGCGCTCTATATCTGTTCCTGGGACTAAATGTAGTTTGGGCGGCGCTGGCCATTATTTTCAATTTGTTCATATCGAGTCATATCAAATACCAAATGAGTCAATTAAAATCCTTGCAACAACCCATAATGGTAGAATACTGTCCTTATAGAAGTTTTAATAGTAATAGGATTCGATTTTATGAATATCAAATTCCAATAATAGAAAGAAAGGTGACTGGAAAATATATCTATAATATCATTCATTCAAACACCAGATTTGAAACTTCTGTTCCGTTGCCATCACTGAACAAACCTATTCTTCTACAATTGAGTGAAAAATTTAAGGCCGAATGAAGACGCCGAGACAAAGTCTTTTATAAACTAATAAGGAATTTAAAAAAATTAGTGAATTTTTTAAAGGATTTATTTTGGCCATTTACGGACAATAACTGTATCAAATCCGACCATCTTCGTATTATGTTCCCCCTGATTTATGTGATTATCAACTAGTAGAGAAAATGGCATGTTCTTAGAAACTAATTGCCTGTGTTTTATAAAAAATCATAGTTTTTCAATTTTATAAAGACAAAAGCATGTTTAAAAATTATTTCAAGACAGCATTCAGAACTTTGACCCGTAACAGGAATTACACTGTTATCAACATCGCCGGATTGACTGCTGGTATTGCCGTTTGTATGATGATCTTCATCGTTATACAATTTCAAACAAGCTTCGATAATTTTCACGCAAAGAAAGATCGCATCTATCGTGTGTTGACCGAATATCATCACGCAGATGCAGCTAATATTGTTTATGGGAAAGATGTTCCTTTTCCAATGCCCAGAGGATTGAAAACGGCTTTCCCCCAAATAGAACAGGTAGCTCCGATTTTTGCAAGCCAAAATGATCAATTGCTGATACCTGGCAATAATGCAACTACAGTAAAAACATTTAAAGAGCAGAGAGGTGTATTTTTTACCGGGCCTTCATTCTTTGAAATGTTTGATTTCCCTCTTCTCGCAGGTTCGTATGCCTCATTAAAAGATCCGAACAACGTTATGCTTACAAAAGAGATGGCTGAAAAATACTTCGGTGACTGGAGATCAGCCATTGGTAAAACAATTAAACTGCAGGCAGGCGGCTATATATTCGAGCACGGTGTTGAAGTATTGAAAGTTTCGGGCATTCTGGCAACCATACCTGCAAATACAGACTTTCAACTAAAACTTGTTGTTGCTTACGGTACCGGCTTTACAGGCAGTCTTATAGCAAAATCCACCGATTGGGAGGATAGAACGAATACTGATTTTGGCTGCTATATTTTGTTACCGCCGGATATTTCTGTTGATAATTTTAATCAACAATTACGGGCATATTCAGGAAAGGTGCAATCTCCCGACAATACGGATAGTCATATTATACAACCTTTAACTGCGGTGCATTATGATACCCTGACAGGTGATTACAGCAATAAAACAATCAGTCATGAACTGCTCAATGTATTGTGGCTGATTGCAGCATTCATACTGTTGATAGCCTGCGTAAACTTTATCAATCTCTCCACTGCACAAGCCGTTAATCGTGCAAAGGAAGTTGGCGTAAGAAAAGTTTTGGGGAGTAATAAATTACAATTGCAGATCCAATTCATCGTTGAAACATTCTTAATCGTTACAAGTGCTGTAATACTTGCCGCAGTCATTACAACCCTCGCATTGCCTTCTGTAAATCAACTTTTAGCACTTTCACTTTCATTCAACGTACTGAACAATCCTGCAATTATTCTATTTCTTTTGACTGTAACCATTGTTGTAACCGCACTCGCAGGTTTTTATCCTTCTGTTGTTTTATCTGGTTTCAATCCTGTCAATGCTTTAAAGAGTAAAATCACAGCAAATATCGCAAAGGGAATCTCATTAAGAAGAGGATTGGTAGTGTTTCAATTCATCATTGCCCAGGCACTGATCATCGGAACACTCATCATTGTAAAACAAATGAATTATTTTATGGATCAACCCTTAGGCTTCGATAAAAATGCCATTATAAATGTTCCTTTCCGTACAGATAGTCTTCGCCTCAGCAGGCTTGATTATTTAAGGAAACAGTTATTGTCTGTAAACGGTGTGCAATCAGCAAGCTTCAGTTCCAGCACCCCGGTTGAAGATGGTAATGATATGTGGAGCACATTCAGATTTGACAATTCAATAAAAGAAGCAGATTTTAAAGCAATTACCAAATTTGCCGACAACGAATATGTGCCGGCTTATAAATTACAACTGATAGCCGGAAGAAATTTGCAGCCTTCTAAAATGACAAGAGAATTTTTAGTAAATGAGACGCTGATGAAAAGTCTGGGAATAAAAAACCCTGATGAAATATTGAATAAAGAAATAAGTATATGGGGCGACCGGATAAAATGTCCGGTTGTTGGTGTATTAAAAGATTTTAATGACAGATCTTTTCGCAATGATCTTGCACCATTGCTTATTACCACAAACAATACCATGTACAACCAGGCAGGAATAAAACTTGAAACGGCGAACATTTCCTCTACTCTTCAATCTGTAAAAACAATATGGGAGCAAACATTTCCGAATTTTGTTTATGAATACAGGTTTCTTGATGATAAAATTGAAAGCTTTTACAAACAGGAAAATCAGTTGGCGCAGTTGTACAAAATTTTTGCAGCCATCGCGATATTCCTTAGCTGTCTTGGTTTGTATGGCTTAGCCTCATTCATGGCAGCGCAGAGAATAAAAGAAGTTGGTATTCGTAAGGTACTTGGTGCTACTGCAGGCAATATCGTTTATTTGTTTTCAAAAGAATTTATTATACTCATTGCCATTGCCTTTGTGATTGCTACGCCCATTGCATGGTATTACATGCACCAATGGTTGCAGGATTATGTTTATCGCATCGACATCAGTTGGTGGTTATTTGCTGCAGGCGGATTTGTTGCTATAATTACTGCACTAGCAACGATAAGTTTCCAGGCAATAAGAGCAGCAGTGGCAAACCCGGTGAATAGTCTTCGTTCAGAATAAGTTATAGCTGTCCTTTGTAAGGTTAAATAAAAGTCTTTAAGTTCTTAGAAAATGATCGAGTAAACTAATCGAGTATAAAATTAAGTATTTCCATTTCAATATACTAATTGCGAATCTGAAGAACCATCCAGTCGGCAAAACAAATTTTTTAAATCTGCTCTGATGGCGCAGGGTGAATGTACTATCCTTCAAATCTCCTTATTAATGGGATTTGCAAATTGGTGGGCCTGTTTTCCTCCTTATCAAAACCACGGCCATCAACATTTCTTGCTCCCCAAAACATCATATCATTAAAGACATATATTAAGTCGTATTCCTTAAAGATCTGTCCTTCTGCCAGTCCAAAAGGAGCAAATGCTTTTTTAAAAATACTTTGTGGTTCGCCAACTTTCCATTCCTTAAATCCTTTCGTATTTTGTTTTAGAATGTCAGCAAATCCCTGCAATAGCGGTGTTACGACATATTCTTCATCAGCCGCAAAATCTACTTTTTGCGCACCAGTTGCAATAGGATGTTCGCCACGCCATTGAATATGACCTTTTATAAACATTTTTGCCAGCGGTATTTTCCCAAAAGGGTCAGCGTAGTTTGTAACAATTAGTTCAAACTTATCTTCTGGCAAAAAATTAAAATCTCTTGTTAAATAAAATGGTTTCAAACTGCCATCTGTATTTTTAGAACTACTTGGTCTTATTTCAACAGAAATACTTTCCCAATGTCCTATTGAAGCATCCTTGAGCTGGTCAGTAGTCATAAAATCGATTTAAGTGTTTTATTTAAAGACATATTCCATTTTAAATGTCTTTGATGGTATTAGCGCTAAGTGTCAAGCGCCAAACTACGATAACGGTGACATTTTATCAGATGATCATTTACCATTCCGGCGGCTTGCATAAAGGCATAGCAAATTGTTGAACCAACAAACTTGAATCCTTTTCCATATAGGGCCTTACTCATGGCATCGGATTGAATTGTTCTTGGTGGAATGTTCTTGATGTCTTTCCAACTATTTCTTATAGTTTTATGATTGGTGAACTGCCATATATAGTTGTCAAATGAGCCATGTTCCTTTTGGATCTCAATAAATTTCTTCGCATTATTTACCGTGCCATATATTTTCAATTTGTTCCGAATAATGCCCGCATCATTTAACAGCTTTTGAATTCTTTTTTCAGAATAACGAGCTACTTTCTCCGGTTCAAAATTGTCTAACGCATTTCTAAAGTTTTCCCGTTTATTTAATATCGTGCTCCAGCTTAATCCTGCCTGGAAAGTATCAAGTACAATAAATTCAAAAAGCTTTCTTTCATGATGAATAGGCACACCCCATTCTTCATCATGATATTTTATCATTAATTCGGATGAAAGAGCCCATGGACAACGTTCTATAATCTTGGCCATAGATAGCAAATCTAAGAATTTGTTAGTTCCACAGAGCAGGATTTTCCCCTAAGCAGAAAGTCATCAACTTCCATTCACACTATAACCAGGTGTTTTGTTTAAAAAGATTTATATTTAAAAGGTGAAAACTTTTCTTGGAATTTTGACGGGTGCCCTGCTGGCAGTATCCGTCGCCATCATAGGTTTTGGCATTTACAATCTGTTCCAAACCGGTTGGCCGGAAGAAAAGCCTGAACTCCCCCGAGGGCCAAATGCCGGAATTCTTTATATCCTTTTAGGAGTCGGAATATTATTACTAGCGCTGATTCGAAGATTCAAAAAATAACCATTCTTTGAAACGTCCGATTACGAGCGATTGTCCAACCCATTGTTTGAAAAAGCGGGTAAACAGTTGTGGAAACTTAGAACTTATTTTCCCGAAATGGGATTGATATCTGGCACTTAGATATCCAGGCCTCATCAGCCATCATGTCATGTTCGGCTGTGGAATAGCAACTATGCGATGGCAATTTTTCATGTGTATTCGCAGAAGAAATCAAAGTCTTTTCTTCTTAAAATATAGCTTCTATTTCATTTATACTCAGGGAAATAATGGAAGAAATAAAACGTTTTATACCTGGATTTTAAACATCCTGTATTCCCGATTTTGGACAGTGTTTTATTAACTTTTTTATTAAGAAATATATCTACGCATATATATTACCGTTAGTAATTTAGCAACTCAAATAAAATCCATGTTTATGAAAAGAATGATTCTAGTTTTGATCGCAGCAGGAAGCGCGATGTTTGCAAGTGCCCAGATCCGGTATGGCGTCAAGGCCGGTTACAACCTCGCCAATCTAACGTTTTCGCCTTCCCAGACCGGTGTCAGTTCGAAATCGGATTTCAGTGCAGGCTTATTGGCTTCGATTCCCCTGCTCGCCGGTTGTTCCCTTCAGCCGGAAATCATGTATTCCGGTCAGGGTACCAGTTTCAGTGATTCCTTAGCAACCGGAAAATTGAATTATGGGTATCTGAACGTGCCGGTACTTTTTAAATTCCAGCACTCCTCCGGGCTTTTTGCAGAAACCGGTCCGCAGGTTGGATTTTTGCTCAGCGCCAAAGAAACCGCTGGAGACCAGTCTGCAGATACAAAAAGCAATACACAGTCCACGGATTTCTCCTGGGTATTCGGTATTGGTTACAAACTCCCCCTGGGATTTGGAATTGATGCACGGTATAATCTCGGTTTGACTAATATTGCCAAAGACAATACAGGTAATATTGGAACAGCTAAGAATGGTGTGTTCCAGTTCGGACTTTTCTTTATGCTCCCCAAATAATAAATTCGTTTTTAGAAGTATTCTTTAATTAATAACCAATTGTTCATGTTTGGCCGTCTCTGAAAAGGGGCGGCTTTTTTAATTAGCAGTACTCCAGGCTAAATCCGCCTGTCTGAATGAAGGTGGATCCAGGTAAAATTAAATCTAAATATACAGGGTGAATAAACAGACGGGTCGTCATTTTTACTAATTTTGTTTTTTGCCAAAATGATTTCTATCCTCAATAAAAAAGAAACGTGGGCTTACCATCACATTCTTTAGATACCACCCGGTCACCTCCATCAAATTGTTCGGACGCACCCATACTTTATTATAATTTCAATCAGAATGGGTATTAAAATGATTGAATACAAGTTATGAATGACCATGAGTTTTGAATATTTTCTAAAAAGTAAATTAATAACCATGGAAAATTTACTCATTATCACTTTCGGTAACAAGTCAAAAGCTACCGAAGGATTAAACAGGTTAAAGGACCTGGATCAACTGGGAGATATTACTATTTATAATCGCGCACTGATCCAAAAGACGGGTATCAATCAATATGAAATCTTAGAACATGAAGGCCCGGATACCGAGTCACTTCCTGCCACAGGCGCATTAGGAGGTGCGGTGATCGGTGCTTTAGGAGGACCACTGGGTATGGCAATGGGCATGCTGACAGGAGCTACCCTGGGTCTGGCAGGCGAAGCGTACAGGCTGGATTTCTCATCAGATATTCTGGATCAGGTTACTAAAAACCTGAGTATCGGAAGGTTTGCCATTGTCCTGGATGTTGAAGAAGATACAGAATCCATTGTAGATAGCTACATGAAGTCTTCTGAAGGATATGTCATACGTACCGATATCGCTGATCAATATGATCAATATAACCAGGCACAGGATGATGAATTCAAAAAAGAACTGGATGCAGAAGAAAAATCATTGAAAGCAGCCCTGGAAGCGGATAAGGCGACTATCAAACTCAGGATTGAAAAACTTAAACTGGAACATGATCTGAAAGTTGTCAAATTAAAAGTTAGAACAGCTGTAAGAAAAAAACAATTAGAGAATAGAATTAAAAAATTTGACGACAAAATAAAAACGGCAACGGCAGATACTAAAAACAAGTTGACAGCCCATAGAAAAAAACTCGCCGAAAGACTTACCAATTTTGAAAAAAAAGTAGACAAAACCTTTGCATAAAGTGTAAAAGCCGCGCCAACCTTATAACATGGAGCGCGGCTTTTGAGCCACACACCAAATAAAAATTGAGCCGTACAGCAAATAAATTCCCCCTGGAAATACACATATTTGCAAAACAATATTTCATCCGGAGATGGATATATTAAAAGTAAGTATGGATTGGGCAAGGGCCGAAGTCTTTTCTGCCAAAGTATGTTTGCTTCTTAGCTTATTGTTATTCTTGGCAGCCTTTGGCTTTTGGCAATTAGGGAAAACCGAAATGGCAAAAGCCTTTGTATGGCCAATGTTGGTGGCCAGTGTATTAATCGTCGCCGTGTCCGCAGGTTTATATTTTGCCAACAAACCTCGGATTTCACAATTTGAAAGGTCTTATAATACAAATGCAAAGGCATTTGTTCAAACGGAAACAGAGCGTACAGCAAATTCCCAAAATCAACTTGCACTGGTTTTCAAAGTGCTTCCCCTTATTATTGTTGCTGCAGCATTGTTGATTGTGTTTGTAAATAAGCCCTTGTGGCGGGCTATTGGGATTACCACTATTGCACTGATGACTATATTGATGTTCATTGATAGCAATACCAATGCAAGAAACACAGCATATCATCAACGTTTATTAGCCGAAAAGACCGACCATGAATAGGAAAAAATTCATCTACAGTGGTTTGACGTTATCCGGTTTACTTTTAACAGGGAATACTATGCTCACAAAAAAGAAAATACCTACGATAACCAGTTACACATCAAATCCGGTTCTGGCAACCGTTAAACCTGATTGGAAAGGAACTCCTCTCGATGAAGATGGTTTATTCATGAATTATGAGTACCCCTGGAAACTTGATTTCGGTAACGTATTAAAGTATATAGTGCACCATAATCCACAGAAAGAATATAAAAAGCATGACACCTGGCGAATAACTGTTCTCAAAGATGATCAATGGCTGGCAGATCCGGCGGACAAGATCGTGTGGTTTGGTCATGCCAGTTTTTTCATTCAGTTGTCAGGTATTCGCATTCTGATAGACCCTGTTTATGGTAAGCTGCCGGTTGGTAAGCGCTATTCGGAAATGCCTGTTGCTCCTGATAAGCTACTGAATATAGATTACATATTAGTTTCGCATGCGCACTACGACCATTGCGATAAAAACAGCATAAAGATATTAACCGGTAATAATCCCAATGCTCAGATACTGACCGGTCTTAAGCTGGATGATTTAATTAGTAAATGGACGAACAACAAAATACAAACTGCCGGGTGGTATCAGCAATATCAACTTGATAACGACCTGAAAATTACGTTCCTGCCGTCAAGGCACTGGGCGAACCGGACTCTTTTTGATGACAACACCACACTCTGGGGGGCATTCATGATCGAGAAAGATGGAAAGCGAATCTACTATGGTGGCGACTCTGCCCATGGATCGCACTTCAATGATGTTGGAGATATTTTTCAAAACATTAATATAGCTCTAATTGGTGCTGGAGCATATGCACCAGCCTGGTTTATGGGGCCGATGCATCAAAACCCATATGATGCTGTGAAAGCATTCTACGCTACACGCGCAAAAACATTCATACCATTCCACTACGGCACATTCGATTCAGCGGACGAACCACTGGGAGAACCCGAGCAAATACTAACCAAGCTCAACGCTGAGGGTAAAATCGGAAACCAGCTAAAGATTTTAAAGTTGGGCGAGGTATTTTACTGTTAGTCAAATAATGGAAACAAAACATCAAAAAACCTGGTGGAGAAATTCAAATCAGCTCAATGCCAATATTGAAGATCGCAAAATCAGTTGGCTCGAATTGTTTTATGACCTGGTTTATGTAATAGCCATTTCGAAAATCACACACAACCTTTCACTTCAACTCAATATTCCCGGGTTCCTGGATTATTTTTATTTGCTGGCTTTAGTTTATTGGGGCTGGCTTAATGGCAGTGCGCATCACGACCTGCTTGGAGCAAATGATGTTCGAACTATTTTTTTAACGATTTGGCAAATAGTTATATTATCAGCTCTTATTGTAACCTTAAATAGTTCCTCAGAGAGAATTTATTTTAATACTACTGTGGTAATATTAATAATGCAATATTATATAACCTATCTGTGGTGGAGCGAAGGTATTTACGATAAGAGCAATATATATTTAAACCGATATTACACGGTTATTTACATGTTAGCGTTTGTCCTTATTTTCAGTACATTTTTTTTGCATCAGCCTTATCTGCGAATTATATTTTATTTCGCTTTAATATTAAATTATTTACCACCTTATTTTGAAAACAGGGCATTAAAGGAAAAGCGATTTGAGTATAGATTAACGAATAGTATGGCTGAACGCTTAGGGCTTTTTACAATTATACTTTTTGGAGAAGTGATCTTAGGCGTAATCAATGGTATATCTAAATTTCAAAACATAACTTTTAATCATTGGCTGATGTTTATAACATCTATTTTTATAGTATTTACCCTTTGGTTTATTTTTTTTGGAATGATAAGCGATAAAAAAGTAAAAAAAGGATTTATTAAAAACAATATTTATGCACTTTTATTTCTGCCGGTTGCGATGTCCTTAGGAATTATAGGGGTGGCATTTGAAAAAATATTTATTACTGATGCCGCAGTCTTAATAAATGGAAGCACGAATATGAAATTTATTTTAGGAATTTTTATTTGTCTTTTTTTATTAGTTACTTTTTGTATTTCTAAATTAATTGAGACGTCAAAATCATATTTACAGGCACAGGCCATATTGCAAAAACTAATACTTGGCGCAATTGTTTCCATTTTTATTACCTGCGGAATATCGCAATACCTGCCTCTGTTTGGGTTCTTATTAATAATCTTATCTGTATTGCTGGTATTACCAGTTGCAATTTTAATATTTTGGAATAATTTGGAATTATCGAAACCTTAGAAAACTATTTGCTAAAATTTGAGCAATTAGCTATTTTTTAGATGCCGGCTCCTCAAACTGAAGCGTTACTCCACCCCACTGTTGTCAATATAATATTCGCGTATTCAGCCTTTGATTACATAAGCTTCAAAATTGCAAAAATTGCCTGCTTATAATAACATCGTCTTTTTAGGAATTACTTTATATTCAAGTATTGAATTAAAATGCTCCAATTCCGAGGATGATAAATTGACACATTTTAAAACATATTTATTTATATTTTGAAACATTGCATCTTAATTTTGTTGTTCTAGTTCATTTTTTTTATATAAAGATGGTCCATTTTTACATAATGATGCTCGTCCCGGCCAATTGGCTTAACAATCATACCTAACTTTAATTTAAAATTTTATAAATGGAAAATCAAAAATTGGATGCGCTTATCAGTAAAATGTTTGTTGAAATTGAAAATCTTATACCTGTTTATACACAAAACCCGGAAGATAAAAGGATTGCCAATGGGAACGTAGCTGTTTGTATAATTGCTGAAAATGGGATGGTGTTTGGCAGAATGTTCGGAACAAATAAACCGCGACTAAGACAATCGTACAAAGTTGCATGGACTAAAGCAAGCCAGGTATGGCTCACCGGTGTTAAAACTGGCGAATACGAAAAAATGGTTTTTAATGGTCTTGTTGAAGAAAATGGCAATGGCATAGAGGCCCCTGATCTGATAGGATGGCAAGG
>DASZHV010000009.1:0-8871 GCA_035937535.1 Puia sp. | reverse complement strand
ATACTACTCATGAATGATGGTTTTTGTAAGTCCTCTGAAAATATCTTCCAGGCTCCTGTTTTCCGACTGCAAAGAAACAATGTTCCAATTATTTTGCAAAGAGAGGGAGAGCAATTGTTTTTTTAATAATTCAGGATCTTCGGCTTCGAGTTCCCATTCAAAATCACTCGTTTTGCGAATTCCCTTGAGCTGGTCGAGACCCTGCCAGGCTTCGGCTGTAATGCTTTCTTTCAAAACTACCTTAATGAATTTACCTGTTTGCTCCTTGCGCAAATCGCCCAGGTTATTATCCGCAATTATTTTCCCCTGGTGAATGATGATTACACGATCACAAATGGCTTCTACTTCCTGGAGGATATGAGTAGAAAAAAGAACTGTTCGGTTTTTACCATAGTTCTTAATCACGTCGCGGATTTCCACGATCTGGTTGGGATCGAGGCCAGTAGTAGGTTCATCCAGGATCAGTACTTCGGGTGAATGAATGAGAGCAGCAGCCAGTCCCACTCGTTGTTTATAACCTTTCGAAAGCTGCGAAATTTTTTTTCCTGCTTCAGGGCGCAGACCTACCTGGTCAATGGTCGCACTTATTTTTTCCTTTTTTGAAGGCAGCCGGTGAATGTCGGCTATAAAAGACAGGTATTCGCGGATATACATATCGCCGTAAAGTGGATTGGACTCGGGAAGGTAGCCAGTTATTTTTTTTGTCTGAACCGGAAAAACATTTACATCAATCCCGTTCAGAAATGCCTGTCCCATACTTGGCTTCAGGCAACCCGTGAGAATTTTCATTGTCGTGGATTTGCCAGCACCATTCGGTCCCAGGAACCCTACAATTTCACCGCGACTTACAGAAAATGAAATCTGGTCGATTGCTTTTTGTTCTCCGTAAATTCTTGTAAGATCCTTTACTTCAATGGACATTTTATTAGCTTAATATCTTTAGGCCAGCGAAGCTACGAATTATGTGGTAAGTGTGGAATTGTAGGGATGAGAGAATGTGGAAGTTAAATGGGGAAATGATAATGTGAAAGTGATGATCTGAATGGTTTGAAGGAAAAGAAATATATATTCCTCATTTATAAATTATCATTTCCCCATTTAACTTTCACAATTTTCATTATCTACAATTACATATTTGCCACACCGGGATTGTTATACAATCCCAAGATCTTTCTGAATCTGCTCCAGCGTCCGCCCTTTCGTTTCCGGCATTACTCTCCAGATAAAGATCAGTGATACAAAAACCATGCAACTGAAGAAAATAAATGAATAAAACCCTCCGTCAGGACTTGCATTCACGATAATAGGGAAGGTCCAGGCAATGATGGCGGCCATGATCCAGTGTGTGAAACTGCCCAGAGAACTTCCCTGGGAACGAACAGAATTCGGAAAAATTTCTGAAATAAACACCCAGATCACGGCACCTTGTGAAAAAGCAAAAAATGCAATAAAACCAACCAGGTAAACAATTACAAAATGACCCGTGCTTCCTGAATTAAAAGCAAAAGCCGTGAGACTTAAAAAAATTATCATACCAACAGCACCGGTGATCAATAATGTTTTTCTTCCAACTTTGTCGATAATGGACATACCCAGTAATGTGAAAAGCAGGTTGGCGCATCCGATATAGACGGGTTGTAAAAATGAAGACTTCTGACTGAATCCTGCCATTTCAAAAATACGTGGTGCATAATAAAGAATTGCATTAATGCCCGAAAGCTGGTTAAACATGGCGAGAAGGACGGCATATAAAATGGGCTTGCGGAATTTTCCACTGAATAATTTTTCATCAGGAACATGATGTATGATATTCTTTTCTCCGGAAAGCAACGCATGTTCTTCATTGATAACAGACCTGCCATCGGGTTCACCTGTACGTGCAAAAATGAGCGCGGCTTCTTCGTCCCTGTCATTCAAAATCAGCCACCTCGGACTTTCAGGGATGATCCGGAGTAAAAGTGCGAAAAGTCCTGCGGGTATGACCATGATACCTACCATCCAGCGCCAGGAACCTGCCCCGATATGCAGGAAGGCAAAGTTGGTAAGAAAGGCCACTAAAATCCCAATTACTATGTTTAATTGAAACATGCCTGTGAGCCTTCCCCTTACTGCGGCCGGTGAGATTTCAGATATATACATCGGCCCGACAACAGAAGAAGCGCCTACGGCAATTCCACCGACCATACGGAAAATAATAAACAGTATCCATGTAGGGGTAAGGGAACAACCGATTGCCGACAACAAATACATCAGGGCAATTGCCAGCAGAACTTTTTTACGCCCGTAACGCTGCGCAGGTTTACCGGCAATCATCGAACCGATCACAGTTCCGATCAAACTGGCAGCTACTGTAAATCCCAATAAAAAATCACTCAGCGACCAAAGCTGCTGGATTGTTTTTTCCGCACCGGAAATAACAGCGGTTTCGAATCCAAATAAAAAACCGCCCAGGGCGGCGATCAGTGTACAGCGGAGAAGGAAGGAATTAATTTTCATTCAGTAATCGTTATGAGGGTATAAGGTATGAAAAAAATACTCACTAAATTTAGGGTTCAAACGATTGCAGTCTTATGAGTTTCCCATATCAGATCAAAAGCTTCGAAGATTATCTGGAACAATACAAAATCAGCATTGAGCAGCCCGAAAAATTCTGGGCCGGGGTGGCTGAAAATTTCACATGGATAAAGAAATGGGATAAAGTGCTTGAATGGAACTTCAAGGAACCGCGCGTACGCTGGTTCGAAGGTGCAAAATTAAATATTACAGAAAACTGCCTGGACCGCCACCTTGCAGATAAGGCCGGCCAGCCGGCCATTATCTGGGAACCCAATGATCCCGCACAAAAAAACAGGATACTCAGTTACAGGGAACTCTATATTTCAGTTTGTCGTTTTGTACAGGTATTAAAAAATAACGGAGTCAGAAAGGGTGACCGTGTTTGTATCTATATGCCAATGATTCCTGAACTCGCCATTGCTGTACTGGCATGTGCAAGAATGGGAGCGATTCATTCAGTAGTTTTCGGCGGTTTTTCTGCACAGAGTATTGCTGATCGAATTGAAGACGCCAAATGCAAGGTCGTGATAACGGCAGACGGTGGCAACCGCGGACCGAAAGAAATTCTACTGAAAGCCACAATTGATGAAGCCCTTCAAAAGACATCTCATATTCAAAAAGTAATAGTTTACAAACATCTGGGCAATGATACCAATATGGTTAAAGTGAGGGATGTCTGGTGGCAGGAAGAACTGAAAAAAGTTACACAGGATGAAACGCCAGCCGAATCCATGGATACGGAAGACATGTTGTTCATTCTTTACACATCGGGTTCAACCGGAAAACCCAAAGGCGTTGTGCACAGTTGTGCAGGTTATATGATTTATACCACTTACAGTTTTGTAAATGTCTTTCAATACAAACCAGGCGATATTTATTTCTGTACAGCCGATGTGGGCTGGATCACGGGACATAGTTATACTGTATACGGTCCGCTTTGTGCCGGAGCAACAACTATCATGTTTGAAGGAATTCCCAGTTATCCCGATGCCGGCAGGTTCTGGGATATCATTGACAAATACAAAGTGAATATTTTTTATACGGCGCCCACGGCCATTCGCAGCCTGATGGGATTCGGGACTGAACCATTAAAGAATAAAAGTCTCGGGTCCCTCCGTGTATTGGGCACTGTTGGTGAACCCATCAATGAAGAAGCGTGGCATTGGTATGATGAAAATATCGGACGTCATCGATGTCCCATTGTGGATACCTGGTGGCAAACAGAAACCGGCGGAATCATGATTTCAAATCTGGCCGGAATCAGTGAGGGGAAACCTTCTTATGCGACGCTTCCGCTTCCAGGTATCATACCAGTCCTGGTGGATGAGAAGGGCCAACCTGTACCGGGTTCTGATGCAGGAAAAGACGGAGTATTTCGGAGGGATGCGAAGGGCGATACAGTGTCGGGAAATCTCTGTATCCGTTTCCCATGGCCTTCCATTATACGCACTACTTATGGGGATCATGAAAGATGCAGGTTAAATTATTTTGCAACTTATCCGGATTTATATTTCACAGGTGATGGCGCACTGAGGGATGCCGCAGGAAATTATCGCATTACAGGCCGTGTGGATGATGTATTAAATGTGAGCGGACACAGGATCGGAACAGCTGAAGTAGAAAATGCTATCAATATGTATCCTGATGTTGTGGAAAGCGCCGTAGTGGGTTATCCTCACGATATCAAGGGCCAGGGCATTTATGCCTTTGTAACACTTAACAGAAAGCATCATGTTTCAGGAGAAGATAAAGCAGGCGTGTCAAAAATGGTTAACCAGATAATTGGCGCCATTGCCAAACCCGATAAAATTCAATTTGTTTCGGGATTACCAAAAACACGAAGCGGAAAAATAATGCGCCGCATACTTCGTAAAATTGCTGAAGGTGAAATGGAAAATCTCGGCGATATCAGCACACTGGTAGATCCGGCGGTTGTGGAGGAGATAAAGTCGGGGAGATTATAATTGTTAATTGTCAATTGATAATGCCATCTTAGAAATTCCGTTAACAATTAACAATTGACAATTAACAATTATTACTGAGCTTTTTCTTCTTTCACGATCTGCACTGATGTTCCAACCGGAAGCAAATCGTAGAGTTCGTCAACGTCTTCATTTTTCAATGCAATACAGCCATTGGTCCAGTTCTGGAATAAATCAACAGCTAAATCATCATGAGGCCATGTGCCATGTATGGCAATACCGCCGCCGATTTTTGCATACTTTGGAATCAGTCCCCTGGCTTTTCTTTCATTAAATTTATCTACGTCTGATTTAGTAGGAAAATCTATCAGCATCATTTTATCCCATTTCTCATGGGGTCTTTTGGAAGCTATATGAAAAGTTCCCTCCGGCGTTCTGCGATCTCCCTCCATCATTTTATCCTCCAGGGATTTACTGCCGAAAACGACAGGGTAAGTAGCGAACCAGCCATCTTCGTCATAGACTTTCAATTCATAATTCGATTTTACAACGACCACATAAACCTGTCCGCCGAGTTGCCCGTGAAAAAAACGTTTGCTGGAAGTCCTGTTATCTGTTTCACGAAAACCCAGCAAACTCACCGCAGTCATTCCTGCCAGCAGCATTTTTTGAAAATTCATAGCCAGGAGTTTATTTTTCAACGCTGGCTGATACTTAAATATTTTACCTGTTTATAATTTTATGATTTCGTTCCAAATCTGATTTTTTTCCATTGTGGGGAATAAAGCTTATTGCCTAAGTGTCAAGGCAATATAATTGTCAATTGTCAATTGACAATTAATAATTAGTTGCTCAGTCTGATACCAAAAGTATAAGGGACCTGATCCAGGCCCTGATTATTAAACATACTTTTTGTAGCCAGGGAACCGTAGAGTTTTACGGGTCCAAGCTGTACTTCCGCGATCCAGGAAAGTTTCCATGGATTCATATCCAGGTCATTAAATGTTTTATGTTTACCGAACTCGGCACTGATCAGTTTTTGACGGGATGAATAGAGATATCCTGCGCTCATACCCACCGAGATACCGAAACCTTCTTTGAGATTTGGTGTAAAATTAAAATTGATCATGAACGGAACCGTAACATAATCCGCTGCCAGTTTATTCTTGCTATATGAAACCGTATCCATGATCACTTCGGTCGGATTGGTCAGGTATTTAATATTTGTTTCGTAGCGATAGTTATTTAATTCAATACCCAGTCCATATTTCAGATTTACGACATGTTTAATCAAATTAAGCCTTTGCATGAATAACCATATATTCACGTCGACTGATTTATTATTCTTCAGGCTAAACCAGTATTCCTTACTGCCTGGTGCAAAAGCCTGTGCTGTTGCTCCGGCATAATTCGTTTTGTCATTATAATTGGTAAAACCAAGATCCACGATCAGCCAGTTGGTGCTGAGATTGGAAGGTTTCGCATGATTGTCCCAATGATGCGGCGGCATGGGCCAGGGCATATTATGCCAGCTGTGCATATCATGCCTGCCGTGTGGGTCAGAGCAGTAATCTGAATCATTGCCTGAATGGGTTATGGTAGTATCGCTGCTGTTTTTAAGACGGATAGAATCCTTCTGGCTGAATCCCTTCATACCAATACATAGTAATGCCAGGATAGTAAAAACTTTCTTCATTTTGAATGATTATTTAATTAGTAACTTAATTGAAAAACGCTTACGCGTACTTTTCTTGTATTGTTCGTTTTATCATCGTCCGGATTTTGCCTGGTTAATTTTTTAAGGAATCCCGTTATGTTTTTATTCTGGTCATCCAGTGCAACTACACTGATGGCATTTTCAGTTTGAATAGCATTTTCTTTCAAATCAGCATTTTCATGCTTGAGCTGATCCTTCGAACCGGCAGTAACCAATACCAGGGCCGGGGCCTGGGTACCAGGCAGAACAGAAATCTGTTTTGAATCAGTTTCTATACGAGGTCTTTCGGGTTGAATCGCCAAAGCTGTATTTGATTTTTGTATGGTTACCAGGGACTCATCCGGAACGGAACTGCTATTCGAATTTGTATCTCTGGTTTGATTTATAGAATTATATCGACTGGTTTTCCCAATAGAATTATTTTTTTCTGGCAATCTTTTTACAGTGCTTTGATTTGTCTGCTCAGAGTTTTTTGCAATTCCTTTATCTCCGTTTTGTGTTGACTGACCCTTATTTTTTATAATATCCTTTCCAACGGTTTGATCAGTCTGGTTATTAATTTTTAAATCATTGTTTACCGGAACTTTCTTTGCCGGCATCTGAATATTTGTTATTAGAAACCAGCCTGCTGTTATCAAAACTAATACTGAGGCAGCAATTCGAACCCAGTATAGCGGAATGACTTTTCGTTTTTCTCTTTTATGAAAGAGCAGTTCTTTCTGACCATATACTATTTCTTCCGGCAAAAAAATTGTCTGTTGCAGCAATTCAAATTCTTTTTGCAGATCTGGATTTTCACTTAGAAACATTTCCACCTTCGACATTTCCGCAGGGCCGAGTTCCCGGTCCAGGTAGAGCAGGAAAGAAGTTTCATAATTATTCCGGTTGATATCCATAGCTGAATCTTTATAATACATTTTCAACACTCACGAGCCATTCTTTTAAAATTAATCTTGCCCTGTGCAGGGTGACTTTTACTTGCGTAATATTAAGACCGGTGATTTCCGCAATTTCTTCATAAGAATATCCTTCATAATCTTTGAGGAGAACCAGCGAGCGTTGCCTTTCATTCAGCCGGTTGAGTGCTTTTTCAAGTACTTCTTTTAGTCTTGGAGAAGCCCTGGAAGCAGTTTCCTTCTGTTCCGGCAGCGATTCGCGGAATTCTATCCGGCTGTTTTTCCTGTTTAAATCAATCATCTTATGGTAACCAATCGTAAACAGGTATGATTTGCTCTTCAGTGCATTCACTTCTGTCCGATGTTCCCACAATTTTTCAAACGAAGATTGGACCAGGTCACGTGCATCCTCTACCTGCCTGGTAGATTTCAGCATGAACCGGTAAAGTCCGTCTGCATATAACTTCACACAGTTATTATAGTCATCCGCCGTCATAAGCCCTTACCGGTTGTTTTCGTCCATTGTAATACGGTTGTCACTCTAAAAAGTTACAAAGCTTATCTTTATCCCGCTAAAAATCTTCATATGAATGAGTTTTTTGTGAAACGGGTATCGAACCAACTGGATGAAATACAGTCTGCCGGATTATTTAAAAAAGAAAGGGTTATCAGCAGTGAACAGGGTGCTGAAATTATCGTCAATGGACGCAAAGTGCTGAATTTCTGTGCAAATAACTACCTCGGCCTTTCTTCTCATCCACAGGTAATTCAGGCTGCTCATAAAATTCTGGATGAACGCGGATTTGGCTTGAGCAGTGTACGTTTTATCTGCGGCACCCAGGATATTCATAAAGAACTGGAAGAAAAACTCTCGGAATTCCTTGGAACAGAGGATACCATATTATATGTAGCCGCTTTTGATGCCAACGGCGGGGTATTTGAGCCCCTTTTTGGTGAAACAGATGCCATAATATCAGATGAACTCAATCATGCATCCATTATTGATGGTGTCAGGTTATGTAAAGCACGCAGGCTCCGATATAAACATAATGATATGGCTGACCTGGAAGCTCAATTAAAACAGGCTGCGGATTGCCGTGATCGTATCATCGTAACCGATGGATCATTCAGCATGGATGGAACGATTGCCCAGCTCGACCGGATTTGTGCACTGGCTGATCAGTATGGCGCCATAGTTATGAGCGATGAATCACATTCTTCCGGATTCCTTGGAAAAACAGGCCGTGGAACCCATGAGTACAGGAACGTAATGGGTAAAGTGGATATTATTACCGGCACCCTTGGTAAAGCATTGGGAGGTGCAAATGGTGGTTTTACCAGCGGAAGAAAAGAGATTATTGAAATGCTTCGTCAGAGAAGCCGGCCTTATTTATTTTCCAACAGCCTGGCTCCATCCATTGTCGGCGCATCGCTTGTAATACTGGACATGTTAAAAAAAGACACCAGCCTGAGGGATAAACTGGAAGCCAATACAAAATATTTCAGAACTCGAATGAAGGAAGCGGGCTTTGAAATTAAACCCGGAGATCATCCGATAGTGCCCATCATGCTATACGATGCGGTGGTAGCACAGGAATTTGCTGCTAAACTTTTGGAAGAAGGGATATATGTAATCGGATTTTTCTTTCCTGTAGTACCTAAAGGACTTGCCCGTATCCGGGTTCAGTTGAGTGCCGCGCATGAACGCGAGCATCTGGATGCCTGTATTGCGGCATTCATTAAAGTAAGGGATAGGCTGAAAAACTAGTATGGGAGTATG
>DASZHV010000008.1:0-8522 GCA_035937535.1 Puia sp. | reverse complement strand
AAACGCAAAGGATGTCATCAGGATCGGACGGAATCGCAATTTCGCCCCTTCAATAGCCGCATCCATAACAGAAGCTCCTTCTTCCAGTTTCATTTTTGCAAATTCAACAATCAGGATGGCGTTTTTTGCATTCAGTCCGATCAGCATTACAAGTCCGATCTGTGCAAATACATTATTTACATAACTTTCGGAAAACAACCTGCCGATAAATAATCCCAGCATCGCGCCCATAATGGCCCAGGGTGTACCCAATAAGACACTAAAAGGCAAGCTCCAGCTTTCATATTGAGCTGCCAGAATAAGAAATACAAAAATCAGTGCCATCACAAATACAATCCCGCCCTGACCTTCAGCAGCTTTTTCCTGAAATGACATATTGCTGTATGCAAATCCCATTTCCTTTGGAAGGACATCGTTCGCTACCTGACCTAATGCATCCAGTGCCTGTGCAGATGTGTATCCGTTTGCTGGAGAACCCGAAATTTCGGCGGACCGGTATAAATTAAATCGATTTGTATACAACGGACCAACAGTATCAGTAACAGTAGCTATTGTTGAAAGTGGTATCATGTTCCCTAAAGGATCTCTTATGGCAAACTGGCCCAGATCATTCGGATTCATCCGGAAAGGAGCGTCGGCCATGATATAGGTCTTATACTGGCGTCCAAATTCATTGAAATTATTTACGAAAGAACTTCCAAGCAAACTTGAAATCGAACTATTGACATCATTCAGACTTAAACCAAGTTTTTCAACTTTGTCCTTATCAATCGTTATACTTTTCTGAGGAACCGTTGCACGAAAAAGTGTATAGATATTTCCTATCTCCGGATGTTTGCGAGCTTCCAAAATAAATTTCTGGGCTTGCTCTGCAAGAAATAATGGAGTTTGTCCCGTCTTGTCCTGAACTTCAACTGTAAATCCTGCCGCGTTGCCTAATCCGGGTATGGGAGGAGGACTTACCGCAATTACAGTTCCTTCGGTAATTCCAATGGCGCCCATTTGATTTACTTCCCGGATAATTTCCCTTGCAATTTTTTTCCTGTCATGCCATCCGGTCAATTGCACAAATACAGTTGCTGAATTGTTTGAATTCGTGCTGGAAAGAATACTGTACCCGTTAATAACAGTATAGGATTGGATCTCCGGAATTTTTTTCAGAATGGCTTCCAGCTTATGCGTAACGGAATCCGTTCTTTCAGAAGAAGCAGCATCTGGTAACAATGCACCCATTAGAAAGTAACCTTCATCTTCTTCCGGAACGAAACCTGCGGGTACCCTTTTTAACAAAGAACCTGCAGAAAAAACAATGACCACAAGTATAATAAGCGCTATGATTAATTTTCTTGCGAAGAATCCAGCTACATGCGTATAGCCGGTTGTGAATTTGTCGAAACCCCTGTTGAAGGATCCGAAGAAACGATTCAATAAGTTTTTCTTACCTTCTTTTTTAGGACGGAGCATAATCGCTGCCAATGCAGGACTCAGGGTCAGGGCATTAAAGGCAGACAAACAAACAGAAACTGCAATGGTGATAGCAAATTGCTGATATAGTCTGCCGGTAATTCCTCCTGTCAGGGCAACAGGAATAAATACAGCTGATAATACAATGGCTATTGCCACAACAGGTCCTGCAACTTCTTTCATCGCTTTGCTGGTTGCCTCTTTTGGAGTCAGGCCATGTTCAATACCATGCATGACAGCTTCCACAACAACTATCGCATCATCTACTACCAGACCAATGGCCAGCACCATTCCCAGTAAGGATAATACATTCACTGAAAAACCGAGCAAAGGGAAAAATATAAATGTTCCGATCAGAGATACCGGAACTGTCATTAATGGAATAAGGGTTGCGCGCCAGTCCTGTAAAAAAATAAATACAACCAGGATTACCAGGATCAGGGCTTCTACAAGGGTATGAACAATTTCATCAATCCCCGCACTGACAGCAAGTGTAGTATCTAAAGAATAAGTATAAGCCAGATCATCGGGAAAATCCTTGTTTAATAATTCCATTGTTTTACGAACACTGGCTGCGAGCGCTAATGCATTACTTCCAGGTACCTGGTAAATGGCAATAGCTGAAGCATTCTTTCCATTGAATCTGCAGGTTTGGGAATAATTTTCAGTTCCCAGCTCAATTCTTGATACATCGCTCAATCTGACAAGAGCTCCGCTGGTATTGGATTTAATAATGATTTTACTGAAGGCTTCCGGCGTGATCAGTCTTTCCTGTAATTGGGAAGTATAGGTATTCATGATACCGGGTAGCGCCGGATTATTTCCGAAAGAACCTCCTGGATAAATATTATTATAAACTGACATCGCATTTTTGACATCATCCACTGAAATACCGAGTGAATTCATTTTGTTTGGATTCAGCCAGATCCTCATGGCGTATTGTGCACCACCGAAAACAGTAACATCCCCCACTCCTTTTAATCTTTTTATCTGATCGACGGCATTGATATATGCATAATTGTTTACGAATTGCGCATTATAAGTGTTATTGGGTGAATACAATGAAACGATCATCATTGGAAAAGCAAGAGCTTTCTTCGTATTAATTCCCAGTTCTTTTACCGGTGCAGGAAGTGAAGGATTAGCAGCCGACACCCGGTTTTGTGTGAGCATGTTCGCATTATCGAGATTGGTTCCCACTTCGAATGAAACCTGTATGGTGGTGGTTCCGTCATTGGCATTGATGGATTGCATGTAAAGCATATTTTCCACCCCGTTAACCTGTTGTTCAATGGGTGTGGCAACAGCCTGTTCAACATTAATGGCATTTGCTCCGCTGTAGGTTCCGGTGATCTTGATCATCGGCGGCGTAATATCAGGATATTGTGAAATAGGAACACCTCTCAGGGTAAGTAAGCCCAGCATAATGGTAAATATGGAAATCACCATTGCAACGATCGGTCTCCTGATAAAAAACTCACTCATAAAATAGTTTTGGAAACTTAATTCTTCAAAGTCATTTAATTCTTTGATGTGGAATCGTAATTCCAGTTCATAAGAACAGGTTTCACTTCCATCTTTGTATTAATAAATGCACTTCCCAGGATGGCCACTTTTTCACCTTCTTTTAAACCTTCGTTGACAATCCAGTTAGAACCTACCCGGCTTCCGACTTTAATGATCGCCGGCTTTATTTTATTACTGTCAGTTAAAAGAAATACCTGGTAAATATTCTGTAGCTGATTAACTGCCTGCTGCGGAATGACGATCGCATTATTATATTCACCGGTCAAAAACCTTACCTTGACATATTGTCCAGGCCTTAATAATCCGGAAGCATTTTTAAAAATAGCCTGCACGAGAATAGATCCGGTAGCCGGGTCGATCTGCCTGTTAGTTAGTTGCAGCCTGCCTTTCTCGCCAAAAACAGATCCGTCACCTAATATCAGTTCTACCGGAATTTCCGCAAAGTTTACCACAGAAGGATCCTTTTTGTACTGCCTTACAAACTTCAGGTAGTCATTTTCAGCTACGGGAAACCGAACCCTGACTTCTCCCAGTGAGGAGATAGCGTTAATACCGTTTTGAAGTGAAACTCTGCTTACATAGTCGCCAACCTGCACTTTGGAAATCCCGATAATACCTGTAATAGGTGCAGTCATCCGTGTATAACTCAGTTCAATACTTGCATTTGCCAGCCTGGCTTCTGCAATCTTTACCTCGTTAACTGACGCTTCATAAGCTGCATTTGCATAATCAAGGTCACGCTGACTTAGTGCGTTCATATCTGCGAGAGGTTTTACACGGGCAAGTTCAGTTTTTTTATTTTCCATCAGGACCTGAACCCTAGCCAGCTCTGCTTTGGAGGCGTCAATACGATTTAATGTGGGTACATCGTCAATAGTATACAGCAGACTACCTTTTTGAACCAGAGATCCTTCTTTAAAATGGATTCCCGTTATCCATCCTTCAATGCGGGGTTCGATATTTATGTCAGAAAGACCATAGGTCTGTCCTACATATTCACTGTATACTGGAAGGTTTTCCTTGCCAGCGGCAACAACATTTACGTCTGGTGAAACGGAAGGTTTTTTGTTTTCATCATCCTTACAGGAAATGAAAGAAATAATTAAAACCCCAACACAGAATCCCCTAAATAAAACTGAAGACATATATCTAATGTTTTTATAAAGCTATTCCTAAAAATTGTGAAAAATTATCGACCAGTCTATTTATCGGTTAAATATAATATAACAGCTTATTTTATTAGGAATTACGAATCCTTCGAATTCGTGAATTCCATAGAAATTAATCTTGCTATTAAAATCGCCGGGTATAATTGTCCTATCAGGGATTCCAAATTTGACATTGACCTGGCATAGTTATCCACTGCTGTAATATCTCCATATCCTGCAGTAGTTAATGTACTGAAACTGAAGTACATAAATTCCGTCCTGAAGCAGGTACCCAATCCTTTAAATGCAACATTCCCATTTAACAGGTAAATACTATGGTATAGCATTGCGAAAATTAAGCCTGTCAGGAGATAACATATAATAGAACCTAATACCCTGTGAGCCGTAATATGCCCACGGGAAAATGTTTTAATCATGATTATAGTCCCCAGGCTGATACAATATAATACCAGAAATAAATCTGAACAGACAGTTATCCAGGCAGATTTAAAAAGTATTTCAGAAAATAATAATACAATTGGTGAAACAATCAGCAAAAAAATAATGCCTGACCTTTTATTTCTTATTAAAAAAGGTATACCACCTGATAAGAGGAGAAAATAAAAAATGAAGAAGAGAACTACCTCGGTCAGTCTTTTATCGACGATTGGAATGATAACAAAAATATATACTACTAAAACGGAAAGAAGGAAAGTAAAACTTTGCGTTTCATCCCAAAATTTATTTAATCTTTTTAAAATCCTTTTCAATGGATTCTATTTATAATTCAACTTCTTTCAACCATACATCAAACAACCGGTATCCGAGGGAAAGTATGACAGATCCTGTAAATAATCCGACGATTCCGGAATATATAAATCCGCCCAGTGAACCCAGGAATATTATGAGCATGGGAACCGGCGCTCCCTTACCCATCATAAGTGGTTTTAAAATATTATCAAGTAATCCGACAGGTATCATCCAGATGGTGAGAAGTATGGCTGTTGTTGTATGGTCGGTTGTCCATATATAAATCAAGACACCCAAAACAATAGGGAAAATACCGATTTGGATAATAGCGAGTACAAGACAGAGTAGAGTCCAGATGCCCGCATAAGGAATTCCGGCTGCAAGAAATCCGATACCAGCACATAAACTCTGTATAACAGAAACACCAAGAATACCGCGGACTACGTTTCTGATAGTAATGGCTGCGATGGTTGCCATGTCAAATTTGGTACTATTGATCAACCGGTTAAATACATTATGCGCGAAAGCAGCCGATTCATTTCCATAAGATAGGAAAACACCACAAATCAAAATGGAGACTGCAAAAATCAAAAATGCCTTGCCTGCCGTTGCCAGCAGCTGAAGAAAATAACTGGTAGCAGATTTGACTTCATCAGGATATTTTTGAACTATATTATCCACGCCGGATGTTAGTTGCTCCCAAAACTGGTAAGCCTTCTCTCCAATCAATGGCCATCCCTTAACAGATGCAGGAGGAGCGGGGATTTTAATTTTCCCTTCTTTATAATTGCTCACTTCTGTTTTAATCTCCGAACCTGTTTTTATTCCCAACCAGGTCCCTATAACTAATAGCAAAATAAAAATCGTAGCAGTAATCAGCACAGCTGCCAGTACGCCCCGTCCTTTTAATAATTTCTTCAATCTCTTATGCATCGGATAAAGAGAAACAGCAAGTATAGCACCCCAGAGTATCGGATTGATAAATGGGGCAAGAATCTGAAAACACCAACCCAGTAAAAATGCCAGTGATAGCAATTGAAGTGCTACATGAATGATTTGTTTTGACTTGACAGCAGAGGATTTGTTTGTTTCAGAATTGTCCATAAGGTTTCTCTTTAGTTTAATTTAAGTATTTCCATTTTTCTTCCTCTTCCATTGAGAATAGCATTCTTGCAATCAACGCGGTCCATCCGGTTTGATGGCAGGCCCCTACTCCACGGCCATTGTCTCCATGAAAATATTCATAAAATAAAATATAATCCTTAAAATGAGGATCAGTCTGCATTTTTTCATTTGTTCCAAAAACTGCGCGTTGCCCGTTTTCATCCCTTAAAAAAATATGGGTTATCCTGTTTACCAGCTTCAAACAAACTTCATATAGTGTCAGGTAGTTACTGGAATGTGTTGGATATTCCACCTTGAAATCATCACCATAGTATTGATAAAACCGCCGGAGTGATTCCAGGATCAGATAATTCATAGGCATCCAGATCGGTCCGCGCCAGTTTGAATTACCTCCAAACATTGAACTATCTCCTTCAGCAGGCGTATAGTGAGCAGAAAGTGTTACCGTCTTTAATTCAACCCTGAAAGGATTTTCCTGATGGAATTTGCTCATGGCACGAATACCATAGGGAGAAAGAAATTCAGACTCATCCAGCATGCGCACCAGTATTTTTGTAAGTCTTGTACCGCGTAATACGGAAAGTAAATGTTTTTCACCGGCGCTTTTTTCATTCCAGCGTGAAACTAGGGAAGCAAGATCAGGGCGGTTTTCCAAAAACCAATTCAACCGGCTCACAAATTCTTTTTGTTGCAGAAAAATATCATCTTCCAGAACTTCCACTGCAAACATCGGAATAAGTCCGACCATGGAGCGAAGTTTTAACTTCAGTGACCGGCCGTCATCCGCATATAACATATCATAATAAAATTCATCCTCATAATCCCATAGACCTTCCTTTTGAGGACCTTTGTTCCACATGGCTTCGGCAATATGAAGGAAGTGCTCGAAAAATTTGGTCGCCAGATCCTGGTAGATATGATTCTCTTTAGCAAGTTCCAGCGCAATTCGCATCATATTCAATGAATACATGGCCATCCAGCTGGTGCCGTCTGATTGCGCCATGTTAACACCAGGTGGAAGTTTTGTATTTCTGTCAAAAGCCCCGATATTATCCAATCCAAGGAACCCCCCTTCAAAAAGATTATTCCCATTCTCATCTTTACGATTTACCCACCAGGTGAAATTGAGTAAAAGTTTATGAAAAACAGCTTCCAGGAAATCCCTGTTACCTGCTACATGGTGAAATCTTTGTTCTCCCCGGTAAACGCGCCAGGCGGCCCATGCGTGCACCGGAGGATTTACATCGTTAAAAGCCCATTCATAAGCCGGCAGCTGACCATTGGGATGCATATACCATTCCCGGGTTAGCAGGAGTAACTGGGATCTGGCGAAACCAGGATCAATGGGCATGAAAGCAACTGCGTGAAAGCAAAGATCCCAGGCCGCATACCAGGGATATTCCCATTTATCGGGCATGCTGATGATATTCGCATTATCCAGATGTGTCCATGAATGATTTCTTCCGGCATGTCTTCCGGGAGGAGGTGATGGCTGTGCAGGGTCTCCTTTCAGCCATTGGTGGACATTAAAATAATAAAATTGCTTACTCCACAAAAGTCCTGCATATGCCTGACGTTGTACATTTCGTGCATCTTCCGATTCAATTCCATCCTGTAAAGTATTATAAAAAATATCTGCTTCCTTTTTTCGCAAGTCAAAAATCGAATCGAAATCTGTAAATGGATTTTTATTCTCCGTTTTCGTCAGGCGAAGAGTTATGATTTTAGACTGACCTCCTTTGATAAATAAATCATAGTTGGCAGCAGCTTTTGTTCCCTTCAGTTCTGGATTAACCGCCGATAATTCTCCAAATACAATATAATTGTTGATACCATCTTTAAAAAACCCGGCTCCATTTTCTACATCGTATAGTTTTTTATTATTGCTTTCGTTATCAGTAAATAATAATTCCGGGCTATCCTGGCAATAGAAAAAATATTGCCCGTGGTTTTCGTGAAGTATATAAATTCCACCCTGACCTGAAGCGCTGAGGTTAGGTTTATAAGATTCATATCCCCAGTCCCAGGTATTACGGAACCATAAAGTAGGCAATAAATTGAGTTGAGCGTCATGCGAAGAACGGTTGTATATGGTTATTTTAATAAGTATATCTTCCGGTTCATTCTTTGCATATTCTATAAACACGTCAAAATAATGATCCTCATTAAATATACCCGTATCAATTAGTTCAAATTCGGGATCTGTTTTACTCCTTCTGTTGTTTTCGTCAATAAGCCATTCATAGGGATAAGGCTGTTGAGGATATTTATACAGCATTTTCATGTATGAATGACTTGGCGTATTATCCAGGTAATAATAATATTCCTTAACATCTTCCCCGTGGTTTCCCTGATTGCCCGTAAGCCCGAAATATCTCTCCTTCAGTATGGGATCTTTTTTGTTCCACAAAGACAGCGCAAAACACAGAAATTGTTTTTCATCACAAATGCCACCGATTCCCTCTTCTCCCCAGCGGTAAGTTTTGCTTCGGGCCATATCGTGACTGA
>DASZHV010000007.1:0-21938 GCA_035937535.1 Puia sp. | reverse complement strand
ATTTAAAAGTTCGAGTTCCACATTCCCATACTCCCATACTCCCATACTTTCCTAAAGCCTTTTAAGCAACTCCAAACAAGCGCGGCTATTATGATAAGGGCCTTTCCACATGCCGACCTTATCCTGATTTTGCATTTTCTTATTATCCTTGTCAATACCCCAAAGCCACTCTCCATGCGTTTTATCGAGTATATGATTCTGGATAAATTGCCAGCTTCTCAGAAGGACATTTTTATACATTGAATTTCCGGTGAGTTGCCAAGCATTACAAAAACCAATCAGTGCTTCTGCCTGAGGCCACCAGTGTTTTTCATATAAAAGTTCATTTTTATTATTATTGAATTCATACCATAGTCCGCCGTCTTTATCCAGTCCTTCCATAGCCGCTGTGGTTATCAGCAGGGCATTTTTTTTTGCGGTTTTTATAGAATCAGTATCTCCAATAGATTCAGCGCAGGATTGTAAGAGCCAGGCTGCTTCAATATCATGTCCATATGAAATAATAGCCTGATCCATTTTCCAGTCGTCACTGAAAAAAAGAATCAGGTGATGGCCGGAGGGGTGGATGATTTTTTTATCGAAAATATTCAGTAAATCAATAATATCTCTTTTTAGTTTTTGTGAGGGCCATACTTCATAAAGGTTTGCATATGCCTCCACCAGGTGCAGATGGGTATTCATGGTTTTGGATGCATTCTCATCCTTTGCGCTAAGCCTTTTATCTTCAAGGAAGGTCCAGTCTCCGGCGAATGCATCAATATACCCCCCATGTTTTGGATCACGGCTGTATTTCTCTATAAGCCCATACCATTCCAGGGCAAGTTCAAGGGCTTTTGGGTTTTTAGTAACCCGGTAATATTCACTCATCGCATAAATGCCAAATGCCTGTGCATATACTTGTTTATGGTTGTCGATCATTTTCCCCAGATGGTCAACAGACCAATACAAACCTCCAAACTCAGGATCCGAAAAATATTCGCAGATATAATGGTATGCACGGGTAGCAAGTTCAAGGTGCAGGGGATTTTGTGTATAACGATAAACTGCAGAAAAACTCCATAGTATCCTGGTATTGAGAACCGAACCTTTAGGAACCTGCGTGTGTATGTGGTTATCCTGGTCTATTCTTCCGATAAATCCTCCTCCTTGTCGGTCCAGGGAATACAGCTCCCAATAATGAATGATATTGTTAAGTTCAGTGAGTAATTCAGCTGGTAAGATATTCCATGCTGTTTCCATCGAAAGGGAATTATTTTGATCATTCATTGACCTGACTTAGTCTTTTAGATCTTTCTTTCTTTTCCAGCTTCAGGTTTTTATCAATGAGGAGGTTGATTTGTACGACGGACTGAACAGAAGTAAATCCATCAGCCGGTGTATGGATGGTATAGTCCAGCAGTTTTTCGATGGAACTAACGGCTACATGTATGCGCGTATCGGAAGAGGCATAATATATAAATACGGTTCCATCATCGTCAGCAATCCATCCATTGGAAAAAGCCACATTGGAGACATCCCCGATTCTTTCTTCCCCCTCAGGCGCCAGGAAATATCCGCCGGGTTTATATATTTGTTTAGATGGATCTTTAAGATCTGTCATAAAAAGATAAAGTACATAGCGCAGACCAGCGGCAGTGTTTCTTACTCCGTGGGCGAGGTGTAACCAGCCAAGTGGTGTTTTGATCGGAGCGGGGCCCTCCCCATTTTTTAGCTCATATACCGTGTGATATATTTTTCTGTCTATAATGGATTCATGTGTGATCACGGCTTCTTCCATATTGTCTGCGAGTCCGAAGCCAATGCCGCCTCCTTTCCCGGCTTCTGTAAAATTATCCTGTGGACGCGTATAAAATCCATACCTGCCCTGAACGAACTCAGGATGCAAAACAACATTTCTTTGCTGTACTGAAGGCGTGACGAGATTTTTTAATCGAACCCAATTGACCATGTCTTTAGTCCGGGAAATGCCGCATTGTGCTATGGCAGACGAATGGTCCCCGTCCGGAGCAGAAGGATCGCGCATTTCAGTGCAAAATAATCCATAGATCCACCCATCTTCATGGACTGTAATCCTGATATCATAAAAGTTCGTTTCCTGGTTATTCAGAGCCGGCATCGTGATTGGTCTTTTCCAGAATGTAAAATTGTCAATACCATTTTCACTTTCTGCAATGGCAAAAAATGATTTGCGGTCAATACCTTCCACTCGGGCCATCAGAAGATATTTATTTTTCCACCTGATGGCACCTGGGTTCAGAACAGCGTTGATGCCTATGCGTTCCAGAAGGAAGGGATTGGTTTTTTCATTTAAGTCATATCTCCAGGAAAGCGGGATATGTCCGGAAGTTAATACGGGGTATTTAAAGCGGTTAAAAGCGCCATTATTATTCAGCCTGACTTTTTTATTTTTTCTTTCAACGATATCCTTGTATTGTTTTAATAAATCTTTATGCCTTTCAGTAAATGCTTTTTTCATAAGTAAAATTTATTTAATTCTCCAGCCTGGACCACCAGGTCTTTTTAAGGATAATAATAATTACCGCTAATATGGCGACAGTCAGGAAAAAAGGAATTTTCATCCATAAGACGAGGTACATTGGCAGAATCGTAAGACAGCATTGGGCAATGATGCCAATGCACACATTGAACATGTCGAGGCCAAAACGACGATTGGGTTGAAAACCGGGATTTTCTTTTTGAACCAATAATTGGACGGGTTTCCAGAATCCCCAGGGCCTAACCTGCGTATAGAATATTTTCAGTGTCTCCATATCAGTTGGTTTGGCAGTAAAAGTACCCACGATCGAACCGATGATGGATATTAAAAATAGCATCGGCCAATTATATAATGGTAGCGGATCTAATTTGAAATGAGAGAAAAATAAAGGCAAATGAGAGAGAATTAAATTTAGATAAGGGAATATCAAAGCTGCCGAAATACCGGCTGCCATACCCCAGAAGAAGCCATTGGCGTTAAACCTCCACCAGTACCATTTGAACATATTAGCCGCAATATATCCTCCGTAAAGAGCTCCTACAATCCATTGAAGAACACTGTTTACATTCTTTACAAAAAAACCTAGCAGAATGCTAAGTAAAACGACGGCAACGCCCACCGCATAATTCCTGCGGATGATCTGATGGTTTGTCGCTTTAGGGTTGATATATTTTATGTAAATATCATTTACTATATAGGCCTGGGCAGCATTCAGGGTTCCGGAGAAGGTACTCATGAAAGCACCAAGCAATCCCGTAAAAAGCAAACCCATGATACCAACCGGAATGAATTGAACGATGGCAGACGGAAGAATTTTTTCGAAATCAGTCCCTGTGGGAGAAGAGAGATTCAGCTGATTATAATTGAGCAGCGCAAGAACGGTGAGACCGATAATCAATGAGTACCGCAACGGCAATAGCACGATGGAAACAAAGCCCGTCATCTTGGATGCTTCCATGGGTGACCGGGTTGACAGGATTTTCTGCATGTCGTAGTTCGGCGCCGGACCTGCAAGGCTCGCAAAAATTCCCTTGAAAAGCATCATCATAAAAAAGAAACCAAAAGGACTGAACCCATCTTCCGCGATTTTTTTATTCGCATCGGCAATGATGGTCTTCCAGTCGAGCCCCAGTTGTTTTCCAAAAAAGGGGTTATGCCAGCCAGCGGGCACATGTAGCGAATGACCCCGGAGATGGATAACAGCGATAACTCCTACTGCTATACAGGCAATGGATAGGATAATATATTTAATCAGGTCGCCAATAACAATACTGTGCATGCCTCCGATGACGGAATAAAAAGTTGCGAACAGAGTGAATACGATCCCGTAAATATGCGGCACATATTCAGGAGATACATAAAAAGGAATATAGGGTTGCACCGAACTCCAGGGAATGAAAATTTCCATGAATTTTCCGAGGCCCACAAAACCATAAGCCAGGAAACCAAAACAACCAAGTAAGGCAAAAATTACCACACTGATATGTGACGCATTTACTTTTCTGTCGGACCCAAATCGGGTTGCGAGCCATTCTGCTCCTGTTGTTGCATTGGATCTGCGTAACCATTTTGACAAATACATCATGAGAAAGACCTGGTTAAAAACAGGCCAGAGCCAGGGAATCCAGATGCTTTTCATTCCATATATAAAACATAGTGTCACCATCCACATAGTGCCACTGATATCAAACATATCCGACGCATCACTCAGTCCCAGGAGATACCAGGGCAGGGATTTTCCACCCATCAGGTAACTCTCCTTGTTCTGTCGAGCTTTTTTCCTCAGCACCCATCCTATAGTAACCATGGAGCACAGGTATAAAAGGACGATACTGAGATCTAGCCAGGTCAATTTCATCGTTGGCGAGTCTTATTAAAGATCGGAATATACTGTTCTGTGCATCATGATACTTTCAATATGTGAAACAGAAATATTATTTCTAAACTTCGGATCAACTGATATCGTTTTCCATTCCTTGCTTGCTCCAAATTCTTTCCAGTGTTGATCATGTGAAGCCATGTTTTCAAATACAACCATGTATACGAGATTAGGCATGCGGCTGCCACTTAAAACATCTGCATAGAAAACGGCCTGGAAATCCAGTCGTTTAAATAAAGTAATTTCACCTCCCGCATTAAACATTTCTACTTTTATCCGGTGCAGTTCTTCTGTCGGACTTTCATAACTCCTCAGTTCATACAGTGCATCCGGATTTGATTTTAACGTGGTCGGAATAAGTTTTGTCTGATCGGGAAATGCTTCCATGATGGTAGATTCCATCCTTGTATAAGGCAAATGGGCCGTATCTGCATCGATAAATGCTTTTGCATAATTCGGGTAAGTGGGGTCAGTTTCTATATTGGATTTTGTTCTTTTCCAGACATCCAGCGATATATAAGGTACAATAACAATAATTTGTTTGATAAGGGCTGTATCGTTTGAAAGAGGTTTGAAAACGCCAATGTTTTTAATTCCAATCCTATGCAGCACTGGCAGGTAGGCATTCTCCAGGTAATTGTCTGTTGCCTGGATCTGTTCTGCCGTCTTCATTTTGTATACCCTCATTTCAAATATTTCTTTCTGGGCGTTTCCCAAAAGGGAAAAAGAGCAAAGTGCAATGATAGCGCAGAGATGCATTAACAGTTTTTTCATTTATAAATGTTTTTTGATTTTATACCAGATTCAAATAAAATTTTTCCCGATAAGGACATTTTTTTAAAATCGGATGCAGAAGTGGAGCCCTGGTAAGGTATGAAATACTGTTTTAAATCCGCATTGCGCCAGGCCAGTGCGTAAACGATTTGATGTGATGCGATGGAAGGGAAGAAAACATTTGTCCACCAGGTACTGTCCGGAACTGTATTAAAACCAAACTCTGTAAGTGCCGGAATTTTATGATGTGAAGAAGCAATGCTGTCAATCATGTCCAGGTCTCTGTTGAGGAATCCGGTAAAGGCAGCATTTTCACGTAGTGTTCCGGCCTGGTAAATATCAAAACCCAGGATGTCTATAAATTCGTCACCCGGATATCTTTCAATATATTCTGCTCCGCTATTGAATTTATCTGTGTTGAATGCATATAGGAGGTTATGGAGATTTTTTTCATTTCTCATATAATGAATCGTGTAGCGCCAGAGTTGTTTCATTTCATCCGGGCTGCACTGATCTTTGCCCCACCAGAACCATCCCCCATTGAGTTCGTGAAAAAGGCGAAGAATAACCGGAATTCTTTCTCCATTTTTCCCTTTCAGGCTGCCCAGGAAATCCGCAACCCGGTCCAGCCAGATCGTATACATGGAATTTTTTTCTCCGCCTGGCAATATGGAAGCTACAGCTCCAGGTTTATTGTCCCAGGCTGTTTTACCAGTGAGCGGATTATTTAAATGCCAGCTTAGTGTAATAACTCCACCCCGGTCATATGCTTCCCGGATAAATAATCGCGTTTTTTCAAAGGGAACACTATCCAGATTATAAGCAAGACCCAATTCGATTCTTCCAAGATCAAAACCATAAAGCGCCGGATACTGGTTCGTTACATCTCTTATATCGCTACGCCCGGGTATATATTTCCAGCCAACTCCGTAACAAGGATCATCCTGATGACCCAAAAGAATATTTTTGCCGATCAGACTGTACAGGTTTTTAAAAAGAGTATTTGTTTCCAGGGTAGCCTGGCTGTCGCTGCATTTATCAGGAGGTTTATCATTTCCCTGTTGGCCAAATATCATTTGAAAGGGAAAACAAATAAAGAGAAAGAGAAAATAACTGGGCTTCATTCTCATATAACAAGCGTAATTATTCAAAGCTATTTTTGATAAAACCTTTTATTAAATACTTTATTAGCCTTTAGTTGTACTATTTTACGTATTCCGGAGCAGCTTTTTTTTGCTTCCCGCTGTCAACAAAGATATCGGGTGGTAAAACTCAGTAATTTAATATACAATTTTATAATACTTTTTTACATTAGCATTGATTCAATAGGTCAGCAGATCTCTTGGTACCCCGCCTGGACAATCATCAGTTATGAAAAACAATTTATTAAGAGAAATTACTCCACTGACGCAGAATGATTGTTTCACTCTTTTTTCCCGTGTAAAAGCAGGATTTGATTTTCCTCTTCATTATCATGAAGAATTCGAACTTAATTATATCAGGGGGGCGAAAGGTGCAAAGCGGGTTATTGGGGATCATATGGAAGAGATTGATGATTCAGAATTGGTGCTGGTCGGGCCAAATCTCCAGCATGCCTGGTTCAATCACCAGTGTAAATCAAGAGAGATACACGAAATCACGATTCAGTTTCATAAAGATCTGTTAGATGATAAACTGCTGAGACGCAACCAGCTAAGTTTTATTAAGAATATGTTTGACAAGTCTTCCCGCGGCATACTTTTTCCACTGGAAACCACTCAGGCTTTGGCTCCCCGTATTACGGAGCTGAATCAGAAGCAAGGTTTTGACTCTGTTTTAGAACTCATTTCGATACTGCACGATCTTTCCATTTCCCGAAACCTCCGGATCCTTTCTGATTCGGCATTCACCAATGAACAGTTCACATATAACAGCCGGCGGATAGAGAAAACTTTCGACTACATGAATAGAAATTTTGATAAGACCATTACTTTGTCCGAGGTTTCCAGGCTTTCGAATATGTCCGACGTATCCTTCAGCAGATTTTTCAAACAAAGGACCGGCAATACTTTTATAGACAGTTTAACGGAAATCCGCCTTGGTCATGCAAGCCGGATCCTTATTGATTCCACGAATTCGATTGCTGAAGTGGCTTATCATTGCGGGTTCAATAATATTTCAAATTTCAACCGTATTTTTAAAAAGAAAAAAGGCTGCACACCAAGGGAATTCCGTGAAAGCTTTTCTGGAACAAGGATATTTATTTGATTTGAATCCTCCATCTTTGCAGATCAATACAATTCATCATGGGATATGCTTTTCGGGAAGACCGTTACGATCATATGCAGTACCGCCATTGCGGCAGGAGTGGACTTCAGTTACCAGCCGTTTCGCTCGGGCTCTGGCATAATTTCGGGGACATAGATAATCAGCAAACTGCGCGCGATATCCTGCGACTTGCTTTTGATAAGGGAATTACTCATTTTGATCTGGCGAATAATTATGGACCTCCACCCGGATCAGCTGAAGAAAATTTTGGAAGAATCTTTAAACAGGATTTCAAGGATCATCGCGACGAGTTGATAATATCAAGTAAAGCAGGTTGGGGCATGTGGCCTGGTCCTTATGGAGATCTTGGTTCAAGGAAATACCTAATTGCAAGCCTGGATCAGAGTCTCAAGAGAATGGGACTGGAATATGTTGATATTTTTTACCATCACAGACCCGATCCCGGAACTCCAATCGAAGAATCCATGGGCGCCCTCAACCAGATCATTCGCCAGGGGAAAGCCCTTTATGTCGGAATCTCGAGTTATCAACCGGAAGAAACAAGAAAGGCGGTAAAAATATTAAATGATCTCGGAACCCCCTGCCTGATCCATCAGCCGAAGTATTCCATGTTTGAGCGTTGGATAGAAGACGGTTTGCTGGAAACTCTTGCTGAAGAAGGTGTGGGCTGCATATGTTTTAGTCCACTTGCGCAGGGACTGCTTACTGACAAATACCTGAAGGGAATTCCGGAAGATTCAAGGGCACATAGTCACCGGGGCAATGGCGCAATTGAAGAATCAGCAATTACACCTGAACGCATTGCAAAAGCTGTAAAACTGAATGAAATTGCGAAGCGTCGTGGACAAAATCTTGCACAACTCGCACTCGCGTGGGTACTTCGTCATAAAATCGTAACCTCGGTTCTTATCGGGGTAAGTAAAACACAGCAGCTTACTGATTCTATAAAGTGTTTGGAGAATCTGGCCTTCACTGATGGAGAACTGAAAGAAATTGATGCAGTACTATCTTAGGAAAGTATGGGAGTATGGGAGTATGGGAGTGTAGAACTTATTATCAATTCCATAACGAGCGACTCTTATTCTAATATTCTCAATATGATTAAATTATTTAAAAGTTCGAGTTCCACATTCCCATACTCCCATACTCCCATACTCCCATACTTTCCTAAAACGCTTCGCCCAGGTTAACAAAGAACCCACGCGATCCCTGCCGCCCGAAGCCATAATCGATGGCGATATTGGTGCGGGAATATTTGTTGAGTTTAACTCTTAAACCAACTCCCCCGGCTGGTGCGACGGACTGAAATTTCCAGGTATTGATTTCGGAGAAGCTTTCAAAATTCGCAAATAATACCATGCCGAATAATCCGTTTCTGGAAAGCTGTATCCGGTATTCCGATTCTGCATCCAGCATATTATTACTCCGGAATCTTCCCTGAATATATCCTCTGCCTGTATTAAAAGTTTTATCCCATCCGGTGCTCGGCAACATCAGATAAGGTGGTTTACCCGATAAGGTGAGCCAGTTATAACTCCACAGAGCCAGAATATTATTTGAGCTGGCAGGGAAACGATAATATCCTCTCCACTCCAATAGAAGTGAGGTCCAGGAATTATCAGAGCCCATGAATTGAAATTTGGGTGCAAACAGGATATTCGAATAACTGCCCTCGTATGCATTGATGGGATTGTCGCGCGTGTCGCGCACCAAATTCAGTAAGAGTCCTGAAGAAATCGAAGTTCCATTTAAACCATAATTTTCAATTTCTGATGTGCTTTCCGACTGAGGACTTTCTTCTTCAATATCCCAGAAATAATCAAGACTATATCCTCCACCAACAAAAATATGCGGATGTATTTCAAACAGGGCAGACTGATGAAATTTAAAATACTGGAAATTAAGCAGGTTCTTATCGGCAGGACTAGTATTCATTCCCAATCCATAGGTATATGATGGATATTTCAGATATCTGAAATCCGAAACCAAAATGGTTTTATTATTATTGAAGTACAAATTTGCCTGGAAAGGAAGTACGATTTGATTTTTTTCTGTATAAGCAAGGCTTGTAATGATCGTAGAAGGCAGACTGGAGTCTTTTGGATTCCGTTTGTAAATAACAACATTCGTACTGACAACTGCTGCAAACCCGGTTTGCAGGGTGTATCCAACAGCTGGAAGTACACCAACCTGGATATGATTTCTTTTTTCCAGAGTGTCTTTCAGTAAATCTTTATGCAGAACCTGATTGATAATATCCGAAAGATCTTTCAGGCTATCCGGTGGGTCGTATCTCCAATCTGTCTGGGCTGTTAGACAAATTGGAATAAACAGGGCAAGGAAAAAAAATCTAAGTCTGAATAACATAACACTTTAACTATTGATCCGATCCTTTTGAAGGTTCTCACACCTCGTTGATTTAGGGATTAAAAGAAATCGGAAAAAAGCCTGAAAATCGTTAATAAAGCCGGAAAGATACCGGATTCATTCAATAGCGCATAAGCCCTTAACAAAAACATGTTTTATATCATCGCCCCTGGTTTCCGGGATACCGTGCATATAGAAAATCCAGGGCATCCTTCCCGGGTAATATTTCGGCTTCGGATGAATCACTGAAAATCATGGTTTGCGGATCTCTGCCTGAAAACGGTCCCCAGTATGGAAGACCTGAACCATTTGGATCCCCGGTTTTTATAAACTGAACCCAGTAGGAGGACATCAGTTTTTCCAAACTGTAATCAATGGGCAACCAGGCGCGCTGAATACTATCGAGGTTATGCAAAGCATATCCGATTTCGGCTGTATGGTAAGCGCCAAAACGTTTTTTATCCCCTTCTGCAGGAGGTTTCCTCGTGAACAGATAGAGAAATGTTTTTGCAGTATTATTTTCATTCTGTTTCAGAGCCCATGCATATTCTGATACACCCATTGTTTTATCCACGCTCAATGTAATCTGGGATGCAATAGATTCTGAATCTGTTTTGAAAGGGAAATATTTTTTAAAAAGATTTGAATCATCGCCGAAATCCCGTGACTGTTTTGCAAAATTTTCCCTACTGTTTATAAATAATAGAAAACCTTCGTCACTGTTCCATCCTGTGATCAGAGGAACATGGGCCTGCAGGCCCTTTTTAAAAGCTTCAGCAACCGAAACGGGCATCACATAACCATCTGTAATGGGTGAAAAAAAACCGCCTGTTTTTTGCTCTAATTCATCTGCAGGAATTGCCCTCAGGGACTGAAGGTCAGACGTATTTAATTTTTTAGTCACTCGTTCGCCTTCTTTTTCTGCTTCCTGCAGGCTGCGCATCCTTAGCAATGGATTTTCCAAAACAAGGGAACCGCTTTCGCCGATGGCGCCCTGAAACAGGCCCTTGGCGAGGGGAGAAGCAAGCAGACAGTTTATACTGCCTGAACCTGCAGATTGTCCCGCGATGGTCACCCGGTCCGGATCACCACCGAATGCGCGTATATTTTTTTTCACCCAAATCAAAGTAGCAATCTGATCCATCAGGGCATAATTACCGGAACTATGATGAGGAGATTCAGCAGTTAATAAGGGATGAGAAAGAAATCCGAAAATACCCAGGCGATAGTTAAATGAAACAAAAACTATTCCCTCTTTTGCCAGGGCTTCACCTGAATATCCGGGGGCAGCGGCGCCTCCGGTCACAAATCCTCCACCATAAACCCATAACAAAACCGGTCTCTTTTCCTCCGGAGATTTGGCTCCTGTCCACACATTCAGATATAGACAATCTTCACTGATTGGTTGCTGGGGAACGACAAATTCAGGTCCCAGGAATAGAAAAGGAACCGGTTTGGGTTGCATGGGGCTGGGCCCGAATGCCAGGCATTGTCTTACTCCCTTCCATGGAATAGGCGGCTGTGGTGCTTTCCAACGGAGATCCCCAACCGGAGGCGCCGCAAAAGGGATTCCTTTATATACAGAAATACCCGTATTTTCATTATAATACCCGCTGATTGAACCGGCTTCAATTCGTATATCCTTAAGCGTTATACGTTCAGCGTTAAGCGTTTGGCGTTGAGCGTTCAGCGTTAGGCCTTCGTCTTTGGGCTTTAAGCTTTGGGCTTTAGGCTCATGAATGTTCACTAGTAAAACCAGCAGGGAAAGGGCTTTCTTCATAAATCCATATAAAAGTACTATCTTTGTATTTCTGTATGTTATTGCTTTTACTGCGTTTTCTTCTGCCTTCTATTTTCCGCAGAGTTTCCCCAGATCAGTATAACGTAAGGCAGGTAAAGTACCCTATCAACAGTGGTAGCCTTACCATATTTTTTATTTAATATTTTACAAATTGTTATTCTCAGAACTGGGCCTTATTGAGCCCTTGCAAAAAGCTGTAGCCCATGAAGGCTACAAAACCCCCACACCCATTCAGGAACAAGCCATACCGGTCGTTTTAGCCGGAAGGGATATTTTGGGTTGTGCACAGACTGGTACCGGAAAAACCGCTTCTTTCGTATTGCCCTTATTACAACGCATGCACGAACAGAAACTGGCATCCGGCGTGAGCGGACATCAATTAAAAGCGTTGATTTTGACCCCTACCCGCGAACTCGCCACCCAGATCCATGAATCCATAGAAACTTATGGAAAGTTTTTAAAACTGAAATCCGTTGTGATTTTTGGTGGTGTTTCACAATCAAGACAGGTGTCGGATTTACGTCGCGGTTGCGATTTTATTGTAGCTACGCCCGGCAGGTTGATGGATCTTATGAATCAGAACTATATCGTTTTGAACGGCATTGAATATTTTGTATTGGATGAAGCGGATCGCATGCTGGACATGGGATTTGTTCACGAAGTAAAAAGAATCATTGCCAGGCTTCCGAGGAAAAGACAGACTCTGTTTTTCTCAGCAACGATGCCGCCGGCCATTCAATCATTGGTAAGGGAAATACTAACTAATCCGGTTGCCATTACCGTGACACCGGAATCCACCACAGCTGAACTGGTCGATCAGAAATTATATTATGTTCAGAAAAATGAAAAACGTTCCTTGTTGCATCATTTGTTGAAATCAAATCCACTTGAAAGCGTATTGGTCTTTACAAGAACCAAACACGGCGCTGACCGTGTTGCGCGGGATTTGAATCATGCCGGATTTAACGCAACTGCCATCCATGGTGATAAAACACAACAGGCACGCGAACGCTCACTTCAGGGTTTTAAAGACGGGAAAATGCAGATTCTCGTGGCAACAGATATTGCTGCCCGCGGTATTGATATTGATGATCTGGCCCTGGTTGTAAATTTTGATCTGCCGAATATTCCTGAATCCTATGTGCACCGGATCGGGAGAACCGGTCGCGCGGGTTCTTTTGGTAAAGCAATCTCTTTCTGTGATTTCGAAGAAAAAATTTATCTGAAAGATATCCAGAAATTTATCGGACAGACCGTTCCGGTTGAAAGCAATCATCCATATCATGTAGCTTTGATGGAACCATTAACTGTTGCCAGCGGTTCCGCTGCTTCGTCATCCGGGCGGAGTATGGGCGGTGGCAAGCGTTATGGCAGAAAGTTTTCTCAACGATAATATTGTTTAGTGAATAAAATCCGTGTAATAATTACCGGAGCAACCGGCATGGTGGGAGAGGGGGTTCTGCATGAATGCCTTCTCTCAGCCGATGTCGAAAAAGTCCTTGTCGTTTCCCGCAGGCCTTGTGGAGTTACACATCCAAAACTTTCGGAACTCATTATACCCAATTTTTTTGATCATAGTTCTATTGTGTCCTCACTCAGCGGATACAATGCCTGTTTCTTTTGTCTTGGTGTTTCAGCTGTCGGCATGAAAAAATCAGAATATGAAAAATTGACTCATGATCTGACAATAGGTTTTGCAAAAACACTGGTGAACCTGAGCAGTGATATGAGTTTTTGTTATGTCTCGGGAGCCAGAACTGATTCTACCGAAAAAGGAAAATTCCATTGGGCTCGTGTAAAAGGCAAAACTGAAAATGATTTGCAAAAGCTCGGATTTAAAAACACTTACCTTTTTCGACCCGGTATGCTTAAGCCTACTAAAGGTGCAAAAAATATATTGCCTGCTTATAAATGGTTTAAATGGCTGGTCCCTGTATTTGAAACGCTCTGGCCTTCATCCGTCACCAGCCTGGCTCAATTGGGACAGGCAATGATACATGTGGTTATGAGAGGATACTCAAAAAATATTCTTGAAGTAAATGACATTAAAATACTCAGTACCTGATCCTTTTTTCTGTCAACCGCCAACTGTCAACCGTCATGATTGTTCCTCCGATACCCGTTACCTTTTTCATAATAAAAAAATTGGGGTTATCAAATTTTTAATTTTTCGTTCCCTCTTAATTAATTCCTTTAGTATTAAAATTTTTCTTTAGCGGAACAGCAATTAGTTTTGTGGGATGAATGATTTAGCGTCCCAGATAAGTGAAAAATTAAATATCCGTTCGAAACAGGTCGAAACAGTATTGGCGCTTCTGGAAGAAGGAGCTACCATTCCTTTTATTGCCAGGTACCGGAAAGATAAAACAGGTGCACTGGACGAAGTAGTCATTCAGAAAATACAGGATGAATTCAAAATGCTGAAAGCATTTACAGAAAGAAAAGCAACTATTGAAAAATCAATTAGTGAGCAGGGGAAAATGACAGATATCCTTCAGAAGAAGTTAAATAACGCTATCACACTTGTCGAGCTCGAAGACATATACCTTCCATTTAAACCCAAACGTAAAACCAAGGCTCAGTCTGCGCGTGAAAAAGGACTTGAACCCCTGGCTTTACTGATATTGGAACAAAAGCCATTAGACCTTGTAAAATCTGCTGATTTTTTTTTTAATGATGAAATAAAAACAGTGGATGAAGCACTACAGGGGGCGAGGGATATTATCGCGGAATTGGTAAATGAAGATGAATCCGTGCGTTCAAAAATGCGAAAACTATTCGAAGAATCTGCAAGGATGGAAAGTAAGGTTTTGACAGGAAAAGAATCCGAGGCTGTAAAATTCAAGGACTATTTTGATTTTTCCGAAAAAATCTCATCCATCCCTTCTCACAGGATACTGGCAGTACTACGGGGATTTATGGAAGGATATCTGAGAATGGATATTTCTCCTTCGGAAGAGGATGCATTGATTTTGATCGAAGATCAGTTCATTAAGAGTTCAGGTGATTCAGCTACTGAAATAAAAAAAGCCATAAGGGACAGCTGGCGGCGGTTGCTACAACCCGGCATGGAATCTGAATTCAGGATGTCGCTGAAAACGAAGGCAGATGAAGAAGCGATCACCGTTTTTGCAGAGAACCTCCGGCAATTATTATTGAGTTCACCCCTTGGTAGCAAGAGGATACTTGCTATCGATCCGGGGTACCGGACCGGTTGTAAAGTTGTTTGCCTGGATGAACAAGGAGGATTTCAAAAATCAGATCTCATTTTTATCCATGAGGCTGGAAGGGCAGAAGAGGCAGGAAATAAAATTCGGGGACTTGTAGACTATTTCCATACAGAAGCTATTGCAATTGGAGATGGAACAGCCGGTCGTGAAACCGATCAGTTCATTAAAAAATTAAACCTGGGACTTCCTGTTTTCCTGGTGAACGAAGACGGAGCGTCGGTGTATTCGGCATCGGAAGCCGCACGCGAGGAATTTCCGGATCAGGATATTACTGTCAGGGGTTCTATCAGTATTGGAAGAAGGTTAATGGATCCGCTGGCAGAGCTCGTAAAAATTGATCCGAAAAGTATTGGCGTGGGTCAGTATCAGCACGACGTAAATCAGGTTCGCCTCAAGGAAAGACTGGATCAAACTGTAGTTAGTTGTGTGAATGCCGTCGGCGTTAATCTCAATACAGCCGGCAAGCAATTATTAAGTTATGTGAGCGGAATCGGGGAGACTCTTGCAGACAATATCATTAAACGCAGGAATGAGATCGGAAAATTTACTGACAGAAAACAACTTTTGAAAGTTCCACGTTTAGGTGAAAAGGCTTTTGAACAATGCGCCGGTTTCTTAAGAATTCGTAAGGGGAAAAATCCACTGGATGAAAGTGCCGTGCATCCGGAAACCTATGATGTGGTGGAAAAAATTGCACTGGATTTTGGTGTGGACGTAAAATCATTAATAGGCAAAGAAGAATTGATAAAAAAAATCGATGCTAAAAAATATGTCAATGAGACAATCGGTGAACTAACGGTAAGGGATATACTAAATGAATTGAGGAAACCCGGGCTGGATCCCAGAACCGAACTGGAACCGTTTGAATTCGCGAATATTTATAAAATTGATGATGTAAAAGTTGGAATGATCGTACCAGGTATCGTGACGAATATTACAAGGTTCGGTGCATTCATAGATATTGGCGTGAAACAGGACGGGCTCGTTCATGTAAGTGAAATAGCAAACAAATTTATCACGGATCCGAATGAAATATTAAAGCTTAACGATAAGGTTCAGGTAAAAGTAACAGAGGTTGATATCGCCAGAAAACGGATTGCGTTGTCTATTAAACAAGCCTTTTCAACGCTTAACGCGGAACCCTCAACGCCCTTGTCCACCGAAACGCGCGTCTCGCGCGAGAAGGCGGATAACGCTGAACGCGTAACGCCGAACGCGGAACGCTTAACACTTAAAACTGACGGTGGAAAGTTTAAGACTTCTGAAAAAAATAAAAAGCCTGAACCTTCTATGGAAGAAGCGTTAGCAGCATTAAAAAAGAAATTCAAAAACTAAAAAGACTAACATGGGTAAGATAATAGTAAAAGCCTTTTCTGTATCATTAGATGGATACGGAGCTGGCCCTTCTCAGAGTTTAGAGAATCCATTAGGTTTAAGAGGCCAAGAACTTCACGAGTGGCTATTTGAAACGAAAAGGTTTAAGAAAATGATTGGTCAGGATGGCGGGGCTGAAGGGATAGATAATGACTTTGCTGAGAAATCATTTAAAAATGTAGGTGCATGGATATTGGGACGGAATATGTTTGGGCCCATCCGCGGGCATTGGCCGGATGATGAATGGAAAGGTTGGTGGGGTGAAGAACCTCCTTATCACGTTCCTGTATTTGTATTAACTCATTATGAAAGAAAATCTTTTAAGATGAAAGGAGGAACAGAGTTTCATTTTATTACAGATGGAATTGAATCAGCAATAGAAAAAGCTAAAGAATTAGTCAATGGGAAGGATATACGAATCGGAGGCGGGGTTTCAACTATTCGTCAATTTTTACAAGCTGGCTATATTGATGAAATGCATCTTGCATTCTCACCCATTTTTCTTGGTTCCGGAGAGAATCTTTTTTCAGGAATTGATTTACCTCACTTGGGATTCAAAAAAATACAAAGAATTATTGGAGAGGGGACGACTCACATTATCTTAAACAAAGAATAGAATAATTACTTCTTCTGTTTCCCACCAGGTTCAGGTTTAAGTCTTCCTGCCGCTTTAAGTTGAGTTTGCAATAGCCATTCAATCTGGCCATTGACGCTGCGGAATTCATCCGCAGCCCATTTCTCCAGATTCTTATAAATGGTTTCATCGATACGTAAAACAAAAGCTTTCTTATCAGCCATGCGTCTGATTTTATTGATATAGGGTTCCGGTATTGAGCACAGGTGTTGCAGCTTTTTCACCACATAAAACCACCATCAGGTTGCTGACCATCGCCGCTTTTTTCTCTTCATCCAATTGTACGATACCTTTTTTCGATAGCATTTGAAGGGCAAGTTCAACCATACCCACAGCACCTTCCACAATTTTGAAACGGGCTGCTACAATGGCGGTTGCCTGCTGGCGCTGTAGCATGGCGCCGGCGATTTCAGCCGCATATGCAAGGTGACTGATCCTCGCTTCCTTAATGATAATGCCCGCAGGTGCAAGACGTTCATTCAATTCTTTTTCCAATAATACATTGACCTGGTCGCCTCCGTCTCTGAGTGTTATATCCGCGTGTTCATCTTCCATATGATCATAAGGACAGGTTGTTGCCAGGTGGCGAACAGCCGCTTCACTTTGTATTTTCACGTATTGATAATAATCTGCAACTTCGAAAGCAGCTTTATATGTATCACTAACCTGCCATACGATCACGGCGGCGATCTCTATTGGATTTCCCATTTTATCATTCACTTTAAGCGGACTACCTTCCAGGTTTTGTGAACGTAATGAGACGGGATAAGATTTATAAAACGGGTTTACCCATAAAAGTCCGTTAGCTTTTACGGTTCCGACATATTTGCCGAAAAATACGAGTACCCTCGCCTGGTTGGGATTTACTATCATTATGCCTTTGACGAAAAATGCAAAGCACAGCATGCACAAACCGCCAAGCAAAGCATTCAGCGTTGAATCATCTTTTGAAGCGTTTACAAAGAAAAAGGCCGCCAGTCCTAAAAGACCTAAACATAAAAGGAGGATGGCAAATCCTGATATGGGTTTATTATTTTGTTCCATGGTGAGTTATTAAAATGATATTAAAGTGATATCAAAAGTAAAAATATAAAGTAAAAATTAAAAAGTCAAAAATATCTTTTGGCGCCGGTCAACGGTCAACGGTCAACGGTCATCGACTATCTTCGTGGTCTTAAAACCCGACAATGGATATTTCACTAAAAGACAAATGGGCCGTAATCTGCGGGAGCTCCCAGGGCATCGGTCTTGCGGCGGCAAAAGAGCTGGCGCTGAATGGGGCTAACTGTATATTGATAGCAAGAAATCCCGAAGTGCTGGCAGGAGCTGTTAAACAATTGGCTAAACAGGGAGACCAGGTGCATCAATGGATGGCTGCAGATTTTTCTGATCCTGCAATGGTAGAGAAAGCAATTAAATCGATAGTGGGAAAGCATACTATCGAAATTCTCATAAATAATACAGGGGGACCGAATGCTGCGCCGATTCTCGATGCATCGACGGATTTATTTGAAATGACTTTCAGGCAGCATGTGATTTGTAATCAGATCCTCGCCAGAACGGTCGTTCCGGGAATGAAAGAAGCCGGCTACGGCAGGATCATCAATATTATTTCAACTTCGGTAAAAACACCTCTTGCCGGACTGGGTGTGTCCAATACGATTCGTCTGGCTGTTGCCGCCTGGGCCAAAACCCTGTCCAACGAAATTGGCCGGTACAATATAACGGTCAACAATATCCTGCCGGGACTTACCGAAACCCAAAGACTGGAGGAACTGGTGAAACATACTGCCGCTCTCTCAAAAAATGAAACAGCCGTTATCGAAAAACAAATGAAGGAGAGCATTCCGATGAAGCGATTCGGGAAACCGGAAGAAATTTCGAATGTGATTGCATTTCTTGCATCTCCTGCCGCTTCCTATGTGAACGGAGTAAATATTGCAGTGGACGGTGGAAGGACACCAGCTTTATAAATTATTCAATGTCCATTTGATAAAGCCAATATTGAAGACCGTAATGTTCTTCTAAGAGACGGACTTTTTTAAATCCGGCTTTTTCATAAATATGACGGGCAGCATACATGATTTCTGCAGAATGGAGCATGATGGTTTTTTCACCGGTTTCTTTTGCCTTATCAATGCAAAGCTTTGTAAGAGCTTGAGCGATTCCCTTTCCATCAGCATCAGGATGAACGCCCACCATGCGGATATAACTCGTATCAGATGAATATATTTTGGTAGGATTTCCACTTGGAACAAGAAAGGCCATTCCCAGGAGACGGGAATTTTCTTCACAAACAAAAGAATGACAGGAGCTGACCAATAAAGGAAATGTCTGGTCTGAAGTTATAACCGACTCCATTTTTATCCAGTTTTCAGGTGTCAGGACATTTTTTAATCTTCCGTAAGATGCCATGCCCAGCGCCCGAAGCGCAGCAACGTCTTTCGGATCTGCCATCCGGTAAACCATGATTAATATTCAAAATGATTCACTTCCGGGTCCTGAAGGATTTCATTTATAAATGCCAGGTGATTTTTTTGTGACCCACGCACAAACCATTCTCCGCTCATGGATTCCCTGGATTTAATTTCCCGGCTTCGTATAAATTTCAGGTGATGTGCGATAAAGGATTTTTCATATCGTTCCATGGTTTCATTATTATTATCGATCATGATTTTATAATTCCTCATTTGGTTGGTCTTGTCGATCCATCTTTCCATCAGTCCGAAAACGAAAAGCATTAATAGGATCATAACGCATCCGATAGCGGATACCCATTCATAACCTGCTCCGATACCCATGCCCAGGGCGGCTGTTACCCAGATCATGGCTGCTGTGGTGATCCCGTTTACCCCAATATCTCCCTTGAATATGACACCGGCTCCGACAAAACCGATGCCCGTTGCGATATTTGAAGCGATACGATCAGGGTTTCCACCGGCACCAATCAATTCAGAAAAAATAGTAAACATCGCCGAGCCCAGGCAGATCAGCGTAAGTGTGCGGAAGCCCGCCGATTTACTGCGATATTCTCTTTCTGCGCCGATCGCGCCGCCAATTGCTATGGCGACCAGTAGTTTTTCGATGGTGTCGGGTGGTAATTGCATATGCAGCAGATGGTTGATCCTTCTAAGATAATTAAGTTTGGAATGAAAAATTTGAATCTGTTTTTAAGATGGATACGACCTATTATTTGACATTAAATAGGGTCAAATCCTTACATTTGCATCCCGTTATTCTAATCACCTGCCCGGATGGCGGAATTGGTAGACGCGTCAGACTCAAAATCTGGTATTGGCAACGATGTGCAGGTTCGATTCCTGTTCCGGGCACTTAGCCACGCGTAGGCGTGGCTTTTTTTTTGTTGAAATGCCCGTCAATACTGGGTTTCCTTTTCTATGCCAATTTTTGATTTCCTTGGTTTCTCTTTTTATGTTACTATTATAAAACCGTTCCAGGGGAACAAAGCATTTTTAAATTTCAATTTAGTATTGGGTTACCAATGAATTTGCTACAATATCCTTGAAGAAGAAATTTTAATATCTGAATATTGCCATGATTTTTCAAAACGGCTTTTGATTTCCTCATATTTGTTCCGGTCGCCAAGTTTTCCATAGGCATTCATTAAACCTTTTAATGCCCAGCCATTTTCAGGGTAGATTTCTAAATCTTTCCTATACACTTGAATGGCTTCCTGGAACTTTCCGGCATCAATTAGTACTGCTCCTAAATGGTGACGAATAGAAAAAAACCAGTCGGGGGGCTCGTTATAATTCAACGCATCTTCTGCAGCGACAGCCTCCTTTAAGATTGAAATGGCGCTGGAATAATTTGTTTCTTTTGCATAGATTTCTCCATCAAGCGTTTTTGACGCAATCACACATAAGTCGAAAACAGTGTTGATACCCCAAATAGTTAGGTCTTTTATCGTTGTATCAATCATTATGTTTTTCATCTCAGCAAGATGTTTCTTTGCTTCAGCAATTTTATTTTCTGAGAGCATTGCCATGCCTTGTGCATAATGCCAAACCACCAATGGATATTTTAAATCCTTTCCCGGTGCAGGTGAATGAAGTATTTCATTCCATAAACCGAGTTTTACCTCTACATACCATGGAATAGAATAATAGTGCTGTAAAGTTGCCCATGCGGGGTCCCGCAATAATTTTTTATGGGCATGTTCAGAAGTTGCAAATGCGCCTTTCATTGCAATTTTGCTTTCACCACAAAGAGTTGCACATGCAGCAATGAAATGATAATTGTGAGGATAATAGGCAAGAGGGTAAACGCCTTGCGCATGGCATGCTTCCACATACAAACTGTCAACCAGTACAGCTTTTTGGTTGGCTACAACTCCTTCATGATAGCGTCCGATCCGAATGTAAGTATGTGAAGGCATGTGGACAAGATGCCCTGAGCCAGGAACCAAATTACGAAGCAGATCCGCGCCTGCCAAAGCGGCTTCGGCATGTTGAGACATTTCCGTTGCATGAATATAAAAATGGTTTGCCCCAACATGCCGGGGATCAAGATGTAAACATTTTTCCAGTACTGCAATAATCTCAGGTGTCCATGGTTGCATTGTACCGTCCTTATGCCATAAATTCCATGGATGTAAATCCATAAGAGACTCGGCAAAAAGTGAAGCGAGCGTTACATCATCTGAATATTTTTTATAAACTTTTCGCATAGCAAAAGCATAAGATGAATCCAATACAGAACGGTGAATGGTTGTATCATTGCTGTAGCGAAAGGTCAACGCTTCGATCAAATCCTTTTCTTTCAGTGTACAGAATGCAGATTTATCTTTTGCTTTTTGCACAGCATCATAAGCTCGTCTGAAATTATCTTTTTCCATCCCAGCATTATAATTTGGGCCTAACACATATGCAAACCCCCACCAGCACATTGCACAATTTGAATCAAGGTGAGCGGCTTCATAAAACGAGCGGCCTGCTTCTGCATGGTTAAAACCAAAAGACAACATAAGTCCCTGGTCAAAATATTTCTGTACTTCAATATTTTTTGTTGAGACTGGAAAATGAATTCCTTCCAATCCATTAAATAAAGGAGCTTTCTTTCCGGAAAAATACCAGGATTTGTCTGAGACTTCA
>DASZHV010000006.1:0-9184 GCA_035937535.1 Puia sp. | reverse complement strand
AGGCAGGGGATATGTTCCTTCCTGTTCCAGCGGGTTTTGGGTGGCCAGTACCAGGAAGGGTTCTTCAAGTATATAACTGCTGTCGCCAATCGTAACCTGCTTTTCCTGCATGGCTTCGAGCAGGGCACTCTGCACTTTGGCGGGGGCACGGTTTATTTCATCCGTCAGAAGGAAATTGGCGAATATTGGTCCCTTTCGCACTACGAATTCATGCTTTTGCTGGTTGAAGATCATGGTACCGATTACATCAGCTGGCAGGAGGTCCGGCGTAAACTGTATGCGGCTGAATTTTCCGCGAATGGTCTGCGCCAGGGATTTGATGGTAAGGGTTTTAGCGAGTCCCGGTACTCCTTCGAGCAGGATATGCCCGTTGGTGAGCAGGCCGATCAGCAGGCGGTCCAGCATATAATGCTGTCCGACGATCACGTGCGCGATTTCTTCCCTGAGCTTATCAACAAACCTTGCCTGGATCTGTATTTTTTCGTTTAATATCCTGATGTCTTCAGCCGTATACATGTGGTAAAAATTAAAAAGTAAAAATTAAAAAGGCTTAAGGCTTAAGGCAAAAGGCTTAAAGCTTAAGGCGAAAAGCGAAATATAAAAGTAAAAGGTATAAGTAAGGACGTGGTCAAATGAATAATATTTGCCCAAAAATAATGAATTCGCAATCAGGAGGCCGGATAATGCCAGCTACTTAAATAATGTTGTGACATTCCAGGCATTTTCACATTTGCTTCACAATTCCACTAGGACCCTTTACTTTCACCTTTCGCCTTAAGCCTTGGGCTTTATGCATTACGCCTTTCGCCTTGCGCTTTACACCTTTTGCCTTACGCCTTTTACCTTATGTCTTACGCCTTTCGCCTTTTTCCTTTTTTTTATTTTTAATTTTTACTTTTTACTTTGAAATCCGCACAATAATTGCTGTAATACGGAGTTACACTTATTCATAAAATCGTGAGATTATGCGTAAAATTCAATTAGCTGCAGCAGTAATTGCCTTATTTCTTGTGTTTAATGCCTGTATGAAATCTAATAGCTCTACGTCGAGCGCGAGAACAGTGCAGAATTTCTCCGGCGATTACAATTTAACTGCTTTAAAAGGCACCATATTCGGAGTGACCATAAATCTGTACGATTCCCTACCGGCCTGTGAACGGGACAATGTGATCCAGTTGAATGCAAACCTTACTGCACAGTTTATAGATTCAGGAGTAAAATGTAATCCTCCTTCTGATTCCACCGGAGTTTGGAGTCTTTCTGCAAATACAGATACAATATATGTAGCAGGCAGTGCAAATTTCATCAACTCATGGGATGGTAAGACCCTGGTGTTAACAGGCAGTCAGAATGTTAGTGGCTACCAGGCTACTGTTACTACGACACTGGTTAAGAAATAAATCTTTTAATTGTTAATTGTTAATTGTCAATTGTTAACGATCTTTTTTAAATCGATTTGAATTAAATTTTTTCTTGTTGATCCATATTAGCATTAACAATTGACAATTAGCAATTATGAAAGGTATTTTCCCACGATCGGCATCCTTCTTCCCATACCAAATGCCTTGCTGCTAACGCGTATGATGGGACAGAACTGGTTTCGTTTATATTCGCTGGTGTTCACCAATTTTAACACCCTTTCAACCAGGGCTTCGTCAACACCCATTGCTATAATTTCCCTGGGGCCCTTTCTTCTTTCTATATACATATATAAAATCTTATCGAGCAGATCGTACTCCGGCAGACTGTCACTATCCTTCTGATCAGGACGCAGTTCGGCAGAGGGGACCTTATTCAATATCGGCAAGGGAATTATTTCTTCATCCTGGTTAATATACTTAGCCAGGGCATAGACCTGCATTTTATATAGATCTCCGATTACACTCAGTCCCCCGGCCATATCGCCATACAGCGTTCCATATCCTGTGGAGAGTTCACTTTTGTTTGAAGTATTCAGAAGAATATATCCGAATTTATTGGCCATTGCCATCAGCAGATTACCCCTCGTACGGCTCTGAATATTTTCTTCCGCCACGCTGAAGGGCAGGTCCTTAAAAATGGGTTTCAAGGTTGAAAGAAAACTTTCATATACAGGTTGGATCGGAATAATATCGAAGGGGTTGTTTAGTTTATTTGAAAGAGTACGGGCATCGTCCACCGAATGACTGCTTGAAAATCCGGATGGCATGGCAATGGCGCGCACGTTCTCATTACCCAGGGCACGGCAGGCCAAAGCCAGTGTGACAGCACTGTCGATGCCACCACTGCTGCCGAGGATGGCTTTCTGAAATCCCATTTTCCGGAAATAATCACGGATGCCAAGCAGCAAAGCATCGTGGATCTCCCGGATATTATTCCGGCGCGTGAGATAAGGAATGATTTCATCCGGTTTTAAAACGGAAGCGGAAGTAAAAAGAGGAAGGTGTTTATTCACCGGCCTGTACTTTGTTTCCGTATCGATGATCTGGAAATCTTCTTCAAATACTTTTAAATGATGCGTGCAATTGCCATAGGCATCGTAGACCACACTACCTCCGTCAAATATTATTTCAGTTTGTGAACCCACCGCATTGCAGTAATACATCGGCAGTTTATACTTTAACACATTCTGTCGAACAACAGCACGTCTGTCTTCTTCATGATCGTAATCAAATGGAGATGCGGAAATATTGATCATGATATCCGGATGCTGGGGCATGAGCTCATCCATAGGGCAGGACAGGTATAAAGGATCATTTCCAAGATTCCAGATGTCTTCACAAATCGTCAATGCAATGCGCTTACCATGAAACTCAATTACATTCCATTGGAAACCAGGTTCGAAATAGCGGTTTTCATCAAATATATCATAGGTAGGCAAACAGGTTTTATGTGCAACAGCCTTCACCTCGTTATCATGCAGGAACCAGGCGGCATTAAAAAGCCTTTTCCCTTTTGCGTACTGATTGGGCGCAGGAGAGCCAACAATCACACCGATGCCGTCGCTATATGGTTTGATCGCTTCGATACTTGCATAACAGCGAGCGAGGAAATCGTCAAATTCAAGAAAATCGCGGGGCGGATATCCACAAACAGACATTTCAGAAAAGACAGCCAGATCTGCGCCGCCTTCTTTTGCTGCCTGGATACCACGGATGATTTTTTCAGTATTGGATTCAAAATTTCCAATATGATAATTTTGTTGAACCAGCGCGATCTTCATGTTACAAATTTACTGCTAAGGCTCCGGAATACTATCTTGCGGCGACTTACGTTTCTATCCGGATGAAAAAAATAATTTTTTCTTTTTTAATATTGTTTTTTATCAGTTGTAAAACAGGTAGAAAAGCCCCTGATGTTTCAAATATTCCCATTACAGTTCATATTGAACGATTCGACCAGGCATTGTTTGCAATCGATACCACCCATGTGGAACAGGGACTTCTGGACCTGGGTAGGCAATATCCTTATTTTATTAATGATTTCGCGGTAAATATTTTAGGAACCGCACCTCTCTCCGATACAAGTGTCCAGGCTTACTTCGCCTTCCGTCGATTCGTCAGTAGTTATATGCCAGTCAGGGATTCACTTGATATAAAATTCGGTAACGCCAATGGCGGCATGGCCCCTATTGAAAAAGGCCTGCAGAAAGGATTTCAGTATATACATTATTATTTTCCAAAATATAATCTGCCTCCGAAAGTAGTCTCCTATATCGGGCCTTTCGATGCGCCGGGCGTCGCATTGACCAGGTATACTTTGGCCATCGGTTTACAATTATATGCCGGAAAACAATTCCCTTTTTATTTGAGCAGTCAGGGACAGGAACTTTTCCCGGTCTATATTTCCAGGCGTTTCGAACCGGAATATGTGGTGCCCAATTGTATGAAAGCACTCGCCGAAGATATTTTCCCGGATCAGAGCCAGGGAAAACCCCTGATCGAACAAATGATTGAAAAAGGAAAAAACTGGTGGCTGATGGATCAGCTTTTACCTGAACTGGCCGACAGTTTAAAGACCGGTTTTACAGAAAGGCAACTCAAATGGTGTCTTGCTAATGAAGGGCAGATCTGGAATTATTTCCTCGATCAGAATCTTTATTCTCTCGAACCCGACCTGATCAAAAATTACATCGGCGACGCGCCTTATACGCAGGGCATGCCCGATGCTTCTCCTGGAAATATCGGGCAATGGGTTGGCTGGCGGATAGTTCAAAAATATGCATCCCTTCATCCAGATATAACTCCAGAACTACTCATGAAAACAGCTGACCGGACTATTTTTGATGAAGTGAAGTATAAACCTAAATAAGCCTAAAGAAAGTATGGGAGTATGGGAGTATGGGAGTATGGGAGTATGGGAGTATGGGAATAATACCGCCAACGGTCAACAGTCATCGGTCAACGTCTTTTGTTACTCATTAGCTAATTGGAGAAATTAACATTAAATTTGTCGTTTAATAATGCTGATATGCCCAAGCCGAACAGCTTCAGGTGGAGTATGGAGAGTGAACCGCACAAACCCAGAACCAAGGAAATAATCTATAAACATCCCGAAATCAGGAGCCTGATAGGGAGGAATCCCTGGACTCTTGGCGTTATCCTGCTTTGCGTTTCATTTCAAATCACCGCTTCCTGGTTCCTGCGCGACGCATCCTGGTGGGTAATTTTACTGGTTGCTTACCTGGGAGGTGCTTTTGCCAGTCACACATTATATGTATGTATTCATGAAGCAGCTCACAACCTGCTCTTCAAAAAAAGCTTTTTTAATAAAATTTCTGCGATCATCGCCAATCTTCCATTGGTTTTTCCAAGCGCCATTTCTTTTCAGAAATATCACCTGAAACATCATTCCTACCAGGGAGTGGAAGAACTGGATGCAGATATGCCTTACCGCTGGGAAGCAAAACTTATTAATAATTCTGGTTTTGGAAAAGCGCTCTGGCTTTTATTCTATCCCTTTTTTCAGATGATCCGTCCGGGAAAAATCAAAGAAGTTTCCCTGATGGATAAATGGACCATAGTAAATATTATCGTTCAGGTTACTTTCATGACATTCTTTATTTATTTCTTCGGATGGAAATCGACTGCTTATATGACCATGAGTTTCTTTTTTTCCGTAGGCCTTCACCCGCTCGGAGCCCGATGGATCCAGGAACATTTTCTAACGCACGGCGATCAGGAAACGAAGAGCTATTATGGGATGTTGAATAGCGTGAATCTGAATGTGGGTTATCACAACGAGCATCATGACTTCCCTTCTGTTCCCTGGAATAAATTACCTAAAATCAAAAAGTTCGCCGGCGATTATTATAATTCTCTGGGACATCATACTTCTTATACTATCCTGCTTTTTAAATTTCTCTTCGACAGAAATCTTTCTGTCTACTCACGAATGGCGCGCGATAACAGAGGATCGAAGGTGAAGGGAAAGGCTGCGGAAAAGGTGTCGGTGACCGTTGACCGTTGACAGTCAGTTCCATACTCCCATACTCCCATACTCCCATACTCCCATACTTTCCTTAGGCCTTAAGCTTTTGGCTTAACAAGGGAAACGCAATTCTAAACCAGGAACTGTATTTCTCCGGACAACGAATGAGATCCTGTGAAATATCTTCCATTGTACGAAAGCAATAATCTTTTACTTCTCTTTGATCCGGTTCAAACTGGCCGAGATATGTTCCAGTATATACATGATCGAACTCATATTCGGTGAGTCCGTTATCGAAATCGGTGCGGTATATAAAATCAAAAATTTTTTTGAGTGAAGTTTCAATGCCCATTTCTTCCTTCAATCTTCTTAATGCAGCCGTTTCAACTTCTTCACCCGGGCGAGGATGGGAACAACAGGTGTTTGTCCACAAACCTGGACTATGATATTTTCCCATTGCCCTTTGCTGCAAAAGCATTTCACCCTTACCGTTGAATATAAAAATGCTGAAAGCCCTGTGTAAAAGGGCTTTCCTGTGTGCTTCCATTTTTTCTATCGTTCCTGTCTGCTCATCCTGTTCATTCACCAGGATCACTTCTTCCATTTGCATGTTCATCTTGTTGTTGACCTAATCGGGTAGATGGTTTATGGTTAATGGTATAATCCCATCCACCATAAACCATACACCATCCACCAAATTAAAATTGCTGTATCTGCGATTTTAAAAGTTTGCGTGCAAAATGTATACGGCTTTTGATGGTTCCCAAGGGTTCCTGCAGCATATCCGCAATTTCATGATATTTATATCCGTCAAAATAAAGCAGGAACGGATTTCGGAATATTTCAGGTAATCCATGAATGGCTCCCTGGATATCCCGGATTCGCAGGTTGCTTTCTGCGTTACTGGTAATCACGGCCGATTGGCTGTTATTTAACAGGTAGTCGTTCGGAGAGGCATCAAAAATTGTTTTCTGCTTTGCGCGGCGCCGGTAATTATTGATAAAAATATTCCGCATGATCGTATACAACCATGCTTTGATGTTTGTTCCGACGTTGTATTTATCCTTATTGGCTATTGCCCGGTATAATGTTTCCTGAAATAGATCCTTGGCTTCCTCGCTATCCCTGGTTAAAGTGATCGCAAACGGCTTCAAAAATTCAGCATTAGATACCAGTAGCTGGTTGAATTCAAGAGCACCCATAAATGTCAAATAGTTTACTCTTATAAAGATAAAAATAATGCCAAGACGGAATGTCAGCAATTATGACGAGCGGGGAAATCTTATTGTTAATTTTTTTGCCATACGGTCATGACAATATAGTAGGCTTAAGCCTTAAGCCTAAAGAACCGGATTAAGCAAAACACCCTCGTCTAACAACCTGTTAACTGTGTTGGAAATGGAAGAAGAGGCACGGAGGATATTAATGTGCCGCATGGTGTGAAGATCTGAACCTAAAAGACTTACATATTTCTTTTTGATGAGATACAGGGCCAGCTCTTCCTGCTTTTTCCCATAATATCCGCAGAGGGACAGTAGGTTCAGCTGGAAAATGCAGTCCATTTCATGCAATTCGTCGTAGGTACTTTTGCGGGCGCCAAAGTATAAATAACGTTCAGGGTGGGCAATGATCGGCTGGTACCCTTTAATCTGGAGCTGAAACAACTTTTCTTTGAGGTCCATAGGCTGGCGGATAAATGAGAATTCTACCAGCACCATATTTTTATGGATGGTAAGCAGGGGTATATTTTTTTCCAACAGCTCATCCACGTGTTCGTCGAGAAAATATTCTGCAGCGCCCCTGAATTCTACTTTCATTTCAGTTTCATCGAGGCGGGCACGTACAATCTTTGCACCATTTTCTATGATCTCGTGGGTATTTTTATACATCTCCCATTGTACGTGTGGCGTGGCAATGAATTTGCGGTAGCCCAGCCCGTGCATCGCCCTGATCATAACAATGGAAGTTTCCAGATCTGTAGAACCATCGTCAATACCCGGAATCAAGTGGTTATGCATGTCCGTTACCAGGCCGGATAAATCAGCATGTTCTATTTCTTTCTTTTTAAATATTCCGAACATAATGTCGATGACAGATGACCGATGACGGATGACCGTTATAATAAGTTAGTAAAAGAATTTTTGATGAATGTGATTTATTTTGAAATGTAACCAATGACCGGTCATCCGTCATCGGTCATCCGTCATCGAATTAAGGTATTCAGCATAAACCATCCGAATCCCTTCCTCCAAATGAATCTTCGCCGTCCATCCCATGGCCTTTAATTTAGAAACATCCATCAGCTTTCTTGGTGTACCATCGGGTTTGGAAATATCTTTTCGGATTTCGCCTTTATATCCGGTAATATCTGTTATAAGTTTCGCCAGCTCGATGATGCTGAGATCAGTGCCTGTACCCACATTCACAAAACCTGGTTCATTAAAATTTTCCATCAGGAAAAGGCAGGCTTCAGCAAGGTCGGTAACGTGCAGGAACTCTCTTTTTGGTTCACCCGTTCCCCAGATGGTCACAAAGGGTTCATTATTTATTTTGGCTTCGTGAAATTTCCTTATCAGGGCCGGAAGCACATGCGAGTTTTTGAGATCATAGTGATCGTTCGGTCCGTATAGATTTGAGGGCATGACGGAAATAAAATTGCAACCATACTGAGCCCGGAATGCATCGCACATTTTTATTCCTGCAATTTTTGCAATGGCATAGGGTTCGTTGGTATGTTCCAGCAGTCCCGTCAGCAGGTATTCTTCCTTCAAAGGCTGTGGGGCCATTTTCGGATAGATACAGGATGAACCGAGGAACATCAGTTTTTTCACTTCCGATTTCCAGGCGGCATGAATGATATTGGTTTCGATCAACAGATTTTCATAAATAAAATCCGCCCGAAATGTATCGTTAGCTAAAATTCCACCCACTTTTGCCGCAGCAAGGAAAACAAAATCCGGCTTTTCTTTTTCAAATAAAGTATGGACTGCATCCTGGTTGCGCAGATCCAATTCTGCAGAAGTTCTGTATAACAGGTTGCTGAAACCACCCTGTTCCAGCTTTTTTTTAATAGCAGAACCCACCATCCCGCGGTGACCTGCGATGTAGATCTTATCTTGTTTGTTCATGCCTTATTCCCAAATCCTGTTCAACGACAAAACAATGCCGCAATGATCCGTCAACTGAAAGGTAAAAGAATTTGATTTATCCGGAGATTGCTTTTCGTAAATTTTCTCATCCGAAAGTTGAAAAATTTCTACCTGATTTATATCAACGTCTGCAATCAAATAATACTTTACTCCAAATTTCTGATAGCGGTCGAATTTAGCATTCCGATCTTTAATTTGAGTAGATGGTGATAATACTTCCACAGCGATTACTGGAGGAAAATCAAGAAAGAGTTTTCCTGTCTCACCACAAACTACAGAGGCATCCGGTTGAACGACTGTATCATCTGTAATTTTAACATCTATAAAATTTAGAACCTTACAATATTTAATGCACTCCGTCAGCTTTAAAGCATTTCTTAATTCCCCTATTATATTCCCAGTTACCCACTGATGTCTGACGGATGGTGCCGGACTCATTGCGTAAGGAATTCCGTCAATGATTTCCCAGCGCCCTTCCCAGAGGCGGTAATCTTCGTAGGTATAATGTGGTAAAATGTTAACCAATGCTGACATCATTTAAAACTACTCCATCCGACAGATTAGAAAAAGGGTATTTTAACCCTTTAAATACTGGTTTAATCTTAAAGCCTAAGGCCTTATTAATT
>DASZHV010000005.1:0-4788 GCA_035937535.1 Puia sp. | reverse complement strand
CCACACTTCCACACTACCACACTCGTATTAGTTATGTATCTTTTTGTAAACCTCTACCAATACATCAACAGCACGCCGCCCTTCTTCTCCCAGCGAAAGACTGAACTGATTCACATATAAATCTATATGCTGACGCATGACGGATTCCTGCATTTCCTGGGAATGGAGTATTACATAATCAGAAAGATCGGGATAATATGCTTCAGCAAATGCAACACTGTCGCGGATCAGCCTGTCCACCTCATTTTTATCTGCAGTCGTAAATTCTTTACGCATTACGATTCCGCCAAGCGGAATGGGTGCTTTGGTTTTTTGTTCCCAGTACTCGCCCAGGTCCATTTGTTTTATGAGACCTTTCTGCATATAAGTAAAACGATTTTCATGTATGATGACACCGCAGTCAACTTCTCCATTCAATACGGCTGATTCGATCTTGTTGAAAACCATGAATCTTTTTCTCTTTGCGCCCGGGAATGCAAGGCTGAAAAGAAGATGGGCCGTAGTCTGCTCACCGGGTATGGCAATCGCCAACTGGTTGATATCTTTCAGAAGAATATTATTTTTTGAAATCAATAGCGGACCTACACCCATTCCCAACGCACCGCCGGCATCCAGCAGAGAATAATTATTTTGCAACAGGGGCCATACACCGTAACTGACTTTACTGATGTCCAGTTTGTTTTCCAGCGCCCATCGGTTCAGCGTCTGCACGTCTTCCAATATCACTTCAAATTCAAAATCACCTGTATCGATTTTACGGTTCACCAGTGCATCGAAAATAAAAGTATCATTCGGGCAGGGACTAAATCCTAAAGATAGTTTCATCGGCATTTTCTAATTTTTGAAAAAGGAGAACCAGCGATTCATGCAGGTTTTCCCTGGCTTCTTTTAATTTCCATTGTTTTTTATCCCTGTCACCCGTAACATTGGAAACCGTCCGGATCTGAATAAAGGGAATTTTTTCCATCAGGCAAACATAATGCAGGGCGGCACCTTCCATGCTCTCAACAACCGGGGTGGCATTTCGTTGAAACCCGGCAAAATCGGCCGACTTAATTTCATTCACTGTAACACCGTCCAATATGGGAAAGCCTGTCCACTCCAGCAGAAACCGGTAAGGATTTATTAATTTTCCTCCCCTGAAAGGAAAAAGATCGGGCTGGTCTAGGCCCATATCGAAAATATTAGTGAAACCGGTTTTTTCCATCAGTCCCAGGTCGGCCATTTTTTCAGAGCGGATCGCATATACTTTTCCGATATCTTCCTTTGAAGGGCCTCCACCAAATCCAGCCTGGATCACCAGGTCAGGGCGTTGTGCATTGATTTTTTTCTGGAGAACGTAGCAGGTTCTTAATTGGCCGACCCCACTGATCAACAATTCGGCTTTTGAGGCGTTATGATGAATACCCGGGTTGTTCAGCCAGGGTCCAGTTTCATTGACTTCAAAATCTGTTGCTGATACCAGGAGCAGGTGCATCTGCAAATATCAGTAAACCTGTCCAATCCGGCTGAACCATTACCTTTGCAAAAATTTTGAATGGGATGGTCTTTCTTACCAGATTGGAACATTTTAATGCGGCACATAAATTATACAATCCCTCATGGACGCGCGAAAAAAATGAAGAGGTATTCGGGGCATGTGCGAATGAAAACTGGCATGGGCATAATTATGAATTATATGTGACGATAAAGGGAGATCCGGATCCGGATACTGGTTTTTTGATGGACGTGAAGAAGCTGAGTAATATTGTAAAGGAAAGGGTAACCGAAAAACTGGATCACAAAAATCTCAATGTGGAAGTGGATTTTCTGAAGGGTAAAATATGTTCGACAGAAAACCTCGTTGTCGGAATCTGGAACCAGCTGATCGGATATTTGCCTTCATCCGTTACACTTCATTCGATCAAACTTTATGAAACGCCACGCATCTTTGTAGAATATTTCGGATAAGAAATTATGGAAAGAAGAACAGCCATTTTCAGAAAAGAACATTTCAATGCGGCCCACCGGCTTTTTGTGCCGGGCTGGACCGAAGAACAAAACCTGGCAGTATTCGGGAAATGCTCCAATCCTCATTATCATGGGCACAATTATGAGATGATCGTGAAAGTGACAGGGGTACCCGATCCGATAACTGGTTATGTTATTAACCTTTCTGATTTATCTTCCATTATTCAAAAGCATGTTCTCGCAAAGTTTGATCATAAAAATCTCAACCTCGACACTAAGGAGTTTGCGGAATTGAACCCAACGACCGAGAATATCGTATTTGTCATTTATGAAATCCTGCGCAAGCAGCTGGATGCTTCGCTGGATCTTCAGGTTCGTTTATATGAGACGGAGAGGAATTTTGCAGAATATCCTTCATGAAGGCGTAAGGCTTAAAACATAAGGCTTAAGGCTTTTTAAATTTCAGGATGAAACTAATTTATTAATCAAAAGTGATTTTCATATTCAAATAAAGCCTTAGGCCTTACGCCTTTGGCCTTAAGCCTAAAAAATGTCATACAAAAAAACAGAACAGTACGACGAGAAGATAACTGCTTCACTGATGGTCAATTACAGAGACATTCTGAGCAAGCTGGGAGAAAATCCCGGCAGGGAGGGTTTGGATAAAACGCCGGAACGTGTGGCAAAAGCCATGCAGTTTCTCACCCAGGGTTATGAACTCGATGCAAACGCTATTCTTGATTCCGCAAAATTTAACGAGCCCATGAGTGAAATGATCATAGTAAAAGACATCGAAGTATATAGTCTCTGCGAACATCACATGCTTCCTTTTTTTGGCAAAGCGCATATCGCCTATATTCCCAACGGATGGATCACGGGTCTGAGTAAGGTTGCCCGGGTAGTTGACGTCTTCGCTCGTCGTCTGCAGGTGCAGGAAAGGCTCACCACACAGATTTTACACGCCATCCGGGATTCGCTGCATCCGCTGGGAGCCGCTGTGGTCATTGAAGCATCTCACCTCTGCATGATGATGCGCGGAGTGCAAAAACAGAATTCTGTAACAACGACTTCTGCTTTTTATGGTGAATTTCAGAAAAATGAAACCAGGACAGAATTTATTAAACTGATATCTTCAGATCTTGATTAACCACCAGAAAAGATTTTCTTTGTTGAGTCGGTGCTTTGTGGCAAATTTGTTTTATAACCTCTAAGTCAAATATGAAGCATGCTTACGTTTTTCCGGGACAGGGTTCTCAGTTTCCGGGAATGGGAAGGAACCACTATGAAAAAAGTGCTTTTGCAAAAAAACTTTTTGAACAGGGGAATGAAATTGCAGGCTTCAGGCTTTCAGATATCATGTTTTCAGGAACAGAAGCAGATCTGAAACAAACCAATGTTACCCAGCCTGCTATTTTTCTGCATTCTGTGATTGCTTTTAAAACGGTTGACAATGCGCGTCCGGAAATGGTTGCCGGTCATTCCCTCGGTGAATTTTCTGCTCTTGTTGCAAACAGTGTTCTGTCGTTCGAAGACGGTATGCGCCTGGTGATCATACGGTCTGCAGCCATGCAGAAAGCATGCATTTCCAATCCGGGAACCATGGCTGCTGTTTTGGCTTTGGAAGATGCAAGAGTCGAATCCATCTGTCGGGAAGTTGAAACTGAAACCAGCGAAGTGCTGGTTCCTGCAAATTATAATTGTCCTGGCCAGATTGTTATCAGTGGATCACTCAGGGGTATCGATCTGGGATGTGAGAGAATGAAAGCTGCCGGTGCGCGCCGGGCTGTTATCCTTTCTGTTGGCGGCGCATTTCATTCACCTCTGATGGAGCCGGCCCGTGAAGAATTAAAGACTGCAATTGAAAAAACTACTTTTTATAATCCTTCCTGTCCCGTATATCAGAATATCGTAGCCAAAGCGGTAATGGATAAGGAAGAGATCAAAAAAAATCTTATCGACCAACTCACGGGTCCCGTCCGCTGGACCCAATCCGTCGTAGCCATGATAGCCGACGGGGCGACACATTTTACTGAGATCGGCCCGGGCAAAGTATTACAGGGACTGATCGGGAAAATTGATAAAACTGTTAGTGCTGTAGGGGTGGAGTAATAATTGTTAATTGTCAATTGATAATTGTTAACGGAACTTATTTGGAACTCAATGCTTTTAGTGCTTATTTTTTATCTTGATACATTTACAATTAACAATTGACAATTAACAATTAGAATCAGGCTTTATGCTTAATGAGCAATTGAGCCACTCCCCACTGACATCAGCACCATATTTTTTATAAAATTCTATGGCGGGTTCATTCCAGTCCAGCACCTGCCACATCATTCCACCGATACCCATTTTACGGGCTTCTTCCACGGTACTTTCAAATAAAATTTTTCCGATTCCCCTTCCCCGGAATTCAGAAGTGACGATGAGGTCTTCCAGGTAAAGACGCAATCCCTTCCAGGTTGAGTAGCGCATATAATAAAGGCTGATACCAATAATTTTTTCTTCTTCATTAACGGCTACAAGAGCCTGCCACACCGGGTTTTTTCCAAAGCCTGTTTCAATAAAATGTTCCATTGTTACTGTCACTTCGTCTGGCGCTCTTTCAAAAACAGCCAGCTCACGTACCAGTTCCATCATGCGCTCGCAATCAGAAATAATGGCTTTGCGTATTTTGATATTCATGAGGTTCAATTGTTAATTGTCAATTGTAAATTGTTAATGCTTCAGGAGAAAAATAAAAATATGTAGTTAAATCAAGAGATATCAAATAATTTCCGTTAACAATTATCAATTGACAATTAACAATTGATCTAAGGTTTTCTGATTGCTTTAAAA
>DASZHV010000004.1:0-41086 GCA_035937535.1 Puia sp. | reverse complement strand
TGTAATAAATGGAAACACCCAGACCCGGAGAGTGATTGAACATGCCATAGCTCTGCCATCCATTCACAAACCAGAATTCGACTTTCACTTTGTCTGATGGAAAAGTTTGCAGACGAAGGCCGTTGAAGAACCAGGGAGTATTATCGGATGTATAAGAAGGTTGGTAACCCCAGTTTTCAAAATTATTATAAGAGAAAAGCCCGATATAGGACATAAATATTCCCGCGTCCAGGTTAATACCATGCCATACATCCCAGTGATAACCAGCATAGGCTTCACTTATATAACGGTAAATCGTTTGCAGGTCGTATTGTCCTTTATAAGAGCTTCCATCATTACGCGGAACCACTGTTGAACGTGTTCCGAATTGCATCATGATCCTTCCCCTTACATTATTTATATGAATATCTCCTCCGACTCCCATAAAGGAAAGCTGCAATTCATTATTTCTTGCCAAAGCAGTAGACCCTACAACTGTATTATCAATTGGATTATTAAAGGAATGCGAATAATTGAAATCAAAAGTCACGTCGCCCGTAAAATACTTGGAATCAAAAGCCGGCGGACTGGTTTTACGGCTGGTTCCATTCAACCATGAAAAATCAGCAAAAGCAAAAGGAGCACTTGCCGGTTCGGAAACCGAAACTGTATCAATTTTAAGTGTTGTATCAGTTTTAAGCACTGTATCAATTTTTTCGTTTTCCATGATTGATTTACCAGGCCTTATTGAGATCATTTCATCCGAATTCATTTGTGACTTACCGGTAATTGTTGGAATGGATTTTACCAACCCAACCTGAGTTGTGTCAAAATTTGCGGATATCGTTTGTGCTAAACTTACCTGACAGTATAAAGCAAAAAACAATAAAAATTTAAGTGGTTTCATGTTATTATGTTAATTATTGGTTCCGAAACAATTCTAAAAATGTCTATTTTATATAGAATACTACTATCGCATATAGCAGCATAACCAACAATATGGAGCAATCGAAAGAGGGAAGTTTTCCTTAGTTGTACAACTGTATTTAATAGACTAATTATGTACCAAAGAAACCAGAGGAATATATAATCTGACTGGAATCCAATACCAGCAAGCGTTTTACTAAAACTTGAGAAAAGTTTAGTTACAATACCAAATCCGAAAAGTCTTCAATAATGGAAAAATCTTTTCATTTTGAAAAGAAAGGTGACGGTTTTTTCAGAACAAACTATTTGCTCTGATTATCCAAATATTTTTTCATTTTGAAAATATATTACCAAAATGGAAGGCTTTTAAAAAGTGATTTTAAAAGTCAGGGGAAAATGAAAACGTTGAAAATCAAGCCGGGATTGAGTTTGATAACCCTAGTCCGGTTGTTTTATACTGCAGGCACATAATTTGAAGTTATAATTTCTTAATAGAAACTGGAATTCATTGCCATAAGTTAATCGACCAATTAACGGCAATATCAATACTTCCATTAGCTATTTGTTTTAATTGTGGCTGACTGTTTTTACAGTTAGCCTTTTTTTTGAAGAATTTTTCAGATCGGATCAAAGCAGAGTTTATAAAGAATTCCAATTACATTTTCAACAAAATATAAATCCAAAATGGATTAGCTGTTAAAACATACCTACGGTGTTTGTTTGTTTGCATCCTTCACAAACTGAGAGATATCATGGAAATTTTTTACATCTTTCGCAAGTAAAGTCAAAAGTTGTTTATCGTTTTCGAAGAACCTGCGCATTTGAGATTTATAATTCTCCGTCAGGGACCCTCCTCTCAAAAGAGAAATCGTTTCTTTGGTTTCAGCATTTTCCAATATATATACTTCGGTGACTTCGCCCATAGAACCTTTATCCAGGTTGGCTGAATTAACGGAATAATGATAATATTCGTTTATTTTTTTCCCAAGGTTGAGCGGCCATAAAAAGAGCTTTGTCCCATCATCTTCTACCTGTTTGGAAACATAACTGTATTTTTTAGCATGATAAATAAATGCATATCCGCTGATATCATTGGGCGAATATTTTTTTATGTTTCCCAGGCTGTCCATAATAGTAACTTTAGAAAACAGATAGACTTCATTGAATCTCCCGAAATCTTTTGGTATCAAAATCTTACAATGGTAAGTGACATTATTATTCGTAACATATATACCATTTATATATTCATCCTCTCCCCTTCCAGCTGAAGAGAATTGAAAACAAAATAGCAGCAGGAATAAAAAAAATTTCATGAAATATTCGTTTTAATCCCGAATATAAATGAAAGAAATGTATGATACCCCGGATTTTATTTATTGAAAATGAACATCCGGTGTACGAAACACACAGTTCCACTCTATACAGATGACGGAAGGGTTTTGATACAATACCTTTCAGGTTGGCATGGGGCTTGAGTCATAGCCAATTACTCCTATCACTAAGCTATGTTTCGATGCTACTTACAAAATACTGTTTTTTATTTTTCAGATCCTTTACCGCCACTGAAGTTCTATTCGGGAAATTTCGGTGAGGTCACGGGCTCTCCCTAATTTCGCCAGCCTGCTCCCTAGTTAAATTTCAAAATCCTGTGCAAATGAATACATTTTGTTTCACACCCATAGAAAAAGTATCGCAACACGGTGAAAGGTTCCGAGTACAATTATATTCGCATTTACAAACTATCTAAAAACAATTTATTAACCTTATACATTTTGTTTTGGCTATCATATGACGTTAAATCATTATCGCCATAAGTAGAATCATAATACAACAACTTATGAAATTTCAGGTTTTCAGGATATGCACCGATAAGGTTTTCAAGGGTCAATGGAAGTATTTGCCCTTCAGGTTTTGTGCTGAAAAAATAGTTTCTTACAAGATATATAGTTTTATTTTCTGCTTTCATTTCCTCTTTATAATAAATATTAAAAGCTCCTTCCTCCGCCTCCGCCAGCATATATAACTGCCCCTTCTGGAATCTTATAAGAGCGCCATTACATAACTGAATTGCAAAAATTTTTTCTTTGTCCAATTTTATTTTTTCATAATTCCCAATTATTGTAAGATATTTTTTGCCCAACAATTCATTAAACCTGAATTTCCCTTTATGGAAATCATTGAGATAGCAATCGTCGCCATAACAAAGATTTCCGTTTTTATAATCGGCATAAGTCAGGAATACACCAGTCTGGCCTTGCACGGTTGAATCTGGCTTAGTAATTAAAAATATACTTGCTAACAAAACAGCTGATATATATTTCCTCTTTTTCATAAATGGCAGTTTGAAGATTTAATTAGGTATATATGTATGCTTATGTGATTATTACGTCAATTGAAAAACGGTCAGGCAAAAAGACACTGCAAGGCCATGGGGAAGGTTCGATCAGAGTTTTTACAGCTGATTCAAATCTTTTTCTATCATTTGTAATCCGAAAATAAATGGGTACTAACACGACCGTATTTTTTTGCGTTTTTAGCAAAAAGTGGAATACTCATTTTGTCGATTTAAAGTTAGCAAAAAACTGGTGAAGCATTAGCTAACGGCAATGTACACAGCCTTTCTATAATATATTGGCCGGATATCTGACATTTCTGAAAATCAAATCTATATAGGATTTTTCATTACCTGGACCATCTGTGCTAAATCAAATCTGCTTTTTCAAATTATCAACGAATTCATGACCAGGCACTTTATTCCCCCTTACTGTCGTATATCCGAGCTTTCAATTATAGAATGATCGTAAAAGTTGGACGGTAACACCGGCCAGATTGATTAACATAGGTAAATAGATCATATAGTAATAAAATATTCTTCGTGAAATATTCATTTGAATTCCGAAAGAAAAATGAAAGAAATGTATGAAATCCAGGTTTTTATTCATCAAAAATGGACATCCGGTGTTCGAAAACGCACAGTTCTTCCCTTAAAGCATTGCAGAATGCTTTATTAGCCAATGTTTTTCAGGCTGGCATACAGCTTGAGCCATCATTTATTATACCTATTACCCATGCTATGTTAAAAAACTATATTAAAACAGCTTTAAGAAATTTAAAACGCAATAAAAGTTATGCCTTCATAAATACCATGGGTTTAATGGTTGGTATTTCCGCATGTCTGCTTTTATTTTTAGTAATTCAATTTGAAAGCAGTTTTGATAATTTTCATCCAAAGAGAGATAATATTTACAGGGTCGGAACTGAATTCCATAACCAGGACGGTATCAGTTATTCTGATGGAATAGCATTACCGGTTGCGAAAAGCCTACGCATTGATTACCCGCAGATCAAAGAAGTTGCGTCGATTTTTGGGAATGGCGGACAGATAACCATAGAAAGTAACAGTAAGCAGTCAAAAAAATTTATTGAGAATAATTTTTATTATACTGAACCGGAGTTCTTCAGCATTTTTAATTTTGAATGGTTGCTGGGCAGCCCGAAATCTTCATTAAATAATCCAAATAGCGCTGTCCTCACGAAATCAACAGCTGAAAAATTCTTCGGCAACTGGAAGGATGCTTTAGGGAAAACTATTCTATTTGGGAACAAGACAGTTTTTATAGTAACTGGTATTTTGAAAGATATTCCCGCTAATTCCGACTTTCCTTTGAGTATTGTTGTGCCCTATTCAGCCCTTCAGAATACATATATAAAGGATAACCTGAACGATTGGGTAAGCACATTCGGCAGCGCTTATACTTTTATTGTTTTGCCCCCGGGACTTTCCCAGAAAAAATTCGATCAAGAACTCAAAGTTTTCGCTAAAAAGCATAAACCCGTCGAATATGCCAAGGACGGTTATATTCTTCAGCCCTTAAGGGAAATCCATTTTGATAATCGTTTTGGAAATTTCACCGGACATACTTTCAGTCATTCGCTGATAACCGCTTTGTCACTGATAGGAATCTTTCTTATTATTATCGCCTGCGTGAATTTTATCAACCTTGCCACTGCTCAGGCAGTTAACCGGTCGAAAGAAGTGGGCGTAAGGAAAGTTCTTGGCAGTAACCGCAAACAACTTGCGATGCAGTTCCTTAGTGAGACAGCCATAATCGTATCTGTTGCTTCTATTTTTGCAATATTAATTGCCGCCGGTTCTCTGCCATTCCTTAATAAACTCCTGGAAGTACATATTGCATTAAATTTTATGGTTAACCCGTCATTAACGGTATTCATATTCATCGTGGCCATTACGGTTACATTATTTTCAGGCATTTACCCCGCAGTTATATTATCCGGCTTTAATCCCATCACTGCTCTAAAAAGCAGGATAAGTTCCGAAATGATTGGCGGCATCTCTTTACGAAGAGGACTCGTGGTACTTCAGTTCGCCATTGCGCATATTTTAATTATCGGAATGATACTGGTGGTAAGTCAGATGAATTTTTTCAGAACCGTGTCACTCGGGTTTGATAAAGCAGCCATCATCAATGTGCCCATGATCAATGACAGTATTAATCTTACAAAACTGGATTATATTCATGACAAGCTTTATTCCAACCCTGATGTTCAGTCCATAAGCTTTAGTTTTGCGAGCCCTTCATCCGAAAATAACTGGAATAGTGATTTTAAATTTGATCATTCAAACAAAAAAACTGATTTCAGCGCAAATTTAAAATGGGCGGACATTGAATATTTCAAAACTTTCAACCTGAAATTAATTGCCGGCCGTTGTTATAATCCGAGCGACACCGTTAAGGAATTTGTAGTGAATGAAACACTTTTAAAGAAATTGGGAATCCGTAACCCTCAGGAGGCTATTGGCAAGGAAATCAATTTCTGGAATGGCATTAAAGTGGGGAATATTGTTGGTGTTGTACGCGATTTCAATGTGAATTCCCTTCACAGGCCTTTGTCCCCTGTTGTAATGAGCACCTGGAAAGGCGTTTATCAAACAATCAACATAAAAATAAAACCAGGAACTGAAAAAAAAGTTCTTCCTTTTATAGAAAAAATATGGACATCTGCCTATCCAGATTTTCTTTATGAATATCACTTCCTGGATGAAACCATCGAAAATTTTTACAAACAGGAAGATCAGCTGGCCCAGTTATATAAAATCTTTGCCGGGATCGCCATTTTCATTAGTTGCCTTGGATTATACGGACTGGTTTCTTTCATGGCTGTTCAGCGAACCAAAGAAGTCGGCATAAGGAAAGTCATGGGCGCATCGGTTCGTAATATCATATATCTCTTATCGAAAGAATTTACCTTACTAATCATAATTGCATTTTTTATTTCAGCTCCGATCGCATATTATTTCATGCATGCATGGCTGAAAAATTTTGCATACCGTATTGAACTAAGTGCTTCTATTTTCATAATGGCTATCCTGGGTTCTATTCTGATTGCATGGCTTACAGTAGCACACCGTGCAATAAATGCCGCTTTGGCCAACCCAATAACCAGCCTACGCTCAGAATGAGCTCCGGCTGGCGAAGCAGCCTTCGTTCGGAATGAAGTCGGGATTTCATTTCGATAAAGAAGTTTAATTCTCCCTTGTTATAAATGTCTCGGGAAAAATTTGGCCAGCGATACCAGGAATAAATATGGAACAACGAGTACGAAAACAGAAATCAGAAGGTCCCTTTTTTTCTTGGGATTTCGATCCCATTTTTCTTCATACTTCCCATAAATCTTACGATCGCGTTCTTTGACTATAAAAATGTGATTAAGCACTATTGCTGTAAGTAGATAAACGGTTGCGGCAAATATTGTTGCACCGGGTTTTGAAGAAAACCAGGAGTGTCTGATTGTACGTAAATAAGTGGCTTCGAAGAAAAGTATCCATCCCCCGGCAGAAAAAGAAAACAAGTACATCGCCTGTATACGGGCATGGAATTCCCGGTTATAACTTCGCTGGTAGAAATGGTTATAAATATTGAAATACAAATAATCTATGGGTTTCATAGGGCTACGGTTGTTTAGGGTAAAAACGGATTAAAGTACCGTATTTAAACGTTTTTTAAGAGGCAAACTTGTACGGAAAGAGAAAGAAAATTGAAGATAAATACCTGCTTTTATGGTTTTTTCCAAAATTGGGAGGGCTGTTATTCATACTGAATCAGTGACTCAACCAGATCCGTATCCCGATTTTTAAAAAGTTTCACTGAAGTTGAACAATACCGTCCGGTAACCTTTACTAAAGGCGTAATCAATAGCAAAATTAGTATTGGAAGCCTTGCTGAATTTAATCCGAAGTCCCGTTCCAGCAGCCGGATGCCAGGATAGGAACATAGTTCCTGATCCACTAACTGTATTGATATTGGAAAATAATACCAGGCCGAAAAGTCCGTTTTTAGTTATATCTCTTCTGTATTCCGTTTCAAAATAATACAGCGCATTACCTCTATACCTGTTTTGATCAAAACCTCTTGCAGAGCGATTGTATTCATCCCATCCTGTGCTCGGCAAATCAAGATAAGGCGTACCAGTATTAGAATTCAACCACAAAAAAGACCAGAATGCAAGCGTATTTTGCTGATTTGGTTTATCAGGAGTATTCAATTGGAGGTATTTTCTTACATCAACAAAAACGGACTGCCAGGGATGCACGTTTCCTAAAAATCCGGGATTCAAGCGATATACAATATTCAAAAAAGTTCCGGGGAAGGGATAAATATTCCTGTTCCTTGTATCATATAATAAGTTGAATGTAACACCTGAGGATAAGGAATTACCAGAAAGACCATAAGGGTAACCAGTAAATGATTTTAAATTCACTCCGGAATCTTCGTTTGATATATTGAAATGATAATCGAGATCGTAACCAAGACCTGCGAAAAGATGGGCGCTGACCCGTTTTAGTACCGCCTGATAAAACCTTATATATTTATAATTAACCCATTCCTTTTCTTCATTGGTATGCGAAGTACCGAGTCCCCAGGTGTATTGCGGGTACACAAGAAAACGGATATCTCCCTGGATATTCCAGGAATTATCTTTTAACCAGATATTGCTTCTCAGCGGTAAACCGAACCTTTTATTGAAACTGAAATAAGGCGCGAAGGTCGCAGTGGATAGGAAAGTCGTTGACTCGGGGCCCAGGTAGATATTGGCTGTTGTACTTGTTACCAGTGCATTTCCGGAACTTGTTGGGGCATTGGCCAATGGGTTCAGTGTGAAATAAACCTTGTTTTCAGGATGTGGATTCTTACTTTGGGGTGGTAATTTAAACCAGCCTTTATAAACATCCATTAAATCCCTCTGATTTGCGGTATCGTGCAATGTATTGTTCTGAGGATTCAGATCTGGTGCATTTTGCGCTGACAATTGAATCGAAGCTGCACATAGTAAGATTAACAATGAAAGCCAATGAAGAGGCTTTGTAAAACTTGTGGTCATTCCTCTACATTAATCTCAGCCATCATTTTTTGTTTGCGTCCTTCCCTTGAAATTCTTACCATGTACTTAATAAACGCAATTCGCATGCCCCCGAAGATATCGATGTTGTAATAACTGCACCACTCAAAAAAAAAGACTGATAAATCAGTCTTCTTTCAAATTTTTGAACTTCATTTTTATCGGTTCAGATTCGCCTTTTTGGAAGATCTCATTATTGGTATCAGGATAACCAATAAAAGAACAGCAAAACCACCAATTACCTGAAGTCCGGAAAGTGATGATTCATTGCCGGCAGGGCCATTGGCAGCAAATACCGGCGACTGGGTTAAGATAAACGCCAATACGGTAGCCAATGTATAACCTGCGATTTTAAACAGCTTTTTCATTTTAGTACTTTTTAGTTTTATATATACAGAATCGCAGTCTAAATACGGCAAAAGGCTTACCAATATTGCATTGCAGGTAAGAAACATATAGATTTAACTGATTCCGAGGAGATTGTATTGTAAACGATTATAAAGCTGATTTTTCCCGGTTTCCAAACCATGCCATTTTGATAATATTCCTGCCAAATTGAGAAGCTTTTCAATTGTGTTGGCAGCGACATGCATGAATTGTTACCATTTATAATAATTCTCCGATAAATAAAAAGAGAACCCACCTTTTGCATTTAAATTCTATTAAATGTAAATCCTGAGAACGGTGATTCATTCACAGTCTAAAAAAATTATATGGGAAATGTTAAGGCCAAAACTGCGTTGCATATTGCCTGGTATAGAATTATGAGGCATCCGCGTTCGGCATTCATATCTATTATATTAGCATATGTGTTTTCTGTGCTATTACTATATGTTCTGGATTTATTAAATCCCAATAATAAGCTTTCATATAAGCTATTATTGCCTGGCAGCAATATTCATGGCGAAAAATATATTTTTTATTCCGGCGAAAAAAGCAGCACATATGCTAAAATTGGTAAAGCCATTACCAGGGATATTCCGATGCCGGGCAGCATCTCTGGTTCTGATTCGATTGGATTGTTCGATGACAGAGATACACTGGAAAATATCGGGACCAGCGGCGGATATGAAAATTTCATGAAGGTAACTTCCCAAAATAATTCATTCAGCCTGGTTCAGGATGCCGTAATCAAATTGCAGGATAATCAACTTCTAAAAAGTATAAATATTATAACCCCTCTCTTCGAAGAACGTCTGCATATTTTTTACAGAAAAGATCTTTTTTGGGGAAAGCCTAATCGTAATGTTCATATTCCGGATGATAATATTCAACTTTCTGCTAATACAGAACCCTGGGTATTAAATTGTTTTTCCAGATACGTTAAGAACGTACAGATTGGCAAGGTTGGAAGTTGCACCAGGATCATTGCAGGGGATGTTATGGATTTAATTGAACGACAAATCCGGGTTAATGAAGGCAAAAAGCCATTTACCATTTCTTATTGTTTAATGGACCAGTCGCTTAAAAGTGCATTTAAAAGTGTTCATACTTATGATGGTTCAATAAAAAGAAAGAAAAATGTAAAAGATTCAATTATTGATGTCATGTTTTACGTTGGTGCAGATCCAACAGATGATATTAAAGCTATACTGGATTCAAAAAAATATGGTCTTATTTCTGTCAGTCCTTCCTTTCTGAGCCAGCTGAATTCCGAGTTTAACATGAATCTACAGGTAGCAGATTTTCAAAAAAAATACGATAATGATGCGGATCATGCCAGCACTGTTGGAACTTTTACATCATTAATTGCCTCACGTGATATAGGAACTGATGACGTGAATCTTATGCTCAAAAAAATATCAGCCGCAACAAAAGACATTCAGAAATCATTGATTCATCTGAATCCTCCGTGCACGGATTCTTGTTATAGTGGTCTTACCGCGAATTGTAAATATATTCTCCCCCTGGCAGAATTTGGGTTCTATAAATATTTTAAGGAAGAAGCAAAAGAGTCCAATATTGAAATGATTAAGACAATTATTCCCTTTCTGATTGGTATCATCAGTTTCTTTTTCCCCATTTTAAAATCTGTAGCTGCTTTGAATTCAGTCTGGAGAAGCTGGCAGATAAATCAGGAAATTGACCGTATCCTTTCTTTGAACAAAGGGGGAATTCCCGATGAGTATATTCAGGAACTTAACCAGGAAATTGCTGACAGATATGGCGATGGAGAACTATCTGAAGGTCATTACAACGCCCTTTCAAAAAGAATTTCCGCACACAGTCCTGATCAGCCAGTAGCTACAAAAATTCAAACAAACGGACAGGATAATAAAAAGGAAATAATAAATTCAATAAAAAAAGAAACAGACATAGATTATAGCAAATACGGACCTGAATTTTAAAATTAAAGACCACTCAGGTACTTATTTAAAATACGAAAGTGGAATAGATTTCCACATACCATGAGAAAGATGACCCGTCAATACTTCATATGCAAGGTAAATAGGCCAAATGATCCAATGGATAATAAGTAATAAGATTGAATGATTATAGTGCCAGCTGATCATAATTGAATAAATGCCCAATATCAGGTACAGGGCACTTGAGTGGCGTGTTTTCATGATAAAATTTTATATTATTTAAAAGTAGATAATTCAGATCTTATTTTGAGAATTTAAAATAATTTTTACAATTGATGCCGGCGGGAATTTTCTGGAATTAGTGTAAATGCATTTTTATTTCAATATTTTACACTTTATGACAAAATCAGGAACCCTTTTATTTTTCGGCGTCTTGTTAATTTATGGCTGCGTCAGTAAGAATGATTATTTAAAGGTAACAACATTAGCCGGTACCGGCGCTATGGGAGCAGTCAATGGCTGGGGAACTTCAGCGTCATTTTCAAATATGATGGGAATTGCAGCAGATAACTTTGGTAATCTATATGTGGCTGATTCCCGTAATAATATGATCCGTAAGATCAACGTTGATGGGGTGGTTACAACCCTTGCAGGCTGCGGTATTGCGGGTTCGTCAGATGGCAAAGGAGATATTGCTTCTTTTTTTTATCCTGAAGGTGTGGCAGTTGACAAAAAGGGAAATCTTTACGTGGCCGATACACATAACGGTCTTATTCGCAGGATCAGTCCGGATGGTTTTGTTACAACACTTGCTGGACAGCGGATTTACCATACAATACCGGGCATGGATACAGTTGTAAGATTTGACAACCCCGCCGGAATCGCAGTTGATTCATCGGGAAATGTTTATGTGGCAGATTGTGGGAATGACCTTATCCGGAAAATTAGTCCGGATGGAAAAGTTCAAAATATAGCAGGAAATGGCAAAAGGGGTGTAAATGATGGTGTCGGTTCGATCGCTTCATTTTACCTGCCAGGAGGTATCGCGCTCGATTCCATCGGTAATATTTATGTTGCCGATACTTATAATAATATGATTCGGAAGATCAGTCCCGCAGGTTTTGTAACAACTCTTGCGGGCAAAGTATTAAAGGGAGTTTCCAATGGCAGGGGATCAGCCGCTTCTTTTTCCCATCCCGCAGGGTTAATCGTAGGTCCCGGAGGAAATATCTTTGTGGCAGATGTCGGAAATAACAGGATTCGTAAGATAAGTCCGGATGGCGTGGTTACAAATTTTGCAGGAAGCGGGGCCCGCGGTTCAACAAACGGACGGGATACCATCGCATCCTTTTACCGCCCATATGGAGTAGCTGCTGATAAATCAGGGAATATATATGTGGCAGATTATCTCAATAATCTTATCCGGAAGATCAGTTTCTGATCAAAAAATGACCAACAGTTCTTTCATTAAAATAAAAACTATACTTTTAAGGCAGACCCCGTCATATGAATATTAAATTAACCCTCACTATTTTAGTGATTTTCTTTTTTTCTGATTGTAAAAAGAACGAATCAACAATTACCAAGCCTCCCCCGCCGCCCAATACGCAGCATATTTCCGTGGTTACCCAGCATAATGATAATACAAGGGCTGGTTTGAATAACCAGGAATTGAAACTTACAACATCTAATGTAAACACAACGCAATTTGGAAAATTGTTCAGCATGGTTGTTGATGACCAGGTGTATGCCCAACCCCTCATGATTGGTAATCTATCCATCGGATCCGGCAATCACAACGTGGTATTTATTGCTACGGTAAACAATTCAGTATATGCTTATGACGGTGATAACGGAAATCAGTACTGGAAAAATAATTATACACAAACGGGCATGAGACCGGCGAATTCAACGGACATGTCTTCGAGCTGGTGCTCACCATACACAGATTTCAAATATAATATCGGAATTGTTGGCACACCGGTGATTGATACGACCACTCAAACCATTTATTTCGTAGCCAGGAGCACTGATGGCAATCAGTTTGTACAGTATTTACACGCTGTGAATATCACTAATGGAAATGAGCAGACAGGCAGTCCCGTTGCGATTAGCGCCAGTGTACCTGGCAGCGGTGACGGGAGTATCAATAATGTTGTAAGTTTTGATCCCCGACGTAATAACCAACGACAGGGATTAACCCTTGTCAATGGTGCGGTTTATATTTCTTTTTCTTCACATTGCGATTGGAATCCATATCACGGATGGATAATTGGATACAATGCAAAAACACTGGTGCAACAAACCGTTTATAATGATACACCGGACGGAGAAAACGGCGGGTTATGGGAAAGCGGTATGGGAATGGCAGCGGATCCGCAGGGTAATTTATACGTTGTTTCCGGTAATGGAACCGTCGGACAAGGAAACCTTTTCACCAGCTCCGGTAATGGAACCGACGAAAATTCACCGAATCCAAATCCGGCTGATCCTACAGATCGTGGTGAAAGCGCCATGAAACTGACTCCCTCGGGTTCAGGTTTAATTATAAGCAGTTATTTTACGCCCACAAATTATCTAAATCTGAATATGAATGATCAGGACTATGGGGTAATGGGCACCATGATTCTACCCAATACCAATTATTATTTAACCGGATGCAAAGACGGAAATTTATACCTGCTGAATAAAGATAATATGGGGGGTTATTCCAGTTCATCAAACCAAGTGCAGCAAACCATCCCTTTAAATGTAAGTCTGCATTGCCAGCCATCCTATTATAAAGGAAGCACCAATGAATTCGTATATGTCTGGTCTGAAAATGATCCTTTACGCGCACTTTCATTTAATCGTGGCAGTAATACGTTTGCTAACAACCAGACAGTAAATAATGTAAGCGGACCTATTGGTGGGTGTGGAGCGGATCTGTCCGTATCTTCAAACGGGTCCACTGACGGAACAGGAATTCTCTGGGCTACTTATGCAATCAGCGGGGACGCCGGAAATACCGTTAGTCCGGGCATTTTAAGGGCATTTGACGCCAATGATATTACCAAAGAGCTTTGGAACAGCAACCAGGTTGCAGGTGATAATTCAGGTTATTATGGCAAGTTCTGTTCACCTACCATCGCTAACGGTCATGTGTACCTTGCAACTTTTTCTAATCAGGTTATGGTTTATGGTCTCAAGTAGGAATTAGTTCTCTAATGTATCAATCATCAATGAAATGTTTTTCAAGGATTTAATTTAAAATGCTCTAAAAAAGCAGTAATTAAGGTAGCGTCCTTCTAGTTATTTCATTAAAATTACCTGCTCTGAGCTCCAGCTAAAGCTGTCAAACACCTGAATCGTATAAATCCCATTAGGTAAATTTCCTAAATTAAGGTTTAAGCTTGCTATTCCACCCGGATAATTCGCGGCTTGTTTAAGCGTACCAGATGGGTCAATAACTTTTACCTGGTAAATCAGATTTCCAACTGTTGTTGAACTTTCTGTAGATGCTCCTGATTTTATTGGTGACAGACTATTCATTGAAACAGTAACCTGTCCGGTCGAAGGATTTGGCGATACAGAAAAGCCGCAGGAATTAACATTTAAGAATTGTATAGCCGGGCTTCCTCCTGCATCACAGGTACTGGCCACTCTGACACCCACAGCACCACCACCTACAGAAGATGCGTAAAGGCTTAAGTTCGGAGTATTCTGGCCACCGGAGTAAGTCACATTTGAAGGCCAGAACCAGGAATAACCCGTAGCCCCGGGCAAATTCGAAACGGTACTATAATATGCATAGTTATTTTTACAAACTGTAGACGGACCCGTCACCGGATAATCACTGCTGCCGTAACCGCCAGCGTGAATATATTTTGAAACTTCATAGTTAGTTCCTCCACAGGTAGACAGGTTAGCCGTAATAGTAACCCATGCCCCGCTTTGTTTAGTAATACTTGCCTGACTTCCGGAAGGAACGATTGAAACCACGTTAAGCGGACTTGCTGTCCACGAATAATTCACTCCGGCTGGTGGGTTAGTCAATATATAAGTTGAAGTCGTACATAATGGATTCAGACCTGTCATACTTACGTTAGTCGGACAGACTTTAACACAATTTGCTGTCGGAGATTGCACTTGCAGTATCCAGTCAGAGCCAGGTTGTGTGAATGATGTATGAATCTGATTTTGTGGAGAAACATAAGAACCTTTGATCTGCGCAGAACTTGAACAATTTGCGATATTACAGACATCGTTAAATAAAATAGTCTGGGGATTAGGTAAAGCCAGAGAACTTACTGTCGGTACAAAACAAAATTTTGGATTTGGCAATGTTACGCTTGCCCATCCCCCAAGATAATGTTGTATTGTACTATTTATTTTGTTAATATCTATGCCGAAATGGGCTATATCATATGTGCCGCCCGGAGCATTGTCAAGTGGTAACATATCAGTTGAAGAATTTACCTGACATTTTAAAATGTAGGAGGTAGAATTAAAAGCACCCCAAAAGAGTTGTCGTTTTACATACATATTACCCCTGTAAATTTGCGTTGTCCCACTCGTAGGTACCGCCCAGGCTCCAAAATCCAAATAAAATGAACCTTTCGTCGTAATAATAGAAAGAGGAAATTGTGCTGCAAGAGCACCCCCGTTAAATTGAGGTGAACCATTGGTAAATAAACCACCGATACTTCCGGCAATAGAAAAAACAAGGGACCGCCAAAGTCCGCCAAAATAAGTTCCTAAACTAGTCGATCCTGAAATAGCAATAATCTGCCCATTATTCGGGAATACTACTGAGCCATTACAGGACCCATTGCTAAGGGTAAGATTTGTACAGTTTAAAGGCCAGCCCATCGCGTTAATTTCATTCATGAAATTGATATGGGTTTAATTATCAGCAGATAAAGTACCAGTGGATGCATTTGTAAGTATATACCTCTGAATCAACATTTGTTTTGCTGCCGGTGAATTAAATAAATTCACTCCGTTTACTGCATCCGGAATCATATCCTTATAATTAAGATAAAAAGTGAATAAACCATGGGTAAACCCAGTGTTAATAATTTGCCAGGGTGCTATATCCTGAACCAGGGCCTGTATTCCAACCGGAACATTCGCACCCCAGTGCGGGCCATCATAACTAATAAATAATCGCGTATCATGCACGAATGGTCCATTTATCTCCAGGTCTCTCAGCGCATACCGGGTGACCAAAGCACCCATGCTCAAACCGATTATCACATTTTGCTGTCTAGCTCCCTGCCATGTTGTTTTATTGTCATTAACATATTTAATAATTGTTTCCAACAGGTAAGCATTTCGTTCGATATAATCCACACCATTTTTCCAATGTAGATATATAACGTCGTAACTATTTGTATTGTCAAGGCCGTAATTGAGCGTAAGTGGAGCCCCCGAATTGTAGTCATTATTAAGATCTTCTATAAAACTGCCATTCCCTTCATATGTAAGGCCGCTGATTGGATAATTCGGATTATTATTGTCCGGATCAAACCCTTCAACAATTATTAAAGGTCTCTGAATTGTACCAGAAGAGTTATTGATGGAGTAATCAATAGAAATATCACCCGTTGCTGCAACTCCTAAATATGGCTTTGTGGCGGTTTTTATAATGTTGGTAATATTTCTGATTCCAAATAAAAAATTACGTTTGACCTCCTTTGGAGGACCAGTGCCGTTATCGCTGCTATGAGCAATTCTGTTATACGCAAGTGGTGGTCCAACATAATTATAAGCTGCAAGTTTGGTGTGACTATAATTCACTGTTCCATCTGTGTAAGAAATTTTTACATTAATCACATAAAGACCTGTATCCGGGTAATTTACATTTATAGCTGTATTTAAAGTCGCAGTCTGGTAGGAACCAGTTCCCAGCGGATCCACCTGGATACTGCTAATTGTCTTTCCTGTATTGCCAAAAAAAAGCTCAGGCCTGAAAATCAATTGATTGCTTCCCGTATAAATCGTTTGTTGAGTTGTAGCCACTGCAAACATAGAATAAGTGATATATGGACTTTGTGTTCTACCCGGTACATCAAATAATTGTCCATTAGATATGGATATCAGATTTTTAGTAATCGAATTCGTATCCATTCCCTGATAATTATAGTATGAAACAACAAAATTTACAGGATTGCCAAGGATAGAAAATTTATTGAGTAGATTATTTATGGTATCCAGATATAAAAGGTGACTGTTGTTGCTCACCTGTTCACTGTACAGAGTAGCATATAGCGCGCGCCAGTCATCAAGGTTAACCCAGTTGCTGTCATGTAAAAACTGACCATTATAGTTCTCCAAATTCAAATAATCAATTCCATATTCTCTAAGTAACCCGGTGCTTATAATGGTTCTGTTCAGATTATCAAAAATAAAATTCATTTTGCCATAAAAGGTCGTCGTGTCATACTGAGCAAAAGATGTGTTTAAACAAATAACCCCAAGGTAAAACAGTTGAAAGCATTTCTTTTTCATATATTGTTTTTTTGGATTAATATCTTACATCGAATCGTCCATCGGTAAAATTTAATGTATCACAGCCAGGCATTGGAACCTTAAATGAAAAATTTCCTGAAATAATTTTATTGACTGAATCAAGTCTTGTGAAGGTGATTGTGCCATAGGCATTATGAACAAATGTCACATTAGATGAAATTCCATTGCAAGTTGAATCGGTATCATAGAGAAACCGAGTTTGCAAACTATCACCAAGTGTATATGAATAATTAATTTTGACCTGACCATATGCGATTAAACTTACCCTTTCAAAGTAATATGCGTCTCCAAATCCTGCAAAAACAGTTGCAGAATCTTTTGATATATTTCCATTTTGAGAAATGATATCTGATCCTGCTATCCTGTTCTGACCATTAATACGACAAGCAAAAACCATTGAGCCCTTTTGCGTAGCGTTGGGCAGTCCATATGGATTATCGGAATTTGAACCATCCTTTTTACAATTTGAAAAAGAAAATAATAAAAGAGTAAGAAGATAATATAAGTGAAGTTTTTTCATATTAGCAGAATAGTAATCTAACGAATAAGTTTGATTCCTGCTAATATTTTAGTTTCAAATACTTCATCTAAGTGTTTGCACTTAGTACTTTCCTATTTAATAAATTTTATACTCCATCTAAGTGATTACCATTAGGAACACATAATAAAAATCAGCTTTACTGGGCTAATTCCTTCATAATTTGCAAGGTGCTACTTTTTGCACTATGATAATTTAAGGAATCAGAAATCCAACAGGATAGTATATAGTAAGTAGTTCATTACAATTTTAAAATTCCCAGCCAATTTTGATACTGAGTCTGTTTAAACTATAATTAATTTTTTGCCCCTGGTTATTCGCCTGCACACCCTGACCATAAAAAATTCCCGTAGGATAATATAATGGATCATAAGTTTCCACTGTTTTTTTGCAGGAGTACCCAAGACTTAAAAGCACATTATTTTTCTTCGCCACCAATACCTTGTATCCCAGGCCCCAGTCACCATAAAAACCATTGCTGAATTTATCATTTTGAGCATAACCCGTTTTTTGCTGATCGGTGACCCAACTGAAATTGATACCTACATCTGAATACACAAATAATTTATTAGCATTTTTACCGAACTCCTTTCTGAAATCAACAAACAAGGGTATTGTCCTGAGTCTGTAAAAATCCAAACCCAGCCCTACCCCTGCAAACCATGATTTGTATTGTGCTCCGTTGATTGTCTGCAATTGAAATGCAGATCCGGTTTGGCCTTCCAGCAAGCCGAGATTATTTATTGAATGAAATTGATATTGTCCGCCTAAGCTTTTTTGCTGCGCTGACGCAATGCCGCCAATCATTATCAGTATTATAAAAAGTATTGAAAATTTTATATTGAACATGATAATGTATTATAATTTGCTGATTAAATGGATATTATTCAGGTCGGTATAGTCGTATTGGTAGAGACCGCCTTTTGCCAGCACAATGGCCAACCCGTTTTCAGTAACGACATCATATACTTCCGCGTCTTTCAATTGTTTTAACAGCAAAAGATTCGTCACGTCCGTTGCATCGTACACTTTCAGTCCGTCCTTTCCGTCGCAGATAAATAAATTGTTCCCGTCCTTTGAGAGGCCTTCGGGATGTGTAAACTGATAAGATTTTACCATATAGGAATTCGCCATGTCCTTAATATTGACGATCTGCAGTTCATTATAAAATCCCAGGCAGGCGCTTGAATCATTCAGCGTAATATAAGCGTAATCATTGTCAGCGATCACCGGATCACATCCACGTGCATGAACAAACTGACCAATCAGGGAAGGATTTGCTGGCGATGATTGTACGTCGTACATATACATACCATTATTTGTACCTACAAATAATTTATCCTTTAGAGGATATATTGTCTCCACATGCCAGTCAACCTGCACTGAACTGGTAAATCCGGGTGCAAATGGCTGGCTGATATCAAAGGCCAATAAATTATTAGATCCTACCGCATAAAGAAAATTATTTATAATACTGAATCTAGCCAGTGAACCGTTGGTCGCTACTGTATTATTACTTTGATTTGCGGCAGGAATGGCAAACATTGAACAATTCGCGCAGTTAGTAAAATAAACCGGGTAAATATTATAGTTCGGATCATAGTCAACAGTAGTGTCACGAGTCGACCAGCCAACAATCACGTTGATTGAATCCGGGTTGAATACAGCTCCCGCAGTATAGGCAGCGCCCAGATAATAAATGCTGTGATCAGGGAAAACATTCGCGGCGAAATTTTTCGCAACAACATTCAGCGGATCAGTTATATCAAATGAAACCAAATCTCCATAGGCATCTGCATACAGAGTATTCCCCTTAATAGCCATGTCTTCGTTCCCGGGAATATTAATAAACGAAACATTTTTAGGGCTTGAGGGGTTGCTGTTATCAATTACATGGATACCAACATAAGGTTCTGATAAAAATATATATTTCCCTGCAACCGTTATTTTTCCAGGATTCGAGACCACAACAGATGGCTGACTTTTGATGGTTTCCCTGAATTTAGTCAGTACTTCATAAACAGGGGTGCTAATCTTATACGTTCTGGTAACCTTATCCTTCATGCATCCGGTTGATAAAAATGCAATGGAAACCAGAAAGCAAATATAATTCAGGAGCCAGTGATTCCTTTTCATAACAGTGTTTTGCATTTGACCGGCTCACAAATGAAAACGTTGCATCGAAATATTATTTTTTACCCGGGATGAAAGAAATCTTTAAGCCGGTATATAAAAGGTGCTGAGGGTTTCCTGAGCCAGCTTTTAGAAGACCGGATAAACCATATTGTAGTTGCGGTCCAAGCCGCAGTTCATTATTATTAATTGGAAATCCAATCATGATCGCAGTGGCACCATTCAATTGTAATTTGTTGAATAGTTGCGCATTTTGATAGTACAGATTTCCATTCGGATCAAAATTCAATGCATTGCTGCTTAGCAGGAATGAAACCGATATGCCTGCCTCCCAAAATAGTGGTAATTTTAGGCTTTTGTTTAATTGGAAATCTGCCGTTACAGGCAATTCAATAAAATGATACTGATTGGTATAGGAATGGGAATTGCCGTTTTGATAATACCTGTTAATCGCGTAAGCCTGGGGTACAGTGGAATTTCCCCAATAATATGCCGGATTGTAGACAATTATTGAACTATCTACCGGATAACCCGTATTAATATGAGTAGAATAATAATGATAATTTAATCCTGCTGAGATTGAAATGCGTTTAGATAAATACCTGTTTACAAATACACCCACACTAAAGGAAAATCCTGGATTAATTTCCGAAGATAGAGGAACCGGAGCCGGAGCCGGAACTCCACTTCCACCGTTAACACTAGTCGGGTTATAATACAATCCGGTGACATTGCTCTGTTTGAAAAGGTTTTGATTAAGATTTGAAATACCGGTACCACCATTAAATCCGATTTTCCATAAAGAACTTTTAGTTTTCTTTTTTTCCAGACTGGCTGTTTTCAATGCAGCTACTGAATCTTTAGCTTTTTTATTTTCAGCTACAGTCATTGATTTTTTTATGGAAGAATCCGTATTATAATAACCGGATTTTTCAGTTTCTGTTTTACCCCGGGTCTGGTTAGTTTCTTCAATATTATCCTTATCAATTCTTAATACAATAATATTTTTTTCAGGTTTTTTGTTGTTACCCTTATCAATATCCTTAGTATTAATCGGCCTTGAATTCTCTTTTGTTGATTTTATGATAACCGGCTCTCTGCTTTGTTTCGACTTCAGATTCTTTGTCGCTTTTTGGTCATTCTCATTAATAGTTTTCCCGTTTAGTCCGGTTACCTGCAACCTGCTGTTTTGTATTTTGGTGGCAGATTGTTTATCCTGATTTTCCCTTTTTTGTTTTTGCTGTTGTCCGGCAACTATATTGCCAGGGGAATTTTTAATAGTACCAAAGTAAATCCCTCCGCCAGCAAGTACAAGACCCGAAAAAAAGAACAGGATGAAAAAAGGTTTCCGACGCTTTTTTTCTTTATTGATCTCTTTGTCAACCGCTACCCACACACGATCAGAAGGATCAAATCCAAGCTGATCCATTTTTTCCTGAACCTGTTTTTCAAAATTATTTTCGTGCATATATGCCCGTTTTACTATCCAAAGAATTTTTTGTTATCCAACTGATCAGTAATGCACGAGCACGTGCATATTGTGACTTGGATGTACCTTCGTGAATACCTAATATTTTACCTATTTCCGAATGTTTATATCCTTCTACTGCGTGCATATTAAATATTGTCTGATAGCCGATTGGCAACTGGCGAATCAGATCTGCGAGCTCCTTGGCATTTAAAAGCAGTTCCGGGTTTTCGTCAGAAACCGGGTGCAGGTTTTTTTCAACAAAAGACAGATCATATTGGTAGCGGTCTTCACTTTTCAAATAATTAATGGCGGTATTCACCATGATTCTTCTTACCCAGGCTCCCAGATCGCCGGAACCATTATACTGCTGCAGGTTTTTAAATACTTTAATAAAGCCTTCCTGCAAAACATCCTCCGCATCAGCCATTGATTTGGTATAACGATAGCACAGACCCAGCATAGCTCTGGCATAAAGGGCATAAAGCTCCTGCTGTGCGGAGGCTTTCCCTTTCAGGCAGTCATTCAGCAACTTTTTTTGATCCATGCGCTATTACCCTGACATTATATTAATGTAAACCGTTGCTTTACCATTTATTTTCAGAACCCGCAAGATGATTCAGTTCTTTCAAGCCGTATCCTGACTTGAAACGAATATAGTTTTCTTCTTCATTCTAAATCAATATATTATAGTGAAAAAACCAGGAATTTAATTCATGGTTCATTATATTAAATAATATAACTTCAACAAGATTTATTTAACCTTATTCAATTAAAATTGATTCTATGTTCGAACAAATATTACAATTGGTTAAAGAGCACCTGGATAACAATCCACAGCTTACTCAAAATATCCCAAATGAACAGGCTGATGCTATCCACCGTGAAATTGCAACACATATCAATAACGGCCTCCAAAACCAGCAGACAACACCAGCATCGGCAGGCGGACTTTTATCCCAGTTGGAGAGCAGTTTGAGTTCGGGCAATCTCCTCACGAGTTCCATATCAGGAGGATTAATAGGAAGTTTAGGCAGCAAATTCGGATTGTCGCCGGCCATAACGGGTGCAATTGCAGCTTCCTTACCCGCACTTTTACAAAAATACATCCATAGAAATGATCCGGCCGGATCCGGTGTTACTGCAGTAACATCCTGATGGTGGAAAAGCTGCTGAAGGATTTATTCATTTTAAGGACGAAACTGACTGGACAGGAATTATTTATTTATCTCCGGTAATTTAATTAAAAAACCTGTTGCCAAAAACGGACAACAGGTTTCTAAATTATAATACTATTCGATCAATGTTCTTTTGGATGAGCGGGTTGGCCATGCTGAGGTTGCGAAGCATGTTGCTGTTGTGGCGCCGGATGTTGTTGCTGATTCATATGTTGTTGCTGAGGCTGTGAATGATACGCCTGCTGATGTTGTTGCTGGGGTGCAGGATGATAACTGTTAGCCTGCTGATGTTGTTGCTGGGGTGCAGGATGATAATTGTTAGCCTGCTGATGTTGTTGCTGAGGTGCAGGATGATAACTGTTAGCCTGCTGATGTTGTTGCTGAGGTGCAGGATGATAACTGTTAGTCTGCTGATGTTGTTGCTGAGGTGCAGGATGATTTCCAGTATTTGGATTATGTGTTGCTGCCGGTTGATTATATGAAGTAAGTGTGACAGGCACGTTTCCATGAGGATCATAGCGGTTTCCGCCTGGCTTGCTCATAGCAGTAGTAACTGGTCGTCCATGATTCACAGATGCAAATTGATTTCTGTCCTGCATTGCATTTTGTATATGTGAAGTCTGTTCAGGAGTTGCCTGCACATGTCTTTCTCTCAACGCTGTTTGTTCCTGAGCGTTAGGTCTGGCTGAAACACCACCTGGTCCACCGTTATAACTTGCCCGGTTATTTACGACTCTTGTATTGTTGACAATAACTGATCTGTCTACATAAGTATTATGGATCACTGTTGTGTTTACATTTACAACTGCTGTGTTGTATCTGAATGAGTTTCCTTCCCATCTTCCACCATAAAATCCCGATCCACTATATCCGTAACCATAATTTATTCCTCCATAAAATCCAACATGAGGTCCCCAGTAACCGTAGTGAAATCCATAGATACCACCCGCGTAACCCCAGTATGCAGGTGTCCATAAATACCCATACTGTGGAGGACGTATCCACACTCCTGGTACCCAGAAGTACCCATCATCTCCATAAGCCCAATATCCCGGAACCCACAAAAAACCATCCATTGGACAAAGAGGTTGTGAATAAACAGGTAATGGCGGCGGCGCAATACTTGCTGAAATGCTGATACCCACACTAACCTGTGCGGAAGTAGAAGCTGGCAGTATAGTAAATATGCCAAGTATAAGCATTAATATAATTTTTATTCGTTTCATATTGAGCTTTTAGTGAATAATAGGTCTACTGCTAAGTATTGAAAAGGCCATGCCAACTTTATGGTATTTTGGCCATTAACAAATTTTTACAGCTTCAAATCAAGTTAAATACCGGGGTGAAAAAAGGGAATGATCCTTAAATATTCGAGGAGTTCTGATCCAGATTTCAGATACGATATGGATCAGATATTGTGAATTTTAGATTCGGCAAAAATTGGTATACCTCCGGTAATCGGATGTATACCAATTAATTTTTTATTACACAAGAAGTTTTGTAGTAATATCATTGTAGCTGACTGTGATACTTTGGATCGGGTTGGATGCTCCGTCCTGTTCAACGAAGAAGTATTGCATTCCTGATTCCTTAGAGGCTGCAAAAATTCTTTTGAAATCTACCGTACCATTACCTATTTCAGTAGGAGCTTTCTGCGAATTAATATCTTTCACATGCCAGAGTGGATAACGACCAGGACTTTTTTTGAAGAGTTCAACCGGATCTGCGCCTGCCACACTTGCCCATCCAAGGTCGAGTTCCATTTTAAGTATGTCCGAATTGATTTGGCCAAGCAGCATATCATATGGAATTTTTCCATCCACCTGTTCGAATTCATGAATATGGTTGTGATAACATAATTGAATGCCTGCTTTTTTAGCTGCTTCACCCGACCGGCTCAATATCTCAATTGATTCTGTGATCTCAGCTGATGTGCCCAGTGGAATCGAAGCGCACACCAGGTATTTCAAACCTCCTTCAGCCACTTCATCAATAATCTGCTGGTAATTGTCTTTTAGGTTTTTCATTGGCGGCATACTTCTAAGCTGGTGAAGCCTGGTTGTATCCATGCCAGGAGGTACTTTAAACCCACCCGCCGGCATTTTGAAAGGAGCGCCTCCAACATGATGTGAAACCCATGAGAGCCCTAGGTCTTTCGTGAGTTTGGCAAATTCTTTCGAAGTCATACCGTAATAAGCACCTTTGATACTGAACGCTGATTCAACATCTTTATAACCGATGTCAGCAATTTTTTTCAGTGTTCCCGGCACATCGTTATCAATGGTCCCACCCATGGTATAAAGTTGCAACCCTACCGGATGCATGGCGTAGTTTCCTAGCAGGGATGCATATCCTTTTTGTGAAAACATGAATCCTCCCAGTGCAATAGCTCCCGAATTCAGGATGAATTTTCTTCTGTTATGCATAAACTTTTATTTATTTGAGTAATTGATTTGAATTTATTTAATCATGTCGATTAATTATTTTTTCATGGCGCTTTTTCCGTATTGAATTTTATATTTGAAACAGTCATCAGTGGCTGTTCACCTTTTGCCTTATCATTTTTAAAAACAAAGTATATATCATGTTGCCCGATGATGGGTTTGATATCTGTTTTAACACCGAATCCAGCAAAAGGATTGAAACCAGCCGGTCTTTTCTTTGCGGGTGCGGCAGGTTTTTTTGCGGGAGCCGGTGGTGGTACTGATGCTTTGCTTGTTTTGCTCTTTGCACCGCCGGCATTTTGAACCGAGTTAGCTGTCATTCCTGGAAATACAGGATTAACCGATTCTACATTAACCTGACCGAGCAAATCTCCTGTTGGATTGTCAAGGCGGATTTCAATTGTCCCGCCGATATATCCCATCATAGGGAATGCAATAGCACTTATTTCAAGCTGTTGAATTCCGGTCAGATCAATTTGTTTATATCCAATATATCCATTTGCTCTTGGAATAATATTCAAAGAAACCGCGAACATGGTTTGTAGACTTACTTCTGCATTCTGAATCACATCGGCATTGCCCGGGCTCAATTGCTGACTGCGTAATACTTTTATTTCTTCACTGGTCAACGGTTCGGATCCTATGGCGCCTTTATCAGTATAAGCGGCTCTTATAACAATAGATCCTTTCCCATTATCGCCTTCAGGAATTTTTGGCGTATAACTGCCTTTCAGAGGCAAAGTGCTGATCGTTTTTTGATTGGAACTGAGAATATAATTCACAATCGTGCGTGCATCATTCATTGATATGCTTGGATGGGCAGGCATGTTAACCGTTCCCCATACCCCACTACCGCCGGATCTTATTTTCTTTGCAAGGGAATCCAGCGCCCAATTATATTTCGATTTATATTTTTCGGCAATTTCAATAAACTCAGGGCCAATAGATTTTGTATCCGGATGATGACAATTATTACAGTCTACTTTATTGATCATGGCCTGGGCTACGGCAAATCGTGTAGAAGCATCCACACTGCGCTGCCCCTGTACTAATTCCGCTACATCAAAACCTTCTGAAGTATAATCTATACTTGCGGCAACCTGTTTGGGATTTACCTGGCCATCTTCTTTATCGTTTACTTTTATATCATAGCCAAATGGTTTGTCGGGAAAGAAGAAAGTTTTATTTCCTGTGATATTCATACTTATTTCCGGTGGGGCATTGCCTGCAACAATTTTTAGCGACTGACTGTTTTTAGCACCCTGGGGATCCGTGACCGTTAGTGTGGCAGTATATACTCCGGGCTGATCAAAACTGGCCGTCGGATTAGGTTCATTAAAAGTTATCGGAGCATTTCCATTTCCACCGGCGATTACCCATTCATATTTCAAGGAATCACCATCGTAATCCTTTGTTCCTGCGGATGAAAGATTTATGGTAAGAGGTAAGGTTCCACCACTTTTATTGGCAGACGCATGAACGATGGGCGTACGGTTACCAGAATTATATTCAATACGAACGAGTTTTGAGTTATCACTTTTCCTGAACCAGTTGCTGCCATATTCCAATACATATAAATCACCATTCGGTCCAAATTTGATATCGATAGGTTCAATCGGCTGATAGGATGGGAGAAATTTTTCCATAGATTTATAATCACCATTTTCTTTCATACTGATGGTCATGATCCATCCGCGGGACAGATCCGCAGCGAGCCACTTACCCTCGTAGTAACCAGGATAAGGACGTTTTGCATTTACAAAATTTGAACGGCGGTAAACAGGACCTCCAACTGAACATCGTGAACCTGATCCTACTAATGGAAATTTTTCAGAGTTTCTATATGGGTAAGAAATGAATGCAGGTTGTGCCGGGGGTAATTCAGTCAGTCCGGTATTATTGACAGAATAATTCACTGGTTTTGCAGGATCCTGAGGCGGGTAGACGGTATCATGCACATAATCATACATTGGATATCCCACATTATCTCCGATAAAATAAGGCCATCCAAAATAACCGGGTCCTCTGGCCTGATTGAATTCATCCATTCCCATCCTGGTTGTTCTCGTATCCTCATTTGCATCCGGACCCACTTCTCCCCAATATAGCCAACCGGTTTTACTGTCAATTGAAGGGCGCCATGGGTTACGGTCTCCCATGATGTAAATTTCAGGCCTTGTTTTCGGCGTTCCTTTCGGAAAAAGATTTCCATCGGGAATGCTATAAGTAGCGTCTGGATTAGGATGTATTCGTAATATCTTACCACGCAGGTCATTGGTATTACCAGAACCACGTTGGTCATCCCAGCTTGTCCTGTCCGGACGTTCGTCGGTCTGGGATTTTTCAGCAACATTTCCCGTGTTATTTCCGACTGCCAGATAAAGATTTCCGGATTCGTCCCAGGTCATGCCGCCTCCTGTATGACAACAAACTTCTCTTTGAGTCTTTACCTCCAGGACAATTTTTTCAGAACCAGCAACCAGTTTATCATCGCGGATTTCCCAGCGTGACAATACATGTTTGCTGATAGTAGGGTGTGCATAATATAAATATGCCCAGTGGTTCTCTTCAAATTTCGGATCTACGGTAAAACCAATAAATCCTTCTTCTGCTTCTGTTACCTTACCATCCTTACTGGTATATTTGGTGTTCACCGGGATTGAACCAACAAGACTCACCGTTTTAAGAATAGGATTATAGACTTTCAGGTCACCTTTACGTTCATTGATATATACCCTTCCATCTTTCAAAACTTCAAAATTCATCGGTTCGTCTAATGCTCCTTCCGCCGTAAGTGCGACTGGTGTAAACCGGTTATCATCCGGTTTAACAGTATCCATTTTATTTCCCACATTGGCTGTTTCCTGGTGATTGCAGGAAATGGAGAAAAAGCAGATCGTTAATACCAGCAGGCCTAAAGATCTAACATGTACAAACCGTTTGTAAATGGCATTCATAGCAATCATTATTAAGCGTTTTAAAAATGCGGGATAGATTATTTACAAAAGGATTACCGGATATATTTCCGTGTTGTATAACCATCTGTTTAAAAGTAAATCCCATATTGAATTTACAATAATAAAATGCGACCAAACCTCCAAACTTGTAGACCAATACAAAGGAAGATCCGGATATCCTTCTGTTAAGTCAGATTGATAATTGCGGCGCTCTTCGTAACTTCCTTCAAACCTTGAATATGAATGCACCGGCTACCGTCTATGATCCGGTTGTCTTGGATACTTTGAAAGCTGCCAAAACTGCATTCCAATCAGGAACTACAAAGAATGTACTGTTGAATGGACAGGCAAAAACAATGCCTTATCCCTTCCCTTCTCCTACCGACTGGCGTGATGTCTGGATATATTTCTTAATGACAGACCGGTTCAATAATCCGGTATCAGCTCCGAATTCCACAAAGGAAAATCCTGTCATTGCATGGAACCAACAATATGATTTCCGGCAGGGGGGTATATTTAAAGGTATTGAAGCAAAACTGGACTATATCCTTTCCCTGGGCGCCGGAGCAATCTGGATTTCACCAGTATTGAAGAATCCAAAGCCAAACACACCATTCAATTATCACGGATATGCCACACAGGATTATCTGCATATAGACGGACGATTCGGTTCCGACGGTACCGAAGCAACAGCTGAAGCTGAATTAAAAGAGCTGATAGAGGCAGCACATGCCAGAGGGATTTATATTATAATCGATATTGTTATCAATCATTCTTCAGAGGTTTTCGACTACAATTATAATAATAATGTAGTTGCGAGTTTTAACGATGCAGGCATTCTATTTGGACCATTGGGAGATGAACCACCCATTCTCTGGACAGATAGCACCGGAAAAGCCCGACCTGACTGGCAGGATGTTCTTCCGCCCGCCGCAAATCTTTCAGCAGATGATGCCGTATGGCCGGCGGACCTTCAGGAACACAAAGATTTTTTTCGACGCAGGGGAAATAAATTATCGGATACAGCGCCTCCCGGAAGTTTTGCGAAAGGAGATTTCGGTTCTATGCGTCAGCTGGTAGGGGAGTATGCAGCCATATCATCGGATCAACAAACCCTTCGCGATCAATATGGGCATACTCCTGTTTTAAATATCCTGATTCAAATATATACCTACCTGATAGCCAATTTTGATATTGATGCTTTCCGGATAGACACGGTTAAATATGTAGCTCCGGTAATTGTAGAGACATTCGGAAATTCCATTCGTGAATATTGCATGAGTATAGGGAAAAGGAATTTTTTCATGTTTGGTGAAATATATGATGATGAAAAAACCATCGAACAGTTTGTAGGAAGAAATAGTACGAATACTGATGGATTCGGTATCGATGCCGCTCTTGATTTTCCCCTTTTTTACAATTTGCCTACAGTAGCCAAATCTTTTACTGATGTGGCTATGATCCGACAGGTTTTTACTGCCCGTAAGACGGCTGAAAATTCGCTTATCAGTTCTCATGGGGAAGCTGGAAAATATTTTGTGAGTTTCCTGGATAACCACGATCAGAATGAACGGTTCAATCATCCGGGAACAAATCCCTTACAGGTTTTGATCGGACTGGCTACGCTTTTTTGTTTGCAGGGAATACCCTGTTTATATTATGGAACAGAACAGGGACTTGATGGAACAAAAGATAATGCAGGAAATCCGGCTACAGGTACACTGGAATCTGTCAGGGAGGCACTCTGGGGAAAATCTCCTGTCGCATTTGACAACAATCAGTTTTTTTATCAACATGTTTCCCTGCTTGGCAAATTAAGATCAGCCGAAGCGGCCCTGAAATATGGAAGACTTTATTTCCGAGAAGTATCAGATAATAAACAGGACTTCGGACAATCATCAGGCATTGGCGGTGTACTGGCGTTTTCCAGGGTACTTTATGACAGTGAAATCCTCATCGTTGCCAATACAAATACATCTTTGCCATTTTCCGGATTCATAGTTATGGATATTGATATCAATCGATCCAAACCTGCTATGAAAGTATCTTATAGTAATATTGGAACCGTCGGTTCCGATCATGTTCAGATGATTCAGGGAGCCAGATTTTTCAATGGAAACACAGTTAGCATATCCAATGAAACAGCGGCATATTTTGTGAAACTTGCGCCTATGGAAATTCAAATCCTTTCCCCGGTATAAATTATAATGGATGAGTTTCCATGCAAGGCTTACACCGAAAATTCATACAAGTGTTTTCTGTATTCATATTCAAGATAACAACTTATAGATATCATTTCTCGAAAACCAGGGCTTCGGTTGATGCACCTGTCCTTTGAAGAGTGGCTACGAGTTCAATCACCATTGGGTCGGGTCCGCATATATAAAAATGCCTGGTATAATCAGAAATATTCTTTCTGATAAATTTTTCATCGATCCTTCCGTTTTCAAAACCTTTGATTTTGTCTCGTGTCAGAATAAAAACAATATTCCTCCCAAGCATTTTTGTTAATTCATCTTTGTAAATAATATCGGCTTCTGTTTTATTGGAGAAAAAAAGTTTATTATGTTCTATTTTATTTTCATGATACAAACTTCTTAATATCGCAATAAAAGGCGTAATACCCGCTCCGCCTGCAAAAAAATAGCCGGGACCCTTATAATCAATAGCTCCCCAGGAATCCCGAACTATCAATTCATCGCCAGGTTTCAAATGATGCAGTTTATCTGTTATCCCATGCCGGTCTGCATATCGTTTGATAGTGAATTCAAGATAGGGCTCACTTCTCAGAGCAGTAAATGTAAAGGGCCTGGTCTCCTTTTCTAATCCGCGTTTATTGATTGACAAATCGGTCGCGTGACCGGGAAGAAATTCATACCCGGGAGGTTTTTCAGTTCTAAAACACTTTACGTCGTGGGTAACCTGAAAAATCTCAATTAACCTGACAATATTTTCCATTTTATTAGCCTTGATTTTGTAAAGCTATCTAATTATAGGATTCAGTTTTGAAACGGTATTGAGTTCAAGCTTAAATAATAATTTATTGAACTGAATCATTATAGAACTAAATATGCGCACGTAACAATGATTATCAGTCACTTAAAAAATGTGGACAACTATGTGCTAAAGCCGTGCAAAACTGAACACATGAAAATTTGGAAAAGGTTATGGAGTAATTGTACTTTAGAATTGTAATTGAGAAACGGATATCTGTAACAGGATGGAAAGATCTCAGTTGGGAAGTGAAAACCGTAACAAGTAAGTAGCAACCCAAGGGAGCATCGGGTCAGTAAGTACAAGGCGAAAGCCGGGTACTGAAAAAGGCTTGGTGCTTTTCCTTTTATAAAGTCTTGAATTATATGCATTTTAAATGAAACTGTTTTTCCTCTCAAGCTGAATCAGCATTCTTTTTTACAAACTTTCAATAATTTTTCCGTTTGATAAGCTTTGTGTTAAGAACACGCGTGTCTTTTAAAGGACGGTCAAGGTCCTCACCTTTACTTGTCGGTTCGGCAGCGATTTTATCAACCGTCTCCATGCCGCTTACAACTTCTCCAAATATCGTATAGTTCATATCGAGATGAGGAGCCCCTCCGATCGTCTTGTAAATCTCTCTCTGATATTCTGGTATCTTTCTTTTCAGTCTTCTTATTTCTACAGAATCCAGTCCTGCATCTGTAAATTTTTTCCCCTGAACAATATAGAACTGACTTGAGCTGCTGGACTTCTCCGGATTAACATCATCATTTTCCCTGGCAGCAGCCAGTACTCCCCTTTTATGAAAAAGCGTTACCCTGAATTCCGCAGGAACGGTATAAGGCGGACTTGAGTCTCCCAGAACCTTTCCTGGTGCTGCGTTCCTGCTATTGGGATCGCCGCATTGAATCATAAAATATTGTATGACGCGATGAAATAGAAGGCTGTCATAAAAATGACTTTTCACCAGACGCAAAAAATTATCCCTGTGTAAAGGGGTTGAATCTGACAATCTCAGAATGAATGTACCATCCGTTGTTACGAATTCTATATCTCTTCTTCTGTCTTTTTTCTTCAGAATAATCTGTGATTGCGAAAAAATGGTAACTGAAAAAAATAATATTGTTAAAAGGATTAATAAAGCTGATTTCATTCCAGTACAAAATAAAAAATAATGCACTATAAAATGTTTTTATAAGGCATTATTTTTAAACCAAAAAATTGAAAATATCTCTGAGGTTTTCTATCGCATTTTGAGTTTACTTTCCTGTTTGTCCCGCAGCTGCCGCCTGAATCTGTGCCTGTCTTGCCGCCATTTCTGCTTTCAAAGCTTCCAGGTTAAAGCTGGCGCCTTTTTGCATCGGAGGAAATTCAAGGAATGTAGGAACTTCTTTTGCGATAATCTGTTGAACCAGCACAAAACGCCAGAATTCGTACAGGAACCAGTTGAAGTATTCGTATGATCCCATATTGGCATTTGGCCACATGGTACGTTCCAGAGGATCAAGACGAAGATTTACCAGTAAAGGCATATCAGGTTTTACTGTAGTACCTATCCAGCCTCCAGGCTGGTCAATAAAACGATATTTATAATCATCAACACGTATAGCTGCCAGAGTGCCTTCCGTAAAATAAAATATCTCATGTCGGTTGGATGGGCCTTTACCTGTAATTAACGATGTCTGATCGTATCCATCAAGATGTACTTTATAATTTGTTCCATCTATATTTTTGCCCTTTACTAATTCAGATGCAATGTTAGGATTACCAGCAGCGGCAAGAAAAGTCGGAAACCAATCCATTCCTGAGAAAATACCATTTTCCACTTTACCTGCAGGAACATGGCCGGGCCAGCGGAGAAGGCAAGGAGCTCGAAATCCGCCTTCGAATGCCGTTCCTTTGCCGGCAGCGAAGGGTGTCTGACCACCATCGGGCCAGGTGAAATTTTCTGTACCATTATCCGTAGTAAATACGACGATCGTATTGTCATCCAGTCCATTGTCCTTCAGATATTTCATCACGGAACCCACAATGTCATCCAATTGGGCCATGCCTGCTTCATGAATGGTCCAGCCATTTTCTGAATTGCGCATAGCTTCATATTTGGGCGATAGATGTGTAGTAACATGCATACGGGTAGGATTCAACCAAAGAAAAAATGGTTTATTGCTTGCCCTGGCTTTGTCAACAAATTTTAGCGATGCATCGAGTATTTCATCATCTACAGTTTCCATTCTTTTTGGACACATTGCACCCGCATCTTCTATTTTTTGCTTACCGATTTTACCCCAGCGCGGCATTTCTGTAGCATCATCAGTAGTTGTTGCCCAGGAATGTACCATATTACGGGGTCCGACCTGGTTCAGAAGATTTTGTGGATAGGCGGGATGGCAGGGATCTTCCATAGCATCGAGGTGATAGAGATATCCAAAAAATTCATCAAATCCATGAACAGTTGGGAGAAATTCATTCTTGTCTCCCAGGTGGTTTTTTCCAAACTGTCCGGTAGCATAGCCCATGGATTTTAGTGCAGTAGCAATTGTAACGGCCTCAGCAGGAATTCCGATTGAAGCGCCAGCTTGTCCCACTGTGGTCATACCAGTCCGGATCGGCAATTCTCCCGTTATAAAGTTTGCACGACCGGCAGTACAACTGGCTTCAGCGTAGTAATCGGTAAATCGCATCCCTTCAGCTGCTATTTTATCAAGATTTGGAGTCCTGGTCGCCATTAAACCCTGGTTGTAGCAACCCATATTTAACCAGCCAATATCATCTCCCATTATGACGACGATGTTTGGTTTTTTCTGTGCATTGGCAGGAACAGTAAAAAATATTAATAATAGCGCAGGTGCTATTTTTAATACTTGAATAAATTTTTTCTTTAGACTCGTCATATGAATTTGATTTAAGTGATTAATGTAAATAGATTGGAAACAAGAAATTGAAACTTGATTACAGAATTAATAGAAAGGTATGATTAACCCGGCCTCTAAGAATTGTTATACGGTTAAAGGGACAGTTTAACTGTTAAATAGAACTAACAACAACGTAAAAGTTTCTAAATAAAAGGATCTGAGCTCTGAGATGTCTTACAGAATAAGGATAGAGCTCAATCAGATAAAAAAGATTTCATCATTTGATAACTTCCGGAAAAAAAAGGGGTTCGCTGATGCAGGGTTTCCGGTTGAATACTAAGGATATTATTTTCTCCATCAGTCGCTTTACCACCCGCCATTTCAAATATAAATGCAAAGGGATTGCATTCGTATACGAGCCTGAGTTTTCCTTTTGTATGATCAGCAGTTGCAGGATATAAAAATATTCCGCCTTTCAACAGAGTACGGTGCATATCCGCAACCATCGTTCCGGTATAGCGCAATAAGCAGGGTGAACTGTCAGAACCTGATTTTCTTTGACATGAATCAATAAATTTTTTTACCCGATCATTATAATTGTAATAATTACCCTGGTTGACAGAATATACATTTCCATTTTTTGGGCATTTGATATGCTGGTGACTGATCGTGAATTCTCCAATGGAAGGATCGAGCGTGAATCCGTTTACTCCTCTGCGCGTAGCATAAACGAGCATGGTAGATGATCCATAAATAATATATCCCGCTGCCACCAGGTTCTCTCCTTTCTGTAAAAAATCTTCTTTGACGCAGGGAATGCCCCGCTGTGATTTTCGCCGGTAAACACCAAATATAGTTCCGATGGAAATATTCACATCAATATTACTGCTCCCGTCCAGCGGATCAATGACCACCACATATTTTGACTGGTTACAAAGTTCTTCATCAAAACATACAAAATTATCCAGCTCTTCCGATGCAATACCCGAACAACTTATTCCCCTCCGGAGAACAGCCATGAATTCCATGTTCGCAAATTCGTCCAGCTGCTGAACACCTTCACCCTGAACATTTATTTTTCCTGTATCTCCCAGAATGTCTTCCAGCCCTGCTTTATTCACTTCAACATTTACTCTTTTTGCCGCCAGTGCAATATCCCGTAGCAGATTACTCAATTCGCCTGTTGCATGAGGAAGAAAACGCAGTTCCTGCTTTCTGAATTCCTCCAGTGTTAGTATGTTTCTGTTGAACTTCACTAATTGTAAATGGTCATTGTTAATTGTAAACGGAATTATTAAAACTTCTCCAATTGTTCGTTAACCAACATTTCAGCGTTAACAATTAACAATTGACAATTAACAATTAAGCTTCTACCTTAATACTTTCTTCTATTGAACGAATCGCTTTCATCGTCTTAATCACCGAATCGGGTGTAACTGAAATCGAATCGATGCCTGCTTCAACTAGAAATTGTGCGAAGTCCGGATGATCCGACGGACCCTGACCACAAATTCCAACTTTCACTCCTGCAGATTTAGCCTGGCGGATTAATATTTTCAACATTCTTTTTACTGCTTCATCGCGCTCATCATATAAATGAGCGACCAATGCTGAATCGCGGTCCAGGCCCAAGGTGAGCTGTGTTAGATCATTTGAACCTATTGAAAAACCAGTGATATGTTCTGCAAATTCCCGGGCCATAATAATATTCGAAGGGAGTTCCGCCATCAGGTATAATTCCAAACCTGCTTTTCCTTTTTCCAGGTCGTGCTCCGACATGATCCGTGTAACTTTCTTCAATTCTCCCACCGTTCGACAGAATGGAATCATAACGGCTACATTTTTAAGTCCCATTTTTTCGCGCACATGATGAATTGCCTTGCATTCCATTCCAAAGGCCTGCCGGTAAGTTGGAGAATAATATCTTGAAGCGCCACGCCATCCTATCATAGGATTTTCCTCGAGTGGTTCAAAGTGTTCGCCGCCCATGAGGCAGCGGTATTCATTCGTTTTAAAATCAGAAAACCGGACAATCACTGTATTAGGGAAGAAGGCAGCGGCAATTTTTGCAATACCAAAAGAAAGTTTTTGAATAAAAAACTGTTCTTCGTTTTCAAAACCACGAATGGCAGATTTAATTTTAGCCGACAAATTCTCGTCATTCAGGTTTTTATGCGTAAGCAGGGCCATCGGGTGAATGCCGATATAATTGTTTATAATGAATTCTTCCCTTGCCAGTCCGACACCTGCATTCGGTATATGAGAAAACCGGAAAGCCATGGATGGGGAAGCCACATTCAACATCAGTTTTGTTTGGATCTCCGGAAGTTCATCCAGTCTAGTTTCTACAATATCGAAAGCAAGATTTCCGGCATATACCATTCCTGTGTCACCTTCTGCGCAACTTGCGGTTACTTCCATACCATCGGTCAATACATTCGTCGCAACCTGGCAACCGACAATTGCCGGAACCCCCATTTCCCTGGCAATAATAGCAGCGTGACAGGTACGTCCTCCTTTGTTGGTAATAATGGCTGATGCTTTTTTCATGATAGGTTCCCAATCCGGATCCGTCATATCAGTCACCAGTATATCTCCCGCTTTGAACTCAGTTCCTTCAGAAAGTCTCTTGTCCAGTGAATACATGATCTTAACTTTTCCTGTTCCGATCTGATCTCCTACGGCAATACCTTTTAAGACTGGCTTTGATTCATGTGAATGCATCACATATTCAATCAGTTTTCCATGATCCTTACGCGAGTGTATGGTTTCGGGTCTCGCCTGTACGATAAATAACTGGTTGGTAATTCCATCCACCGCCCACTCGATATCCATGGGGCACCAATGGCCCTTTAATACCGTATAATATTTTTCAATGATCATTACCCATTGTGCCAGTTGCAATATCTTTTCATCATCCAGACAGAATTTATTCTGCGAAGATTTGTCTATGGGAATAATTTTCACTCTTTCATCTGGATCGTCTCCATAAACCATCATATGATTCTTCAGTCCCATTTTCTTTTCGATGATCGGAACGAAATTTTCTTTGAGTGCCGGTTTAAAAACGATGAATTCATCAGGAGAAATACTTCCCTGAACGATCAGTTCTCCCAAACCAAAAATGCCGTTGATGACTACTACATCCTTAAAACCTGATTCAGTATCCAGTGAAAAAGCGACGCCTGAACTACCCAGATCAGAACGCACCATTTTCTGTACGCATACGGAAATCGAAATAGCAAAATGATTGTATCCGAAATTCTGACGATAGCTTATTGCCCGATCTGTGAATAATGAAGCAAAACAATTACGGACAGAATCCATGATCGCGGCTGGTCCGCGCACATTCAGGTAGGTTTCCTGCTGACCCGCAAAACTCGCATCCGGCAGATCTTCTGCAGTGGCGGATGATCTTACAGCGACATCCGTTATCTCCTGGCCATATGTAGCGGACAAGTTGTAATACGCTTCAATTATTTTTTTGCTGAGTTCGGGTGGAAATTTGGAATTGCGGATCAGGCTCCGGATCTGCAGACCTGCCCTTCTCAATGATTCCATATTATTATAATCTATCTCCGAAATCAGGAAACTGATTTTATCTTCCAATTGATTTTCAGAAATAAAAACCTGGTAAGCATCCACAGTGATAATAAAACCTGAAGGGATCCGGATGCCCATTCTACCCAGGTGCCTGATCATCTCACCCAGTGATGCGTTCTTACCGCCAACGCGTGCTAAGTCTTTCATACCCGCCTGATCCAGACCCAGAATAAATTTCTCTTCCATATTTTATTTTTAGAAATGATGGACAAAAATATAATCGCCTGATCCGAACCCCTGGCTCCCTTTTGACAGGTTTTTGTACTATCTTAACCTATATCATTATGATAGTGTACTGAATACATCATTATAATATAAATAATGTTTAACCATGAAACCGCATTTATTAAAGATTCCAAAGGAAGATGAGCATTCTTTTAGTGTGCGTTACGATATTGTTTCATTCTTTTATAATAAATGGCATTACCATCCGGAAATTGAACTGGTATATATTATTGAGGCGACCGGCAGACAGTTTATCGGTGACAGCATACATCATTTCAAGAACAACGATTTAATCCTGATTGGAGCTAACCTGCCGCATTTATGGCGTTGTGATGAAAAATTTCTGATTAAGGGTTCCAAACTGAAAGTGGAAGCCATCATCATACATTTTCTCCCCGAATGTTTCGGTCCCGGATTTTTTAAGCTTCCGGAAAACAAAGCCATGGTACATCTCTTTCAAAAAGCGCAGATGGGTGTGCGGATAAAAGATCAGACAGGAATTGCGGTAGGGAATTTTATGCGTCAGCTTGTGACCGCCAAAAACAGCGAACGGATCATTTTGCTATTACAAATATTACATACGATTGTAGAATCGGAACAGACAAAGACGATCTGCAGCGAGGGATTGACTTTACAATACAGTGCTTTGGAAGCGGAAAGGCTTAATACTATTTACCAGTATATTTTAAATAATTTCACGAAGCAGATCAGCCTGGAGCAGATTGCGAAAATCGCGCATCTCACACCCAATGGATTCTGCAGGTATTTCAAATCCAGGATAAAAAAGACTTTTTCCCGTTTTCTCATTGAAGTGCGAATCGGACACGCGTGCAAACTTTTGGCAGAATCGGATAAACCCGTGGCGGATATCTGTTATGAATGCGGCTTTAATAATTTTTCAAACTTCAACCGTCATTTTAAACATATTGCCCGGCGAACGCCTTTGAATCATCGAAAATACTACCAGGAGATCAGGGGAATGAGGGTGAGGTTGTCAGAGGGTTAATTAGTCCAATTCTAAAAACCCGTGTTGGAAATCGGTTAAATCCGCTATTGATGTGATGATTGCCCTATGTGGAGAAAATTATACTTTCTGAGATGTTTGGGAAGGATATATGAGCCTACTGAATACCGTGACCTGCAGGCTCTTGCACTGGAAGCAAGAGAACGGGTCATCATTAGGAGACGATAGGAATAGCCATAAGCTGAAATCAACCGGTTTTTCTCAAGAAAAATAGGCTTGCTGACTAGTATTTTTTGACCTTGTAAGCGTCTTTATATATGTATAAAGCAAGGTTTTTGGTTTACAGGGTTTGTTTTTACTTACCCTGCATTTTTTTTATAATAAATTAAGTATGCAAAGAAGATTGATGATTTTAATTTTATTTTTAGTTGGCTTCTACAATTTAAGAGGACAATCTCCATATTCTTGGACTTTTAATTCTAAAAAGCTGGGAGATAACACCTATTAAATTCACTGCACCATGGATGTAAACGCTCCCTGGCATACTTATTCTCAGTTCACTCCGGCCGGAGGACCCCTACCGACAAAATTCAACTTTACAAAAAACCCTTACATACTTTCTACGGAAAAGTAAAAGAAAATGGGAAGTTGGTACTTAAACACGAATCAGTATTTGGAATAAAAGTAAAATACTTCGAAGGGTCAGTAGACTTTGTCCAGATTATAAAGCTAAAAGGAACTTCAAAAACCAATTTTATGGGATCAGTGGAAATTATGGTTTGCAACGATGAGCAGTGCCTGCCACCAATAACGCAAAAATTTACTCTTGTATTAAATTAATCATTATAAGAATTTCCCATGTGACAATTTAGTCCCATATCAGGAGACCGCTCATACAGATCTTTCTAATATACTGAGCTGAACGAGAAACAGTCTTCTTAGTCCAATGTTCAATTATGAGCAGTAGTATCTTGAATTCCAGGGATGTTTTCACATCCCTGTTTTTTAAATATAGAAAATACTGGTCATCATCTTTCAGCACGAAGCCCACTTTATTGACCAGGTATAGGAAACTCCCGCTTCTTTGTTTAATTATTATAACCGAAATAATATATAAAGCCGCTTGTTTATTTTTTATCCCCTATCCTCTCAGTCCGTGTCTTTTACCTTCCATCCAATCAAGCTCGATGACACCGGGTAACTTCTCCAGCAGACTGGCGGTTCGGCCAATTCGGTCCCTTTCCATCTGACAGTGAATCATCAGCCTACCATTGTTAGAATCCAATGAATGAAAATGAAATTCATCCACTTCAATATTTCGCTCTAGAAATAGCATAAGTATTCGGGCAGTTGCAAATGCAGATGTTCCGATTCGGAAAACGAATACGAATGTTTTTTTTGAGATATGTTCAATCATATGCTCACACGGATTGGTTGGAAATAGTTGTCCAAGGTGAGCAGTTCAGTAGTACTATAAAGATATACTTTTTTTAAGATAAAGGGAATGTTTCTACAGTCCCTGTCATTTATTAAACTACTATTTACAAAACAGGCTTTCAAACAATTTTATCCGCTATCTATTCAATGTTGTAGGTCACGGATATTCCAGGTTAACCTGGGTCTGACTTTTCAAAGGAACTGCAAGTATGGATATCTTAAACTAGAATGACCTGTTATCTAAGTGAAAACACTTAGGCTATTTTATTATGCGCGCTTAATGATTAAAAACATTTTAAAATATTATTCTGTTTTTAATAAAATATTACATTTGAAATTGACTAAACCGGAATCTGTTTTCTTTTTGGTAGTCCTTCAAAGGTATTTTGCCTCAAAAAAAGTATGAGCTATGCAATCTATATTTGATCTCCGGGATGATAAGTTCTTTTTGGATGGTCTACCGCCAGATTACCGGGGGCTTATTTTAAATGGTGCCATTTCGACATTTGCTCAAAACCCTTCCGGCCTGATTGTCTTTCAAAATTTTCAACGTTCAGATTTTGCCATTCAACTCAGCATCTATAAATTCTTCCACCTGGTGCGAAGTATCCTCAGGCCTACTATTTTCCCCTTTGGGGCCATCCTGGCACTTAAAAATAACTTCAAATCTACAATGAGTGAAATGGGCACATTCAATCTTAAAGAAGGCCAGTTTAGCTTTCTTCATTATGGATACGAAAATATCTTAGTCGAATTTAAAGGTGGAAAAGAATATCATTTTCTTGAAATTACCTATTCCCCTGAAATGCTTTCTCAAACGCTCGCTTATTTCCCGAGTCTGTTTGAGCAGTACCAAAAAGCAGCTATCTCTTCATCAGCATCACTTCTCTCATCACAACAAACTATAAGCGAAAAAGCCTTAAAAATTGTTCATGACCTTGTACATTCCGGCTATTCAACTGCCGTGAATGAAGAATATTTCGAAGATAAAGTCCGGGATTATTTATTGGTTTTAATGGCGGATACTTCAAAAACAGAAGAGACAAGAGTACATCTGGGCACTGAAGAAAAAGATTTGCTACACAAATTGATAGAACGAATGAAGCTGTATCCACATGGAAAGTTTCCGATTTCAAAACTAGCCAGAGAAATGGGAATGAATAC
>DASZHV010000003.1:0-56193 GCA_035937535.1 Puia sp. | reverse complement strand
CTTAAAGTTTTGCCTTTTCAATTCAGCAAGTACAGCGGGTAAATCAACAACTCCCTTACTGACTAAAGTATCGGCAGCCTGTGGATTATTAAATTTCACAACGTCTTTCAGATGAACACCAATAATATGACCTTCTAATTTTTTGAGACAGTCAACCGGATTCAAACCATTTCTTGCCCAGTGGCCTATATCTGCGCAGGAGCCAATATGAGGATGACCCACCGTGGCTGCAAGAACGGAATCAGGACTCCAATACATATTGGGCTTGGGGTGATCGTGAATGGCAACGGGAATTCCATAAACACCCGCGAGACTATCCACTATATTCCATTGTGTTTTTATTGGTTCAGCAGTTATATAGCTCAATCCGAAATCTTTAGCAAGCTCAAAAGTTTTAATCCATTCGGCTTTGTTCTTAGGAACTATTACGCCCATGGCTACAATCTGAATGCCTTTTTTCTGAAGTAGCTGTTTTAGTTTATCGCGGGTCTCTTTTGACATATCAAAACCATAAGAACCCTGCATTCCTCCTCCGAGTTTCTGTCCAATAAAAGCTTCAATGTTTTTTATACCGGAACTGTCGACCTTATCCAGCGCATCGGAAAATGAAAATTTCATAAATGTCCACATCTGGATTCCTAATTTAAATCCTGCCGTCGATCCTGCAGAAGAATCATTTTTTACAGAACCGCTATCCGACTTCATAGCGCTTGAGTCGGAAGTTGAAGAAGAAGACTGGGAACCATTACAGCTGGCCATGATAATTATTACCAGCAGGGGTATCAAAAAAGCAGCAAATCGTTTCATGTGTATTTTTTTATTTGAAGAATACCGTTTTCGGCATGGCAAGTTCCTTAATTTATGTTAAAAATAAACTACCGTTGAAAATAAATCTGGGAAAAGTTTTACCCATTCAGCCATTCCTTAAACAAATGAAAATATAGATTCGTGGAATTGTATAACATGGAATTGTATAACTTTATGTTTAAACAAAACCATTTTATTTTTTCACTCAACAACTTTCATATGAAAAAAACATTCCTTGCAAGGATCATTGGAATTGCATTCGTCGGAGTTTTATTCTGCAGTCATTTATGGGCACAGGAAGATAAAAGTAAAAGGCCGAGTCCTCCTGCCACTGCAACAGGAAAAATAAAAGATGCGACGATCACCATTAATTACAGCAGTCCATCCGTTAAAGGAAGGACAATCTTTGGCGGCCTGCTTCCTTTTGGCAAACCCTGGAGGGCTGGTGCCAACGAAGCCACTATTTTTACAACTGACAAAGCCATTAAAGTAGAAGGCAAGGATCTGCCTGCTGGCAAATACAGCCTGTTTATGACACCGGGCGATAAAGAGTGGTCAATTATTTTTAACTCGCAAACCGGTCAATGGGGAGTTAAAAATGATGAATCCGCGAATTTCGATCCGGCAAAAAATGTGCTGGTAGTAACAGTTAAACCGAAGGATCTTAAAGACTCACAGGAAAAACTGATCTATACGATTTCTGATAAGGAATTTGACAGGGGCTTTTCAATGAGCTGGGCTAAAACTAAAGTGTTTGCCTCTGTTAAATAGGGCTTTTTAATTGTTAATTGTCAATTGTTAATTGTTAACGATATTATTTATAATATTCTTAATTAAATAATTAGTTACAGATTATCGTTAACAATTAACAATTGACAATTAACAATTAAAAAAACTCCCGGCTAAGCCGGGAGTTTTTTTATGAGAGCCACTGACCCTCAAAATCTCCAAACTCTGTATTGATTTTTTTAAAATTGATCCTATAAACAGTAAGTCGTTTTCTAATCGGGCTGTGATTTTCTTTATTATACTTTTTGTAATCAAATGGTTTGGAATCGCGCGAAAATTCACCCATCTTCATTTTAGCTATATGCATTTCGTGACGCATCTCATCGATTTCAGATCTTAATGCTGTGAATTCTTTTTCAAAATAGTCACTCTTCGATTTAACCTCTGCCTCCTTACGCTTGGCTCTTAATTCGTTCAGGTAATCGCCGAATATTCGCAGCACATTGATATCGAAATTCAGTTCTGCAATCCAAAGTCGGTATCTGAGATGAAGACTCATCACGGAAGGTGTGGCAGGCATACATTCGTTTTATTTACACAATTTAGACTAAAAAAGCCTAAAGCTTAAAGCCGAAAGCCTAAAGCTTTTTTTGGTTGGCAGTATACAATTGGCAAAAGTTTCTTTCCACCACACTACCACACTACCACACTACCACACTACCACACTCGATTTAAGTTTTAGGCTTTAGGCTTTACGCTTTAGGCTTAAGAGAATGATTACCTTTGCGAAAAAAAATGCATTTCGATACGCTTTCAGTACATGCCGGACATATGGACGATGGAATAGGTTCTGTAATGAGCCCGATCCATGTCACAACTACTTTTGAACGTGATGAAGACGGTGTTATCGGCGGGAAAGGTTATGTATATACACGCTGGGATAATCCCAACAGGCGCGGACTCGAAATAAAACTCGCAAGTTTGGAGGGTGGTGAAGAAGCATTTGCCTTCCCGTCCGGAATGGCTGCTGCCATGGCGCTTGTGCAAACAGTTCTTGAACCCGAAACACACGTAATTATTCCGGATGATTGTTATCATGGGATCGCCCACCTGGTAAAATCTATGTTGCCCAAATGGAAGATTTCTTATACGGAAGTGGATATGACTGATGCTGCCACTGTGGAAAATGCCATCCGGAAAAATACCAGGCTGATCATTGTCGAAACACCCTCCAACCCCATGCTGAAAATTACAGATATCAGTCTGGTATGTAAGATTGCAAAATCAAAAGCTGTCCTCGTGGGCTGCGACAATACCTGGACCACCCCGCTGATTCAAAGGCCCTTTGAATTGGGCGCCGACCTGGTCTTTCACTCATCGACAAAATTCTTCGGCGGACATTCTGACGTCCTGGGCGGTTGTATCATTATAAAAAAGAAAAACGAACTGGCCGAAAAAATTCGTGAATATCAAACGGTAGGAGGAGCCGTGCCATCACCATTTGACTGCTGGCTTTTAAACAGAAGCCTTTCTACCCTGTCTCTCCGGCTCGAAAGACAGATAAAAAATGCTGAATTAATTGCTGTTTTTCTTAAGGCCCAGCCCATCGTGGAGCAGGTTTATTATCCGGGCCTTCCGGATCATCCCAACCACGAGATTGCCAGGCGTCAGATGCACGGATTATTTGGATCTATGATTTCCATTACTTTGAAGGGAGGAGAAAAACAGGCAATACAGTTCGCCGGTAACATGAAATTATTTAAACATGCTACCAGTCTGGGTGGTGTTGAAAGTTTAGTTGAACATCGCAGGTCGGCCGAAGGTAAATCACCGAAAAGTCCGGCGAATCTGTTAAGGCTTTCTGTCGGGATAGAATATATAGACGACCTGATTGAAGATTTAGCTATGGGATTTGACAGACTCAAATCCTGATCGCACCTGCTGCTGTAAACCATTCTTCCTTACCATCGTAAGAAAACGGCTTCCAAGAAATACTGATGCAAGTGTCAGGCCGATAATCAATCCGAGCCACATGCCGGCAGCGCCCATATGGTAATGAAAGGCAAAGAAACATCCTGCCGGAAGGCCAATTATCCAATAAGCAATTGTAATCAAAATAGTAGGCAGTCTTACATCCTTGATGCCACGCAAAAGACCTGCACCAGTGGCCTGGGTTGCATCAGAGATCTGGAAAACAGCAGCGAATAATAGCAGGATAGCAGTTAAATGTACCACTTCCGGATTTTTATTAAACACAAGCGGCAACTGCCAACGAAAAATAATAAAGGCAATAGCACAGAAGCAACCATAGAGAAAAGCCGTGATAAATGTTGTTTTGCCAATTACACGGATCTTGTCCCAATCAGATCTTCCGAATGCATTACTTACCCTGATCGATCCGGCCTGGGAAAGTCCCATGGAAACCATAAAAGTAAATGCTGCACAACTTAACGCTATCTGATGCGCAGCAAGGGAAATAGCACCGATGGTACCAATAATAATTCCCGAAACTGCGAATGCGCCAATCTCCACCCCCATCTGGATACTGCTGGGAATACCGATTCGTAAAAGTTCACGAATCGTTGTCAGGTTATATTTCCATTGGTGCTCCCGGACTACAATAAAACGATTGAATGTCCTGTGCTTTAAAACGATGACTCCCAGTACAAGAAAAATCACCGTTCTTGTAATCAGGGTTGCATAACCTGCGCCCACAAGTTCGAGCCTGGGAAATCCCCAGTTCCCGTAGATAAGCAGCCAGTTCAGAAATATATTGACAGGCAATGCCGCTAAGGAAAGCATCATGGCAGTTTTCGTATACTCGAGACCGTCAGTAAACTGCTTCAGGGTCATGAATAAAAGCATAGGAATAACGGATAGACCAACAAGTGTCATGAAAGGCAGTGCCAGTTCCACCACCTGAGGATCCTGACCAAGATGTTTTAAAATATTTCTTCCGAAAACCAGTCCTCCTGAAATGACCAGCGCAAATGCAGTGCATAAAATGAATCCGTTAAAAAGATAATGCGAAATCAGTTGATGATCACGACGTCCGTTAGCCATGGATACCAGTTGTGATACGGAAATAGTCATGCCAATACCAATCACGAATGGAATATTGGCGGCTGTCATAACGAGTGAAGCAGCAGCAAGATGTTTATAACTGATATTCCCTACCATGGCGGTATCGATCAGGTGCAGTGACAACTGGGCCAGTTCTCCCATGATAATTGGAATGGCCAGTTGAATGGTTTTATAAACTTCCTTATCCTTCCAGTTACTCATAAATAATTAGGTTCGTAAAGATAATTGTCAATTGTTAATTGTTAATTGTTAATGCTGAAATGTATCAGCGTAATGATTTCAATACAGAAAATCCTTCAGAATTTCCGTTAACAATTAATCCCGCAAAATGCGGGAACAATTAACAATTATTCCCGATTCATTAACTTGTAAAAAATAATTGAAATGGAACCAATTCGCTGGGGTATTTTGGGCTGTGGGAAGATATCCAGGAAATTTGCATCCGATCTTGCCCTTGTTGAAGGTGCAAAACTCATAGCTGTGGGTGCTCGTCAGCTGGAAACAGCACAGGAATTTGCCAGAGAGTTCCCAGCTCCGCATGTGCATGGCAGTTATGAGGATCTTGTTTCAGATCCGGATGTGGATGTGATATATGTTGCTACCCCGCATGCGTTTCATCGTGAACATACCTTGATATGCCTGGACCATGGAAAAGCCGTATTGTGTGAAAAAGCTTTTGCAATTAGTCTGCGCGAAGCCAAAGAAATGATCGAAACGGCCCGAGCTAAGAAAGTTTTTCTGATGGAAGCGCTATGGTCTAAATTTCTTCCCCAATATCAAAAAGTACAGGAACTTATCGCAGCCGGTGAACTGGGAGAAATCAAATCCGTACTCATTGATTTTGGATTTGTTCCCCAGCCTCCTGTTCCATCCAGGATATTTGATCCGGCACTCGGAGGTGGCAGCCTGCTTGATATCGGAGTTTACAATGTATTTTATGCACTTTCATTCCTGGGTAAACCAGATGAAATCGAAGCATCCATGACACCCGCATCTACTGGCGTCGATGAACAGTGTGCCATGCTTTTCAAATATAAGAATGGCGCAATGGCCCAGCTTTTTTCATCTCTTTCAACGAATCTTGGAACAGAGGCTGATATCGGTGGAACAAAAAACAGGATACGCCTTACGAGTCGTTTTTACGCACCCAGTGCCAGTATAGAAATATTTTCGGGAAGGGAAGAAACGAAAGAAATAATACCTGTTGATAAGGAACCCGGATCAGGCTACCAGTATGAAGCTCGTCATGTAGGAGAATGTCTGCGGAAAGGATTGACAGAAAGTCCGGTAATGACCTTCGCCGATTCCATGCTGCTGATGGAAACAATGGATCGCATCAGGGCCATCGCAGGTATTCATTATGCGGTGGACAATCCTTAATAAAACCTGCTTCAAACCAAACATTTTTTATAACAGGCAACACGCCATTAATATATTCCCTTTGACAACCTATGAAGTTTTTACTAACGATACTGATTGTTTATACAATCCTGCCACGGACTTATTCGCAGGATACAGCAATAAGGAAGCCCAATCCCATAATATCGCTCACTCATCCTGATACCATTCTATCAAACATTCCTTCAAAAGTAAAAGAGATCCGGGCAATACAGATCGAAAACCGACTTAATATAGATGGCATTCTAAATGAACCCGAATGGGCACTGGCCCCCGCTTCCCCTCAATTTGTACAAATTGAACCTGAACAGGGAAAGCCCGTTCATTTTGAAACAAAAATAAAAGTTCTTTATAACAAGGCATTCTTATATGTTGGCATAATTGCATTGGATACTCTTGGTAAAAAAGCCATCATGGCCACGGATTTCATTCGTGATTTTGATATTACCAGGCACGACCTCGTTTCACTGGCATTCGACGGATTCAATGATCACCGGAATGCCATGTCTTTTCTTACCAACGCCTATGGCGTTCAAAAGGATCTTCTGTCTTTTGATGATTTGTATTATGATATCAACTGGGATGGACTCTGGCGAGTACGTACCAACAGAACGGATTCAGGATGGACTGCTGAGATTGCTATTCCATGGCAAACACTCCGGTATCCAAAAACTAAAGACAGTATCCAAAGCTGGGGCTTTAATGTGTACCGGAACCGCCGGCTTACAAATGAGATCAGCGCCTTTTCAGAATTTCCTCACGCTTATAGTTCCCTCCGGATGAATTATGCGGGTAAACTGACCAATCTCCAGCCACCCCCGCCAAAACCCAATATCCGGTTTCAACCCTATTTTCTTACTCAATATAATCATGAACAGAATATCGATACAGGTATCAATAATGAAAACACATATATAAAAGTCGGTGGTGATCTGAAATGGGCAATCAATCCGAATACAATCCTGGATTTAACGGTCAATACAGATTTCGCCCAGGCAGACGTTGACCAGCAGGTAAATAATACAACTCAATTCTCTGTTTTTTTTCCTGAGAAAAGACAATTTTTTCTGGAGAATGCTTCCCTGTTTGGCGTCAGTATACAACAAACCCCCGATCTCGCAGGAGGTTCCATGCGTATTCAACCATTCAATAGTCGCACCATCGGATTGGATAGCACTGGAAATCCAATTCCGATCATTGGTGGGGCCAGACTGGTTCACCGGTCTGATAAACTGAATTATGGTGTTATCATTATGCGCCAGGGTAATTCTGGTGGCTATCCGTTTAGTGATTTTTTTGTCGGAAGATTGTCTCAAAATTTCGGAGAACTGAACCGGGTTGGCCTGATGACGACCATAAAAAATGATGCACAAGGCTCCAGTGTCGAAAATACAGTGGATGGATTTTTACGATTGGGTGAAGCCAATTCAATCAATTCTATTTTTACCCATTCCTATTCAACACATACTGGGATATCAGGATTTGCCGGAGCCATACAATATTTTAATTCTACTAACCAGTGGAAAATGTGGTGGACGGAAACACTCGTAACTAAAAATTTCAATCCGGAGATGGGCTTTGTTTCGCGCAAAGATGTGATTGGAACTACACCGGGTATTTTCTATTATTATCGTGGCAAGAGCCTGCCTTTAAAAAAATATCTCCTGGCACTTGAACCCGGTTTCAATCCGGAATTATACATTCAGGCTTCTACCGGCAAACTCATCGAAGCTGATTATTCTTTCTTTCCCATCTGGTTCAATTTTAAAAGCGGTGCATATTTTGGGTACGGGTTCATTCCTACGTATCAGAATTTAACTACAACCTTTCAGCCTCTTGGATTGACCATTTCGGTTGGAGAATACCGTTATACGCAACAACAGATCTGGTTCAGTAGCAATCCTTCGAAAATACTGAACCTGCAAATACTTTATTCCTGGGGATCATATTATAATGGAAGGTTGAATTCAGGTGACTGGAAACTGCAGTTCGCTCCCATTCCCAATATATCCCTTACGGGAGAATTCAACCGGAACAGGTTCTTCGGTGTGGGTCAACCTCAAACAAATTCAACTGTAGACCTGGTTGTCCTGCAGGGAAGATTCGCGCTCAATCCCAGGATACAACTGACAGCTTTCTATCAGAAGAATACAGAAAACAGTTCGAATAATTATAATATCCGCTTTTCCTGGGAGTACCAACCCCTTTCATATATTTATTTGATCCTAAATCACCAGGGATTCAATCCCATCAATTCCAAGGCGGTTTTTGATGATAACGCAATCTTTAAGATTAATTATTTGAAACAATTTTAACTTGGGTTATGGGTTATGGGATATGGGATATGGGATATGAGATATGAGATATGGGGTATGGGTTATGGGATATGAGATATGAGATATGAGATATGATTTATGGGTTACGGGTTAGCCTTTTGTTTTATTGTAAGTATTGAACTTCTTATCATTTTTAACAAAGAATAGGCGCTATCGTGAATACTCGTAAAGTCCTTCAATTCTACATAATCAGATTCTTGTAATAATTCAAGCCAATACATGGTTTCATCACATTCTTTTTGTGCTATTGCAAGTTTATGAATAAAATCGTTTTTACTTTCTGCGTTTTTTGCTTCCCTGATCATTGCACCAACAGAAGTCCCGCTTTTCAATAATTGTTTGCTCAGTACAAATTCCTTTTTTGATATAACTAAATTCTTATAAAGTTTAATAATTTCAAGTGCGAATTTGAAACTGTAATCTTTTAAAATACTCTTTCCCATATGAAGTAATTTAGTCTTCCAATAGGAAATAATTTAGTACTTATAACCCATACCTTTTACGTAAAAACCCATATCCCATACCCCATATCTCATATCTCATATCTCATATCTCATAACCCATATCCCATAACCAAACCCTACTTCAACGCTTCGTCCACGATTAGCTGCGCTTCCTGCAACATCAGGTCAAGATGTTTTCTTCCAAGAAAACTTTCTGCATAAATCTTATAAATATCCTCTGTTCCTGAGGGTCTTGCAGCAATCCATCCATTTTCTGTTTCAAGTTTGAGTCCGCCGATGGAAGCTTGATTACCGGGCGCTTTCGTGAGTATGCCGGTAATCTCCTCACCAGCCATCGTTTTCTGGGTAATCTGATCCGGACTCAGTTTAGCGAGCTTGGCTTTTTGTTCTGCATTTGCCTTTGCTTCCACCCTGTCGTAAGTTGAATGGCCCAGTTCATCGGCCAGGGTTTTATATATTTCTCCCGGATCCTTATTCAAGGTCGCCGTCATTTCTGCTGCCAGCAAGGCAGGAATGAATCCATCCTTATCTGTTGTCCATACTTCTCCATTCATTCGGCAGAAACTGGCGCCCGCACTTTCTTCTCCGACAAATCCAAGTGAACCATCGATCAGTCCGTCAACAAACCACTTGAAGCCGACAGGAACTTCATAAAGCGGATGATTCAGTTTTTTTGTAACGCGGTCGATCATACGACTGCTCACCAGGGTTTTTCCAATGGCAATACCGGACTTCCATCCCGGACGGTGCTGCAATAGATAAAAAATACAGGTAGCCAGGTAATGATTTGGTGGGATCAGTCCCACTGATTTCGTAACGATCCCATGCCTGTCGTGGTCGGTATCGCATGCAACAGAAATATCAAAACGATCCTTCATGCCAATCAGCCTTTGCATCGCATAGGATGAAGAAGGATCCATCCTTATTTTCCCATCCCAGTCCACCGACATGAACCTGAATGTAGGATCCACGATATCACTTACCACACGCAGATTTAATTTATACTTTTCTGCAATCGGGGCCCAATAGTGAACACCTGCACCTCCCAATGGATCAGCTCCGATGCTGATTTTTGAATCGCGGATAATATCCATATTCAGTACATTATGAAGGTCGTTCACATAATGATTTAAATAATCGAACCGATGGGTTGTTGAAACGCGGAGTGCTTTTTCATAGCGCATTCTCAATACGCCTTTCAATTTATTTTCCAGAAACTCATTTGCTTTCTTCTCAACCCATGAAGTGATATCAGTTCCTGCAGGACCGCCATTTGTGGGATTATATTTAAAGCCACCATCATCAGGGGGATTATGGGAAGGAGTGATCACGATGCCATCCGCAAATCCCTTCTCGCGACCTTTATTATAAGTGAGGATGGCATGCGATACAGCTGGCGTGGGCGTATATTCATTATTGTCTGCGATCATTACTTCCACTTCATTACCAGCGATAACTTCCAGTGCGGTTATCGCTGCAGGTTCCGAAAGTGCATGTGTATCGATGCCCAGGAAGAGCGGTCCGTCAATATTATTTTGCTTCCTGTACAAACAGATTGCCTGCGTAATAGCAAGGATATGCCATTCATTAAAGGAATTTGAAAAAGAAGAACCACGGTGACCCGATGTTCCAAATGCAACTTTCTGTGCCGGGACAGAAACATCCGGCTGCAATGCATAATATGCGGAGATAAGTCTTGGAATATTAACCAGGATCGAAGGATCGGCCGGTTTGCCGGCGGCAGGACTTATTTTCATGGTAATTAAATTTTATATCACCTTAATCAGCAGCGTTCAAAGCAACTGATGTAATTTTTTCTGGCAGCCAGACACGCATGGAATTCGCACCACGGTTGGCCCAGGTATAATAAGGAATCGCCGTGATTTTTTCTTCCCGTATTTTTATCCCTTCACCTCCATCTGCTGGTACTGATAATTCCAGGTTCCCCTGTAATGCAATGACCGGTTCATTCAGTATATGATATGTTATTGCTTTGAAAACTGTGTTTGGCTTCACCAAAACATTCCAAACAGAGCCCGTATTATCTGCTCCTTCAATGCAATAAACAATCGGCCCACGTTGAAGAGCGATCAGGTTTATATCATTGCGGAGACTGTCCATCGCCCGGATGCGAAGTGTTTCTATCGGAAAAGAAAAACTGACCTGATCACCTTTTTTCCAAAACCTATCAATCGAGACATATCCATTTTCAATCTTTGTTTGAACCATTTCTCCATTAACCATAAACCAAATACGCTTCGGCTTATCATCGATGAAACGATAAAGTGCGCCCGGAGAAGCTTCACCATTCGCCCATCCAGGAACCCGTATAAGAACTGCAAATTTTTGTCTGGTATCCGGATCTATTTTAAGTACAACTTTTCCTTCCCAGGGATAGTTTGTTTCAGTAGCAACTGAAATACTATCCTTTCCCATAGCGATGCGGGTATTACTGTTTACAAAAAGATTTACCCAGATGCCATCTTCAGATCTTCCATAAATATAATTTCCAAGGGATGCGACAAGCCTTGCAATATTCGCAGGACAGCAGGCTGTTCCAAACCAGGCGCTGCGAGTATTCTGGCCCATCGAAGCCAGTGGATTATCATAGAAAAAACGGTCGCCACCCAGGCTCAGTCCATCAAGCGCTGCATTATATAAACTTTTCTCCAATACATCCACATATCGCCCGTCTCCTGAAAGCTGCGCCATGCGCTGGTTCCAGAAGACCATCCCTACGGATGCGCAGGTTTCGCAATAGGCCGACTGATTAGGAAGATCATAGTCATGTGTAAATCCTTCGTTGTTACCCGAAGATCCGATTCCACCCGTCAGGTACATATTTCTTTCTACTACATCTTCCCAAACTGATTTCATGGCATTCATATAAGCCATATCACCTGTTAATGAACCAACATCTGCGGCGCCGGTATATAAATACATGGCGCGGACGGCATGGCCTGTAATATTTTTTTGTTCTTTTACCGGAAGTACGTCCTGCCAGTATTCTGAATTCCCCCACTGACTATGTTGTTTTCCCCGCTGCTGTAGATACCAGTCTGCCAATTTCAGGTAACGGTCATTTTTTGTAACCCGGTATAATTTTACGAGTGCGAGTTCGATTTCTTCATGTCCGCTGAACCAGGGTTTGTTTGCGAGTCTAAACGTGCTGTCAATATGATTAGCTAAACGGATCGCCACATCGAGCAGACTGGTTTTACCCGTTGCATTATAATAAGCTACGGCAGCTTCAATTAAATGGCCTGCGTTATAATCCTCGTGCTTTTCAACTTCCGTCCATCTTCTGTCAATCCCGTTTAATGTGAAATAAGTATTCAGATAACCATCGGGCAATTGGGCGGCTGCGATTTTTTTTATCCATTCATCTGCTTTTCTTTCAAGCGCGGTATCGTGGCGGGTGCTGATGGAATAACTCATAGCTTCCAGGGCCTTATATACATCGCTGTCATCATAGTAAATACCCTCATGCTTCTCTCCTTTCTTCCTCGCAACTTTTTCAAAATTCCTGATACGTGGAGTTACCGTTTCTGTCTGGTAAATGCAGGCCTGTAGTGTTTTTGTTGCAACAAGATCCATTTTAGGTTTCCAGAACTGGTCGGTTATATTTACCCGGGAGAAATTGACGAATTCAAACTTTTCCATTGGTGTCTGGGCAAAACCCGCCTGAAAAGTCACGGATGCAGAGAGTAAAAACAGGTTCCGGCAAAGCATTATCATAGTTACAAAAATCCCTTCAAGCCAAAAAATCTAAATTACCCTGGCGACAGCCCTACAAACCGAAAATTTTATTTATTGGGATAATTCTTATATTTACCCAACTAACTATTGCATGAGAAAGTCCGCTTCCATCATTCTGCTCCTCATTCTCCTTTTCAATATGATCGGGTACCGTGCCTGGTTTTATTATGCCGAAAAGAAAGCGGATATAGCTATGGAGGCAATTCTTGATAAGGACCAGTACGATGAAAATGAGCTGGTTTGCATTAATATACCACTTTATAACCCCTATCAGTTGGAGCAAGGGACTTTTGAACGAGCAAATGGCGAAGTGAATATCAATGGAAAAACTTTTAAGTGCGTCAAACGCAAAGTCTCCGATGGCAAACTGATCCTATTATGCATTGTTGATAACCATAAAACGGTTTTGAAGAAAGCAAAATCTGATTATGAAAACGTGGCAAATGATTTAACCAGCAATAATAAAAATTCTGGTCGCCCGGATCTTCAAAAGAGATTTAGTGGTAATGACTATATTAACCAGTATGGGAGTATGGGAGTATGGGAGTATGGGAATACGATTTTACAATTTCCTTCATTCTGTACTATCAACTTCACTGAACCACATATCGCTATACCTGGTAAACCACCTCAATTATCTGCCTGATCCGTGGCCGTTCCTACTTTTCCTTTATTTAAATATTGTCTATGTCACGATTATTTCTGATAATCGGCATTCTTCTGTTATTAGCTACAGAAATATTGCGCGTATATTTTATCATGCCTTTCCCGGGCAGTCAGCATTCGAATACCATCGACTGGGCCTATTCTATTGAAAAATATAAATGGACCCTGCGCATTATCGGTCTGGCACTCGTTGCGGGACCCATATACCGGCTATACGATACCAGGGGAAAGATCTCCATGAAAATTATATTATCGTTGATCATCATTCTATATGTTATCATTTTCTTTTTTTTCAATTTCAGGTTTGAGGCAGATAAAATGTTTTACCAGCCTTCCATTAAAAACTTTTCCACGGTTAAAGAAAATAAAATTGATTCTGATAAACTTGTAATTGGTGTTGTTATAAACAGTGAGGCAAGGGCATACCCTATCCAGCTCATCGGTTATCACCACCAGGTAAAAGACACCGTGGGCAATACCCCGGTTATGATTACATATTGTACAGTCTGCAGAACAGGCCGCGTGTATAGTCCCATCGTTAATGGAAAACCCGAGAAATTCCGGCTGGTTGGAATGGATCATTTCAATGCGATGTTTGAAGATGCAACCACGAAGAGCTGGTGGCAGCAAGCTACCGGAGTAGCCATTGCAGGTCCTTTAAAAGGAACTCATCTTGAAGAAATTCCTTCACACCAGGCATCCCTCTCTTCCTGGCTACGCTCGCATCCGAATTCAACCATCCTTCAACCGGATTCCAATTTTAAGGAAGACTATAATGATCTCGCAGATTTTGATAAGGGAACCATCAAGGGGCACCTTGAAAAAAGAGATTCTGCTTCCTGGAAAATGAAATCATGGGTTGTCGGAATAAAAACAAATGGTTTTGAAAAAGCCTACGATTGGAACGACCTGCTGAAGAATTATTTTATTCAGGATACCATCGGGAATATTCCTGTTTTACTAACACTTGAAAATGACACAAGCAGTTTCCATGCCCTTAACAGGAACATTCAGGGAAGAATGCTTTTCTTTATTCAGGACAAGGCAGCTTCCCGGCTTAGCGATTCCAATACACATTCTATCTGGACGCCTGACGGAGTTTGTATTAGCGGGCCTTTAAAAGATGCAAAGCTTGAACAGCTGTCAGCCTACCAGGAATTCTGGCATTCCTGGGAACATTTTCATCCAAACACATCTCAATATAAACCATAGAACATGGCATACATCCAATTAAATAATGGCTTACCCGGCATAACCGGTTTATTGGAAAACCGCATTGATACGGCCGCACCGATACGAGAGCTGACGCAGATCCTTTTACGCGGGGAGAATACGCTCACTGAAATGGAAAGGGAACTGGTCGCTACCATTGTCTCTTATAAAAATCAATGTCGTTTTTGCACGAATGCACATGCGGCTACCGTGGTTGCCCTTGGTGGAAGCAAAGAATTACTGGATAAAGTATATCATGATCTTGAAAATGCCCCCCTTTCTGAAAAAATGAAATCCCTGCTTGTCATCGGATCAAAAGTGCAGGAGACTGGTAAGGCCGTTCTTCCGGAACATATTGCCCGTGCAAAAAATGCAGGAGCAACAGATAAGGAAATCCACGATACTGTATTGATCGCGGCATTATTTTGTCTCTACAACCGGTACGTAGATGGGTTGGGAACATTTAGTCCCGAAGATCCCGCCTATTATCAAAAACTCGCAGCGAGACTTGTAACTACCGGGTACGACAGACCGAAAGACCCATTGGCAAGAAAAGGAGAAGAAAGTTTTAAATAGAATCCATGCATACATCAATAGGAATTCCTTCAATAAAACATGCCGCGTTTCAGAAATCAAAACAGGCACTATTTCTCATCTGCTTTTTCAGCAGCATGTTTGGAGGAACCGTTTCCACCCTGATGTCGGTTTACCTGCCGGATGTGATGAAAGATCTTTTGCATAATTCAAGCAGACAAAGCTTCGATAATATCAGCGCCACCATCAATGCCATTTTTATTTTCGGATGGACAGCGGGTGGAATTATCTGGGGAATTTTCTGCGATACGCTGGGCCGGAAGAAATCTTTTATTTACGCAACGCTTTGTTACGGATTGTTCACCATATTAACCGGGCTCTCACCAACCTGGTTCAGTGTGGTAATCTGCCGTTTCCTTTCAGGATTTGGAATTGGTGGCGTGCTCGTCATAACGAATATTTTAATTTCTGAAGAATACAAAGAGAAAAAAAGAGCCATTCTGCTGGGTATCTTATCGATCTCCATTCCCGTTGGCATTTTTTCAGCCGGATTTCTCACTTACTTTGTTTCCCAGTGGCGGTACACATTTTTAGTAGGCACTATCCCGGTGATTCTTTCCATATTAGCTGCTCTCTTTTTTACTGAATCAGAAAAATGGGTTATGACCCAAAAAGAAGATGAAGCGAAAAATAACCTGAATCAATTATTTAGTAAAAAGAACAGTAAGAACCTGATCATGGGTTCCCTCGTATTCGGCGCTGCACTGATCGGTCTCTGGGCCACTTTTTCCTGGCTGCCATCCTGGATCCAGAACCTGGTTTCCGGAACCAGCGGACAAAAAGAAAGGGGACTCGCCATGATGCTGATGGGTTGTGGTGGTTTAATGGGTGGATTTATTTCGGGATGGGTCGTTCATGCACTCGGATTGAAAAGAACCCTGCTCATTTGTTTTGGAGCCAGTTTTATTTTAGCTTTTATTTTATTCAGGCTCACTACAACGCTTTCATTAAGTGCCTATCTGCAGATCGCATTTATTACCATTTTTCTTGGCATGAGCCAGGGCGCACTATCCATGTATATTCCCGAACTATTTCCGACTTCCCTCAGTGCAACAGCAACCGGGGTATGTTTCAACCTTGGCCGCATTATTACGGGAGTAGCTGTTTTTTTTATCGGCTCCCTGGTAGAAATGCTTGGCGGATATGGAAACGCTATATTTTATTTCGATTTTGTTTTTCTCATAGGATTTATTATTACGCTTTTCAATAAACAAACAAGACATGATGAATATTCCACTAAATAACTTTTTCAATTATTAACTGCTTTAGGCCTTAGGCTTTAAGCTTTAAGCTTTGTGCTTTACGCCTTATGCTTTAAGCTTTACGCCTTACGCCTTAAGCCATAAGCTTTACAAATGGCATATATCGAAGTAAAAGAAGGTGTCCCGGGTATCCGAAGTCTGTTTCAGTTCAGTCCCGAAACAGGCAAACCACTATGCGAACTCGCGGAAGTTCTGTTAAGAGGTCCCTCTCCACTTAGTTCAGCTGAAAGAGAACTAGTCGCGGCCTACGTATCAAGACTCAATGGCTGCATGTTCTGTATGAACAGTCATGCTGCAGCAGCAAGACATTTATTTGATGAAGAAAAACAGGTCGTCGATGAATTGCTGCACGATCAGAATGCTGAATCTCTTTCTCCAAAATTGAAGGCCCTGCTGCATATTGCTGGCAAAGTGCAAGGGAATGGGAAATCAGTGACCCCCGATGATATTGAAAATGCGAGAAAAACGGGCGCCAATGATACTGACATTCATGACACCGTGCTGATCGCAGCGAGTTTCTCCATGTTCAACCGCTATGTAGACGGGCTCGCCAGTTTTACGCCAACGGGGGAAGCTGCTTATGAAGAAATGGGAAAAAGGATGGGACAAAAAGGATATCACATTTAAAAAAGAAAAAATGGCATTTATCGATTTACAAAATGAACTGCCGGGAATACGCGGACCGATGATTTACCGGCCCGAGACCGGTACGATCCTGAATGATCTGGCAGAAGTATTATTACACGACGAAGACAATACGCTCAGTCGTGGTGACAGGGAAATGATCGGTGCATATACCTCCTATCTGAACGATTGTTTTTTTTGTCAGAATGTACATGGAGCCATGGCCCAGCATTATTTCCAGTGCGACATGCAGTTCATCGATAACATTAAAAAGGATTTCCTTTCAGCCGACATTTCTGAAAAATTGAAATCCCTCCTCTCCATCGCGGGCAGTGTGCAAAAAGGGGGACGATTTGTAACTGCAGAACAAATTGAAGAAGCAAAAAAACTAGGCGCCACAGATCGTGAAATTCATGACACGGTTTTGATCGCCGCGGCATTCTGCATGTACAACAGGTACGTCGACGGACTCAATACCTGGGCGCCGACGGACAGGCAGGTATATATTGATCGAGCACCCATGCGGGCGAGGGAGGGCTACTCTCAACTGGGACTCACCAAGTAACATGAGATATGAGATATGAGATATGAGATATGGGATATGAGATATGAGATATGAGATATGAGATATGGGTTATGGGTTAACTCATAAATCATAACTCATAACCTCCGAAATAACCCATATCTCATATCTCATAACCCATAACCAAAGTTAAAAAGTATTTTAAAAATTAAAACCATGCCCCATATAGATGTAGATAAAACACTCCCAGGAATAAGGTCACTATTGGCTTTTCGCCCGGAAACTGCCGGGCCTCTGAGTGCGCTGACAGAATTATTACTGAGAGATACGACAGGATTGAGTCCTGCGGATCGTGAACTGATCGGTACCTATGTTTCATACCTGAACGATTGCTTTTACTGCCATCACTCGCACGGAGAAATTGCAGTCTGCTATCTGAACGGAGATCGCGACATGGTGGAGGCTGTACGACGCAATTATAAAGAAGCGCCCATTTCTGAAAAATTAAAATCCCTTTTACAAATCGCAGGCAAGGTTCAGAAAAGCGGCAAGTCCGTTCTTCCGGAAGATATCGAAAATGCCAGGCAGCATGGAGCAACGGACAGGGACATACACGATACAGTTTTAATTGCAGCTGCATTTTGTTTATTCAACCGCTATGTAGATGGACTCGCTTCTGTTGCACCGCAGGATCTTTCTACATATCCGGAAAGAGCAAGGCAGATTGTGGAACAAGGTTACGGCAAGCATATTTATTCGAAAACTTAGAGAGGGATATGGGTTATGAGATATGGGTTATGAGTTAAACTCATATCTCATATCCCATATCCCATATCTCATATCCCATATCTCATAACCAAACTTTCAAACCATCAACTAATCAAACAATGAGAAAAAACAAGTTTATCACTGCACTACTCTTACTCATCGCATGGATGCCTTTAGTAAGTATGGCACAGCTGAAACCCATTACCGGGACAATACAGGATGGTAAGGGTCATCCGATTTTTGGCGCCAGCATAATTATCCTGGGAACTACCCAGGGCACGGTAACGGATGAATCCGGAAAGTTTAAATTAAACGCGCCTGATAACGGTACTCTTGTCATCACTTCCACAGGATACAAAAGCCAGGTGCTTAAACTAACCGGTTCATCCGAATTAAAAATCGATATGCAGGAAGATATCGGCCGGCTGGATGAAGTAGTAGTTACCGGGTTAAGCACTACTATTAAAAGAAGAAATCTTGCCAATTCAGTAACAACCATCAATGCCACACAACTCAATGGTGTAGCACCTTCTCAAACATTCGACCAGGCACTTAACGGAAAAATCCCGGGAGCGACCATCAATGCAAATACCGGTGCACCGGGCGGAGGAGAATCTGTTAAACTACGGGGAGTAACTTCTGTTTACGGGAATACACAACCGCTCTATGTAGTCGACGGGGTATTTGTTGATAATACTTCCACTTCCGCAGGTTTGAATTTTATAACATTAGCTGCCAGCGGGGGTGCATTGACTTCCAACCAGGATAATCCATCAGGAAGAATTTCAGATATCAATGCAGAAGATATTGAAAATGTAGAAATACTGAAAGGAGCATCGGCAGCGGCCATCTATGGTTCGAGAGCATCTGGTGGTGTAATCATCATTACGACAAAAAAAGGTAAGGCCGGAAGAACTCATATTACATTTTCGCAGGATCTGGGATTTATTAAAGTGAGCAAACTGCTGGGCGTGCGACAATTCACAGCGCAGACGGCAGCGGGTTTATCAAATGACAGCTTAACCGGTTTAAAATACGCTTACGAATTTGATACAGCGAAGACAAATGGAAAACTGTACGATTATGAAAAAGAAATATTCGGCAATACCGGCTTTGCAAGAAATACATTAGTTAGCGTAAGCGGAGGAAATGAAAAGACAACTTTTTATCTTTCTGCAGGTGTGAAGGATGAAACAGGAATTGTGAAAAATACAGGCTACCGGAATACCAGTCTCCGGTTCAATATTGATCATCATATTTCAGACAATGTGAGAATCGGGATCAGCACGAACTATCTCAATACCGGTGCGGATCGTGGATTCTCTGGTAATGACAACGCAGGTGTAACATTGGGCATCGCGCTTTCTTCGACTCCCCAGTTTACGCAATTGCATCCGGATCAATATGGCAATTATCCCAATAACCCTTTTGCAGCATCCAATCCTCTACAAACCATCGCCCTGATGAAAAATCATGAAGGGGTAAACCGTTTCATTACAGGTATCGGACTGGAAGCCGTGTTTCAGAGATCAGAAAAAAGTATAACAAAATTCATTGGAGGAGGCGGTTTTGATTTTTACAGTCTGCAGACCAATGTACTCTTCCCAAGTGAGCTGCAATTTCAATCCGTCAACAAAGGGACATCCGTTCAGGGATTTACCAATAACCTGAATATTAATTTTATCACGTCACTCGTAAATACCTATACGGCTTCGAAGGATCTGACACTGACAACATCTGCCGGATTTACACAAGAAGATGGAAACTATAATAATATTCTGGATGCTGCAACACAGGTTATCTCAGGACAGTCTAATATTGACCAGGCGGGTTCGCTGACTGCAACACAGTTCCGTGCACAATTCCAGAATCAAGGGATCTATGTTCAGGAAGAAGCGAGCATTATTGAATCCATCACCGCTACAGCAGGCGTTCGTTTTGATCGTTCATCAAACAACGGAGATGCAACAAAATTTTATGTATATCCGAAAGCAGGATTGTCCTGGAACCTTACACATAGTGGTCTCCTCGATCCGAATGGTTTTTTCAGCAACTTCAAACTAAGAGCCGCTTACGGTGAAGCAAATAATACACCGGCTTATGGATCCAAGTTTACTTCCATGAACGTTTCCAATATTGGAGGACTGCCCGGCTCCTTGATCGGATTACAGGAAGGACAACCCAATATTGAGCCCGAGAGACAAAGTGAATTTGAAACAGGTATTGACTTCAGTGTACTGAATGGTGCATTGAATTTTGAACTTACCTACTACAAAAAGAATATTTATAATTTCCTGATGTTAAGCAACCCACCCTCTTCTTCCGGTTTTTCAACAAGATGGCTGAATGCGGGAGATCTGAGAAACCAGGGTGTTGAATTGAGTTTGAATGCACGCCCGGTTACTACAAGGAATATTGTCTGGAACACCACATTGAATTTCTGGCTCAACCGTTCGCTTGTAACGCGTCTGATCATACCACCAACACCGCAGGGATCCTTTGGATATGTGCTGGGCTCCTACCAGATTCAACAAGGAGCATCTGCTACGCAGATCCTGGGACTATCACCAACAGGGATCGTGAAATGGGGCGATGCTGAACCCATCTTCCAGATGAATTCTTATAATGAAATTACTTTCCAGAATAAAATCAGTCTTCGCTTTCTTCTGCATTGGAAGAATGGCGGACAAAATGTGAATCTCACCAATTTAGAAAATGATTTCGGCGGAACGAGTGCAGACTGGGACGCACAGACCATTCAGAAAGGGGTTCCCAATGGTGCATATCGTATAAGCCAGGTCGGAACCAGCGCTCAGGAATTCGTGCAGAATTCAGGATATGTGAAACTGCGTGAGATCGGGTTGTATTATTCATTCAGTACAACCAGTGGAAATTTTGTAAAGGGCCTGCGACTGGGCGTATCGATGACGAACTTTTTTGTCTGGACAAAATATACTTCATACGATCCGGAGGTTTCGAATTTCGGAACCGGTTTCTCCAGTGGTGTGGATGTGGATCCTTATCCCGCAACCAAGCGTGCTGATTTTCACATTTCACTGGATTTTTAAACCAACTGAATCAACAATTATGAAAAAGAAAATTATAAATAGTTTGCTTTTTATCAGTGCCGGCACTTTTTTCGTTTCCTGCCAGAAAGATTATGGAAATCTGAACAGTCCGACGGTTCAAAGTTTTTTATCCAACGCATCAGCGGCTGATCTGAATAATCTCGTCACCGGATCAGAATCCGGCATGCGTACGAACTCAGCCCTCTATCTCGATGATGTCGGAACGATCGGAAGGGAAAGTTATCGCTTCTCTGCATCTGAACCCCGCTATGTAACGGATCTGCTGGGCGCAGGTAGCGCAGTATTGAGCAACAGTAATTTTTATATTACCAATACCTGGGCTGCCAGGTATCGTGTAGTGAAGAATTGTAACACCTTGATACAGGCAGCGAAGAATTCAACTTTGATCAGTCCTACGGAAAAAGCAGGCTACACAGGATTCGCAAGAACGATTATAGCGTACCAGCTTTTGTTAAACCTGAATCTCACAGATTCAAATGGGATACGCCTGGACGTTAGTAATCCGAATGCACTGGGTCCCATTGTTCAACTCATTCCTGCATTGAACGGCATTCAGAGTATTCTGGATTCAGGAAAAACTGACCTGCAGGGAGCAACTGTGATATTTCCGTTATCCAACGGATTTGCGAGATTCAGTGATGCGGCAGGACTGCTTCAATTCAACCGCGCCCTCTCCGCACGGGTGGAAGTGTATCTCTCGAACTGGAGCGCCGCACTCACTGCACTCAGTGAATCATTCTACGGATTGAATCTTCCATTTAATCTGGGCGTGTACAGTGTGTTTGGAACAGGATCGGGCGATCAGTTGAATCCCGCATTTATTCCGCAGGACAATACAGGAGAAGTGCGCGTAGCAAATCCATCCTATGCAGCAGATATCCTGACCGGGGACGATCGCATTTCCAAAGCAACTCTTAGACCTGTGGCTTCACTCGATGGCCTGAGCAGTAACCGTGATGTATGGGTATATACTTCCAGCACGGCACCCATGGCGATCATCCGAAACGAAGAGCTGATCCTGATCTATGCCGAAGCAAATATTCAATTAAACAACCTTCCCCAGGCCGTCGTTGCATTAAACGTGATCCGTGCAGGACATAATCTTCCCGTCTATTCTGGAACCGTTAGCCAGCCATCCCTTATCAATGAAATGTTGTATGAAAGAAGGTACTCATTATTCATGGAGGGCCACCGCTGGATCGATGTACGACGCTACAATCTTTTAGGCTCACTACCTATCGATCGTCCTGGTGATGACGTGTGGACTGAATTTCCGTTGCCTGTGTCGGAACAGTAAAGCGATAATGTAATAATTAAAAAAGCCGCTCAGAGATGGGCGGCTTTTTTTGCTGATCCACTATAACCAAACTGAATCTTATACCCTAATTAAAAATTAAATATTCATTAATCCTAACACTAAAAAATATCTACTAACCTAAACAAAAAAAATACTCGCTATAAAAAAGTACACTTTCTTTAACGTCGTACAGCTCATATTATTAATAAATAAATGCTATTATTCTAAGCCATTTCTCAGGGACTATATCCAATAATTTCTCTAAAGTCATTTTAATATTATTAATCATCAGACAAGTAATAATAATTTGTTTATTGTCCTTAAATATTATTTTAAAGTACCTATATTCACCAAAAGAATATACTCTCGTTCCTCCTCCATAAGATGCAAAATGGTGAACACTGAGTATTTCATCAAATGAATACTCCAGATTTTCGGTGCTACTTACATAAGCCAATTTTCTTTTCTCTTTATTTAAAGATAATTCAGAATTCCAGTTCTTAAATAAATACTGAATGTGAAGAATCACTGTAGGAAGAATATCCAATAAAAAAAATAATAAAAAAATAATTATTAGGGCATGAGTTTCTGTACCAAAAATATAAAATATAAGACCCAATGCAATTGTATTCTTTAATACTAATGGTAAAAGCATCAATACTTGCTCTTTAAAAGTGATTTTGAATTTCATAATATTTTTTGTTTTCATTTGCCATTTCGGAGTCCACCCTTCCTCTAAAGCTCTTTCATAATCACTAATTCCATTGGTCAAAATATTAAAGTACGGTGTTGCAACTTGTGTCAGCTCTCCGCTAGTTTGCTTTTAAAATAGTTTCAAAGTTGAGTTGTAATTTTAAATAGGGTACAATTAGGGTTGAAGAATCAATTTATTGAGATCTGCACTAATGTGAAAAATTAGTAGAATAGTAAGGAGAACAACACCTTGAATTTTCACAATAGAGAAAGGTTCAGTTCATTTGATGGAGACCAGAAACTACATCGTTATACCCAATGAATGATATTGCCTAACAGATCCGTTGCAATGGCTGTTACCCTGATCTCTGGAGTTCAGAAAGTATATGTTTGTCGTATACAACCAGTCCAAATTGTTCTCCTGTATTATAGCTTTTCCCTGTTTAACTAAATCTCCTGATGAATTCATGATAGAAACTATAACGCTTGTTACTTTAAAATCATCAGTCGCCTTACCGGAATAAATTCCCCTGTTTCGCGCTATATTCGTTAGAAGGCTTCAAAAAGTATACATTTTTTTGAAGACTTTCAGTTCGATAAAGTCTTAGTAAATTCAATAGGTTTTAAGGATAAAATTAGCCCGACTTTTTCTTCACTTTCTTTGGTATTGAAGCATTCCTATTGAAAAGTACCCATATGTCAACACATCTTTGCTGAATGTGTGCTTTCGAAAAATGAAGATCATAAGAATCTTCTGATTCCCCAAGCCATACCATGTAAACTTTAGTTGTATCGAACTTATTAGATGAATGTAAAAAATTAAAAACTGAATATACCCTCTTTTTGGAAAGAGCTTCGTTATAATTTTTTGAACCAACTGTATCAGAATATCCGTAAATTTTTATCATCCTACATGAATCATTATTAAATAAAATCGCAAGATTCTTTAATAATGGCTGAAATTTCTTATTAATATTGTAACTGTTTTTCTCAAAATAAATTGTGTAAACGCTTACATGTCCTTGACAAAATGAATTTTGTAAATTGACTAAAGATAAAAAACACATCAATAAATAAATGAATTTCATATTATAAATCATTTTGGTTCAAAACACCGATTTACATTAATAAGAGGCTTTTTTGCATATTTTAGTTATTTAAAAATGCTCAATCTCGGTTGCTCTCCTTTATGAAAATATTGATATACAGCGATAGCAATTGATTTACCTATTGAATAACAATTATCCCTGATATACTGCCTGTTGCTTGCGCTAGCAATTGAACCAAATTCTATTAAGAGGCCAGGACCGCCCGTATTAAATCCATTTAAAACCCCTAAATGAGTTGTAAGCTTGCCATTTTCAATTCTCCCTAAGGATATCACATCATTTAATGAATATTTACTAAACCCACCGTTACTTTTTAATGCATCTATTATTTTATTCCCTAGAAATTTGCTTATCTCTTCGTTACTTTTGCCTTGTTGATAAATGACCTTAAGATTCCGTGTATCTCCAGCAGCGTCTAAATGAAAGCTAATAAAAACTTCTGAATTATTGTCATTGGCAATCTTATCTCTCCACTCCAATCTTTTTTCGGGCCTAACATCTTTATCCCCTTCTCTTGTTCTTGTATTGTCTATCCCAAATGCCAAAAGCCAAGCATTAGTAGCTTTTTCTAATAATAATGAGTAGTTTTTTTCTTGTTCGCTTTCGTCGTCAGGATCCACAGCCCCGCTATCCGTTTCGGAATTATCAGCATTGCGATCACCGTGTCCCGCATCTGTAGTCGTTTTGAATTTACCTTCTTCACCTGGTTCGTTACCGTGAACAATACCAACTTTATCTTTAATTTCATTCTCTTTTCTTGAATTCCACTCCATTAAATTCTCAGCTGGTCCACCCCCCGCTCCCATTCCATCCGGGTCTATAAATCTTATAGGATTGTCCATAGCATAATTGTATGGAGACCATTTCCTATACTTGTCAGCCAGAGGATCAATACCATGCCAAACCCCAAGTTGCGGGTCTTGTAACCTAGCCCCATAATCATATTCTTCCAACCCCGTTCCATCAGAGAATTCTTTATTCTGTAATTCTTTCCCATTATATCGATATTTATTTTCAGAATAAAATGGTTTCAAAGCTTTTGAAGTAATAGCAGCCATGGTAAGCCCGAATGGATAATAATGGTTTTCTTCTAATAGCGGTCCGGCATATTGTTTTACTACCAGGTTGTCAAAGAACGCGTCCCAGTTGGGTGTCTCGTTACTCACCCAAATATAAAGAAATCCGTTCTTTGTGATGGGAAGGCCGGTGTAACCTATCGTGTTGAGCGTCCCGGCTGAGCCAACTACAACGGCTCCACTTTGAGGGTAACTACTTACATATTTCAACTGGTCATCCAGTAAAATCCAGTTCAGATAAGCTTTGGGTTTTGTTGTCTGGTTCGGATCATCCGCTGGAAGAAAACTGTTAAGTGCAGCATAGATCGGACTCGTGGTTTGATTATTCAGATCCGTAATAGATCCTTTGCCGCCAGCGGTCATGTTAACAACACCTGTTGCAAGTGATGCCAATACATCTGTTAGACTGCTGTTGGGTGTACTTGTAGTGCCGGTATTATAAAACGATTCTACTGCAATATCAACTTTGTCTCCACTCATTACTTTAAGAAGTAGTGAAGGCCCCGTTTTATGGCCACCCACGTTTCCGTTTACTTTGAAGACTGTGTCGTTTGGATTTGTAATTGTAAGATCGACCGGATAACCTGGAGCGGCAGTTCTTGCGATGGTGGTTGTAGTCAGATTTGCGAAAAGCTGACTTTCCGTTGTACGATATGCAGCTTCGCCACTGGCCAGATATGTTGCCGTATCTTTTTGCTGGGTCAGCACCATCCTGGTATTTCCCAGATTATCTTTTTCAAAGAAATCATATTCAAATGCGTTAGCTGAATATCCGGTTGTGTATTTATGATAGGCCCACCGAACGCGGCCTTCTTCCTGAGCGATGAATTGCAGGGTGTCGATACCGCCTGTTGGATTTGTGATGGTATCGGTCTGCTGATAAACAAAACCGGCAAGATAAAGCGTAGTGACCGTATGCCTGCTCGTGGAGTCACTGGTTACTTTTTTTAACTTTTCTCCCGCAGCATTATATGCATAAACAATATTTCCCTTGGTGTTCGGATGAACAAGCGTTGGAAGGTTCAGATAATTGTAAGTGATCTTATCAATCAGTTTATTGTTATCCGTGATGAGGTTTCCATTGCCGTCATAGGTATAATCGTAAGAACCTTTGGTTCCGGTATAATGGAAATCTCCCAGCTTGCTGTTCACATCATTGGCCGTATCATTGACCTGGCTGAGTTTGTTACTGTTTGTCTGGTAAGTATAGGCTAGCTGGTCTATATACACTGACCCACCAACCTTGAATCCCTTTTGATTCATGGTAAGGATGTTTCCATTAGCGTCGTATTTTAGATTTCCAGTTGTAAAATCAATGTATCCGTTATCCCAAGCGGAACCTATCGTATTTTGTAAAAAGTTTGCAGCAGTCAGTCGGTTTACGTCGTCATATGTGAAATCATATTTTCTTCCAACACCGTCACCAGCAGATTTCCATACCGTGCCGGTGGTATTGCCATTATACTGTGCTGCCACATAAGATGTGGTTCCAATAATTGAAGTCATTTTATCATACCCTAACTCCATCCCGAAATAATGCGTTGTCGTTCCTCCTAAATAATTCCTGTTGATGCCCAAAAGCCATCCCCTTACATTATAGTCATATACAAGACTATCTATGTTATTACCTAGATATTTAACTTTTAGCTGACTTAGTTCATTGTACTGCATACTATCGATTAGCTGGTCTGATGCCGAATTGTCTATATTTTTCCATATATGCTTTAACCTGAAACTCTGATCATAGTCCATTTTGGTAAGCACGGTATGAGCCTGAATAGTGTTGCCGTTCTTTTTATGTCCAACTAAATTTCGGATAACCTTATCTGAGAAATCGTATTGCATTGTTGCTGTATCGATCGCCCCAGTAAAATTGGAGATTTGCGATTGAATCACTCTTCCCCTGTCATCATAAAAGCTTACGGTATACAAATATTGACTGCCTCCCGAACCAATCACTTCCAATTTGCTGCCTGTGGCCGCTCCCCTCGTTATGTAGAATGGAATCGGATTTGCAGCGTATATAGGAGATGCATTGTATGATGTTATAAAATAATTGCCGTTGCCAGTATAATTCGTCGCCATCACAGAAGCAACCGGTGCACTATAGGTACTAACCCAACTGTAATCATCATAGAAAACCTGGGTCAACAGTTCCTTTGTTGTATACGAGCTCACAACAGGATAATTATTTGTTGCAAAAGCAGAGGATTCCTGGTATGCCAGTTGATTGTAGTAAGTTGGATCCGTGATCAGTCCGGTTGAATCGGGTCGGTTCTCTCCATCATACTTAGTATAAATCCATTGCTGCTGACTGCGCAGCATTGAATCTTGAGTCATGACTACTCGATCACGTATGTCATAAACCATCCAGGTTTCACCCGCACCAGGTATTTTCTTTATGATCATATGTCCATGCGCGTCGTATTCGTATCTGAAACATAGTTCATCCCCGATTGCCGTCGTGATATTCCAATTGCTGTTAATGACAACTACCGCCTGTGGCTGAATCACAAATCGTAAGTAATTCAATTCATCATATACATAATATGTACAGAGCCAACCAACATGGGCAGTACCAGGACTGGCAGATAGCTGAACTTTTTTGAGGACAACATGGCCAGTCTCATCTTTGTATTCTACTACCTGATGTCCAGCTTCGTCGGTTGTAATGGTTTTGTATAGTGTACCTGCAGCATACATGGATGTACTTATGGGAATACTCCCAATAGGATAAGCAATGTTCCATATTCGTACACTGTCTGATGCCTGATTTAAAAGATAATTCTCGCTGACTCCTCTTGAAGAACCCAGCCAGCTATTACCTGGGGCATAACTGGCAAGAGTCCGGTTCAATGGAGAAGATTCGAAACTTGTTTCTGAATAGTAATATTGCTCGCCGGAATATTGAACAGCATTGAAATTATACTGGTCACTGAAAGCAGTAACTTTAAAATTGCCATCGCTTGTTATTGCAGAATAAGGAAGGTATTTTTCCACTTCTCTACCAAAATTATCATAAGAATTGATAGAGACAATATCGTTCTGTAAAGGAGTTTGCTTCATTCCTACAGTCTGAACAATTCTTCCCAATCCGTCAAAAAATTGGGTTACTTGTGAAACATCATAAGGGTTGGTTAGTCCAGCAGCCGTTGCAGAATCCGTCACTCCGGCTTTTAATATTGAGCGTGTGGTTATAAAATTCATATCAGGAATACCGGTATTGATCGTTACCTGACAAATATTTGAATTGGCCGATACTCCTGAACAGGTTGCCTGTCTTCTGTACCATATACCTGCAGTAAGATTTCCAGGGGTATAATTTTGTGCAGTGGCGCCAGATACCGATGTAAAGTTAGTGCCATCCGTTGAGCTTTGCCATTGGTAAGTGTAACTACCACTACACCCTCCCCCTGTTGCTGTAGTGCCTGTTAGCTCTCCTGGGCTTGTACCCGAATTGACTGCTGTATTGCTTGGTGAAATTTGACCACCCAAAAGTTCTGGGTTTACATTTACAATAGAGTTACTGCTATAAGCTGGTGAATAATTACTGATTACTTCGACACGAAAATAAGTTGTCGCAGTCAAACTACCAGGCGTATAAGTAGTGCCGGACGGACCTACAATAGTCGTCCAATTAATATTGTCCGGAGAACTTTGCCAGAAATATGAGTAAGTTCCATTTCCGCCGCTAACTCCACTCAATGTCAATAAACCAGGACTCGTGTTATAATTTATTGTTGGAGATGATGGAGCAATTGACCCTCCAATTAATTGCGGATAAACATTGATTGTCGATATAACGCTATTTACAGAAACTCCGTTGCTCGTAACCACTACCCGATAATAAGTTGTTGAAGTCAAATTTCCAGGTGTATAAGTAGTTCCCGTAGCACCTGAAATCGTAACAGGGCTCGTAAAAGAACTATTGGATGAGCTTTGCCACTGATAAGTATAAGTTCCATTTCCTCCTGAAACACCAGTCAACATTATCTGACCTGGACTCGTATTATAATTTATAAATGGTGCAGGAGGACTAAGCAATCCCCCAACCAATTGTGGATAGACATTTGCTATTGCACTTGCGCTATTGGCCGATGCATTATTACTTGTCACGACAACCTGATAATAAGTTGTCGCTGTTATAGCAGCAGGATTATACGTTGTTGAAGTGGCACTACTAATAATCGTCCATGTACTATTGTCCGGTGAGCTATACCATTGATAACTATACGTGCCATTCCCTCCTGAAACCCCGCTTACTGTTAATTGCCTGGGTGCTGTGTTATAGTTAATAGTTTGTGTTGCCGGAGCGACAGTGCCTCCGTTGACCTGCGGGTAAACTGTAACTGTTGCAGTATTAGTTGTATACGCAGAGGATCCGCCGCAAACAACTTTTCTTTTGTAATAGGTTGTTGCCGTCAGGCTTCCTGGCTGATAATTTTGGACATTTGAACTTGAAATAGACGTAAAATTCACGTTGTCGGAAGAAGAATACCAGGTATATGTATAAGCACCACCGCATCCTCCACCTGTCGCTGCAGAAGCACTAATTAAAGTTGGAGTAGCATTGTAATTTATTGATTGGGTTGAATTACTTATGGTTCCTCCTACAAGCGGCGGCGGTTGGTTAACAGTAACAGATAATGAAGTACCTCCGCTTGACTTTATTACTGAAGGCGAGCAATTCAAAATATTAAAATAAACAGTTACGGTGGTGCTGGTAGAACTTTGTATCGTTCCGCAGGTTACAGTCCAAGTACCTGAGGTGCATCCACCGTTAAGAGTATATGTAAATGTTTGACCGACAGTGACAGGATTTGTACCTGTTACTGTACAGCCGACTGGAGGAGGTATTTTTTGGGCCTCAGATGAATAACTCGTTGTGCAAAGCAATAAAAAGGGTAACAAGCGAATCCATGAATCCGATTTGAATTTCTCAAAAAAGTATTTAACAATATTGCTCATGTGTTATGGCTTACTTATCAGTTAATGCTCGCATTTTTATTTTAATCTATTGCCCTCCCAAATAATGATATCTCATGGTCTTAAGAATATTTCCATCCTGATCCTTTACCCATTTCAATCTTCCAAATCCGTCAAAGAAATAATATGTCACTTTGTTATCCGGATCGCAGGTTGTCGTCATTCCGACCAGTGGCGAGTAAGTATATGTTGTCATTAAGGCGGTTGAAGGATACAGTCTCACTTCATCGATAGCCCCCGTGCCCGAAATTGTCAGTGTTGTTGAACTCGAAGTTATTTTATGCTCATAATAGGTCCAACCGTTTATTGTCTTACCTGTAACAGAACTGCCAGTTCCCCCACTGATCGAATATGCTCCGTTTTTACTCCAATAAGAGACTATGTAAACATTTCCTGATACTAATCCCGATTTACTCAGGGTGGCTGAGGTTGTAAGGTTGTAATAATTATTCCCCGTCGGCGGAAACGGAGCCGTGGTGACGTTTGTAACAGTACCAGTATAAGGGCTCCAGTTACCATAACCATCAGCCTCAAAGCTTGTAGCTGCCACATCCGTTATCACAGCATTCTTTGCCTGCGCAATGGGGTAGACATGTGAGTAATCCCAGATGATCGCTACCGGGTTTTGATCTGTAGTCGTGTATTGCTGCATATTATTATACGCATCATACTGGTCAAAACTTGCCATCAGCCTGCTCCGGCTATCCATGCTCGTTGTATTTCCAGTAAACGAAAATGGCTGGAAGTTGATGATGGGAGCTTGTATATCCAGCTTATATATTTTATCTGGTACAATGGGAAGTGAACCAGAACCCAATTGCCTGAATAAACTCAGTTGGGCCCCTGTGATATAACCCGTTGGAGAGCCTGAATAATAAAGGCTGTCCTGCTTTTCAATCGTCTCGCTGACCATATTTCTGCCGATCATAGTATCAAGAATGGTATTACCGGTATATGTTTGCCCATTAGGAATATAATCCTGCGGATACTTTAAATGAGTGGTTAATGAGTTGCCCTTACTGTCAATGGTGTTGCTTCTGGTCATCTGATAATGAACAGGGTTATCGTAATAGCTCCTGCTGACCTTAAGCACATAATTTGAAGGATTGCTCTGGTCATAAGCATAGTTGTATGAAGAATCTGACAGTATTCGCTCCGATTTTATGGAAGGATAAAAACATGCATTGGTCTCCCATCCCACAGCAGTATCCGCAGTACATAAGTTTCCATTGAATCCATTGTTTCCGATTATATATACGTATTTTGGACTATAGTAAACGATTCGATTTGTAGTATGGAAGTAGTTATCTGATTCGGTAATTTTTGAATATGCACCTCCATTATTTGCATATGTCATTTTTGAAAGTAATAATCCATTAAGATTGTTTCCCATGTTCAACGTACCTGGAAGGCCAAAACCAGCATAAGATATTGGAGTGTCTGCACTATTAAAATAATTATAAACAGTTTTACCGTTGTCAAGTCCCGTAACCGGGTCAATGTCATATTCTGTCACTTGGTCATAACCAACAATATTTCCCTGAATTACGCTGGTAAGTGATGTATTACTGCTGCTGAAAAGAGACAGACTGGGGCACCATCCTTCATTGCCGGTTGCAATACTTATATACCTGACATAATTGGGAAATGACATCAATCTCCCATAACTATATTGTTGCGGAGTTCCAGTTCCCAATTTATCCTGGAGATATCCGTAAGTATATGCCTTCCCGCTGGCCGGAGTACCAGCACTTGAATAATTAGTTATATTTTGTACCCTCAGCCCGGATGCAGGAGAAATATAGCTGTTGTTTTCAAGCAGGTTATAGTTGTATTGAGTCTCCTGATATTGAAAATCGACATGTATTTCTGAAAATATCGTTACAGTATCTATACTGCCATCTATGTATCCTGACCAGGAAAAAGTGCCGGTGTCAATCAGAGTAAGTGGCACGCTTATCGTACAAACGGGTGTACCAGGCTGACAAGTAGCACTATTGATATCCTGGTGTACACTCACGTTCCCAGGTCCAGAGAAATTGAAATATATTTTACCCGTGGAATTCTGATATGTAGTAGTATTATTATTCTGATACCTAAAAGTAATTTTGACCGTTAAATTGCTTGGGTTATTAATGTTGTTGGCCAAAGGGAATATAGTTGACAAATTGATCGTGCCACTTGTGGTTCCGTGATTGACAATATTAACAACACTATCCATTGTGACCAGGCTCAATGATTGGAATCCACTGGATCCATTATTACTGGAATTGGTGAAATCGTAGTCATTGGCTTGATATGTCAGTGCTGTTTTGCCACCTGTAGGGTAAGTAATCTGCTGGAGAGAAAAGGCTTGCATGAATTCCAGGTTGGGCAATCTATTGCCTCCTGTATATTGAAAATATTGTTGGTTTCCGCCAGGTGGATTGTATAAAGTAGTAATGGTAGGAATTAAAACGGTATTCGCTGTTCCATTAAAATAGCCCCAGTGATCCACATTGAAAGAATGTTTGGCGGAATTAGCTCCTGGATTAATGCTATTGTAAATGAAAGAATATGGGGGAATAGAAACACCCCCGGAAACTTCTTTTACACTATCCAATTTAAGTCTGTTAAATTCATATGTATTACCACTTGGGTAGGTTCCGTTAAAATAGGAATAATAAAAATCATGTTCTTTCTGATAAATCAAAGCTCCTGCAGAATTTTTTGAATATAGAATAATGGAATCAAGTTTATAAGCGCCGTTCAGGTCGTTTCGATTTGCATCAAACAAGAAAAGCAAACGGCCATTGGTAAAATCAATGCTTTGCAGGGTTTGATTGTTATATGTGGTCGGCGGTGGGTTTGTGGAATTAGGGCCCCCTGCATTTGAACAATATGCATTAAAGGTTTGATTAACGTCGGGCTGTACAATCACTCCCCCTCCACCAGGAGTATAATTAATAAGCACACTATCCTGCTGTTCCGTGACAATCTTGGATAAAAGCCAGGATGAAGTGGGTGTAGCTGCACCAATCGTTTGACATGTTTCCAGGGTGTTGAAAAAAAACTTGTTGCCCTGATCATCGGTTATTGTAAAGGATGAGCCGTTTGTTTGAAATTGTATACTTATGTTCTCCTGTTTTTGCATTACTACCTTTCCCGTCCTTGTAATAATAAATTTGCCGCTATGACCTGGGAAACTATAACTGTATATATCAGGTTCCATATCATACATCGCCGTGCCAGAAGTGAAAGCCTTCCAGTAATCCTCATTCCCGGTCGTCTTGGCTGCGAGATAAGTACAGAAAAAGTCATACATATAAGGGCCAAGATAAGGCTGACCAGTAGCTGGGTAAGGATGGGTAATTGACATGTCACCCGCAAGCTGAAGTATATCATTAGTAAAATAAGGTATCGATCCAAAATCATCCTGATCCATAATCGTCCTTGAGACCATACCCCCTGCATTTAGCGCCCAACCCAATCCAACCCAGCTGGCCTCTTCCTTGAGCCTTATCCCACCGGTATGATAAGATAAACTTACCGGTACACTAATGCCTTTGGCTTGAATAGTATATATCGGCACCGTGATATCTGCTGTCCCCGTATATGGACTTACCGGGACATCAGTAAATTTCATGAGGGCTGCAGCGTTTGGGGAAGGTGGAATTACTGTAGGCACATAAGTGCTGGAAGATAAACCCTGCGCATTCAACAAGATTGGATTAAATAATGCCAGAAGAAAAAGCAGTTTAAAAAAATAAATCCTGATGAAATCCATAAATCCTTAAATATTTAAAAATTATATCCTACTCTGAATACAAATGCCTGAGAGGGTGGTATCTGATAATAACTCAGGAAATCCCAGAGAATCGAAACCTTGGTTTTCTTGACCACTTTTCCCGGAAGTGAAACCATCTTACTCAAACCGATCAATCCGCTTCTTTGCCACATGGTCGTCGTTTGTAACTGGGCCAATGAAGTAAATGGCGTCACATAGTTTTCTTCGAAACCACCACTGATGTATATATTTTTTTTGATTTGCACTTCGATGAAAGATCTGATGCTCAGCCCCTGACTGGTAAAATGGATATGGTTGATATTGTTCCCCCATCCCATATTGTATGACCCGCCGATTCCGATGGTACTCTTGTTTGAAATCTTGTATCCAAGGCTAAGTCCGAAATTCGTCGTAGAGGGAAAATATCCGTTGGCCCGCGTGGTTTGGAGGTTCACTCCGAGTTCCAGTCTTTTCATGAACGATTTCGTTTTCTGATTATTGGGTTTGAAGTCCGGCATGTCGATATCACCACTTCCGCCACCGAGTTTTGCGAGTTTATCTTTGAACTGATCTAAATGATCATGCGCCGATTCCAGGTTCGATTGAAAAGCAGCCATGCCCCCCGCTCCTCCTGCTGATATCTGTCCATTCATAAGTTGCTGTACCTGGTCGCGCGTTTGCAATCCGACCAATCCTGCTGCTGTTCCATAGTCGGTGGGAATTCCAAATAATCCTGCGAGTTGTCCGTTCTGCTGAATGAAATGAGTAAAGGCAGGTATCTTATTTAATATCACAAGCGCTTTTTGCAACATAAGATCAGGATCATTAAGGGCTTCCTTGTATTCCCGGACCTGTTGTGAGTAGTAGTAAACATTCTGGTTATACTGATCCAGGTATTTCTTCATGGCAGAATTCTGCATATACTGCTGCAGCTGGTCCTTGAATGCCTGTTTTCTTTGCTGTATATATGCTTTTACCTGGTCCGCATTGGTGAAATTATTCTGGAGTTGATTGTACTGTGCCAATGAAGCATTTATCTGCGCCTGTACTTTGGGAGATACATTTAGAAGCGCTGGATTTTTCTGCGCAAATGAAAGTGAAGATTTTAAAGAGTCAACATAGGGAAGGTACTCTCCGGTTAAAGGCGCTCCATTAGACGAAACCGTATTGGTCATGCTGTTCTCCAGCGCAGCATACTTTGCCTGGGTTCCGTTGAAAAGATTTTTAGATGCATTTGAATCCAGCTTATATAAATGGTCCTGTATCTTTTTTTCTTTTCTGACTAAGCGTTGTAGATATTTTTCAGTTTGCTTCGTAAGGGCATCGTCGAGACCGGAAGCCTTACTATTGATTTTTGCGAAAATGCGATTAGGGAATTTGGCCAGCATCATGGCCGTGGAGTCTATCTGCCCGTATGAACAGCAGACAAAACAAATCAATGCGCCGAAAAGGCAGACAAGGATTTTCATGATGATTGTCAGGTTAAAAAATATATATCGAACTCCGTTCTCTTTCTTTAAAAAATCAAACCCGCATTTTCAGATCTCTCAAAATCCGTTTAATTATTTCACAGCGGGACATACTATACCATTCAAAATATTTCTCAAATTTTTTTGGTCTGGAATTCAAACTCCAAACAGTAGCCGGAACAAATATCCGGTTGTCTAAAATCGATAAGGTTTAATAAGTGTCAGGAAGTAAAAAACATCACAGGATTTCTCAAAGCAAAATCAGTAGTCACTTTTGCGTAGGAAATTATTTTTTTCAATCGTTGAATCAAATATAATGGCAGAATGCATCCAAAAATCATGGCTATTTTTCACTCATAAAAATGGCCTAAGGGTAAACCTTTATGAAACGCGGAGTTTTACGTTGTATCGGATTATAATTTCTGTTAGCTATTATGAAAAATATTTTTTGAATAATTTTTTACGAAAACCAATATCACAGGAACTTTGCCAGGAATAAATTTTTGAATAATTCTTTATAAAACTGAAATTCTTTTTTTCGGGTAGAAGGAATAAAAAAATAGTTTGTTAATCGATTGTTAATGAAATTAATTTGCTATTCATCTAAGTGGAAACCCTTACTCCTCCTGAGTTCCAGATCATCTTAATAGAATAACAAATCCCATCTTCGTTTTCTTCACCGGCCCTACACTGCATTCACAGGTATAAATAAAATTTCCTATATCGTGGGGGAACACCTTTGAAGCTGCCATCCCAATTTTTCTTCTTTTCCCCAACTTGATGTCGCATTTTGCGACATCAAGTTTTAAAAATCATTCAAATGAGAATTAATGGTTTTCGGCATTATGTAAGAATTCTGCTTATTTATGCGCATAAATTGAAAATATGCGTATACTTGATATATGAAAAGCAGACTCAATATTACTATCGATGAAAAACTGCTGACCGGCGCTAAGCGCTATGCTTACCGGCACAAGACTTCTATTTCCCAACTCGTCGAAGAATATTTTAAAAGAATCACTGGACCCGGTCGAAAAAATATCATCGACCTGATGGAATCGCTTCCAAAGCCGCGCATTGATTCCGGAGAAGACTTGAAAAAGAAGTATTACGAGGACCAGAAAAAGAAATATGGCTTCTAACTTATTTCTGGATGCAAATTTCCTGCTTGATTTCACACTTTAAAGAGGCGGCTACATCGAAGCGAAAGAAATAATAAATCTCGCTATAAGTGGAGATATTCAGCTCTGTACAACACCTGCAGTCCTGCATGTCACAGCCTATTGCCTGGCAAAAACTTATTCTAGTAAAAAAGCAAAAACGATTATACTCTCTTTAATGAATGAAGTCCGGGTCATTGATTGCAACCATGAAACCGCCCTGCTAGCTATGAATTCTGTGATGGAGGATATTGAAGATGCCCTCCAATATTACGCCGCTCTTACCCATGGCGCTGATATTTTCATATCTTCATATAAGAAATTAAAAAAGAAAGCCATTCCTCAACTGCCTGTCATGACTCCCAGTGAGTTTCTGGAAGGTGAAAACTAAAAAATAATTTTTATTGCAAAAAAGGGCCGCCTTACGGCAGCCCTCACGAAACCCCGAAGGGTCAGATTAGATATGTCTTGATTACAGAATGTTAACTAAACCAGTGTACAGGCTGGTAGATACAAACTTGCCATCTGCGGACAAAAAGCCAATATAGCCATGTACCGCTTTGCCGCTGAATGCAGCTACATCTAATGTATAGCTGCCGGCAATTCTTAGTGAGCCTTCATCGCTGGTTTCCCATTGATTCAGCGCCTCACAGTAAACAGCAACGAATGCCTGATCCGTTGCCTTTGCACTTCCCTCCCCGCTGTTGTCGATCCAGCTAAAACTAAGCGTTCCCTTCGAAGAAGAGTCAGCTGTTGGCATTTTTGCATTCAACAAATCACCACGGCCAAGTAAAACCTGTTCGTAGTTCATTCTAAATGCAGGATAGTCGCCGGTGATTGCATTACGTATATTATACGATAATGCTTTGTTGAAACACGACATACGAACCGTTACGCTGTTGTACGTCCTGTTCAATAATCCTGTCAGTGGTTGAAGGAATCCGGAGACCAGCGTCATTTTTGCCATTTGTTTTAACTGGTCGGGTGAAGATTTACCTCTTCTGCGGGGTGGTCTGCTGCGTATCACCTGAATGCCTTTCCAGGAACTGCCCACCGCAGGGCCTAATGTTCCGCTGAAGCCTCCAAGGATACCATTGGTAATCTTACCCATGTGATCGCATTTAAGAACTAAAAAAATAAGAACTCTATGTCAACGATTCGTCTATGCAACGCCATCAGCTGATTGGACTGGAACAAGTACTAACCGCAGCTTACCCAGACTGACCGACCGGAAACAAATGATTGACAACACAAAAATGATAAATTTTAAGGAATATTGTTCAGTATGCGGGAATAAAAAAGATTTTATTTAATTTTAAATAAACAGAAGCACAGAAAAATATATACACGATCTAACCTGGGGTTTTACACCCAAACCATAAAAAAAATAATCTACCCTGATTTAAAGCCTGTCTAATTGGCGGTAAAATCATAAATACTTATACTACTACAAGACCGGGTTTGTTGGTACTTTATTGAGATATCGTTGGGATATTGTTGGGAAAGCTCTACCAAGAAATAACCGTCAAAAAGTCAAGATTTCCCTAACTAAAGTGTTCTTCGTGTAAACATCACATCTCTCAATGGGTCAAGGATAAAATACTTGCGGCTGATGCTGTTTTTATTTCTACACATACGTCAAATATTTGCTACAGACCGCTAATTTCGTGGTTAGCATGTCTTTATCCATCGCTTCGCTGAATTCTGGAAGTAACGGCAACTGTTATTTTATCGGTAACGGGAATGAAGCCGTATTTATTGATGCTGGCCTTAGCTGCAGGGAAACAGAATTAAGAATGAAGCGGTTAGGTTTGAATATGAGCCTCGTTAAGGCCATTTTTATTTCACACGAACACAGCGATCACATTCAGGGTGTATCCCAAATCGTAGCCAAATACAAGATCCCAATTTATTTCAGTCAGCCTACTTTAAAGGAAGCGGGTTTTGGAAGAATTAGGAAACATGCTTTTCATTTCACTGCCACACAACCCGTTATGATCGGCGGACTCCGTATCACGGCTTTTAAGAAAAAACACGATGCCTGCGATCCGCATAGTTTCATCATCAGCGCCGCAAAAACCAATATTGGTGTGTTTACAGATATCGGCGAACCCTGTGATCAACTGATCCATTATTTCAAACAATGTCATGCTGCATTTCTTGAAACGAATTATGATGAAGACATGCTGCAAAACGGTTCTTACCCCGTTTACCTGAAAAACCGGATCAGCGGAGGCAGCGGGCATTTGTCAAACCGCCAGGCGCTGGATCTATATTTGAAACACCGGCCTTCATTTATGAGTCACCTGTTTCTCTCCCATCTTTCAAGAGAAAATAATTCACCTGAACTGGTAGAATCTTTATTTACATCTGTTCCTGCTGAAACCCGCATCATTATTGCCAGCCGCTACCAGGAAACGGCGCTTTATCAAATCACTGCTGAGGAAAGTCACTTTAAGAACCTAATTCCTAAGACCAAAATTCAGCAACAGTTAAGCTTATTCTAACTATGTGTTATTCTTTAAGCTATGGGATATGAGATATGGGTTATGGGTTAATTCATATCCCATATCTCATATCTCATATCTCATAACCTCCTAAAAGAGTAGTTTGTGAATAGTGAAAAAAAAGGCCTCCCTGAGAACAGGAAAGCCAAACGATTGCTAGTCCACGAGATAAAGTTCAAAATGTCTTCAACGGTAATACGTATCGGATAAGGTAATGGTTGAATGGTTTAAGTTTCAGGGCCTCGACAACAAACATACGACCGTTCAATAACGCAATCCAATGGGATAAAACAGGATTCTGATCCGGGTATTTTTCCCGGTACGCCTGGGATTAAACCCGTTTCTTTCTGATTAAGTTCATGGAACTCAGATTCTACGTATTTTAAAGTCAGAATCAAAACCATGTATATGTTACAAAAACCTTCCATCCTGCACCTTATTCTGTTTTCCTCAGTTTTTCTTTTTTCATTCAGAAATATTACCAATGTATCTCACGCAATGAAAGCTGTTAATCCATTTATCGTAATTCGGGTAAAAATGGAAACAGATACCGGCGGACAAGCCGTAAATATCGATTCGGCCCAGGCATGCATCAACCGCTTTCCGGCTTACATGGCACAATTTGGGTTTACCAATCCAGGCGGAGAAAGTGTAAACATTAAAATCAGGAAATCAGCCATGCTCACGTCCGGTGAATCATTCAATGCCCAGAATTTACAGAACTGGCTGAATGCAACCATTGCACAATATGCTGCTGCCGGCAAAACCCTGGTGATAAATGTGCAGCTTGGCGTTTATGATATGAATTATTTAAATACCTACCAGCCCGATGCAGCAAAAAGGACCGCAAATAATGGTCGGATTGCCATCTTCCTCATGCCGGCTGATGCCTCCACCGGAACGGTAGTAAGAGCATTGGTTGCACAACCCAATGGCAGCGGGGGATCTGGCGGTGGAACCGGTTATGATCTTGGTGGCCTTCAACCCTAAATTATGCATATCTCCTGGTATGAATATTTTCAGATAATCAGTCTTTGCGTCGCCATATATTGCTGGAAAGGGTTAAAAACCTGTTCGGTTCTGGCTTTTATCCCCTTCCTCGTAATAGTGAATATCACGGAAATAACGGCCGAGAACTACCTTGCCTTTGGCTGGACCTCGAATTATTTAATTTATAATCTTTACCTGTTGTTTTCAACACCCTTCCTCTTTTATTTAGCCGGCAAAATGCTATTTTTAACGAGGAAGGAATCCGTTATATTTTTTATCGTCTGCGTTTTATGCATGCTGCTGGTGATCTTCAACTTTGGATTTATCCAGGGACCCACCCAGTTCAATACGTATTCCCTCTGTGTGATTGAGATCATGGTCATCGTTTTTTCCGGTCTTTGTCTGGTGCGACTGACCGTATTTGACGAGAAAGAACTGAACTTTATGAAAGAACCATATTTCTGGTTTAATTCCCTGAATCTTTTTTTCGGATTGATCACCCTTGTGGTGCTCGGTCTCCAGTCCTATATTCTGATAAATCACGTTGAAATCGTGCATAAATCCCTCTACGGTGCTATTATGCCCGTCGTAAATGCCATCGTGTATCTGGGTTATAGTTATGCTTTTATTTTATGCAGAACGCAAAGAACGAGGTAGTTTTCACCATCATCGCAGTAATTATAATACTGCTTTTCCTGGGCGTTCTGTTCCTGGTCATGTTGTTTTATTATAATAATAAAAAAATTCAGATGAGTAAAGAAACCCAACTCATGCGCGCTACATTCGACAAACAACTTTTGGAATCCAAACTCGAAATTCAGGAACAAACATTTGATATGATCAGCCAGGAGATCCACGACAATGTGGGTCAGATCCTGAGTCTTGCCAAGGTACAGCTGGGCATCATGGAACAAAAACAGACTGTCAATGGTGAATTGCTGGGTAACGTTAAAGAGAGTATCAGTCTTGCGATGACGGAACTGCGTGATATTGCAAAAAGTCTCAGCAGCCAGCGGGTTCAGCAGGTGAGTCTGCAGGACAGCATCGGCCAGGAGATCCGCCGTATCAACCGTAGCGGATTTTTTAAAATTAGTTCCGACGTACAGGGAATTGAAAAAAATATTCCGGATCAGCACAAGCTGATTGCATTCCGGATCGTTCAGGAAGGACTGCAGAATATCATTAAACACGCAGGTGCTTCTGAAGTGAAAGTTTCGATTCGCTATATGGAAGACCGGATGTATATCACGATTTTTGACAATGGAATAGGATTTAATCCTGAAACTGAATTGAAAAAACGGGAAGGACTGGGATTGCAGAATATTCTAGGCAGAGCGACCCTGGTTGGCGGCAAAGCAGAAATATTGAGCAAACCCGGGGAAGGAACCACGCTTCAAATTCAAATGACATATGTCTGACCCGAAATATGTTGCATTGGTGGATGATCATACCATGTTCCGAAAAGGACTGGCGGTGCTCATTAATTTATTTCCTCATTACAAAGTTTTAATGGATGTGGGTAATGGAAGGGAATTCATAGATCAGCTTCAACCCGATCACTTACCCGATATCGTTTTACTGGATATTCATATGCCGGTGATGGATGGATATGCTACGGCGGCATGGCTGCATGCGAATCATCCGGAAATACGCGTGCTTGCCCTGAGTACCATGGATTCGGATACAACAATTATTAAAATGATCCACCAGGGTGCACGTGGTTATATTCTGAAAGATGCAGATCCCAAAGAACTCCAGTTAGCCTTCGAAGAAATTCTAGCCAAAGGATATTATTATAATGAAGTCCTGACGCGCAAAGTGATCCAGTCAATACATATGGGCGGACAGGATTCTGCAAATGCCTTCCCCAAACTGACCGACCGGGAAATGGAATTCCTGAAACATGCCTGCAGCGAAAAAAATTATCATCAGATCGCCAATGAAATGTTTGTCAGCGAACGCACCGTGGACGGCTACCGCGAGTCCCTCTTCAAAAAATTCAACGTTACGAATCGTGTTGGGCTGGTGCTTTATGCGATTAGGAATCAGCTTGTGCAACTTTAGGCCCTCGTTTCGTTGGCAGTTAGCGGTTGGCGGTTGGCGGTAATCGGTCATCGGCCAACGGTCAACGGTCAATGGTCAACGGTCAACGGTCAACGGTCAACGGTCAACGATACATAAATATTTATCTTTGAATATAAATCATTCCGTGCATTTCGACCCCGAAAATAAAATAATTAAACTCTGCGCAGAAGGTATGATGGCTGAGGGGAAGGGTGAGATGGAAACAGCTAAGAATTTATTTCTGCTGGCATGGAATGAATCTGAATCTGATATTGAAAAATTTACCTCCGCTCATTTTGTAGCAAGACATCAGGAAAATGTTTCTGACAAATTGAAATGGGATGAAATAGCTCTGGAAATGGCTTCCAGAATAAATGATGAAAGTATAAAAACTTCCTTTCCTTCTCTTTATCTGAACATAGGTAAATGTTATGAAGATTTAAATGATTTTGATCTGGCAAAGGAAAATTATTACCTGGCGGAATCCTATATTGAATTCCTTTCTGATGACGGATATGGAAAAATGATAAGGTCCGGAATACTTAGCGGCCTGGAAAGAATGAAACATTCGTTTCGTTGACCGTTGACCGGTGACCGTTGTCCGTTGGCAGACATTTTGTAAATGGTTAATGGTTAATAGTAGATAGCTAAATCGTCGGAAATGCATTAATTTTCTCCTCCAAAAAGCGGTCAACGGTCAACGGTCAACGGCCAACGATCAATTAAAAATCATTCAAAATATGAAACGCAGAGATTTCGTAAAAAACATTTCCATCGCAGGTGCCGGCATCGGTCTGATGCGGCCGTCTTCACTTTTCGCTATGTCCTCTCCCGCTAAAATCCGGATGGGGATTATCGGAACAGGGCTTCGGGGGCAAAATCATTTATGGAACGCGCTGCAAAGGCCGGATGTAGATGTAGTCGCCATTTGTGATATAGATGAACGAATGCTTCAGTCCGCGCGTGAGCTGGTGACGAAATCAGGAAGGCCCATGCCCAAAATATTTACTGGCGATCCGCATGCATATAGAAAACTTCTGGAAGAAAAAGACCTGCAGGCAATCCTCATCGCCACACCCTGGGAATGGCACACACCGATGATACTGGACGGAATTTCTGCCGGCATAAAATATATCGGAACAGAAGTAGTGCTGGGCATTACCCTGCAGGATCACTGGAACGTAGTGAATGCCGCATCACAAAATGGAGCCAATGTGATGATGATGGAGAATGTTTGTTATCGCCGCGATGTGATGGCCATTTTACAAATGGTGAGGCAGGGACTTTTTGGTGAACTCATACATATGCAGGGCGGCTATCAGCATGATCTGCGCGGAGTCAAATTGAATGATGGAAAAACTCCTTATAATAGTGGTGTTGAATTTGGAGAGAAGGGTTTTTCAGAAGCCCGCTGGCGCACCAATCACAGTGTACATCGAAACGGTGACCTCTATCCTACCCATGGTGTCGGGCCCATTGCAGAAATGCTGAATATAAATTATGGCAATCGTTTTGTTTCTCTTTGTTCCTTTGCCAGCAAGTCACGCGGCCTCCATGAATATATTGTGAAGAAAGGCGGACCCGATCATCCGAATGCCAAAGTGGAATTCAAACTCGGGGATGTCGTCACAACCCAGATCCGTTGTGCGAATGGTGAAACCATTTTATTACAACACGATACCAGTTTGCCAAGACCGTATTCACTGGGCTTCCGGGTCCAGGGAACTCATGGGATCTGGATGGACGTGAATCAATCGCTCTACATTGAAGGCGTAAGTGTAAAATCTGATGTTTGGGAACCGGCGCAACCTTATTTAGATAAATATGATCACCCCGACTGGCAACGCTGGGGTAAGGAAGCTGAGAACGCGGGACATGGAGGAATGGATTTCTTCGTTCTACAGGATTTTGTTGAATCGGTGAAAAATCAAACCACAACTCCAATGGATGTATATGATGCCGCTGCCTGGAGTTCCATCACGCCACTGAGTGAGATGAGTATCGAGCTCGGCAATCAGACAGTCGATATGCCGGATTTTACGAGTGGAGCATGGATGAGCAGGGTGAACCGGTTTGGGACTTAAAACAAGTATGGGAGTATGGGAGTATGGGAGTATGGGAATGTGAAACCATCTACTGTCAACTGTTATCAGTCAACGGTCATCGGCCAACCCTGCCCGCCGGGAGGCAGGCGCCAACGGCCAACGATAAAATGAGCGAAGCTAACGTCATAAAGAAAATAATTGGCTTTTTCATTACCAAAATCATCCTTGGTATTGCAGCTATTGCAGGGGCTGTTATATTCATTGAATCAGTGCTCAGACCACTGCTGGAAAAATTAAAGATATCAGATGAATTGATAAATGGGATTATCGGGATTACAGAAGCTGCTGCCGCGGTATCTATTTATATTTTACTTTTCTCGTTTTATGAAAAAAGAAAAATTACAGAATTAAGTTTCTCCTCTTTAGGCAAAAGTGCAAATCTTGGATTTTTTACGGGATTTCTTTTGCAGTCATTATTCATATTCATCATATTCTTGGCAGGAGGTTATACCATTATTCAGGTTAATCCTTTCAGTGATATGATTCCAGCACTTACAATGGCACTGACGGCTGGTTTTGTAGCTGAAATAATTATTATAGGAGTAGTTTTCCGATTAATTGAAAACCAATTCGGAACTTCTGTTTCAATCATTATTATGATACTGCTTTTTATAATTGCGCATAGCGGAGTTAAGGATGGAAATCTTGTATCTGTTCTTTCAACTTCTATCAATGCGGGGCTTTTACTTCCGGCCGCTTATGTGTTTTCAAGAAATTTATGGCTTCCCATATTTCTGCATTTCGCATGGGATTTTACTGAGCCGGGTATTTATGGTGCGATCAATCCAAGTATCTCTATAACAAAAAGTTTGTTTGAAAGTAAGATTTCCGGCTCGAGGCTCATTACTGGCGGCCCTCTCGGGCCACAAAATTCAATTCAGGCTTTAATAATCTGCCTGATTACGGGATTCATTTTTTTATGGCTTGCAAAACGAAAAAATAATCTTATTCCATTTAGTACAAGTGTGAAAGTGTGGTAGTGTGGTAGTGAAATCGGCTAACAGCGAACGGCCAACCCTGCCTGCCGGCAGGCAGGCGCCAACAGCCAACCGCCAACCGCAAACCGCTAACCGTCAACGGCTAACCGTCAATGAAATTTATACTTCAAAGTAACCCCAACCGTAGACGAATCGCCTAAACGTGCGGCGCCGAAATTATAGGCATAAGCGACGTATTTGACGTCAGTGATATTACGTAGCCAGACTGAAAGACCGAATTGATAATAAGTGATCCCCGCACTGGCATTGAATAATTGATAATCCGGTTGCACTACCTTGTTAGACAAATCAAAGTATTGTTTACCGAAATAATACCATTCTACTCTTATAAAAGCACTGGCTGATTTGGTGATATGCTTATTATATTGAACTGCTAACATGGAAGTCATAACAGGAGTGAATACCTGGTATTTTCCGTCAAGCGGCACCTGATTTCCATTTGAGGAAAGTTCACCGCTGGTATAGGTTGCATGGGTATACCCAATGTGTAATGTCAGTTCCAGGCCAGGCAATGGCAGGCCCTGCAATTCAGCTTCAAATCCTTTGCTTGTCAGTCCGCCTGCATTTTTTATTACTGTTATCGCATCAGGAAGTATGAGTGTTGGAATCTGTGCGTCCTGGACTGTGTTATAGAAGATGGCAAAATTAGCATGCAGACGGTTTGAGAAATAATTACTCTTGAAACCAAGCTCATAGTTATTGCTGTACTCAGGCAGATAGGGAAATAATGGAGGTTGGGTTGGATCCGTTGAAAGTTGTGTCAGTCCGCCGGTCCGGTATCCGCGGTTATAACTGATATATATATGCGCATTTTCACTTGCGTGATAAGAAACCGATACCATGGGACTCCATGCATGGAAAGAAGTTTTACCGGAAGTGTCCGGCTGCGTAACAAAACCTGTTGTTGAACCATCAGGCTGATAAAATCCGGATACTTCTTCGCTGGATTGCTGATAGTCATAACGAATGCCACCAGTTACTGAAAATGCTTTCGAAATTGCATATTCCGCCTGTCCGTAAAATGCGAGTCCCTGGCTTTTTAATCTGGTCTTATTGATGACGGTGTAGTTACTGTCGGGCGAACCAACTGCAGCTGCATCCGCACCAAAATGAACCCCCTCCTGTTTAGGAGCATTCTGGAGGAAAAAATAAGATCCTACTGCCCATTTCAATGGGGATGCAGAAGCTGTTGCAGAAGAAAGACGAAGTTCTTCCGTCCAGGCATTGACTTTATTCCAAGGTTTACCATAATTATTCACTATACTGATTGCATCCAAAGGAGAAAAATCTCCGTCCACCGGCGTTTCATAAATCCTGTAATTCGACTGATAAGCGGTCAGCGAACTGAAATCCACTTTTTCTCCTGTATGCCTGATCATAAAAGATCCATTCAATGTATTATCGACCATTTCGGCAATAGCATTCTGATCAAGATGATAAGGATTTACGAAAGCGTCCGCTACAGTTGGATTCAACGGAAAAGCGCCATTATTACGGTTCCACAGGTTTTTCATATTCAGGGTAAATGACCACTGTGGATTCAGCAGGTATTTCAAATAAAAATTATCGGCAAACCGGTGTTGTTTATCGAAATGAGAATTGTTATAATCATTCGTATAAAAACCATTGGATCCTTCATATAATCCGGCTACGCCAAGAAATAATTTCCGGGCGATCAATGGAGCTGTGAATTGAAAAGTATAACGCTGCAGTCCGTAATTTCCTGCGCTGGCTTCAAGTGAAAAATGTAATTGTTCATCAGGTTTTTTTGTGACAATATTTATAACACCGCCCATTGCATTTCTTCCATATAAAGTTCCCTGCGGACCTTTTAATACATCAATATGGTCAATGTCGAACAATTGTGGAATATCAGTGTCCAGCGTAAACTGTGGAACTCCGTCAATATAAGTCACTACTGCCGGATCATAGGAAGTGGAAGTTATTCCACGGATAGAAGTTACGTTTCGTCCGTCACCAGGATCAGCAGAGTACATATTTGAAACGATTCCTTTCAGATCCCTGCTGGCCCAGAGTCTATAAGCATCTACATCCCGCGATGAAAGCGCCGTAATACTTATTGGAACGTTTTGAATATTCGCTTCCTGTTTTTCTGCTGAAACTACGACGGCGTCCAGCTGTATGGTGGATCTTGCAAGCTGTATTATTAATTTATCACCGGAGAGAGGAATCTGAATTTGTTTTTCAACCCTTGCATAACCGACAGAAGAAATTTCAATCGAATACAATCCTTTCGGCAGATCAGGAATTGTAAACTGACCTGCACTATTACTTAAAACATAAACATCTGTATTAAGCACATGGATCGTCGCTCCTGAAATAACCGCTCCTTCATCATTCCTAATCTCCGCGAAATTCTTCACCTGCGCATTTGAGAGGTGAAAGAAAAACAGCATCACTATTACTATATGACGTTTCATTGTTTTGGTTGACGGATGACGGTTGACGTTCTCTAACTACCACTCTTCCACACTACCACACTACCACACTTTATTTATGTTTTCGAATTTGTGGTTTTAGTGAAAGTATATAATCTACAATCTGACTAAGGTCTTTTTGTGCCAGATCAGGATGTGCCGACATGGCCACATCTCCCCAAACACCACTTCCACCTTTCATGATTTTCTGACTAAGATAAACAGGAGCTTTTTTATCCTTTGCATATTTTTCCGCGACACGTTTAAATGATGGCCCAATGGAAACTCCTTCTTCCTTATGACAACTTTTACAGTCCATCACCTGCGTCAATGCATAGCCCGCCGCGAAGGGTCCCCGCGCAGAAGCTGAAGTATCAACAACGGCAGCAGCCGGAGCTGTGTTAGCTATTGGACTATATTCAATGCGGGATAGTCCGGCATCAGGATTCTTCTGAAACCATCCTGTTCCATATTCCAGTAAATATAATTTCCCGTCGGGACCTGCTTCCATATCAATACAATTATGTAAAACCATATGCGGCATGAAAGATTCCATCTGTTCGAAATCGCCATTTGGCTGAAGGGTCACTGCTTTAATCCATCCCCTGATCCAATCGTAGATAAATAATTTTCCATTAAAGTAATCCGGATAACGCGTTGCTGCGGGATAAAAATCTGCATAATAAACTGGACCTGCCATGGCATTACGACCACCGCTGCCCAGCTCCGGGAATTCCGGTGAAACTGCATAAGGATACCAGATAAACGCAGGTTGTGCCGGAGGAAGTTCTGTAAGGCCGGTATTATTTGGCGAATGATTTTCGGGTTTCGCCGGATCAAAAGCAGGACCGGATACACCGGTCAGATAATTGTATTGACGATATGCATAATTATTCCCAACAAAAAATGGCCATCCAAAATATCCTGCTTTTCTCGCCTGGTTTACTTCATCATATCCCCGTGGACCGCGTGTAGCGAAACTGTCGTCAGGTGCATCGGGTCCAACTTCTCCCCAATAAAGGAAACTATTTTTCTGATCCACAGTAATGCGATAAGGATTTCTGTTCCCCATTATATAAATCTCAGGCCGGGTTTTGTCTGTGCCGGGAGCAAAAAGATTTCCTGCAGGAATTTCATAACTGCCGTCTTTGTGAATGCGGAGACGCATGATTTTTCCACGCAGATCATTGCTGTTGCCGGCAGATCTTTCAGCATCATATTGCCGATGACCCGGCGCACCATTCAATGGAGCGAAACCATGATTTGCAAAAGTCTGTCCTGGTTCATCAAATGGTGTGGAGTTATCACCTGCGGAAAAATATAAAAGGCTGTCCGGGCCGAAGGCAATGGATCCTCCCGTATGGCAACATATATCACGTTGTGATTTCACTTCCAGGATGACTTTCTCAGAACTATTGATTATGCTATCATTTTCGAAACTGAAGCGTGACAAACGGTTCACGGAACTGTCGGCCGGACTATAATAAATATATACCCAATGATTGTTTTTAAAATCAGGGTCCTTGGAAAGACCCAGCATACCTTCTTCCACATTGACTCCTTCCAGTTTGGATATAAAATATACATTCAGAAATCCCGCCTGTTTTACTTTGCCTGTCGCCTGTTTGTAAAGCATGATCTCACCACGGCGTTGCAGGATCAGGATATCGAGGTTTGGAAGAATGGTCATTTCAGTCGGCTCATAAAACGTACCCTGAACCATCACGTGTTTGGTAAAATGATCTTCAGAAGGCGGATAGGGAGTTGTTGCTTTAGTATAATCCAGGGGCGAATAGTGACCGATCGCGTATTCAATTGCATTCAAAACCTTTTTTAAATGCACATCGTCGCCTGAATTCTTTGCAGTGAGGCTGTCATCAGAATATTCGACCCGGCCGCCATCATATTCCTGGTGCATGAATGAAACACCCGAATCACCTGATGAACCTATCATACGGCCATACCAGCGCCAGTTGAATGTTTTTGCGGTTGGATGAATGCCTGCAAATCCGCCACCAGCCTGGATAAAACGCTCCAGCGCAATTCTTTCCATATATCCCAGGTTTACACCGGAACGATTTAAAAACAATACGGCGGCATATGCAGATAATGAATCATCCGTGAACTGACTGCTTGTATCAGTCGCATTTATTTCAAACCCGTTAATTTCTCCCAGTTTTTGTAAAGCCTGGATTGCAGCAGCGGCATCCTGTGCCGGAGCATGTTTTGTATAAACTAAAACCCGCGGAATGCCGGCGCGTTTTTGGCGGCAGGAGATGGAAAGTAAAAAGGAAAAAGTAAAAAGTAAAAAATAAGTCTTTTTCATGTTAAAAAGTAAAAATTAAAAAGGAAAAAGTAAAAAACAGTACTTTTTCATTTTGGCCGTTGCTGTCAGGCCGCAAACTTAAGTATTAAGCTTTAAGATCAGCGATTTATTACATGAATGTTCAATATACATCATGGCTGGGCCAGCCGTTGTAAATGAAGGGTTAATGCAGTATTCTTTCCAGGCGAATATTATTAATGTATTGGAGATAAAAAGAAATATGATCGTTTGAAATCCACGTATTGTTTGAGTAAAATATTTATTTTAGTTCGTCGGCTGTTGGCCGATTTAAGATTTAACTACCACACTACCACACTACCACACTACCACACTTTCAAAGTTACTTCACTCCCTGTGCCGGATTCCAAGACCCCTGTACTTTCCGGATATAAACAATTTGTCCGGTATGATAAGCATTATGCATACTGATATGCCCGATGATTTCATACCAGGCTTCGAGTTTTTTTTCGTCAGCTGTTTCAATGGCTTTTTCCCAGCTGACTAAAAGACTGTCCGCCTTCTTAACTGTTGCCGGCCAGGAGTCTTTATCAACGGGTGAAAATGTTTCATTGTTATCTCCGGAATATTTCGGCGCGGGCTGATTTAGAAATTTTGACAACTCCTGCTGATTCCAGAAAATAATATGGGTGGTAAGCTCAGCGATCGAATGATCGGCGCCTTTCTCTTTCCAGTTAGCCTGCTCGGGAGTCAGTCCGGCAATAGCAATGTTCAAAGGAGCAAACCATTCCTCTTTATCATGACTGGTTTTCAACTGCGCTAAAAGTACTTTTTTTAAAGTCAATTTTTCTGTTGTTTGAGATATTGAATTATCAATGAAAACAAAAAGCAATATAAAACATATGAAGGGTTTCATGTAAATAATATTTACTCAAAAAAGAATAAAGATATACCTCTTAGAAATGGAATACCCGGGATGTTTACCCGGGTATTTTTATATAACTAAAATTATTACATTTTTGAAGGAGGTGTATACCATACTGGTGAAGTCCAGGCGCGTTCTACGATGGCAGGCTGAACTTTTTTATTAAGGGGTAGATTATTTTTTATTGCCAGCATGGTGCTCCACCTGGGTGTCGGAATTTCCAGTACACGGGCATAATAGGTAGCTTCAGCCTTGGGATCAAAATCGGGATCTGACCAGAAACCTATGAGAGACGCTGCTCCAATCGTATTGGTATAGGTTGCCGTTTTTAAATCCACCGTTGTACCGATCATTGGAACCTTACCAGTTTTGGGATCAGGTTTACGATCACCTGCCCAGACTACATCATATATTTTTTCTGAAGATTTACCATTCTTCGTTGTCACTTTAATAATCTGAATGCGGTCCAGGTTGGCCATATTCGGATCTTTCAATGCCTGTACGATAAAAGTTGGTCCTTTCGCATTCGATGTATTTGCTGGAAGATCGGCGCCCATGGGTACACCTCCGGCATAAGCGGCTTTTACCCAATCGGTTTGTTTGATAATATCGGCTGAATAATTCCAGCTCGCAAACATGCGGACCTGTTCACGGTTCCCAGAAGTACCGAAACATTCTTTTCTTTTCAGCGCATCAAAAATGGATTCCCTGGTATTCTGTTCAGCCCAAACACCTGTCAGGCTTGCGGCGGCTATAACAACAGTTGGCTCACCGCTGACCGAAGTTGTAGCAGTTAAAAGATATTTTAACCTGTCCAGCGGTTTCTGGGCATCAAGGTTAGCATGTGAACCAGGATAATTATTTTCTTCCGTAGATGAAAATCCAGAATGATAATCTGTTCCCCCTTCCAGTCCATATTTGAAAGGATTTGCCCCGAATTTTTCGTAGAATTCCTGCCCTACACCATATGCCTGCCTTACATAACTTCCTTTCATAAAATTTGCCGGTGCCGGCCATCCAATCAGGGTTTCCCATAATTCAAAATTGGCAAATTCGTCATTGGGTGAAAGTTTCGGATGCGTATCGCTCTGCCCTTTACCCTGTTCAATTTCAGTAAGCGGTTCATTCAACATCCTGCGCTCAGCATATTCTTTTGTCAACGGCTTTCCGGATAATGTTTTTGTGTCGAACATAAGTCCATTACTTGCATTCCCGTTATGAGGAACAGCGATTACATCATCGCCTGTCTTGCGAGCATTTTCGAGATAGGTCCAGAGATTTTCGGGGTCCGGGCTGTCGAAGGCTGAAAATGGAATAGCAGGAACTTTATCTCCCCTGAAGATTACACAACGATGGAGGTTTTGTGGACCTTTTCCTCCTGCAACCACAGGAGCCGATGTCCATTCGTAAGCACAAAATGTTGTGAACTTCCCTGGCTTGTAATATTTATTGGCCGCATCAATTAACTTATGCCAATAGGTTTTCTGAAGTTCCGGTTTGATAAAATCCGGGTTAGGTTTGTTACCAAATAATTCCTGTCCCAACTGATGATAGTTATCTGCAACGGCTTTTACGCTGGTATCTGTAAACTGTTTGTAGTATGGAGTTTTTGCGTATAACCCATTCGGATCGGTCAATGCCTGTATCAATCCAAGATATTCAGCATGATCTGTTACAGCCAGAAAATCAAGTGGTGCGTTCCGTTTAACTTTTCCTCCCATGTAATCCTGTTCTTCTCCCATCGCATATTGATAGGAATTTTCTGGAAAAGATTTGGCGCCAAATAAAAATGCATCACAAGAAAGTGAAGTATGCAAGTGCAGATCGCCGAAATAACAATTCCTTTCCGGATTAGTAGCTATGGAATCAGCAATTGATTTGACCGTGCTGCTGTCTGTCGAAGATGGGGTTTCGTTCGATGCGTTATTGCATGCAGTGAAACTGCCTAATAAAGCAGCGAAAGTGAGGAATGGAAATAGTTTCATAAACAAAGTTGAAAAGTTAAAGGATTATGCTGTTACAATTTAATTTTAATTGGGCGAGTTAAGCCCGTCAAAAGTCATTTAACGGTTAACTGTTAAATTATTAGGTAAATTCTTTCAATTAACCAGAAACTGGCCAGACTTCCGATGAAATAGGGGGCTATAACGCGTGTCCATCTGGGAAATTTTGGGCCCCATTTTCCAAATGTCCATATAACCGACAGAGCTACAGTTACAAACATTAATTGTCCAAGTTCCACGCCTACATTAAACAGGAAAAGTGCTATCGGAATAGAAGCTGATGGCAGGCCCACTTCTGCCAGTGCACCTGCAAATCCAAATCCATGTAATAAGCCAAAAACAAAAGCGACGATCCAGGGATAACGATAAGTAAGTCCGTCCCTGCCCTGGTAATGCCTCACTAACTCAAGTGCCAGGTAAACGATGCTCAGGGCAATTGTTGCTTCGGCTGCAGCTTGTTGTACCTGAACCAGGTGAAGGGTAGCCAATGCAAGAGTAATACTGTGGGCAATTGTAAAGGCAGTAATGGTTTTTATCAGGCGCTTTGTTCCCTTTACCAATAAAAGAAGACCAAGCACAAAGAGCAGATGATCCACGCCAAATAGAATATGTGTGATCCCCAACTGCAGATAAGCCCCAATGGGAACAGTATTATGTTGCGCTTGTTGTATTTCGAAACCAGGCGATACTGGTTTAAGCAGACGAGTTATCTCGTCCCCATTCATAAAATGAATTACAACTAAAACATCCGTCATTGTTTTATTGAGTCCCTCAATAGAAAGTTCTTGTCCATTCAGACTTTCCTGTCCTGATTGAATATCCCATTGTTTTATCAGGTAACTATCAGAATAAGCAGTTGCAGCGGTAGAATCCAGGAGCCAGTTACCGAGAATTGGTTTCAGGTGTAAGGAGTACTCTCCCATAGTCGGTAGCTTCCAGAAAATCCGAAAATGATGGGGAGTGATTTCTGTAATTTCAAGATAGGCAGGACGGATTTCGTGCGCAATGGCGCTCACGCTGAATAAAAAAAGAAAACTGATGCCTAATGCGATTATTTTATTCATTTTTATTCATTGTAGTTCAGATAATCCCTCTGTATTGCATACTTTCTTTTTAATTTTTCGAATGCGACTTTATTCAGACTGTCTTTCATAGTAGCAATATAGTCATCCCTAACTTTGTCCTTTACAGATTCGAAAGGTGGAATTCTTGTCTGTTTTCTTTCATAGATACGTATCAGGTGCCAGCCATATCCCGATTCAACAGGGCCAATCCATTTATCCAGAGGCGATTTGAAAAGAGAATCCTCAATGGGTTTTTGTCCAAAAAGCTGGACGATATCCAGCTTATTCTGACCTGTATAATCAAACTGTAGTGAAAACGGATCCCCCAATTCCGGTGCCCTTGTTTTACCAGAACTCATCAATTTTGCTTTTACTGCCTGCGCCCTGCCTTGGGCTTCTTCTGCTCCCTTTTTATCTGCACTGAAATAAATATGTGTAAAGCTGACTGCTCCGGAATCCATGAAATTTTCGGGATGAGAATGGTAGAAATCTTCCAATTGCTTTTGAGTAGGGGGCGCAACAACTGACAAATCACTTTGCAGAAATTCCATTTTCTGTGATAATCTTCTGCGAATGATTTCGTCATCCTTATCCAACCTCATTTTTAAAGATTCCCGGTAAAATATTTCTTCCCTTATATAATCCTCGATCATTGCGTCCAGCTGTGTTTTATTAGGGGGAGCGCCTGCGGTTACAGTATATAAGCGGATAATATTTCCTATTTTTTCATTATTTATAACGATTGTGCGTTCGTCTTTCCGGTTCTTATTATAAACGAATGAAGCCATAAAAAAAATCAGGCCACCAAGCAAAAGAAAATGAATAAGGGGTTCTTTAAGAATTCGATACATATCATAAACATTGATGAATAAAGATAAATGTTTCGGGTTACTATTATTTTTGAATCCAAACAACGCGACTAGCCGTATATTCTTCTAGTACTAAAAAATAACACAGCCATTTGGAATATTTATTCCACACCTTTGTTACAATAATCTTCTTTTGCTTTATGGAAGATTCAGTTACGTTTTTATGAGAAAACTGATGATATTCATTGCCTTTCTGGTTAACCGGCAGTCATTCTGTCAATCATATCCTTTAACTGGAAATATCATTGACAGTGGCACCAATCTGCCAATTGAAGGGGTAAGCGTAAGTTTATTACCCGATAAAATAGTTGCATCTGCCAATGCAGCCGGGATTTTCTCTTTCAGGTCAGCTGAAAATAAAACCGGACTGCTCATTACCGCCATTGGATACAGACCGGTAACTATTTCAATAAAGGATTTCCTTCAGAAAAAAAATATCATCTCCCTGGTACCTATTGCGATTGAATTGAGCAGTGTTACGGTTTCACCCCGCCCGGGTGAACAATTCCAGGCCATCAGTAAAATTGATATCGCCCTTCGTGATATAAGCAATTCGCAGGAAGTACTTCGGCTCGTCCCTGGTTTATTTATTGGGCAGCATCAGGGTGGCGGAAAAGCCGAACAGATATTTGTTCGCGGATTTGATTGTGATCATGGGACCGATATCAGCATCAATACAGACGGAATGCCGGTCAACCTGGTATCACATGCTCACGGACAGGGTTACGCGGATACACATTTTATCATTCCTGAAACCATCGGTTATGTGAATTTCAAAAAAGGTCCATACTATGCCGAAAAAGGAGATTTTTGTACGACCGGTTATGTGGACTACCATACCTTAAATGTATTGCCGGAAAATACAGTCAAACTGGAAGGGGGCATGTTCAATACATACAGGTTTTTAGGAATGTTCAATCTTTTGGGCGAAAAAGCAAAAGCCAGACAACAATCCTGGTATGTTGCAACCGAATATCGTTATACAGATAGTTATTTTGACAACCCGCAGCATTTTAACCGCTTAAATATTTTTACCAAATACAATGGAAAGATTTCCAACCAGACCTGGTTAAAT
>DASZHV010000002.1:0-105240 GCA_035937535.1 Puia sp. | reverse complement strand
GGAACCTCGCCGGGTATGACCTGGGGAACAGAATTGTTGAAATAGGGAGCATTACTTTCAATCCTTGCATTATGGCATAGAACCAATTGCCATTGATAGCGCTTGTGCTGGTAGACTTCAACAAAACTGATATACTGATCGATATTGCCGGTCATGCTGGCCAGTTTAAACCTGACGTTCGCTCTTCCATAGATCCATGCATAGTTCCCGTCAATTGAAGCAGTTACTTTTTCTGTGAGAATAAACAGATAAACAATTCGCCCGGATGCTATGTCTTTTAAGAAAGAAGTTTTATTATCAATGACTCCGCTTGAATGAATATAAATAAGACTATCAGCCAGCAATCCGGAAAGCATGGTTGTATCGCGATGAGTCATTGCTTCAATCCTTCTTTTTTCCAGGGCAATAAGCCTTGGCCTGTCGTCCGTTTGTGCATATAACCGGAAACTGCAGGTCAGAAGTATGCATGCAGATATAAAACTGCGGAAGAATTTCTTTTGTTTCATCAAGTTAAAAGGGCTGGATTTTACAGGGGCTGAATTATGATTCAAATGTCGTAATTCTTTAACTAATACTACAATATCTCATTCCAACTATTTTTGGAATAGAATAATCAGTGTGTTATCATCAAAATTACTTACTGCTATGTCATTCTTTCCATCTCCGTTCAGGTCATGAATGGCAATCCCATCCGGACGGTTGCCAACAGGAATAATTTCCGTTTTGTCAACTCCATTTTTACTCATGTAAAATATGGTTATACTTTTATCATTGTAATTTGTTACAGCAATATCATTAATTCCATCGGCATTGAGATCTCCAATGGCTAAACGGCTTGGGCTTTTTCCGGTTTTAAATGGAGAACCTTTTAACGCTGCGAATTTGCCTGAACCATCTCCCATTAATATATATAGTCCGTCCTTTCCCTTGCTTTCTGCTGTAATTGTCGGAGAGTTTACAATCGCTATATCCTGATTATTATCAGCGTTCACATCCCCAATAGCTATGCCAAAAGGGGCATCGCCTGAAGGAAAAGGAGAACCAGGTGCTTCCTGGAATTTCCCTTCTCCCATAGCTAAGAGTACCGTAGCATTATTGCCTTCCAGGTTGCTGGTAACAATATCCGGAATCCCGTCTTTATTTAAATCAGCAGCTCTTAATCTTTGATATGGGCGATTACCTACCCGGAAAGAGATCTGCCCTCCAAAGTTTCCTTTCCCATCACCAAATATTATTAATATTTTATTCTCACCCCAGCTATCAGTTGCCAAATCCAGATTCCCGTCTCCATTAAAATCACCCGTTGCAATTCCATGCGTATGTGGTTTTGAACTTACTTTAAAAGGTGATTTTGGGGCTTGTTCGAACTGGCCTTTTCCATTCCCAAGTAAAACTGTAAGAAAACTTACTTCCGTATTCGCAATACCCAAATCTAAATTTCCATCTTTATTAAAATCAGCAATCGCAATGTCATTCGGGAACCTGTTTGAGAAAAACGGTGACCCTGGAGAAGCAGAAAATTCCCCTTTACCATTTCCAAGTAAAATTGTAACAGAGCTATCTGCCGTATTCGCAAGTACGATATCAGGAAGGCCATCATTATTAAAATCTGCCAGTTCCACACTACCAGGATTTTTGTTCGTTTTTATTGTCCTGATATTAAATCCCGAATTATTTTCATTTACAGAATTTGCGCAACCAGGAGTAATTAAACAAATTACAGTACTTAGAACAACAAAAACTTTTAGTAAAGTGGATTTCGAATTCATAGACTATGTTTGGATTCATTATCTATAAATTGGTTTGCATTATAATATCTGGTCCCGGGTACTTTTATCTGTAAGCATCAATTCACGAAAAAGCGAATGGGATACCATTTTTTCCCTGTAGTGCGCCCAACGGTAAAATTTTCTTCAGGAAAAATCTTATGATTGAAAAAATACTTTCTTTTTATTCATCACTTCCTCAGCCAATTTAGTTCCGTCAACACGCGCTTTTATTTTTGCAAAAGCAATATCCCTGGCTGTTGAAGTATCATCAGCAAAAGGGGAAAAGCCACAATCGTCTGTAGTGCCCAACTGATCGACCGGAATTGTTTCTGCTGCTTCCAATATGATGTCGCGGATATCCTCTGCAGTTTCTACTTTTGGGTCAAGTACATTTGTAACACCCAGAAAAATACGCTGACCTGGTTTGATGTTTTGATTTATAGCATTCAATACATGCTTTTTATTTTTTTCTCCTGCAAACTCCAGGTAAAAATTCCCGGCGTTCAGTTGAAACAATAAGGGCAACAGGTTAGTATAACTGATATCAGCACTATGGGTCGAATCGTGATCGCCACCCGGACAAGAATGAATGCCGATTTTTTTTCTTTCCTCTTCTGTAAACCGGTTGAGTACGCGGTTATTTAAATCGATGAAAGATTGCAGCAATCCACCGCTTGGATCTAATTTTAAAGAGAGACGCGCCTCTGTAAAATCAATCTGGACATTATAAGCTCCACTATTCAGGCTTCTTCTGATGTCGGCCTCAGCTTCATTCACAAGGTCATTGATAAATTCATCTCTGGAATATCCGTCTATCCCTTCCGCAGGATATAATAAACTGATCGCTGATGCGGAGATAACAGCCTGTTTAACCGGCAATTTTGTAAAATGTTTTGCTTTTTGAATGTAAGAATCCGCGTATACCTGGTAACGAAAAGGGCCCGCCGTAAGTTTCGGCAATTGCCTGGTATGACCGTCAGCAAAAGGAATTACCACACCTTTAGAAGATAAATTTTGCATTCCCTGAATGGGGTAAGTGACGAAACTTGGTTTGGACTGTTCTCCGTCGGTAATCACAGGTGAGCCAGTTGCTTCAAAATTTTTGATGGTGCTTGCAATTGCTGCATCGTACAATTGTTGAAGATCTTTGTCGCTTAATTGGCCGGCTGCGTGGGCTTTGATCCCTAAGATCAGCTCAACCGGACGTGGGATACTTCCGATTGGTTCGGTTTGAATGCGCATAAATGATTGTTTAAAAATGAATGATTATACCCGTTGGGTATCAATAGGATAAATGAAATAAAAATCAGGCGGTTTTTTCAGATACCTCTAAGTTAATAATATTTAAAGAATTAAGAGTTGGTTTTTACGTCTGCTCGGGAACCTGTCAGCAGCGAATAACCATTTACTTATTATGAGTTTCAAGTCATTCTGAGCGAAGGCTGGATACCGGGTTGGAGATCGCTGCTTTAATTGCCTGGTAACTGACAGTAATAAAAGCAATGGTCAATGCAGTAATGGCTGCTATGACGATGATTCCCCAATCCATTTGAATTCGGTAAGCAAAATCCTGCAACCACCTGTTCATAAAATACCAGGCGAGCGGTGCTGCAATCACAATAGATAATAATACCAGTTTTATAAAGTGACTGGAAAGAAGCAAAACGACCCGCTGAACACTTGCACCTAATACTTTCCTGATACCTACTTCCTTTTTTCTCCGTTCAGCTTCATAAGTTGCAAGGCCAAATAAACCAAGGCATCCGACAAATATCGCGATAGAAGTAAATATCCAAAGAAGTGATCTTAATTTATCTTCCGATACATACATTTTTTCAAAGTTTTCATCAAGGAATTTATATTCTATCGGATATTCGGGTGTGAATTTATCCCAAACCTTTTTTACAGAATGAATCGTATTTCCGATTCCGGCTGTTTTCATTTTTACAGCAACTTTCCAATACGCAAACGGATAAATTTGCATTACAGTAGTTTCTACCTTATCATACAGACTTTTATAGTGAAAGTCTTTTACTACACCAATGATCTCGCCTCTTTTAACGGAATCACCATTTTTTAAGTCCCACATTTTCCATTCCAGTTTTTGGCCAATTGCTTTTTCAGGGGTCTCAAATCCTAACTCTTTTACGGCTGTTTCGTTAATGATAAATGCATGATCCGTATCAGTTTTCATTTCCGGAGAAAAATCTCTGCCCGTGACCAACTGCAGTCCCAGGGTTTTGATATAATCAAAATCGACCATCAATTGTGTAGCTGACTGCTTTTTGAGTTCACCATTGTGCGGCACAATAATTTCATCGCCGGCAACAGCATCACCGGGAAAACCATATCCAATCGAAACAGAAGAAATCCCCGGTGTGCGAAGCAATTCGGTTTTAAATAGTTCATAATTTTTAAACATATTATCACCCCTCATTGGAAAGAACATAATTTCTTCTTTATTAAAACCGAGATCTTTATTGTGCAGATAATCAACCTGTTTAAAAACAACGATTGCACTAATTATTAATAATACAGATAAGGCAAATTGTACTACAACCAGGCCATTTCGCAGCCAGGGTATTTTTCCCGGGCTTTGAACCTGGGATATGGAACTCTTTAAAACATTTATAGGTTTATAGCCCGACAAAACAAGCGCCGGATATAAACCTGCAAATACGCCTACAATCAGGGTTAACATGAGAATTAATAGTATTACAAGTGGTTGCAAAAACAAACCGGATGATATTTGTTTATTAGTAAATTGATTGAGCCATGGAAGAAAGATTAATGTGAGAATGATGGCAATGATCATGCTGATCGTTGCAAGGAGAAAGGTCTCTCCCAAAAATTGAAAGGTTAGTTGTGTCCGGTCCGCACCAATTGTTTTACGAACTCCAACTTCCTTCGCTCTCTGAAGGGATTTTGCAGTAGCAAGATTTACAAAATTGAAGCAGGCTATAACCAAAATAAAACAGGCAATTATGATCAGTGCATTTACATAAGTAATATTTCCCCGCTCCCCTGCTGTATCAAACTTAAATGATGAAGAATGTAAATGAATATCTTTCAAAGATTGAAAGAAGGGCATGTTTGTTCTATTTCCATCTTTGTTGAATGGCTGCGACTTTATTTTTACTGTCTTTTGAAATTTCGATTCCAATAGTGAGGGGTCCGCGCCTTTCTTTACTTTCACATAATTATAAAATTGTTGCCATCCCCAGCTATTCATCCGATCGGCCGGAATATTAGCCGCGGCCATAGGACGCAGATAATTAAATTGCAAATGAAACCACCGGTTTTTTTGGAATACTGCTTTTACCTGTAATAGTTCTTTATCCATTGTTATGGATTTTCCGACCGGATTTTCATTACCGAAAAACCTTTCTGCCATTTCCTGTGATATTACAATCGAGGAATGGTCATCCAGCGGCCTGGCGGAAATGGCATATTTAAAGGACAGCGGAAAAACATCAAAAAAAGTCGGGTCAGCATAAAAGCCATTTTCTTCATATAATTTGATTTTTCCGGCTTCAAATAGCTTTTTATAAGAGGGCTGCATCAACACCCTTGTCGTCCTTTCTACTTCCGGAAAATCCTGTTGTAAAGTTGTTGCAAAAACCGGTGGAGAAACCGCCAGGTCATTTGTCCCTTCATTGTTTGAATATTCGTTGTAAATACGGAAGACCCTGTTTCCTTCCGGAATGAATTTATCATATTGAAATTCATCCCAGACAAAAAAACCGATCAAAAGACAGGCAGTAAGGCCCAATGTTAGTCCTGCAATATTGATGAATGAAAAACCCTTATGCCTGTTGATATTTCTGAAAGCGACGGCCAGTATATTTCTGATCATGGGTTTAAACATCACCAAGAAAGTGCCAATTTGCTATTTTATTATTAATCAGTAATTTATTTGGCCATGACCACCTGAATTGTACGCTATCGATACAGGTGGTGTTCTGTAGTGATGTTATAATTTAGTAAGCAAAATGATTCCCGATATTCATACCCGTCATCCTGACGAATGCCTCTCCAGCTTTCACGCCCAGTTCACGTCCCCTGAATTCTTCCATAGCGGCATGTCCGCATTGATAGATGCCTGGCGGGTCCTGGCTTATATGACAATACAACGCCTTTCTTTTCTGTTCCTGGGTTTCTGAAATATCAACGTAATCTGTGGGTTTGAAAATCATGGTTTGTTCTCCTGTACATACTTCAAAAAAATAAAGGTCAAATTTATCTTTCGCCCTAATCCAGCATTGAATTGTAAGCAGACTTGCAATCTGATGATCCTTATGGGAATCGACTGGCCAGTGGGTAAAAACAATATCGGGTTTTTCTTCATTCAGCAGCCCCTGCAATTTGTGCACCCAGTCATTGTTCATGATGGTATCCCCGTCAATTTGTCCCGCGAAAACAGGTTTTGTGTGGAGAATTTTGCAGGCTTCAATCGATTCCCGGGTTCTTATGTCCGCTGCTTCCCCGTGGGACTTTCCTGGAATACCAGCCTCCCCGCGGGTAAGATAAATGATAGTAACATCATGTCCTGCTGCTGCAAATCTCGCTAATGTCCCACCACAACCACTTTCAGGATCGTCGGGATGACCACCTACACAAACAATCTTTATCAATTTGTCTGGATCTGTTTGTTGTGACAGGAGTGAAGGCATAGTCAGCATACCAATTCCTGCAGCTGCATTTTTTACAAATCCCCGGCGTGAAGAAGTATTTTTCATAATAAAATAGAAAATGTGATATTTTTCTGTCCTCTTTATTACAAAGTAATATCGTAATTAATCTTTGAAAAGGATACATCTCAAAAGGAAGTGTCTGTAATATACTTGCGCAACCGGTAAGCCGTAATATCGTATTAACATGGTGAAAGATATTGCGGGGGGATGGCCTTGGAATAAAAATATTGTTTTCTCATCTTTTTCGTAAATTCGGTAAGCTCCGGGAGGCTTCAGTGGTAATGAAAAAGTATATTACCTGTACGCTTATAAGTATCACCATTTCGTACATCATACATGCACAGGAGAACGTGCATCCCGATATCATCCAAATAAGTAAACCGTTCACAGATCTGAATCAGGGATCGTTTAAGGGGAAAAATTTATTATTCGAGGGCAACTGGGTTAAAGGGCGACTATTAACCTCAAATAATTCCATAGTAAGCAGCGATAGTTTTTTTTTCAATTTTGATAAAATAGAACACAGGCTTTTAATTACCTCCGATTTTAAAAAGATGTTCGAAATCGACCGGAGAGAATTCAAGGCTGCGCTGTTTTATTCAAATGATTCGGCCTACGTTTACAAACATATTTATTTTATAAATGACAAAGATTTATTCCAGGTTCTTGTTTTTGATGAGAACAGGTATTCATTGTACAAAGTCATTCATACCAAATTAATAAAAGAATCGTTTACGATAAATATGATTTCTACGCCAGGTTCTTCTTATTTCAGAGAGAAATATGTGGATATGCCGGAATATTATATTTTTTTCCCGAACAGAGAGTACAGGTCAATTTTTACCCTTAAAAAGGGGCCCATTGAAAGAATATTCGAATTAAATCAGGATAGTGAAAAAGTGAATGAATACCTTAGAATGGGTAGTAGTAAGGTATACAACGAGGATGAACTGATACAATTGATATTGTATCTGAATAAAGAGTCCATTTGATTTTTGAAGACGGCGGTAGGATCACCCACCTATTAATTTAAGAAATACTTCTTTTTTCCTTCGGGATACATCAATGATATCACCATTTCGCATGGTAATCTGTCCTCCATCCCCGCGCACATATTTCGCTATAAAATTCAGGTTGACAAGATGTGAATGATGGATGCGGTAAAACCGGTAATCCTGAAGAAGCTCTTCAAAGTCTTTGAGCTGACGGGTAACCAGCATTTGATGACCGTTCATCAGAATGAGCTTTGAATAATTCGAGCTGGATTCAATTCGAATAATCTGTTTTATCTGGATGAATTCCAGTCCGTCGTTGGCAGGGATGGCAATATGGTCTTCCTGACTTTTTGGATTAGCCAGATTTTGTTTCAGAATATCTGCACGCTCCCGAGTCTTCTTTAAATTGAAATTTCCAAGGCGCTCAGTTGTTTGCTGAAGATCCTCGATGGCAACAGGTTTTACGAGGTAGTCAAATGCGCTGATCCGGATGGCATTTATGGCATAATGATTATATGCTGTGATAAATATTACCTCAAAATCAACTTCAGGGATCTGTTCAAGCATTTTAAATCCGCTCATGCGTGGCATTTCTATATCAAGAAATATAACATCGGGTTTATGCAGCTGTATCAGGCGGATGGCTTCTTCCGGGTTTTGAGTTTGGGCAACAACTTTGACGTTAGGGCAGTATTCCTTTATTTTGAACTGCAGATTTTGCAGGCTGTTTAATTCATCATCTACCAGGATGGCCTTAAGGATTTGCATGTGAAACACATTTGATAGCAAATTCAATTCTGGTACCTATAGGATTATTTTCGTCATCAAATAAATCGATGATATTTACATTTCCGGAAGATCCGTTTTCCCGGTTAAAGATATTAATCCGGTCCTGCGTAAGTTTCATACCCACGCTCTTATGAAAAGGCTTGTTTATCTGGTTATAAATCTTTGACTGGGCGCGCCCGATTCCATTATCTTCTATAATATAATGAATCATATTATTAACCAGTCTTACCTGCAAACATATTTTCAAATCTGTCCGTTCGCTGGGTCCGATTCCATGGTTGATGGCATTTTCGAGGAAGGGTTGAACAAGCAGGGCGGGTACCAGGTATTCGCCATGGAGTAATTGTGGATCTAGCTGACAGCAATAGCAGAATTTATTATTGAACCGCAGTTGTTCCAGATCGATATATAATTGTAGCGATTCTATGTCCTTACTAAGTTCGATCAGGTCGGTATTACTGCTATCCAGTATACTACGGATGAACCGGGCGAATTTATTCAGGTAGTCCGAAGCGAGTTTTTTCTCATTTTGCATGATAAAATTCTCGATGCTGTTCAGGCTGTTGAAAAAGAAATGGGGATTCATTTGTGCCTGTAATGCCTGCATTTCTGTTTCAGCAATTTTTTGTTTATACTGGGATTCATCCTTTAATTTTTTTGCCTGGAAGGATTTGTAAAGGAGGAATACAATAAAGATTCCAAGCATGAACCCGATCCCTGTCAGGAATAGCAGGATATCTTTAAATGCAATTTGTCTTTTCTGAGCAGCTGTAAGTTCCTTAAGCGAATTATTTTCAAGCTCTTTTTTCTTGATGGTCCATTCGGATTCGTTTACGATAACATTTCGGCGGTTATTTTCCGAGAAAAGTGAATCCCTGACTGTGCGGTACATTCTGTAAAAGAACATCGAGGAATCCTTATTTCTTAATTCATCATAAACGGAAGAAAGTTGTTCCGCGGCTTTAGCTCTTCCTTCCGCAAAATGGGTTTGTTCAGCCAGTTGTAGAGCCTTGGTGAGCAGGGAAGTTTTTTCTCTGGCCGGAATATGGTTCATGTACCTGGCCTCCGCGAGATATGCCTGGAATTCATTCCTTTTGTCGCCCGACTCCCTTGCTGAACTGACGGCTTTATTAAAGTAATAATTAGCTGAATCATTCCGGTTATGTATCGCATAGATTTTCCCGTAACCCACGTAAAACTGGGATAATACATAGTTCTCATTAGTTTGAATTGCATACGGCATGCCTGCGTCGAGGTTCATCTTTGCTTCGTCATAATTACCCTGCTCCAGATCACAACGATTCAATAATTCGTAATTGAGCGCAACGCCACGCCAGGCTTTGATCGCAGAATTAATTTCTATGGCCTGAAGGGCATATTGACGGCATTTGTCATAGTCTTTCAGCGAAGCAAAATTTTCTCCTATATTATTCAATGCGACGGCTTCCACCCGGCGTGCTCCGCAAGATTTTGCAAGGTCTACAGCTTTAAAGAAGGCTTTGGTGCTCGATTCAAAATTTCCAGCGGAAGAAAGAAGGATTCCAAGGTTAATACTGGCAAGTGCCCTGCCAAAGGTGAAATTTAGGGAGTCGCTCAGTTTCGAAACCCGTTCATAATAGGCAAAAGATTTATTGACGTCCGTTTCGCTAAGTAAATAGCTGATCCGGTGCATCATATGTATTCTTGTCGAATCGTTTTTCGGATGCATTTCAACCCATTTGACAAGGCTGTCAACATTGTATGCCTGAGCAAAAACGGGTCGTGTTGTTCCGAAAAAAAGAAAAAGGAAAAAAAGGGCACGGACTGGTCGGAGGTTAGGGGTAATAAAAATTCTTACGACAATTTTTTTAAAACAAATATTCGTGGGGTCGGCAATCATTAACAGGCTACATTTTTTCTAAGTTAAACATAATAAAAGCCAGTCATGCATTCCTGCAATTTCATAAGTAAGGTTTAATGGTAATGGCATTCAATTCCTGCGTCCTGAATACAATCGTAAATTAAACCATCACTTATATAAGAAATGCCATATTGTGTGGGTTGTATGATAAATCATGTAACTGGCCGGAAAAGGAGGAATATTCCCCGGTTTCATTTGAAGAGTTAGTAAAGTTCACCGTAACGGACCAGTTTCTGGCGGGAAACTCCAAGTCCGTCAATACCTAATTCAACAACGTCTCCGGGAGTAAGATAAAGAGGTGGATTCATTCCAAGTCCGACACCAGCCGGAGTTCCGGTTGAAATCAGGTCACCAGGAAGAAGCGTCATAAACTGGCTGATATAAGAAATCAGGAAGGGGATTTTAAAAATCAGGTTGGCAGTTGTTCCGCTTTGCATTGTTTTTCCGTTTAACTTCAGCCAGAGCCGGAGTTGATTAATATCCTGCATTTCGTCCGGAGTAGCAAGGAAAGGACCCAGCGGAGCAAAACTATCGCATCCTTTTCCTTTATCCCAGGTTCCACTTCTTTCCATCTGGAATTCTCTTTCGCTTACATCATTGTGCAAACAAAAACCCGCGATATAGTCCAGTGCCTCTGACTCCTGAACATAAGAAGCTTTCCTTGCCATTACGATGGCCAGTTCAACTTCCCAGTCCGTTTTCCTTGAATTCTTAGGAATGATGATCGGATCAAAGGGACCACTCAGGGCTGTGGTTGATTTCAGAAAGATAACAGGTTCCACAGGTGGCTGGGCATTTGTTTCCTTTGCGTGATCCGCGTAATTCAGGCCAATACAGACAATTTTGGATGGCCTGGCTATAGGACTGGCAAGGTTTACCGGTTCTGCCAGTTTTATTAAATCCCCCTTATTTTTATCAAGAAATGCTCTTAAGCGTGATAGCCCGCCTGATTCAAAAAATTCTTCATCGTAGTCTTCTCCAAAGGCAGAAGCATCATAATAATGCTCATCCAGGATTATTCCAGGGAAGGTTTTGCCTCCTTTCTTCCACCTGATCAGTTTCATAAATAGTCAATGGTTAATGGTTAATTGTCAATGAAGTATGGTGAATATAGTTTGAACAACAATTTACCAAAATCCCATTAACAATTGACCATTAACCATTAACAATTACCCGTCCTTTTTATTATGCGTATATTTACCTGGAACCTAAACATATTAACAGTGGCACAAAAATCAAAAGCAGCAGTTCAGGCTGGTGAATCAAATCCTGGACAGGCAAAAGAAGCAGAGCCAAAAGTGCCCGCCAAACGGAAAACATCCTCAAGGATCTCTGTATCAAAAATATTTCCTGAGAAAGAAATCCCAATGGGTCAGATTGAAAAAACCAATGTGGATCACCATATGGCAAAAAAGTATTTAACACAATACCTGGACAGAATTCCAACACAGGCTGATATCGATAAAGCGACCATTATCAAAAAATCAGATTCCATCAGTTATCTGAAATATGGCGGGAAATTCCTGGGGACCATGACAAAGACAATTTATCAAACCCCGGAGCAAAAGAAAGCGGGCAAGGGCATTGGAGTAAAAATGGAATTCAAGCCGAAATAAAGGTTTCTTAGTTAAATAGTAACCCGATGCCAATCATAGCACTCGGCATTTTTTGACGGCTTAATGGGTTGATTATGAAATTCGGCCCAGACCTTAGTGAAGCTGGCACCGAAATAAAAAATAAAAGAAGAATAGAATACAAATAGCAGGAGCAGCATGTACGAGGTGGATGCTCCATAGACCGTTTGCATATTGCTATAGGATAATAACCATTTAAGTAATAATTTCCCAAAAGTGAATAACAGACCGGTAAAACAAGCACCGGCAATAACTGTTTTTAAGGAAGGTCTTCCATCCGGCAACAATTTGAACAGTAAGAAAAACCATGCGGAAACCAGAATAAGTGAAATTAGTTGTCTGATGACCGTTTTTACCAGGACTTGTGAACCAGGAGATAATTCATTCGAATTTTTTTGGATTAAATCCAAACCTCCTTCTGCAAGTAAAACAACCAAAAACATTATGCCTGCAATCATAATCACCAAAATTGCTTTCGCCCGGTTCAGCAGGCTGATTTTAATGCCTGCATTGCTTATCCTCCTGATATTCCATATCTGATTTAAGGAATCTTTTATCACTTTGAGAAGGGTGGTGGCTACAAATATCAAAAAAAGAAAACCCAGCACAGCCTCATACCAGTTTCTGAACAGGTTATGGACATTAAATAATGTTTTATGTAATTCTCCTGCTGTGTTCCTGCCTACGATTTCTGCGAGATTATGGAATATCTGCCTGGTAACAAACCTGGGGCTAAGAAAGAGCCCAAAAATCTGTATGAGTATTATCAGAACGGCAGGCAACGCAAAAGTGGTGAAAAATGCTGTAGCCCCCGCCATTCTCAATGGATCATTATTTCTGAATCCTTTAAAGGCTTTGCTAAGCAGGGCAAGTATATTAATTCGTTTTTTAAACACCATCGTTGACCTGTTCACTTAGAATCAGTGAATCGAAATAAAAAAGGGCCTTGCGGCCCCTCAAGATAGTCAAGTAAAGTCATTTTTTCCTTAATCGATTGGGAATACCAGGTTTCCAAATTAATCAGTGCTGGCAGTTTCAGTTGAAGCGGCCGTTTGTTCACCCCCGCAACGGCTTTTCCAATTCTGTTTAAAATCTTTCCTTTCTTCCGGAGATAAATTAAACCATTTATTTCTCATTTCTTCCATTTCTCGCCTGCGGTGGCCATGACCAGCCCAACCGGGCTTACCTGGAAATCCGCCAAATAAAATCCTGGATAAGGCAAAAAGTCCCAGTGCCTGCCAGAAATTTATTACTGATACATGCACCACGACAACCAGGATATTATTCCAAAGCGCCATAATGATGAAACTAAGCGGAACAAGGAAAGCAAAAACAAATAATAGAAAAAGAATAAATCGGGGAAATCTGGAGCGTCTCATTGTGTTTTATTTTAATAGTTTTTTAATGCCTTGTGCAGGTCTGTAAGTTTCATACGCAGATGAAGCACTGCGTATCGTTTTCTCGAAATCAAAGTATTTACCGGAATACCCGTTTCTTCAGATATTTGTTTGAACGAAATTCCTTCCATTTCATTCAGAACAAATGCCTGTTTTTGTTCTTCAGGTAATTCGTCCAATGATTCTTTCAGTGTTTCCTGGAATAGGTTTCTCAAATAAATGGTTTCCGGATTGGAAGAATCATCCATGATAAGATCCATCCAGTCACTCATTTCTCCGTCATCCGTTTCGGAAAAAAGGCCATCCAGCGCCAATGGCTTTTTTTTCCGTTTGCGGTCGATGATTTTATTCCTCGCAACAGTAAAAAGCCAGGCAGTGATCTGATCGATGGGTTCCTTATTGCCTAAAAGCTGGTAAAAGACATCCTGCAGAATGTCTTCCGCATCAGCCTCATTTGTTACCCGTTTGCGGATAAATCCCAACAAGCGTCTGCTATAGGCCTTCACAACGGCCGATATGGAATTTGAATTTGAGCCGGTCATCGGGAATTGTATCGTTTCTGCCTGCCACATAATATAAAGAGGTAGACGGACCAGCAGAATTTATATTTTAAAAACAAAGAAAATTTTCATTGAAGGTATTCAGAACCTTCCGGGAATATTACCGCCAGGGAGCAGATATTACCACTTTCCATATTTATTTGATCGCTTTCTAAAATAGAACGGTGTTCGAAATCAACCTGTTAAATGCTCGAATCGTAAATACCAACATTTGAAGCACATAAAAGTTAATATTAATCAAGTTTTATATATATTTTATGAGAAAATAAATTAATTTTGCACCCCGAAATAAAAAAGATTCCATTTATACGTCAAACTGACATTTTAATGGATTATCAGGGATTTTAACGAATTGATGTAAGCAGCGAACTGCGTGATTGAAAATTTATTATCTAAATGCAAGCAATGAATAAAAGACCCGACCCCGGTCCGGAGAATCCCCTCAATAAAATTCCTGTACTTAAAGGGATTAGTAAACTTTCCTTAAAGGACCGGCTTATCAAAGAAAGGGAACTTTCTGATTTAATTATAAATTGTCTGCCTGGAATTTTTTACCTGACGGATCAAAAGGGTAAATATCTTCGATGGAATAAGAATTTCGAAAAAGTTTCCGGATACAGTGGGGAAGAGATTGAAAAAATGCATCCCCTGGATTTTTTTGATAAACAGGATCATGAGCAAATGATAGCTGCCACGAGGAAGGTTTTTAAGGAAGGGTATAATGAAATTGAAATGGAAATAGTTGCTAGAAATGGCGCGAGATTGCTCTTCCATCTCAATGGCATTTCAGTTACTTATGAGGGAAAGCTTTGCCTTCTCGGAGCAGGAACGGATCTTTCGGCAAGAGAAAAAGCGCTGCATGAGATTAGGGAAAATGATAAGAAATACCGATCACTTTTTGAGCAGGCTTCGGATCCGATTCTTGTGACCGATTACGATGGAAATTTTACTGATGTAAATGGTAGTTTCTGTAAATTATTCGGATATACGAAAAAGGAGTTGCTCAAAATGAATATCAATTCCCTTGTTTGTCCGAAACAACTTATAGAAAAACCTATCAGGAATGATTTAGTGATGAAAGGAAAGCATTTTATGAGTGAGAGGATTATGATTCGTAAAAATGGGACCATTGTTGAAACGGAAGCAAATGTGAAGAAATTTGGTGAGGACAGTGTTATGGCAATTGTGAGGGATGTAACAGAGATCCGCAGACTTCAAAGAGAGATGGAAAAGGAAAGGCTTGAACTGCAGATACAGGAGCAGAGAAAAATAACACGTGCGGTAATCAAGGCCCAGGAAAGGGAACGCAATATAATTGGCAGGGAACTGCATGACAATGCGAATCAGCTCCTGGCGAGTGCAAGAATGGTATTGAGTACTGCGAGATTAACACCTGCCGGGAAAAAAGAATTTGTTGATAAATCCATACGGCTAATCGACGCTACCATTCTTGAAATACGCATCCTCGGCAGAAAGCACGTAACTCCTCTGAAAGGATTTGATTTGAAGGAACAGATTCAATCGCTGATCAAAATTATGGAAGAAGGCATAGGATTCAAGATAACTTTTGAATATGATTTGCCTGATCAAACAGAGCTTTTGGATGACTTAAAACTCAATATTTACAGAGTAATCCAGGAGCAACTGAATAATGTTTATAAACACGCTTCTGCTTCCCGTGTTCAAATAAAAATGTTTACCGCTGATGGTCAGATTCATGTACTGATCAATGACAACGGCATTGGATTCGAGGTCGGTATGAAGAAAAGCGGCGTTGGTATAGTCAATATTATCAACCGGGTGGAATCATTCAATGGTACTGTAGGTTTTGAAACCAAGCCTGGTATTGGCTGCAAATTGGAAATTCATATCCCGATGATTTTTAAGAAATGATTTTTAGTCTTTCATAAATCCCTGAGCCTGCAGTTCGGTCACCAGCATTTGAGTGTATTGCTTGCTGGCTTTAATGGCTGTCGGCGGATTCACTACTTTGGACTGCATGGATATCAGCATTTTTTCAGTAACGGCATTAAACAGGTTGCTTTCTATAAAATAAGTTTTATCCGTTGTGTAATATCCGGGTGAATAGAAAGAAGGGCTGTACGCATAGTATCCGCTATAATAATATCCATAACCAGCATAGGGGACAAATGCTCCTGATGAACTACTCTGTACATAGTGGGTTTTTGATTCCTGGTCAACCAGCGCAACAGTAAAAATACCGTCACAACCAAGGTCACGTATGGCTTTTAACAATACATCATTTTTTGGTAATTTATCCAAAGTAAGAATGGGCCCAAATGCATCAATACTCTTAACCGTTCTGATTCCTTTTGACTGAGCGGCATCCGCCAGGTCATTTTCCAGATTCACCTGAACATCATAATTCTGTGTCATAACGAAAATAAAAATCTTGTGCCTGCCAGGTTGAGGAACCGGCTTGTCTTCCTTATTTACCCAGGTCGCCATAATGCGCATGGACGAGTTGGAGCATGAACAGAATATGATGGCTAGTATAAACGTTGAAATGGAAATCTTTAATTTGGACATAAGGGTTAAATATAGATGATGGATCGATGTAACTTTTTTTACAAGTTACGCAATTTAGCGCCTTAAGCTTTAGCCTTTTAAATTTCGTTTTTCTTCATTTGGGAAACTGCATAATCACATGCACGTGCAGTAAGGGCCATATAAGTCAGCGAAGGATTCTGCGTTGAAGTCGAAGTCATGCAGGCACCGTCCGTGACGAAAACATTTTCACAAGCATGCATCTGGTTCCATTTATTCAGAATGGAAGTTTTCGGATCCTTTCCCATGCGTGCACCTCCCATTTCATGAATATCCAGTCCCGGAGCCTGATGACTGTCATCTGTTTTGATATTCGTAAATCCGGCTTTAGTGTACATCTCTGTTAACTGATCGGAGAAATCTTTGACCATCTTGTTATCATTCTCGTCATAATCCACTGAGAACTTAATGAGGGGCACTCCCCATTCATCTGTTTTATGCTGGTCGAGGCTTAAGAAATTCGATTCTTTAGGAATGGTTTCACCCATCATATGAGAACCCACACGCCAGGGACCAGGATCCTTCCTAGCCAGGTTATCTTTTAAAGTTGTACCAAATCCATCCGCTTTGGGAAAGCTAAACCTGCCTGAAAAAAATCCGGTGGCGTAACCGCGGAGAAAATCTGTCTCCTGTTTGTGAACATTCCGGAAACGAGGAATATATGCACTCGTAGGTCTTCCGCCTGCCGTAGTCCTATCCATAAATCCTTCGTATTCTGCCGAAATATGCCCCCTGTAGTTATGAAATGCAAAATATTTTCCAAGGATCCCTCCGTCATTACCAAGACCATTAGGGAAGCGATTCGATTTTGAATTTAAAAGTATGAGGTTGGTATTTATTGCTGCAGCATTCACAAAAATTATTCTGGCGTAATAATCTATCACTTCCTTACTATGAGCATCAACGACTCTTACGCCGGAAGCCTTTCCCTTTTTTTCGTCATAAATTATTGAATGCACAACTGAAAAAGGACGAAGAGTCATATTACCTGTTTTCAAAGCCCAGGGAATTGTAGTTGAATTTGCAGCGAAATATCCACCAAACGGACATCCACGCTGGCAAAGATTCCTGTTCTGGCATTGTCCGCGGCCCTGGTCCAAATGTATCTGTTTGGGTTCTGTCAAATGCGCGCAGCGCGCATAGATCACATGTCGGTCTTTATAGTTTTTTGAAATAAAATCTTTGAAGTAATTTTCTACACAACTTAATTCCAATGGGGGTAAGAATTCACCGTCAGGCAATACAGCAAGCCCGTCTTTATTTCCCGATATACCTGCAAATTTTTCAACATAACTGTACCAGGGTGCAATGTCCTTGTAACGTATAGGCCAGTCAACCGAAAAACCATCCCGCGCAGGTCCTTCATAATCAAAATCGCTCCAGCGTTGTGTCTGCCGCGCCCATAACAGGGACTTGCCGCCTACCTGGTAACCCCGGATCCAGTCAAACGGTTTATCCTGAACATAAGGATGTTCTGTATCCTTTACAAAGAATTGCATAGCGTCTTCCCTGAATGCATAACACCGGCTAACCACAGGGTTGGCTTCCTGAATAGCTTCCGGAACCTGACCCCGGTGTTCAAACTCCCAGGGCAACATATTGGTAGTGGGATAATCTTTAAGATGAACAACATCCCGTCCTCTCTCAAGCACAAGGGTTTTCAATCCCTTTTCGCATAATTCTTTTGCTGCCCATCCACCGCTCATACCGGATCCGATCACAATCGCATCATAGGTCCTGCTTTTCACGCCATCGTTCAGATTGCCCATATCGTTAGATTAAGATTATGCAGTTTTTAATGGAATACAACCCTGGAAATTTCCAGGGATCATTTTATATCCACGGATTTTTGTCATATAATATTCACAGGTTGTATAAGCCTGAACGGTTAATCTCTTGGTTGAATGATAGAAAAATGAGAGGGCATCGCCTGAAGGTTTTTGCATATCCAGTTCGGCTACGATGGACTGCCTTTCAGAAAGACTTAGCTCCGTAAATGATTTACCGGTTTTTTTCGTTATGAAAGATTCAAACGCTTTCATTCCCTCCAAATATTTTTCCTGGTTTGCTTTTGAATAACAATCGTCGACCATTTTCAATGCAAACAGATGGGCTGAGAGGTCTTTGGCTCCTGGTGTATCTGTTTTTGGGAGAATGATTTCAGCCAGTTCAGCCAGCATGTTTTCGTCCTCCGGAAGGATATTAATGAGTTTAAGCGGAATCGATACTTTCTTTTCGTTCTGTAAACAGGAGGGAAGGAGAGCGACTCCGGCCCAGATCATGAGTAATTGTTGAATGGCAACGCGTCTGTTCGGCATGAATGGATTTAAATTATCCGGATGAATAATATTTGTAAAGATAGGATGCAAAATTGAAAAGGGTCCTACTACAATACTACTTCATCAGGAATAAATATACCGACCATAAGATTATCTCCTCATCTTTCCTTTACAATCGGTAATAATGAAATTCAATCGGAGCTTCAATATGTGTAAGTTATTTTATTTGAATTAGTATATCAGGAGTCAAAACATTGAATATAACTTTAAATTTGTAGTAAATAATTTTATGGCTCTTCATACTATCCTGGGAGCAAACGGAACTATTGCTTCAGAACTGATCCCTATTCTTCAATTAAATGAACAGAATATACGTTTGGTTTCAAGGAATCCAAAACCCGTAGGGGATGCAGAAATAGTCCAGGCGGATGTGTTAAACAGGGAACAGGTTTTTCAGGCAGTGAAAGGATCAGATATTGTTTATTTATTGGTGGGATTGCAATATAGTATTAAAGTATGGAGAAGCAGCTGGCCGGTTATAATGAGAAATACCATCGATGCCTGTAAAGCTTCCGGCGCGAAACTGATTTTTTTTGATAATGTATATATGTACGGAAAAGTAATCGGAAAGATGACAGAAACGACACCATATAATCCCTGCAGTGAAAAAGGAAAAGTACGGGCAGAGATAGATGAAATGCTGCTCAGCGAAATGAAATCGGGCAGCCTCAAGGCTATAATTGCAAAAGCGGCTGATTTTTATGGTCCGCGTGCAACGACTACGAGTGCGTCATATATTATGATTTTCGACAGGTTGAAAAAGGGAAAAGCGGGACAATGTTTCGTTAGGGCAAATCAGACTCACACTTATACTTATACTCCCGATGCTGCCAAAGCATTATATATACTGGCAACTACCGAATCTGCCTATGGACAGACCTGGCATTTACCCAGTTCGTTACCTGGCCTGACCAGCAATGAATTTGTATCTGTTTCAGCAAAATATTTGAATGCTAAGGCGAAGGTTCAGGTTTTACCAAAATGGTTATTAACTATTGTCGGCTTATTTGTTCCCATCATGAAAGAAATGAAGGAAATGCTCTATCAATTTGAATTCCCTTACGAATTTGATTCCTCTAAATTTGAAAAGGCATTCCAATTCAAACCGACAAGTTATGAGGATGGAATCCGGCAAACGGCGGAATGGTGTCTTGCTTCCTGAACGGTTTATAATTTTAAATTGACCGTCTTGCCGGTTTGAGCGGCTTTATAAATCGCTTCTATGATTTTTAAATCCTTAAGTGCTTCTTCTCCATCCACAGGTAAAATGGGTTTCTTCCCTTCAAGTATGATAGCAGCCATTTCATCCATCTGTATCGTTTGATGTGGTATAAAAGGGAAATTCAAAGGGCCTTTATGGGTAAGTCCCTGCGTGGGATCATAACCTGTAGCGGGATACAATTCTGCAAACCCTTCTGAACCATCCAGAAAAAACCGGTCCAGCCAGTTCATGGAGTAAGTAGAAAGACAGGATGCAACGGCTCCGTTTGGAAATCCCAGCTGGAATTGAATGGTCTCGTCAATTCCCTGGACAAATTTAACCGGATCGTTTTTAGTTTCCACCGCATTTACCCAAATGGGATCTTCTCCGGTCATATAACGGGAACCATTAACCGAATAAATGCCGATATCCATCATCGAGCCACCACCGGAAAGTTTTGGATTCAGTCGCCATTGATTCGGATCGCCAATAATAAAACCAGACAGGCCCTGGAAAAAAGCAATTTTTCCAAATTCACCGGCATTCCTCAATCGGATGATTTCCAGCGTATGAGGTTCAAAATGCATCCGGTAACCAACCAATAATTTTACATTTGCCTTTTTGCAGGCTTCAATCATTTCCTCACCTTCTTTAACACTTACAGCCATCGGTTTTTCGCAAATCGCCTGTTTGCCGGCCCTGGCAACACGGATCACTTCCTCAGAATGGAGAGCATTTGGTGTGATTACATAGACCGCATCAATATCGGGGTTATCTTTTATAGCATCGAAATTTTCATAGTTGTAACAATTTTTTTCGGGAATATTGAATTTGGACTGCCAGATTTTGATTTTGGAAGGCGTTCCACTAATCACCCCGGTAAGTTTGGCCTTTTTGCAGGATAACATTGCATCGGCTACCCGGTTTGCATAATTGCCGAGACCCAGGATAGCGACCTTTAGTACTGGTCCGTTGTATACTTCATCAGGTAAAGTCGTACAAGCAGCCGGCAGGTAACCTGGTAAAACGGAAAGGGCGATTGCGGAGCCGCTGATTTTCTGAATGAATTCCCTTCTTGTGTTCATATTGAAAAGTAAAAAGTAAAAAGTAAAAAGTAAAAAAGCCTAAAGCCTAAAGCCTAAAGCCTAAAGCCTAAAGCCTAAAGCCTAAAGCCTAAAGCCTAAAGCCTAAAGCCTAAAGTAAAAAGATAAGTAAGTTAAAATATATTTTAGCATCCACCTTTGCTTTACAGGTATTAATCCACCATTTTTTCGAATGATCCTAAGAGATCAATAAAGTTTTAGGCTTTAAGCTTTGACCTTTAAGCTTTTAAAAGGGCATCATAAAGAATTTCAACCGGATGCAACGCTTTTTTACCACAGCCATCTTTTATCTGGTGACGACAGCTTGTGCCAGGTGCAGCAATAATTACCTCATCGGGTTGTTGACGGACTGCGGGTAACAATACCAGTTCTCCTATTTGCATCGAGAGGGAATAATGTTCTTTTTCATATCCAAAAGAGCCGGCCATTCCGCAACAGCCGGAAGGAATGGTTTCGACCCTGTAATTCTCGGGGAATGAGAGCATGGTAACAGTGTGCGAAACGGAAGACAATGCTTTCTGCTGACAATGACCATGAAGTTTAATTAGGCGGGCTTCTTTTGTAAATAAGTTTTTATCCAGTTTTCCCTGTTTTATTTCTGCTGCGATAAATTCATCAATCTGAAATACATTCTTTGATAGTTCTTTGGCCGCAACAAATTGTTCATCATCGGCCAGGTCCACATATTCATCCCGGAAAGTAAGAATCGCACTGGGTTCAATGCCAAGAAGAGGATTTTCTTTATTCACCAGACCTTTTAAAAGAGAAATATTTTTATTTGCAATTATCTTTGCATCCCTTAGTAGCCCTTTAGACAACCATGCCCGGCCGCTTTCTTCATGATTTGGAATGACAACTTCGTATCCCAGTTTTTCAAGAAGGAGAATAGCTTTGATGCCTGTTTCAGTATCATTGTAATTGGTGAATTCATCACAGAATAAGTAAACCATTCTTTTTTCCTTTTTACTTTTTCCTTTTGAATTTTTATTATACCATTTCTGCAGACTTTGCTTCGAAAGGGTGGGAAGGGAACGGGCCACGGCAAACCCGGAAATACCTTTAATAATCCGGCTTGTAATGGCATTACCCGTTAAGAAATTATAAAGACCAGGTAATACGGATCCGATCTGTTGTGTCCTGTTGAAATTTGCAATCAGCCTGGAACGAAAGGGCACTCCATGTACATCGTGGTATTGCTGAAGAAACTCTGCTTTTAGTTTGGCCACATCCACATTGGAGGGACATTCAGACTTGCATCCCTTACAACTCAGACAAAGATCCATCACCTCATAAATTTCTTTATGATCAAAGCGATTGAGCTTTTCTGAATTTGTCAGAAATTCTCTCAAAATATTGGCCCTTGCACGCGTTGTATCTTTTTCATTTTTTGTTGCCATGAATGATGGGCACATGGTCCCACCCGATAATTTTGTTTTTCTGCAATCTCCTGATCCATTACATTGTTCTGCATGTTGTAAAATGTCCTGGTTATAATAACGGAAAATAGTATTGAAAACAGGAGTTGCTTGCCCAGGTGTATACCGGAGCATGGTATTCATAGGCGGAGTATCAACAATTTTATTCGGGTTGAATATGCTTTGAGGATCCCAGCTTTTTTTAATGATTTTAAAAAGTTCGTAGTTATGTTCTCCAACCATCTTTTTGATAAACTCCCCTCGCAGTCTCCCGTCTCCGTGTTCACCACTTAGTGAACCATTATATTTTTTTACCAGTCCGGCAATTTCAATTGCGATAGTCCGGAACATTCGGTTCCCTTCTTCTGTCTTTAGATTGATGATGGGACGGAGGTGAATTTCACCTGAGCCGGCATGGGCATAATGAACAGAATGCAAACCATACTTAGTAAGCAGTTTGTTAAAATCATTAATATAAGCAGGAAGGTCATGGACATCAACAGCTGTATCTTCCACTACCGGCACCGGTTTGGAATCTCCCGGCATATTACCGAGTAGCCCTAATCCTGCTTTTCGCAGAGACCATATTTTATTTGTATCCTCCCCAAATAGAAGAGGGAAATGATAACCCAGGCCCGCAACTTTCAAATCTTCAGTTAAAGGTCCTACGATATTTTCAATCTCTGACCGGTTGTTTCTTTTAAATTCAATAACGAGAATTGCACCGGGATCGCCTTGTACAAAAAACCTGTTTTTACTTTGTTCTATATTATCCTTTGTGCATTCCAGAATATAATGATCGATTAGTTCACTTGCGCTTGGCTTGTATTTGAGCGCAACCAGGTTAGCCCGCAGGGCTTCATCTATACTATTGAAATGAACGCATAATAGTCCGGTTTCTATGGGTGGCAAAGGAACCAGGTGTAATTTTATTTCTGTAATAAAAGCCAGCGTTCCTTCTGAACCTGCGATCAGTTTACAAAAATTGAAATCGGGTCCTCCGGCAGTAAAGGGTGCAGAATCCAATAATATATCCAGTGCATAACCGGTATTTCTTCTTTCAACGGATTTCCTTGGAAATTCTTTTCTGATACCTAGCTGGTTATCATAATTGCCAAGCAGGCTTCGGGTTGTTTTGTAAATGGAAGATTCCAGGTTTTCACCTTCACATTTATTATGAAATTCTTCCAGGCTCATCGGATGAAATAAGACTTCACTTTCATCACTTAACAAAGCCTTTATTTCCATTAAATGATCCCGCGTGCTGCCGTAAACTACCGAATTGGAACCACATGAATTATTGCCTACCATTCCGCCGATCATCGCCCTGTTTGCCGTTGAAGTTTCAGGGCCGAAAAGTAAACCATATGGTTTTAAAAAAAGATTCAGTTCATCACGGATCACACCTGGCTGCACCCGCACCCAGGCTTCTTCAATATTAAATTCAATAATTTTTGTAAAATTTTTAGAAACATCAACAACAATTCCTTTACCTACAACCTGACCAGCCAATGAAGTGCCGGCAGTTCTTGGTATTAAGGAAGTCTGATTTTCCCTTGCAAATCTTATAAGCTTCACCAGGTCTTCTTTTGATTTAGGTACCGCAACGGCAAGGGGTAGTTCCCGGTAAGCAGAGGCATCTGTTGCATACAGAATCCTCGTTGTTTCGTCAACATAAAATTCACCTTCGAGCCGGGCAGAGAGATCTTTCAGCTTTTGCGTCATGGGAAAAAATGGAATGCAAATTTACGGAACAATACCCTTTTTCAGCTATTAGCGGGGATGTGTTCTGGCTGGTTATTTTTCCCTGCTGCTTTATTCCGTATTTTCATGTTCACGTTATAGATTTTTTCAATTGCAGGAATCGCTTGCATGAAGGACAAGATACAAAAGGGCCGGCAAAATAGAATAGCTTCAGATATGTATAGTTTAAAAGATAAATCAGCTATTATCACAGGAGGAGGCAGTGGTATCGGCAAAGCGATCTGCATGATGTTCGCAAAACAGGGAGCCAGTGTTTACCTTCTCGATATTGATGAAATGGGTTCGCGGGAAACTGTTGAACAAATAAGGAAAGAATCTGGTATCGTTGAATTTTTTCACTGTGCGGTAGATCAGGAATCATCTGTTCAAAATGTGGTTCAGAAGATTGTCAGTAAACAAATTCCGGATATACTGGTGAATAACGCAGGAATCGCACATATCGGAAATGCAGAGAACACATCGGTTGCAGATTTTGAAAAATTATTTTCAGTAAATGTAAAAGGTGTATATCATATGGTAAAAGCCTGCATTCCCCATATGAAAGCAAGGGGTGGATCGATTTTAAACATGGCATCTATAGCGGCTCTTGTTGGTTTGCCAGACCGATTTGCATATAGCATGACAAAGGGAGCCGTTGCAGCCATGACAATTTCTATCGCAAAAGATTATATCAAATATAATATCCGGTGCAATTCTATTTCTCCGGCGCGTGTACATACACCATTTGTAGATGGTTTTATTGCAAAAAATTATCCAGGTCTGGAGGAAGAAATGTTTATGAAATTATCTGCATCCCAACCCATTGGCCGAATGGCCGAACCCGAAGAGATTGCAGCACTGGCATTATATCTTTGTTCAGATGAAGCCTCGTTCGTAACGGGAACTGACTATCCGATTGATGGAGGATTTGTAAGGCTGAATAACTAGGATTATCTTCTTGGCCGGTAGCCACCACCGCTGTTACTATCCCTTGGCTTCTCTTCAGCTTCGCGGACAACGAGTTCCTTACCTCCACGTAGTCTGGCTCCGTTTAAAGCATCTATCGCTTCCTTTGCTTCCAGGGCAGCGCTCATTTCTAAAAATCCAAAGCCCCTGCTTTTGCGTGTTTCTCGGTCTATGGCAACTTTGGCTGAAACTACTTCACCGTAGAGTTCAAACATTTCCTTTAAATCGGTATCGTCAAAATCATAAGGGAGTCCCGCAACAAAAAGTTTCATGGTGGTCTAATAAGACCCAAATCTAGTTTATTCCTTCAGGAACCAAGAGCTTTTTTTCTGAAATCCTATAGGGGAAATTTCCGTATAGTAAAATAACGGGAGCATATTAGTGGATTCCCGGAATCAGATAATCCAGGCTGTCTCCCCTGAAATTGTGCATCCTGTAAACTACGAAATACCGTACCGGCTTTCCATTCCTCCATTGCGGGATAAGCAGTGAATCATCTACCCTTTCAAAATCATTTTTAATGGCAGCGCGTGGCGGTCCGTAATAATTGGTTGCATAAATAAAATAAGCATCCGAGCCCCTGGCTAATCTTGGCCGCCGCTGATTGAGCCATGCAAAATGATGAATATCCCGAATCGGTCCAAAAGCCAGGAGGTTGTGGTGAAAGGGCATTCCATAATAATGATCCAAATGTGCGGCTGGAAACCAGTAATCGGAAACAATGATAGCGTTGCTTTTCATTCTTCCAAAAGCTATATCTGCCTGATACACTGAATCGAATCGTAAAGCGAATTGGTGCCAGCCATTCATGTCCAGACTTATATCTCCTTTACCCATTATTTTGACCTGGCTACTCCCGATACGGAACGGCAATAACCGTATGCTGAGCACTCCCAGTAGCACGACCCCAATATAAACCCATACGGCAGGTTTAAGCCATCTAGCATTAACCCGGATATTTGATTGTTCATCCAGCCAGCAAGCCGCCAGCAACATAAGAGACAAATAGGCAGGTCCCGACCAGTGAGGCAGGGTTTCGTTAAAAAGGGAGGTCCATAACAGCACTGTAATTAAAGGGAGACTAAGCCAGAGAAACAATGTGTATTCTTTCGGAAGTCTTTTAATTTTCCCTTTAGCGATGGCGACCAGTGTTAGGATGTAGAGTATAAAATTTACCGGATTATTGTAAAAAACTGAACCTAAAACCTGTTGCAGCAAGTGATCCATGTCCGGTTTAATTCCCCAAAAACTAATCCTTCCCTGATGATAATTGTATGTTATGAAATGATTTTCGAGATTCCATTGATATAGGGGATATATGATCAGCAGGCTGATAGCTCCGGAAATCCAAAGCATGGGTGACTTCAAAAGATCCCTGCGATGAAAAATTATATATCCTCCAAAACCCAGCCATAGAAAAACTCCATGCACTTTACTCATGATACAAGCACCCACACTAATGCCCAGAAGAATAAAATGGCCGGCCAGGTATTTATCCGGAGGCTTACTTTCAAGTATTCGTACCATGAAATATATACTAAGCAACCAGAAGAGTACCTGTGGAGAATCAGGCAATATGAATGTGCCGGCAATGACAGATGTATAAAATGAGGTACTATATAGAATAGCTGATATCCATCCAGTTCTGGCATTTCTAATTTGACTGCCAATAATAAAAATCATCCAGGTACCGGCAGCGGCACAAAGGATGGAACCAAGCCGGATAAAGAATTCATTGTGGAAAAACAGATTTATAGTAGATAAGCGTATAAGCAGGGCCACCATGGGCGGATGATCGAAATAATTCCATTGCAGGTGCTGGGCGTAGGTTTGATAATAAACTTCATCATTTCCCAGCTCCAGTGAATATGCGACAAGCATGCGGAGCAGGGAACTAAATACGATGAGTAACCAGATTTTTTTATTGAAATTCAAGACATGTTAATGGCGCAATTTAATCGATTGATGCTCCCATTTGGAATTCGGGAATCGTTTTTCAAAAAATTTCATAGGAATGAGCAAGAATACGACCACCGAAACCAGAACTCCTATAAAGGAACCAGCCAGTACGTCTATCGGAAAATGTTGCGAGAGATAGATCCTGGAAAAACCTGTCAGAGCGGCAATCAGGATAAATAATGTGCCAGATTTTCTATCTGGAAAGTATAAACACAAAAGGGTAGTAAGAGCAAAAATTGTTGCGGTATGTCCGGAGGGGAAACTGCCTGAACCGGTTCCTGTAATTCCCTGAATACAATGGATTGCACCGGGTCCGAAATACAATTTTGGCCTTGGGCTGTGAATCAGGTGTTTTAGAACCTGTACCAGCAGACCCGAAACCAGGAAACAGATTCCTATTTGCAATGTCCAGCCGATTTTTTTACGGATAAACAAAAAAACCATCAGCCCAATCACAAATAACCCATTACCAAGGTTAGTAAACAGGATAAAAAAATAGTCCAGCATTTTGAAATGAAATCTGTTTATGAGCATGAAGCCATCCGGCTTATTGATGGACAGACAGTAGCTTGTTAGAACAATAACAAAAAGGAGATAACCGGAAAAGTACGCAGGGTTGCGGCTTAAAACCCTGGAAAGGTTTTTCATGATAAGGTTATTTCGGTACCATACAAAAGTATAAATGCAAATCGGTAACCCTGTTAAGTGTTGGTTAAGTCAGGGTTAATTGTATGTTTCCTTATGGATATAATGAGTGAAATTGAATATCCACTTAAATCAGATTTAGGGTCAATTTGAACTTTAGTATTTTCGTTTGCATGAAATTTTTTATTCTTCATCTGATTTGGATGCTTACACTTTCCTGTTTGGTTAAAAGCCAGTTTAAGACGGATCCCTTTTTGGAAAAAATTCTCTTATCGGACCAGGATTCCATTTTACAGAAACTGATTCAACATCCGGATAATTATCGGATACAGATTATTTATACACAGATTGACCGTGATGCCGGTAACAGGCCAAGGTTTAGGAATTATTATTTTCATGTAGGAAGGGACTTTTATTTTTATCCGGCTTCCACAGTTAAACTTCCGCTAGCCCTTCTTGTGCTTGAGAAACTGAACCGCCTGCATAAACAAGGCATTGACAAATTCACAAGGATGGAATACGATAGTAGTTATTCCGGACAAAAAGAATTAAATAGCGACAGTAGTTCAGAAACGGGATATCCATCAATTGCTCAATTTATCCGCAAAGCTTTTCTGATAAGTGATAATGATGCTTATAACCGCATGTATGAATTTGTAGGGCAGAAGGAACTGAACAGGCGATTACATTCAATGGGATTTCCTGATACCAGGATTGTGCGCCAGTTCATGCCATTGACCGAATCAGAAAACCGACATACAAATCAGATTCGATTCTTTGATGCTAAGGGTAATTTAATTTATCTCCTACCGCCTGCATATAATAAGGACTCTTTTCAATTTTCACCAGATGTAAAAATCGGCAAAGCATATCTGAATACAAGCGACAGTCTCATTCAGGAGCCCATGGATTTCACACGTCATAACAGAATTCCACTGGAGGACTTGCAGCAAATCCTGCAAACAGCCCTTTTCCCTTTATCTGTTCAGGAATCAAAACGTTTTGCGCTCAAACCGGCCGATTATTTGTTCTTATACCGGTATCTTTCGCAATACCCATCCGAAACACCTTTTCCTAAATATGATACGTCGGAGTTTTATGATAGTTATGTAAAATTTTATTTTCAGAAGGGAGGGCGCCAGATTCCCGGCAACATCCGTGTATTTAATAAAGTCGGATGGGCATATGGGTTTTTAACTGATGTTGCTTATATCGTGGATTTTAAAAATCATATTGAGTTTATGCTATCTGCAACAGTGTATGCAAATGAAGATGGCATACTGAACGATAACAAATACGAATATGACAGTGTCGCACTACCATTTTTATATCGGATAGGACAGGATATTTATCAATATGATCTGCATCGGGAAAGAAGATTCAAACCGGATTTAAAGAATTTTCATTTGAAATATGAACACCGGGATCCTGCGGATATTCGTCCTTCAATTAAAGATGTTGATAATTGACCGGATTATGGATTATGGGTTATGGGATATGGGATATGGGTTATGGATTACGGTGTTTGCTGGATGAAATTATAATTACATATTTAAACTAATCCATAACCCATAGCTCATAACCCACAAAACCCATAAGCCATAACCCAATAAAAAAGCCCCGCAACAGCAGGGCTTTTTTATTGAAAAGAAATATCTTACAAAGAAGTTACTACAAAGTCTTCCGATACTTTACGGTCGATTGAAAATTTCTTTTCAATCTGTTCATTAGCTGTACGGATTATAAATGTTGGACGTATTTCTGTATCTTCTTTTGGTAAACGGATATTCTTTTCAAAATGCACGTCATTGTAGGCATTCTGATAAACGATTTCACCTGCATCATTTTTAATAATGAGATAAAACTTTTCACCTGATTTGTTATCAAATTCCAGGTGGAATACCAGATTGTTTTCAGTGGCTCCGACAAATTTGACAGTTACCTGCTTGTCGGCTGGATTAATTATTTTTTCAATGATCGGTGCTGCCTGCAATTTTGCAGAACCAAGCGTTAATAACGCTGCGGCTGCCAGGACGGAGGCTGATTTCCTAAGATTAAAGTTTGCGAATACTGGTTTCATAATGTGACGATTTAATAGTGAAAAAAAAATTTGACAAAAATCTTAACGGCAAGAATCATCAGGGGTAATGGCAGAGAATTTTGGTGTGGTGCAATGCGCGGGAAAGCAACCTTGGAATCGATCCGGATGGAAATTTTTATTTTTAATTCCAGAACAAATATAGTCAGGTTTTCATGAGATGGAAATCCAATATGGGTCACTTTTTATCATGGCGACCCACTGAATGAAATGTTAAAACCCTTGTCTGACAAGGGTTTTAACTGATTTTTAGTATGATGACCAACCTCTTTATATGACCATAATGTTACCAGATTTTCACACGTAAACTATCTGGCCTATACATGGGATCAGAGGGATGAACTTGAAAAGCTTCATAAAATGCAGGCATATTTGAAACCGGACCGTTTACACGCCACATCGGTGATGAATGCGGATTTGTAAGTGCCATCGTGATAAGCCTTTCTTTCCTCGTTTTTATTTTCCAGACCTGGGCATGTGAAAGGAAAAAGCGCTGATCGGATGTGAATCCGTCAATTTTCTCATTTCCCTTACCCTGTACTGTTTTTTTGAATGCAGCATATGCAATGGCGAGACCGCCGTTGTCAGCAATATTTTCACCTTCTGTCAGTTCACCATTCAGATGAAAAGTATCTGCCGTGATATAGCCATTGTACTGGTTGATGATATTTTGAGCGCGTAGTTTGAATCTCTTTGCATCTTCTGCCGACCACCAGTCTTTCAGATTTCCATCAGCATCATATTGACGGCCCTGGTCGTCAAATCCATGAGTGATCTCATGTCCGATCACCAGACCAATGCCTCCGTAATTTACGGCGTCATCTCCGGAAGAAAAATAAAAGGGCGGTTGTAAAATGCCTGCAGGGAAATTTATGTTATTCTGTGTAGGATCATAATATGCATTAATTGTGGGAGGTGTCATCTGCCATTCGGAACGGTCGACAGGCTTTCCTATTTTCGCGATGGACCTGTTATATTCAAAATGGGAAGTACCCCGAAGATTGGAAATGATATTGTCCTTTGTAATATCTATGGAAGAATAATCTTTCCACTTATCTGGATATCCAATTTTTTTAACAATTGCATGTAGCTTAATAATTGCTTTCTGCTTGGTAGAATCACTCATCCAATCCAGTTGCTGAATTCTTTCGGCATATGTGGCAATAATATTATCTATGAGCTGGTTGATTCTTTCCTTGTCAGCTGCCGTAAAATATTTCTGAACATAGATCTGTCCAAGGTTATCTCCCAGTTGTCTGTCAACCAGGGTTGTCATTCGCTTCCATCTTTCTTTCATTTGCGTCTGACCCGTTAGTAATTTGTTATACGCAAATTTTGCGTCAACAAAATCATGTGACAAATAATCTGCGTCATCGTCCATCACATGAAAGCACAGATAGTTTTTTATTGTTTCGAGCGGTGTATTATTCAACAGGTTGCCTAATCCTTTATAAAATTCAGGCTGTCCAACAAGTATCGTGTCGGCAGAAACGCCAAAAACGATCACCAGTTTCTTCAGATCCGGATTGGAACCAACATTTATTTTGTGATAATTCTTAATCGGGTCCCTCAGATCAACGGGTGTTTTGGAAACTTTAGCCATCGATGTTTCCAGGTCAAAAACGGATTTGGCTGTTTTGGCTGCATCCGTAGGTGACTGGCCAAGCAATGAAAATGTTTTTGTTATAAAAGCGATATAAGCATCCCTGATTTTTTTGGTGGAAGAATCAGTTTTAAAATAATAATCCCTGCTTGGTAAACCAAGTCCGCCCTGGTCGAAATGAGCGACATTAATGAGGCTGTTTCTGTCATCCGCACTTACATAAAATGAAAAGAAAGGAGCGTGGTTAATTGCGTATTCTTTTGCAATTTCATGATAGAGCCCCGCCTTGCTTTTAATAGCAGAAATACTATCCAGCTCTGGTTTAACCGGCAGATACCCTTTTTTCTCAATTCCGGTGGAATCCATAGCACTTATATATAGGTCGCCGGTCTGCTGGGCTATAGAGCCCTTTGGTGCATTTGAAATACCGGCCAGTGAATCCAGAATACGGTTTAATCGATTAAGGGAGCTATCAAGCAAAGTTGAAAACGCACCCCAGGATGATTGAGAAGGAGGGATTTCGGTAGTTTTCAACCAGGTACCATTTGCAAATAAAAAAAAATTGGATTGCGGTTTAACAGAACTATCCTGTGAAGCAATATCCAGAGGATCGGACTGATTAGAGGACATATTTGAATCAACAGCCTGATGACAGGAAGAAAATATCAATGCAATTATAAATAAACCAGATAATAACAGTTTCATATCATTTTTTTAATAGTCGTGAAAATAGCAATAAATCAATTGATTAAGTGTGGATTATGACAAGTGGTTCTGAATTACTCAAAAAAATATTTCAGTTATTGATAAAATTAAACAAACGTTTAATTAACTTTGCGGCATGAAACCATCCTTGTCAATAAAACAGACCCAATTACTGGATAGTGCGGAGCTGTTATTTTCCCAGAAAGGTTTTGATGGGACTTCTGTCCGGGATATTGCCGAAGCAGCCGGTATAAATACGGCTATGATCTCTTACTATTTTGGTTCAAAAGAAAAACTAATGGAGGAGATTTTTGAAAGGAAAAGCCTGAACCTTCTGGAAAATGTAGAAAAGTTATTAAAAGACGATAGTCTGGATCCCTTTCAGAAAATGTATGGCCTGGTAGATATATATATAGACAATTTTTTAAAGCGTAAAGCTTTTCACCGGATTCTATTATGTGAACAAATAATCAACCAGAATCCTTCCATAATTCAGATGGTGGAGAAGATGAAAACAAGGAATTCTGAAAACATTAATGAACTTATCCGCCTCGGTCAGAAAAAAGGCCTGTTTAAGAAAAATATTGACATCCCAATGTTAACGAATACCCTGGTCGGTACAGTTTCGTATATGCTGATCAATCTGGAATTTTATAAAAAATATCACCATATGGAAACGCTCAAAGATGAAGATTTTGAGCGCATAATTAAAAAAAAATTATCTGTACACCTTAGAACTATTTACAAAGCAATACTAACACATGAATCTTAGAAGCATTTTCACCTCTTTGCCTTTTCTTTCTCTCTTGCTATTATCCGTTTCAGGATATACACAGGATGGCGGGCGCAAAATATCTTTGGATGAAGCCATAGATCTGAGTATTAAAAACAGTAAACCACTTCGTGCAGCCCATGCACGGATAGATCAGGCTACTGCTAATACAATGGTTTCAAAACAGAACCAGCTGCCTGATTTTAAAGTCAGCGGTTCCTACCTGCGTCTCACGCAACCAAATATCAACCTGCAGTATAAATCCAACAGCGGAGGCTCGGCAGCCGCACCAATTAATGTAAACCAGGCAGCTTATGGTAGTGCGAACCTGAGTCTACCTGTCTTTTCAGGATTTAAAATCCAATATGGAATCCGTTCTTCTGAATTTCTTGAGAAAGCAACTGTTTTAGATGCTGATCAGGATAGGGAAGCGGTTATCATGAATACTATTAATGCGTTCACCAACCTGTACAAAGCGAGAGCTAACCTAAGGGTCATCCAGGAAAACCTGGCACAGTCAAGATCCCGTGACGCAGATTTTGCAAATCTTGAAAAAAATGGTCTGCTTGCCCGCAATGATAAACTTAAAGCTTTATTACAGACTGCAAATATTGAACTGACCATGGCAGACGTGGAGAACAATCTGAAACTGGCCATGGTTAATATGAATATTATGCTTGGCTTGTCGGAAGAAACAGTTATTATTCCCGATTCAACCAGTCTCGTGGAACCTGGTGATATAAAAAGTATACAGGAATATGAACAACTAGCTCTTCAAAATCGTAAGGACATGCAGGCAATTGCTTACAGGAAAAAAGCTTCAGAAGTTGGTATTCAAACAGCGAAAGCGGACTATTATCCATCTCTTGCATTAACCGGCGGATACATCGTAGCGGATATTCCCAGCTTTATTACAATTACCAATGCCGTCACTTTTGGAGTCGGCCTTTCTTATAATGTTTCATCCCTTTGGAAAACAAATGCACATGTAACCGGGGCCAAAGCAAAACTTGCCGAAGTGCAGGCAAATGAAGAAGAACTTTATGATCAGGTAAGAAATCAGGTAAACCAGGCATATGAGGATTTATTAACAGCTAATAAAAAAATCCAGGTAAGCCAGGTGGCTATTGAGCAGGGAATAGAAAACTATAAGATTGTAAAAAACAAATATGAAAACAGCCTCCTTACAGTAACCGATTTGCTGGATGCAAACGCACTCATGCTTCAAAGCCAGATCAGCCTTGAACTCGCAAAGGCGGATGCCATAGTAGCATTTAATACCTTATTGGAAAGAGCTGGCGTATTGGCAACAACAAGAAATATAAAATAATCAACCAAAAATTATTAAGATTTATGGCAACAGCAAAAGAAAATAACGGACAGGCGCAAGCCCCCAAAAGAAGTAAAATATTTCTGGTAATTCTCATAGCCCTGGTCGTTGCAGGAAGCTGGTTTGGAATTTCAAAGTGGCATCATGCCCAATTACATGCTGAAACAGATGATGCACAAATAGCTGCGAATATCAGTCCTATTATTCCCCGGATTTCAGGATTTGTTAAAGAAGTGCGCGTATCTGATAATCAGATGGTTAAAAAGGGAGACACCCTGCTGATTCTGGATGATCGTGATCAGCGCATTAAGCTTGAACAGGCTGAAGCTGCTCTGGCAACAGCCCAGAGTAATTTTTTATCTGCCAAAGCTGCCTCAGCTGCTGCGCATTCAAATATCGGAACCAGTGAATTTGCTGCACTTGCAATTGATGGACAGATTGAAAAAGCAAAAGTGGATGTATGGCAGAGTACGCAGGAATTTGATCGTTATGCGAACCTGATCAAAGATCATTCTGTTACTCAACAGCAATATGAAGACAAACTGGCTGCAAAAGAATCAGCGGAGAAACAATTACTGATACTTCAGCAACAAAGAAAACAAGCTAATAGCGCAACCAATGCAGTAAGCATTCAGAGCCAGGCCACTTCTTCCCAAATAAGTATTGCAGCTGCAACTGGCAGACAAAGACAGGTTGATGTGGACGATGCTAAATTGAATTTATCATATACGGTTCTGACTGCACCGGCTAGCGGACTTGTTTCAAAGGTAAATGTCCAGGTAGGGCAGTATTTAACTGCCGGACAGTCAACCTTCAGTATTGTACTCGACCAGAGTTTATGGATCGTCGCCAATTTTAAAGAAACGCAATATAGTAAAATCAGGATCGGACAACCTGTTGTTATCGAAGTGGACGCCATCCCGGGTCATAAATTTGATGGAACTGTTTCATCCTTTTCACCTGCGACAGGCGCTACATTTGCCCTGCTTCCACCGGACAATGCCAGTGGTAATTTTGTAAAAGTTGTACAACGCCTTCCTATTAAAATAGAATTTACGAATAAGCAGGATTCTTTATTGAATCGTTTGAAGGCAGGTATGAATGTTAATGTGGATGTTCATATAGGTAATTAGATATTCAGAAGATCATTTCTATGGCACAAACATTATCGCAGGATTCTTTGGTTGAATATGGTTCCAGGCGTGCGATCATTACCATCACAGCCATTATTTGTACCCTGCTGGAAATTATAGACACAACGATTGTAAACGTCGCACTCAATGATATGCGCGGTAACCTGGGTGCAACTCTAACAGAAGTTGCCTGGGTGATTACAGCATACGCCATCGGGAATGTAATCATCATTCCAATGACCAGCTGGCTGTCAACCCAATTTGGAAGACGTAATTATTTTGCGGCTTCCATCATGATTTTTACCGTCTGTTCCTTTCTTTGCGGAAACGCCAACGGTATTTGGGAGCTCGTGTTTTTCCGTTTTATGCAGGGACTTGGTGGCGGTGCTCTTCTGGCAACTTCACAAACTATCATCACAGAATCATACCCTCCTGAAAAAAGAAGTATGGCACAAGCCATTTATGGATTAGGAGTTATTGTAGGTCCCACACTTGGACCTCCGCTGGGGGGATATATAGTTGAAAATTATTCCTGGCCTTATATATTTTATATTAATATACCGATCGGTGTTATAGCAACTTTGCTCACACTCCAGTTTATTCGAAATCCCAATTATGGTAAAAAAAGCGCTGTTGCTGATATTGACTGGCTTGGAATTGCCCTGCTTGCCGTATCTGTTGGATCACTTCAATATGTATTGGAAAAAGGACAGGATGATGATTGGTTCTCCAATAATTTCATTGTTTTGTTCACTTGTACTGCTTTTTTGGGCGCATTCTTTTTTTTCTGGCGTGAACTGACATTCAGAAACCCGATCGTCAATCTTCGGGTTTTAAAAAATGGAAATCTGCGAATCGGGACCGGCCTTACATTTTTATTAGGATTTGGTTTGTATGGATCCACTTTCATTATTCCTGTATATACGCAGAGTACATTGGGGTGGACGGCTTTTCAATCAGGCATGCTCATGGTACCTGCAGCAATTACAACAGCATTTCTCATGCCTATTGTCGGTATCATTCTAAGCAAGGGAGTTCCGCAACAATTTTTGGTTTCGATGGGCATGCTGATTTTTGCTATTTTCTGTTTCTGGGGTTATTTTATTCTCACAAATAGTACACCAACCGAAAACTTTTTTTGGATGCTGGTAACACGTGGTGTGGGATTACCACTTCTTTTCATTCCCATTACCAGTCTGTCATTAAGTACGCTTAAAGGAGCCGAAATAGGCCAGGGAGTAGCATTTACGGGTATGATGCGTCAGGTAGGCGGATCATTTGGTGTTGCTCTTATTACCACTTTCATGGCGCGTCAGAATATGTTTCACCGCAGTACGCTTGTCAGCAAACTGGACGTGAACAATCCTGCAGTTATAGGACATGTACATGCCATTCAACAGGGTTTCATATCCAAAGGCATGCAACCTGATATTGCGCTTCAATCTGCTTATAAGGCACTTGACTATTCTGTTTCAGCACAGGCCAGTGTACTTTCTTATATGGATGTATTTTATTATCTCGGTATTTTATTCCTTATTTGTATCCCTTTTGTATTGTTTGTAAAAAGAAGTAAACAACAACCGGCTTTAGCTGAAGGAATGCATTAAGAAGGTCTTCTGTAAATAATAAAAGTCCCGGTATTCCGGGATTTTTTCATTCAACAACCGCAGATTTATAGTTTAATGAATTTCTTTACCATGGTTTTTCTGTTTGCTATGTTTACCTGAATAGTATACATACCAGATGCAAGTGAGCTGATGTTAAAAGATTTTTCAAATGACTCAATCGATTTCTCTGACTGGTCAGTTAAAACTACTCTTCCGTTTATATCATACATTCTTAACCTGATAGTTCCATTCAAAGAGTCCGAGATCCTTGTATTTACCAGGTTCTGCGCAGGGTTGGGATAAACAATGAATTGATCATTGGATCCAGGGTTATTATCGGGTGGAATATTAACCGGAGGGATAGTAGTTGTATCTCCTTTATTTACCGTAACCGTTACCTGATCATAATCTGTTGCACCACTATTGTCTGTCACCGTCAATTGGAAAACATAAGTACCCACTATCAAATTTGAAACTGTTGGTTTTGTGGTTCCACTATTTGTAATTACTGAATTGGAAGGACCTGAAACCTGGTTCCAATAATAATTTACAATCGTACCGTCCGGGTCATAAGACCTGCTTCCATCCAGCTCTACACTGCTAACCGGAGCAATAATTGCTTGATTATTTCCAGCGTTTGCTACAGGTGTTTGGTTTGGAATAGTCGGTTCCGGATTAACTGTGATATTTACCTGATCTGTATTTATAGCCCCAACACTATCGGTAACCGTAAGCTGAAATGCATATACACCCGGAATTAAACCGACAACGGTTGGGTTGGCTGTATTGCTATTGTTGATAGTCACTGAACCTGGTCCTGAAATCATTACCCAGCTAAATGATTTTATTATTCCATCAGGGTCGTATGAGGCCGACCCGTCAAGGGTTACCGTATTAATTGGTGCGGTAATTGTTTGGTCAGGTCCGGCATTGGCGACTGGTAAAACATTTGCGACAGGAATGCTATCTGCCGGATTTACTATAATTGTGTCGAGTGCCGATGAAGAAGCATTATTATTGTCGGTTACAGTTAACTGATAAATATATGTTCCCTGAGTCAGCCCGCTGACTTTAGTAAATGCGGCAGATGGAGTCGCTATAGTGCCCCCTGTTCCTGAAACTAACGCCCATGCATAACTGCTGATACTTCCATCGGGATCATAGGATCTTGATCCATCGAGAACCGTATTGTTTGAGGGCAACGTCATTGTTTGTGCAGCACCAGTAAGAACAACAGGTGGCAGATTCGGAGGTGATGGAATGATCGCACCTCCATGCTGTACTGCGCCAATGTCGTAAGCGCCGATTCTCAGATTATGGTAATAATCATCCTGAACAAGGGCAAGCGTGAGTCCTTTTCCAATTACAGGACTACTGTCCGAAGGCACACAAGTTATAGGATCCACTACGCCATCTGGTTTATCGAAATACATATTATTTGATGAATCCGAGATCCAGGTATTACTGGATTGATTCATGGTTATCGGAGGTTTACCGTTTGTAGACAGATTAAATCCAAGATTGTTCCTCGTCTGACAGATCCAGGGTGGTGAAAATGTTCCGACAACTGCCAGGGATGACCAATATCCTATATGGTCTTCCTTGTTTCCAACTGTATTATTAAATATATAGCAGTTGCCGCCTGTTGTATACTGAGTAAATTCAACAGGATCCACGCGTGTATCCAGAGTACCATATTGCGTACTATTGAGATCTATATTATTGTAGAAATAAGTATTTCCCGGTTTTTTCAGGCCTACATTCCATATACGGATAATATATCCACGGCCGCCAATCCTATAAATATTATGAATGCTCCCGTTCCCGTCCATAAAAAAAATACCTATATCGCCTGAAAGAGTATTTGTCCCTTTATAAGTGACTTTCCAGTCATGTGCATCGATCCTGAAAATAATTCCCCTTACTTCATTTCCATTTGTCAGGGTGCTGTCAATCTTTATCCGGCTTAGTACAATACTATCCATATAACAAACCAGATCCTTCGCTTCTCCCCATCCACCCATCAATAACATTCCGGATCTGAAAAGTGTCAGTGAATCAAAACTGCACATATAAAGTTTTAATGATGAAGTATCACCATTATATACATTGTGGTCCGAAGCATCATTAGTGTTTCCGGCACAATCCATAAAAGAGATATTTTTTTCGACGCATCTTCTTGAGTTGCCATCCCAGCGGATGGAAATGCCGGGAATATTCCTGAACTGGAAACCCGAGAATACACATTCTTTCAGCGTATTAAGGGTAACCTGTCCGTTAAATAATACGACTCCTCCATTATTTGTAATTGTTATTCCGGTCAGGTTATTAAATGCAGCCCCTGAATATTGTCCTGTTTTGATCGCGAGTGTATCTCCCGGATTTAATCCGGTCATATCCGGAACTGAAATATATCCTGATCCAACACCGATAACCAGCGTTTTGGCCTGTACAGAATCCGTAAAGAATAATATTAAAAAAACAGAAAAAAGGAAGGAACGCGGGAACAGTATTCTCCCATAGTGAAGTATATAGCCTTCCATAGTATTGGATATTTGGATTTATCAAAGGGACCGGAAAACGGACGGTATAGAGGATCAAATTTCTTGCCAAAACCATGCTAATCCTAATGCAATTCAAATCATTGCGTGATTCGGGTCTTTTAGTGTAAATTATATGTATAATTTATTTTTACTACAACCTGTCCTTTTTTATCATAGCATATTTCGCTTTCCTTTAGGCCATTAGGATTGTAGGTATATTTCCATTTCTGGTAGTCTGTTGAACCTGATGGAACAAAGAGCATAGAAGATATATGTCCAGAATTGTATTCAAAAATGTAATCCGGTAATAATCTTCCTGCTTTCTTATTGTAGCGCACAATATCTGTCAGCATTCCTTCGTTGTCGTAGTAATAGTAGGTGGATGGCAGTTTTTGTCCGGCCCTGACCGGCTTTTCTTCAATGATATTTCCTTTCTCATCTTTTTCGAAAAACACGATCGTAGAATCTGTTTCTCCTTTTATTTTGATCATCTGTTTCAGTATTGACCCTTCATAAATCCATAAATGTTTTTCAGTTGCCACAATATGGTTATCTGTTTCTACTGAATTATTCAGCAGATTACTAATATTCCCGGTTTCATTATAACCATACTCCGTTGTGCTCTTATATGTATCGCTCGTATCTACTGTTTTAATGAGATGTCCACTGGGGTCATAATATGAAGTAACAGTGGATTCCGATATGTCGGCGGACTTTGTAAATGTCGAAATGGAACTGAAATCTGAAGAAATTTTTTGCTTGCAAATAAAACCCGGTGTTGGTTCATCGTTTGCATCGATGCTTACTATGTCAACTTCCTTAATTTTCTGATTGCGAAGCGATTTCCAGTTATCCTGGTTTTGCTTTGTAAGCACAATATCCTTATAGTAATATTGGGATTTAGAAGAAAAAGTTAAAAGCAGGAAAAAAATGATGATGGGAAAACGACCACACATAGGACCAATTAGTTTAAATCTATTTTCTAAACGGAAAAAGCAGGTGTTAATTATTGCCAGTATCTTTATTTTTAATTAAAAAATAAGTGTCACACAGCAAGATAAGAACAGAAAAGATATGTCTTAACTGCGGAACTGAAACAACCGGAAGGTATTGTCCTGCCTGTGGACAGGAAAATATTGAGCCAAAACAAAGCGTTTGGCACCTTCTAACTCATTTTTTCTCGGATTTAACGCATTTTGACGGGAAATTTTTTAATACAGTAAAGGATCTCTTTGCAAAACCCGGATTTTTATCGAAGGAGTATATGCTAGGGCGAAGGGCCCGGTACCTGGACCCGATCCGGATGTATATATTTACCTCGGCCATATTTTTCCTGATTTTTCTTTCAATTATTGACGTAAAGAAATTACATATCGGGGACCAAGCCCGGACAGAAATTCAAAAGGATGCAGATTTCCGGGAGCTCTTAGCGAATGCAAAAAATGCCCGTGATTCTTTGGTAATCCAGCAGGTGCACGATGCTGTAAATAGTCAAATAGTTAAGATTAATGACGACAACTCTCAAAAAGCACCGGAAAGAGTACATTTTAAATTAGAGGAAAGTGATTATCCCTCAGTCGCAGCATATGATTCAGCTCAGAAAGCGCTGCCTCAATCTAAAAGAGATGGCTGGCTAAATAGAAAATTTAATATCAGAAAGATTGAATTAAATATACGAAAAGGAAAGGATCCCTCGGCTTTGTTCCGTGATTTATTGAATAACTATACACATAATATTCCCAAAGTACTTTTTATCAGCCTTCCTGCATTTGCCTTTTTGCTAAAACTGCTTTATATCCGGCGTAAACAATTTTATTATGTTGATCATGGGATATTCTCTGTTCATCTTTATATTTTTTCATTTCTGGTGCTTCTCGTTTATTTCGGACTCGCGGAATTGAAGACAGATACTGGATGGAACTGGCTCAAGTGGCTTATTTTACTGGTTTTGCTTTTTCCATTTTATTACTTTTATAGGGCCATGCGCAAATTTTACGACCAGGGGAGAGGGAAGACGATATTGAAATATATATTGTTATTAATGCTAGCATTTTTTGTTCAGCTTTTAATTTTCTCAGCAGCATTTATTTTTTCGGTTTTTGAATTTTAATTTATGGAATCAGAAAATCTTTCAAAGGTTTTTTTGCGGTTAGTAAATATTATGGACGAACTGAGAGAGAAATGTCCCTGGGATCGCAAACAAACCATTCAGACTTTAAGGACACTGAGTATTGAAGAATTGTATGAACTCACGGATGCGATCATTTCGGAGGATTGGCCTGGAATAAAAGAAGAATTGGGGGATCTTTTCCTTCACCTGCTTTTTTATGCCAGAATTGCAAAGGAGCAAAACCGTTTCAGCCTGGAAGATGTGCTCCAGGGAATCAGTGAAAAACTTATAGCCCGTCACCCGCATATATATGGTGACGTAACAGTAGATTCTGAAGAGGACGTAAAACAGAACTGGGAAAAACTCAAATTACTGGAAGGTAAAAAATCAGTACTCTCGGGTGTGCCCGCCTCACTGCCTGCAGTAGTTAAAGCTATCCGCCTTCAGGAGAAATCCAGGCAGGTTGGCTTTGAATGGAATAATAGTCACGAGGTTTGGGTAAAAGTGGAAGAGGAAAAAAAGGAGCTCGAGGAAGCGGTGCTTGCAGGTGACCGGGATCAAATTGAGGAGGAATTTGGTGATCTGATGTTTTCAATGATTAATTATGCACGATTTTTGAGTATTGATGCTGAAACGGCACTGGAGCGAACCAACCGGAAATTCATCTACCGGTTCATGAAAATGGAGGAAGTTGTTGGCTTATCCGGTAAAAAAATGATGGACCTCTCTCTTTCAGAACTGGATTCGATCTGGAATAGAGTTAAAAAACAAAAAACCGCCGATTGATTTTATTTCTAAAAAACTTCTTACTTAGGAATATTTACCTCATCCTTACAGGGATCTTTCTCTTTATTGCAGCATATGGCATCAATGCCTATCTCAGTGGAAATTCCACTACAAGAATTCTCCGGAATTCCATTGAATCTTTCTTGCAGGAAAGAGAAAATGACTTTCAAAAATTAACCCGAAATGAACTGAAGATCCGAAGGCTTTCAGATAAAAATTATTCGCTTGCTGAACTCAATGATCTCTTGGATAAGCAATACGGTATCCTTATCTATGAACGGAATCATCCCTTCAGTGAGCATCTCACATTCTGGAGTGATCAATCATCGGTACTTCCAGACAGCTTCCTGTTTAAACCTGATGGGAATTATTTTGCGAACCTTAGCAACGGACAGTTTGAAATTATAAAGCATTCTTTTAACAAAATGCTGCCTTATCCGCTCACAGTGATTGCGCTTATTCCAGTCCGGTGGCAATATTTTATTTCAACTGAAAACCTGAAACCAGCTTTTGTGGGATTTTCCTCAGCAGAGATTAGAGTGCGCATTACTTCAAATCCTTCACCCTTCCCGGTAAGGAACAGGGAAGGAGAAACCCTTTTCTACCTCGTTAAAACAGAATCTTATCATGCGGCTAAATATAGCCTGTTCCTGCTTTTGGTTGTATTTACGGGTGTGCTTCTGCTCATGGTTGTAATTCATAATATGGCCCATGCCATTGCTGAAAAGTACAGCAGGATTGCCGGGATAATTTTTCTTGTGCTTACCATTCTTTGCTTCCGGATCATTACCTATTCTTTCCCTGGCATTTTTTATTTCCGCCAGTATGAATTATTCGATCCAACCATTTACAGTTCAAATTTCATCCTGCGTTCTCTCGGTGATCTGTTGATCAACGCTCTGCTTTTTTGCTGGATTGTAATCTTTATTCAACAGGAAATCGGCGAATACAGGATTCCTGTATTCAGGGCTTTTTCTAAAAGGGCGCTCGTGATTATTGCCACCATGTCGGTACTTGTTACAGCTACTTTTCTCTTTGCGGATATCGTGCAGAGCCTGGTAGCTGACGCGCGCATCTCATTTAATGTAACAAATTTTTTCAGCCTGACGATTTACAGCTTTATAGGTTTTATTATCCTCGCAGCTCTCGCACTGAGTTACTTTATTTTTACGCAGATTATTCTCCGGCTTATCCGGGGCTACCTGGAAGGTAACCTGCTTATCATTTCGATCACGGTGGCTACCATCGGGCTGGCCGATATCACTTTGCATAATAAAACCCAGCTGGTGGAGCTGGATATATATGTGCTGATCTGGCTTTTATGCTATCTGTGGCTGATGATCAGGAACATAATTACCGGGCTTCGATTCAGGCTGAATATCTCGGAAATCATGTTCTGGCTTTTTATTTTTTCCGGGTCCATTTCTGTGATCATCATTTTTGAAAACAAGAAAATTGAACGGGAGGCAAGAATAAGTCTTGCTGAACGTCTTGCGGAACAAACTGATCCTTCCAGCGAAAGACTCGTCAGTATGTCGCTGATATATTTTGAAAATGATTTATTACAACGCGAGTTTAACCGTTTCAGAAATCCGGTGGAAAACAAATATCTAAAAGACAGCCTGATCAATATTAATATCAGTGCTTACCTTACAAAATATGATACTAAAATTTATACTTACGATTCCACCGAGAAACCCCTTTATAATCAGGAACCTGTTTCATTTGATACACTAAATACGATTTTTAAACTTCAGGGTAAACCCACAACGATTCCTAACCTGATGTACTATGAGAAGACTTATAATGAATTTAGTTATATCTATAAGAAACAGATTGTAAACAGCGCTGGAAAAACGGAGGGATATCTATTTGTACAGGCCGAACCCAGGAGTTATAAAACAGAGGGCCTTGCTCCGCAACTTACCCAGCAACGCAAAGAATACCTTCCGCAGTATTCGCCAATCTATTCATATGCGATTTACAGCGACAATGAATTAGTTACTTATTACAATAACTATCCTTTTCCTACCGAACTTGATGACAGCCTTCTGCCTAGGCAGGATTATGAACAGCGAAAAAATAACGGCTACGATGAACTCTGGCATATAGTTTCTGATAATAAGATCATTGTAATCGCAAAAAGAGACAATCTGCCGATAGAAGCTATTACCCTATTCGCTTATTTGTTTAGTGCTTTTCTTATTCTTGTTGCACTATTCTGGCTGAGCTCGGTTTTGATACAAACACGCTTGCATTGGTCACAGCTTAAAAAATTTCTTGAACTGAATATCCGTTCGCAGATTCAGGCAACTATCATTTTTGTAAGTCTTTTCCTGTTTCTTGTTATTGGTGTTTCGACTATCTTTTTCCTGATAAACAGGTACAATCGGAATAATCAGGATCGTCTCAGCGCTTCATTAAAAGTGATATCAGGTGAAATCGCCACACGTCTTAAATCATTTCAAACTGCAACAAATGTTTCAAACCCCGTAAAACAAATGCCCCGTGGAGATTTGGACATTATTATTAATAACGTTGCAGAGATTCACAATGCAGATATCAATCTCTACGATATTAATGGATCCCTGATCGTATCATCCAACCCATTTATTTATACCAAAGGTATGCTGAGCGACCTGATGAATCCGGTTGCTTATTACTACATGAACCGGTTGAGTTCCATTGAATTTTTTAACCAGGAAAAAATGGGTGGTATCAGTTTTCAGAGTATTTATTGTCCGTTGAGGTTGGGAAAAACTGTATCCACGGCATATATTAATATTCCTTCATTTAACACAGAGGATGAACTGAATGATGAAATATCGCGATTCCTGGTAACCATCATCAACCTGAACGTGTTTATCTTCCTTATTGCAGGAACCATCGCTGTATTCCTCACGAATCGCATCACGACTTCATTTTCACTGATCTCGGAAAAAATGCAGCAGGTAAACCTGAGTAAGACCAACGAGCTGATTGAATGGAAGAAGAATGATGAAATCGGCGGACTGATTCGTGAATACAACAAGATGGTGACCCAATTGGTTGAAAGTGCGTCTGCACTTGCGAAAAGCGAACGCGAAGGGGCCTGGCGCGAAATGGCCCGCCAGGTAGCGCATGAAATCAAGAATCCGCTGACTCCCATGAAGCTGAGTATTCAATACCTTCAGAAAGCTAATACCAGCGATGCGCCGAATGTAAAAGAACTGACAGCCAGTGTTGCAAAAACCCTGGTTGAACAAATTGATCATCTTTCCAAAATTGCCTCTGATTTCAGCCAGTTTGCGCATATTGGCAATCCGCAGAATGAAGTACTGGATTTGCATGAAATGTTATCATCGCTAACTTCGTTGTATAAGACCATGGAGCACGTATTATTCAAGTGGGTACCTGTGCGCGAAAAAGTATTGGTTTATGCTGATAAAACCCAGTTGAACCGACTTTTCACTAATTTACTCCAGAATGCACTGGAAGCCTGTCATAACCAACTAACATGTGTAATAAGCCTGAGTGAGGAATTGATTGCAGGAAATATTCAGGTCCGGATCAGCGATAATGGAGAAGGTATACAGGAACAGATGCGGTCCAAAATTTTCATTCCCAATTTTACTACTAAGTCTTCCGGAACCGGACTCGGTCTCGCTATGAGTAAGACGATTGTCGAACAGGCCAAGGGAAGAATCTGGTTTGAAACTACGGAAAATGGAGGAACGACATTTTTTGTTGAACTGCCGGTTTATGACGAAGTGCAGGCAGCCCTGATTTTATAACGTTTTAAATGTGGAATTGTGGAAAATGTAGGAATGTGAAGATGAAATGAAAAATTGAATTAAAAATTGAATTCGTGGAAAATTTAACTTTCTAATCTTACATTAGATTTTACATTTCATTCCTACCTTATCACATATCCCACAAATACACATTTTTCACATTGTGAGAGTCACGAATACCGCTTTTTGGATACAAACTCCTTCATCTTTTTCAAAGTAAAACTACTCAAATTATTCGCTGCAGTAACTCCGCCTTTTTGAGCTGCTAGTACACCATAATGAATATCATGATAACCTGTAATGGAATGTACATCGGGATCAATGGAGATCAGGACATTTTTTTGCAGGGCATAATCGATCCATCGCCAGTCCATATCAAGACGGCGAGGGTGCGCGTTCAATTCGATCACAACACCATGTACTGCACATGCTTCGATCAAGGTTTTATGATCAACAGGATATCCGGCACGGCTAAGCAGGAGACGACCTGTCGGATGACCCAGGATGCGTGTATGAGGGTTTTGTATGGCAGTGAGCAAACGGTTCATGGCTTTTTCCTCGCTCATCTTTAAATTCGAATGAACCGAGGCGATCACCAGATCGAATGTGGAAAGGATCTGATCGCTATAATCGAGTCGCCCGTCGTTTAGAATATCACATTCAATACTTTTAAAAATATGGAAGGGTGCCAGTTTTGTGTTTAATTCATCCACATAAAGGTGTTGTTCACGGATTCTTTCTTCTGAGAGACCGTTTGCATAAAATGCCGACTTACTATGATCGCTGATGACCAGATATTCAAATCCCTGTTCAATGCAGGCTTTAGCCATTTCTTCAACGGTATTCAGTCCATCACTCCAGTTACTGTGACTATGTATGATACCTTTAACATCTGAAAATTTAATAAGAGGAGGAAGGGGAGAGAGTCTGGCTTTTTCTATAATGACCGGGTTCTCTCTAAGCGGAGCAGGAATGAAATGAATGCCGGCCTGCTGAAAGATCATTTCTTCTGATTGGACAGCTGTATTCAGTTTAAATTGTTGTTTCCAGTAATCCAGGAATGTCTCACTGCAGCTGGTTTCGAATAAGCGCGAATGAAATGAATCGTGTGTAACAATTTGAAATTTAAGTTTAATATTTTCCTGGCCTGAAATGAGCAGTTCATCAGGTTTTTCCTCTTCTATCAGGAATTTATGTGTTGTAAAAAATGGAATTAAGCTGCTGAAGGGTAAACTTGTGATCCACACCGCCTGATTAATGATTTCGAGTTGACGCCGGAAAGCTCCGGTAATAGAAATCAATTCGCCGGGGAAAGATTCATGGAGTTTTTTATGAATGGAAAGAACATAACCCTCCACTTCAGCGAAGAGAAAACTTCCCTGACTACGAAGATAAAACGCTATTGTCTCCCGAATATTATGTTGTGTCTTTTCACCGAATCCTTTGTAAAGCATCAAACGGTTTTCATCACAGGCATACATCAATTCACCGATAGATTCGATTTCCATCTCCTTCCAGACTGTTGAAATCTTTTTTGGACCCAAACCCTTAATTCGGAGCATTTCGATGACTCCGGGAGGTGTTTTGGCGGTTATCTCATGAAGTTGGGGTAATTCACCTGTGTCGAGTATTTCGATGATTTGTTTGCCAATACTTGGTCCGATGCCTTTAATAGACATTATTTTTTCACGCGGAATGGCACTGAGTTCTTCTGTTAATTTATCGATGCTGAACGATGCAGCTGCATATGATTTTATTTTGAAAGGGTTCTCTCCGTGGATGTCCATCAGTTTGGAGAGCCGAGAAAAACTTTCAGCAATCACTTCATTAGAAACCGCCATGGGCTTATGTTTGGGAAGATGAGATAACAAAAATACGAAATTAAAAAGTCCCCCGGATATTCCGGGGGACTTTACTATTTTCAGCTAATGAATGAAGAAAACTATTTCTTCTTAGCAGATTTCTTAGCAGCCTTTTTCTTAGGAGCTGCTTTCTTTTTTGGAGCTGCTTTTTTCTTAGCGGCTTTTTTTGCTGTTGCCATTGTTTGTAGAATTTAAATGGTTAGTAAAATACTTTACATAGTAAAAATAGAAATTCTTTAGAATTATCCAAAAGTTTTTTTGAATATTTCTAAAGAATCAGTATTTAGAACGATATAATGTTACTAACTAAGCTTTCGCTGTAACTTCTGAAGGAGCGTCTACAACGTGTACAAAAAGTCTGTCGGCCTTTCCTTTTTTAAATTCAACAATGCCATTCGTGAGAGCAAATAAGGTGAAGTCTTTACCCACACCAACATTTTTTCCGGGATGATAAACTGTACCACGTTGACGAATGATGACGTTACCAGCTATCGCTGCCTGTCCCCCAAAAATTTTAACACCGAGTCTTTTACTCTGCGAATCGCGACCGTTTTTTACGCTGCCTTCGCCCTTTTTATGTGCCATACACTAGATTTGAAAAATTGGATCCGCTAACCGGCGGATAAAAATAAAATTCATTAAGCGATATCTGTCACTTTGATTTTTGTGTAATGAGTTCGGTGTCCATGTTTTTTACGGAATCCTTTTCTTCTGTTCATTTTGAACGATATCACCTTATCACCCTGAACATGGCCAATGATTTCAGCTTTTACAACACTCTTCACGTCTTTTCCTGCGGCGAATTTACCACCCGCACTGGAAAGCAATACATCTGAAAACTCAAGGTGATCTCCTGCATTTCCTTCAACCCTTGGAACATAGAGTGTCTGGTCTTTCTGGACCCTGAACTGGCTGCCTGCTATTTGTACAACTGCGAACATAACGATGCAATATTAGGGCTGCAAAGGTAAGGGGAATCAGATTAATTTCGAAGGAATCCGTTAAAAATCTTGGGCCTATTGGACATGTGGCCGGTGATATTGCCTTTTATTGTACGTTTGTCCTTAAATCGAAGGCCTAAAACATGAAGATCAAGTCGTTTTTAGCCAAGCCTTTCGCTTCTTATATATATAGGAGTACCCGCAAAGAGCTCAGCTCAGCCCTGGAGGATCAGGAAAACATCCTTAAAAGTCTGCTAAAGACAGGCTCAAAAACGGTTTTCGGGCGTGAGCACCACCTGGAGACAGTAAAAACTTATGAGGAATTCAAAGCGGCCATACCCGTCCGGGATTATGAGCAGTTTAAAACTTATATTGACCAGATAAAGCTGGGTAAGCACAATGTATTATGGCCGGGCCAGCCGATTTATTTCGCCAAGACTTCCGGCACGACCAGCGGGATTAAATATATCCCCATTTCGAAAGATTCGATTTCAAACCATATTAATACTGCACGAAATGCTTTACTCTGTTATATGGCAGAAACCGGCAATTCATCGTTTGCTAATGGTAAGATGATTTTTCTTTCAGGTTCACCGGAGCTGGAAAGAATTGCCAATATACCTACCGGGAGACTGAGTGGCATCGTAAACCATCATATACCGCATTACCTGCGCACCAACCAGCTTCCCAGTTATGAAACCAACTGTATTGAAGAATGGGAAATCAAACTCGATAAAATTGTAGAGGAAACCATTAATCAGGATATGAATCTGATCAGTGGAATACCTCCCTGGATGCAAATGTATTTTGACCGTCTCAATACTGTTTCGGGAAAACGTATCAAAGACCTTTTTCCAAATTTTTCAGTACTTGTGCACGGTGGTGTAAATTTTGAACCCTATAAGGATCGCCTGCTCGACAGCATCGGCAAGCAAATTGATACGATTGAAACCTATCCCGCTTCCGAAGGATTTTTTGCGTTCCAGGACAGCAGGAAAGAAGAAGGGCTCATGCTGAATACAAACAGCGGGATATTTTTCGAATTCATTCCAGCGGATGAAATATTTAATGAAAACCCCACACGGATTTCTTTAAAGGACGTGAAGACCGGCATAAACTATGCCCTCATTATAAATAACAACGCAGGTTTATGGGGGTATAATATTGGAGATACAATTCGATTTGTAAGTACCGATCCTTACCGAATTGTTGTAACGGGAAGGATTAAACATTTTATCTCTGCATTCGGGGAACACGTTATCGGTGAGGAAGTGGAATATAGTCTCATGAAAGCTGCCAAGGAAGAAGGCGTGCAGATAAATGAGTTTACTGTTGCGCCATATATAAAGGGACTGGGTGACGGTAAATCATTTCATGAATGGTTTGTGGAATTTGAAAACAGACCTGCAGATATGCGTGCATTTGCGAGCAAGGTTGACAGTAACCTGCGGGCAAAAAATATTTATTATGATGATTTGATTGCAGGAAATATTCTTCAACCACTTCAAATTCATCCTGTAAAGAAAAACGGTTTTATAGATTATATGAAATCCATCGGCAAACTCGGAGGTCAGAATAAAGTGCCAAGACTGAGTAATGACCGGAGTTTTGCTGAACCGCTGGAAAAATACATGGACTGATCTTTCCATTCGTCCAACCGGAATTCACTAGATTTACCTTTCAACGCGAAAGTTCTGATGAATAATATGCAGAAGAAAAGGATTGCTATATTTGGTTCGACCGGATCGGTGGGAACCCAGGCCCTGGATGTAATTGCGGCAAATCCTGAATTGTTTTCTGCCGAAATACTTACTGCATATCATAATGTTGATCTTTTAATTAAACAGGCATTAAAGTTTCTGCCAGATATTGTGGTTATTGCGGATGAAACCAAATATCAAAATGTAAAACAGGCATTGTCCGCCCAGCCTATCAAAGTATTTGCCGGAGAGAAAGCGCTGCTTGAAGTGGCAGCGATGGATAATTATGATGTGATGATGGCTGCAATTGTTGGTTTTGCGGGACTCATGCCGACGCTTACTGCTATCGAACATGGTAAAACGATTGCCCTGGCAAATAAGGAAACACTCGTTGTAGCCGGAGACATCGTAATGCGCAAGGCAGTTGATAACCGTGCGCCTATTATTCCGGTGGATTCGGAACATTCGGCCATCTTCCAATGCCTGCTAGGAGAAACGCGTAACCGCATCGAAAAAATTATTCTCACTGCTTCCGGCGGTCCGTTTCTTGGAAAGAAACCAAATTTTCTTGTAAATGTTAAAAGGGATCATGCCCTCCAGCATCCGAACTGGTCAATGGGAGCTAAAATATCCATTGATTCCGCTACACTTATGAATAAGGGTCTCGAAATGATCGAAGCCAAATGGTTATTCAATCTGCTGCCCGAACAGATCCAGGTCGTGATTCATTCCCAAAGCATCATTCATAGTATGGTGCAATTCGAAGACGGCAGCATTAAAGCACAGATGGGGCTTCCGGATATGAGACTTCCGATTCAGTATGCCCTGGGATTTCCATTAAGGCTTCCGAATAAAATCCCGAGATATACATTTAACAAACCCGATAAATTGTCTTTTGAAGAGCCGGATATTAAGACCTTTCGTAATTTACAACTCGCGAAAGATGCCCTGGCTAAGGGGGGAAATGCAGGATGTGTGTTGAATGCGGCCAATGAAATTGCCGTATATGCGTTTTTAAAAAACCGTATTGGCTTCCTGGATATGACGGATCTGATTGAAAAAACGATACATAAAATATCATTTGTGGACCAGCCAACACTGGAAGATTATTTTGAAAGCGATGGCGAGGCGCGTAACTTCGCGGCTTCTTTAATAAAATTGTAAAATTCCCGGCAAGCATAACGTGAACGCGGACTGCAGCTGATCTTTGTAAGATGAATAATACCACTCTATTGCTGGCGATCGACTGGGCAAATGCTGGCACCAAAGCCGCCCAACTTATTCTTTCATTATCCCTTATTGTTATTATACATGAGTTTGGTCATTATCTTCCTTCTAAACTTTTCAAATGCAGGGTTGAAAAATTCTTCCTGTTTTTTGATCCCTGGTTTGCACTGGTAAAGAAAAAAATCGGTGATACAGTATATGGTATTGGCTGGCTTCCCCTTGGAGGATATGTGAAAATTTCCGGCATGGTGGATGAGAGCATGGATAAAGAACAAATGAATCAGCCTCCGCAGCCCTGGGAGTTCAGAAGCAAACCAGCCTGGCAACGCCTGATCATCATGGTAGGTGGTGTGACGATGAACATACTGCTTGCATTCTTTATATATGCAATGATCCTGTTTACATGGGGACAGAAAAAATTACCTATATCCAGTCTCAGTTATGGCGTTGACGTAACGGACAGCCTGATGTATAATATCGGATTCCGGAATGGAGATAAAATTCTGACAGTAAACGGACAGGATATTAATTATTTCGAAGAACTGCCGGAAAAAGTTTTGATGGCAGGAGGCGGACAGGTAGAAATCATCCGTGATGGTGTTCATCAATCTATTAATATACCTACTGCGATTCTTGGAAAACTAGCGGAAAGAAAAAGGAACGGATCTCTTTTTTTTCTACCCAGGATCCCGGTGATTGCAGATATAATTCCGGATACGACTAATGCCTATAAAGCCGGCCTTAAACGATTTGACCAGTTAACCACAGTAAATGGTATTTCGACTCCATTTTTTGAAGAATTTAAAAAAGCGCTTTATGCGCGTAAGGGACAACGCGTAACCTTGACAGTGGAAAGAAAGGGTACAACAGATACATTATATGCAGATGTGAATGCCGATGGCAAAATAGGATTTAGCCTGGTTAATGGACTCGACTTCGATAAACTGGATAGCCTGGGTTTGATCCGAATTGAAAAAACACAATACAGCTTTTTCGGTTCTTTCCCGGCAGGTGTTCAGTTAGCGGGTGAAAAATTAAAAAGTTATATAGGACAGTTCAAGAAAATATTTTCACCCAAAACGGAAGCATATAAAACTGTAGGAGGTTTTAAAGCCATGGGTTCGGTATTCCCTTCAATGTGGGACTGGCAGTCATTCTGGATGATCACTGCATTCTTCTCCATTGCACTTGCATTCATGAATATCCTGCCCATACCGGCCCTGGATGGGGGACATGTGCTGTTCACATTACTCGAAATGGTTACAGGACGTAAACCTAGTCAAAAAGTACTGGAATATGCTCAGGTTGTCGGCATGGTACTAATACTCGCACTCGTCATCTATGTAAATGGAAACGACTGGTTTGGATGGGGGAGAGGGAGATAAATACAAGTAAGGGAGTATGGGAGTATGGGAGTATGGGAGTTTGTTGCATTCAGTATTGCAGATCTCTCTCTTCTTCCCTGTTTAGAAAAAAATGATTAAATTTGCAGGTTGATTTATCGGGGGTGCCTGGTATTGACAGCGTAGATCTTTGAAAGTATAAGCATGTCGTGCGTTGGATAATTAGCACGTTAATCTGAATATTCAAATCTCAAATGGCAATACACAGTATGCCATGGCTGCCTAATCAGTGATTAAGTAGTCATTCGGGCCGTGTGGCAGGTTCGCCTGTTACCAAGCTGCACCGCCGACTAATAACAAAAGAGGATGCTGTTCAGAAAGGCTGTGATCTGAGCTCAAGACGATTCAGCTAAGGGAATGATTGGTTTGTTGCTACCCTGTCTTTCCCCGACAATCAATTAGCAAATAAACATGTAGAAAGCTTTTGAAGAATATGTTTGGACAGGAGTTCGATTCTCCTCACCTCCACATTTGCCCGCCGAAATAAAAATGAAGGCGGATTTTTAGTATACCGATTATGTTATAAAGCCCATCTCAGCTAAGCCGGGACAGGCTTTATAATTTATTTGTTGCTTGCTCCCCGCTTTATCAGATAAATTAATAAAGCCATAACTGCAATTTATTTCCCCTTTTTCATGTCGCTCAATCCTACTTTGTTCCACAAGGGTCACCATTTTTATAAACTAAACGTTGATACATACTCTCCTTCCCCGAGCTTTCTTGTTTTACCATCCGGCATATTCATAATTCCATCTATGCTAATAACGATTCCATTTTTAAAAACGATCGGGCTGGTTAACAAAATAAAATTCCCATGATCAACTAAAAATAATTTCCCCTCGCAAATGGTAACCTGTCGCTGTTCACTCAGTTCTGAGAGGGGTTGAATATATGGCCTCATTACTAAAAGGCTTGTCACTATTTATTGCAATTCTTATTCCCGCAAGTAGTGGCTTATTTAACGTTATCTTCTTTAACGCTTGATGTCGGACCGGCTGTCAAATCTGGGTAAAAAAATACACAGTCATTCAGGATGGCAAATTTTTTGAAGAACATAATTGTATTAAATAATTCCAAGTATTAAAATTACAATTATGAAAAAGAACAAAATCATAACGCTGGCATCAGTTGTATTAGCCTTATTATTCTTACCACGCTTAATTAAAGCGCAGGATGATAAGGAAAAAATCTTAATCGATTGCAAAAATGCAAAAGCAACATTTATAAAAACTGACGCCTCTATGAGCAACCTCTTCATCAATGCTTATGGATATGCCATCTTCCCGGATGTGGGAAAGGGTGGAGTTATAGTGGGTGGAGCAGGCGGTGGAGGAGCATTATATGAAAAAGGCAAAGCGATCGGCACCGCAAAGATGGTACAGGTAGACGTAGGGGCGCAGGTAGGTGGACAGGCATACAGGGAAGTCATCTTCTTTGAAAACAAAGATGCATTTAATCGGTTTAAAGAAAACAAAATTGAATTTAGCGGACAGGCTTCTGCAGTTGCTGTCAAATCCGGCGCATCGACCAACGTAAAATACAGGGAAGGGGTAGCAGTTTATACCCAGGAAATAAGTGGCCTGATGCTGGAGGCTTCAATAGGTGGACAAAAATTCACTTACTCCTCATTTTAACCGTCTCAATTTCTCTTTTTGAAAATCCTAAACCAATTTCCAAATTGGTTTAGGATTTTATATGATAAAAATATTACCTATTGTGTAGTGAAAAGAAGAACTTTTTGGATAAGGTAAAATTTCCCTCCTCATCATTTATTTTTAGTCTTACCCATTTGTCCATCTATATCGATATACTCTCCTTCCTTAAGCTTTTTAGTAGTCCCGTCCGACAATTGTATAGTTCCATTAGGCATGACAAGGCCTCCATTGTTTAATTTAAATGGACTACTAAGTGTCGTTGTATTGCCATTTTTTACATGTAATGCCAAACCATCTTTCATCATTACATATTCCTTTTCCATTTTATTTGTAAATGACATGTTCGTATCAGACTTTTTTACCATACTACCTTGGCTGAGAGCACTATAGCAGAATGCACTTACAATGCATAGAATCATTAACTTTTTCATAAAAAATGTTTATAATTATTAAAAGGCAAATCGCATGCCTTATGACGACACATAGACAAACATACCATCATCCTTAACATTTCTTTCGTAGTCACACCGGAGGCTACGAAGGATTTATTTTTTAATGGTTTTGAATTGATTGATTGGCCTGAATCCATATTTGGTATGCTATCCTGACATTTTCATTTCAGGTTTCTTTCAGGTTTCTCCTAGGTATATTGCGGAATTCCGCAAGAAACCTGAAAGAACCCCGAAAGAACGCTAAAAGGAATATGCCGGAAATATAAGTTTCAACTGAAGTGGTGATCTGGAAAAAATCTTTCGGAGGCTCCGGTGCGACTACGAAATAAAGCCTTAAAACAACTGCATATTGATTGGGTTATACCAATCTCCATTTTTGCTTTCTTTAATTTTAGCGAAAGACGGCGGATTATGAATAACTAAGGATGAATAATCACAAGCATAGCACTTGACGCGGGAATATTCACCGTAATCCCGGACTCACCTGCCGTATATGATTGTAAGGATGAAGTCATAATACTGCCATCAGGATTCAATGTATATCCCTGAAGAACCAGACCGCTGGTTGCATTCAGATTTGAAGCAGTCAGCGAATTCAATGTAACCGAGCGTGCAGAAACTCCCGTTTGAAGTGTAACAGCAACATCTGTTTGCGGTTCCTTATTCAAAATGCTAACATAAATTGTTCCATCGGCTGTTTTACTTGCATAAGCTGTAACATTTTCGGTCCCTGCATTTACATTGCATGGCAGCACCCTTCCCTGTGCTCCGTTCTTAAAGAATAACATGGAGTAATATTCTGGCTTTGCAAAAAAGATTCCGGCTGAATCACTAATAGGCGAATAAGGACCATTACCGCCTCCATGAAAATTAATACCTGAACAACCCATATAAGCAAGCCTCCACATAAAATCGATGGCCCATAAAGAAGCTCCGAATGTATTACTCACATTTGTTTTTCCACCGCCATATATCGAATTGCATTCTGCTACCCTGTAAGGAGTTTGCACACTTAGGGCTATAGCATATACGGCATTTCCAAATTTATCCATGGCACTGTCTGCTTTCGGCGCAAGTAAAGTATTAAGATTGATGGAAGGATCCGTGCCAGGCCCTGCCTGATAATAGTGAATGGTCAATTCATTTATATGACTGCTTTCCTGTCTGGCAAAATTATACAGCCATGTCTGATTGTATGCAAACGCTGGGCCTGAGAAAACTGTATTGGGCGTTGCTGATTCAACCGCATTATAATATTGTTGCCATTCACCATCAAAATCAGTTTCAGAATAACCGGGATTACGATACCCGTTTCCCGGGTAAAGATCTGCTTCATTACCTACTTCAAAACTCTGAAGTAACCCGGATAAATCCTTGGATACATAACTTGCTTCATCTGCAGTTATTGCCGGATTAAAATTGCCGCCCATATTCAGTCCAAAAATCGTTTTCCATTGAATGGTCTTGATGAAACGACTGAATCTGTCAATATCCGTCGTACTAATAGAATCAACAGGAGTTGAAACCTGTCGTGGTTTTCCGGTCCAGAACGTTTTATCAACACCGTTGGCGCCAATTCGAAAAATTCCCGTACCCAGATTTTTTATTAAATGTACAAAAGTTGGATTGTCGGGATTAAAATAATTGCTGTCAGTAATTGCCGTCATTTCAAAACTGAGTCCCAGATAATTTGATGCAATGGTAAAAGAAGGATGTTCCGGATCAATTGTTACATTGACGGGTATACCCTGGGCTGGTGGAAGAGGTTGAAGGTTCTGTTGGGAATTTGTTTTCCTGCAATAAACCATGAATAAAATTCCAAATACTACTAGAATTATTTGCAGGCAAGGAATGTTTCGTTTTGACATATCTACTGGGTGGGAAATACATAACGGTTTATCAATTGAAATGCTGTTGGACGTTATTCAGTTGCAACAAAGATGAAGGAATTCCGGATCTCCAAAAGTAAATTATCCTTTATTATAAACTAAAAGTTTCATTTACCAATTCTGTAACTCGTGCCAATTTGAAAACTGGCTGCCTTTGTTCCAAAATTTCCCTGCATAAACCCTGTGAATTGTTTTGTAGTAATATGAAAAGTCATTGAAAAATAAGAAATAGGGAAAATACCATAAGTATTCTGCATGGTATATTCAGATTTAGGGTTGACCAGCATATTCATGGAGAACTTCAATCCATATTGCGTCCCATATCGATTTCTCCAAAGGGATTCTGTATAAATCCCGATTGTTCCGGTAAGATTATTTTTGAATATGATATTGGCGGCAGTATCCACCAGATTTTTTCTGAATTCATAATAATCTCCAAATTCTTTTTGCAAAGAAGTTTCGAAACCCAGGTATCTCCATTCTAAATGACGTAAAGTTTTCACCCCATTAATACCGGCCGAAATTCCATAGCTTCCAATGGAATACTTCCTGCCGGGGATATGATAGAATGTATCAATGGGAATACCCCACCCTGATGTTGACCAGCCTCCTCTGTGTTTATAATGCGAATTATAAAAATCGGACAACCCGTAAGTGCCAAGAGTAACATTGCCTCCATAGTATGCCTGGACATTACCCAGATTGTGACTCCGGTAAATGCTTGCCTGACCAGCACGAACCCAGTCCTGACCTTGATCATTGGCAGTTCCGGTTGAATATATTAAACTTCCATAAAAAGCACTCTTCAGGGAATCCGATTTTAATGGAATTGTATGATAAGGTATGGTTTGAGAATCCATCGGGCTTAGATACATTCCCTGTCTGTGAGCCAGACAGCTGCAAAATAGTAATATGATAAAAAATGTAATGAACTGGTGTTGTCTCATTAGAGCAAGGATCTAAAGAAATTCAGAATATTTTCAATATCACTTTTTCCTACTTCCCCTAATAATGACTCCTATTTTCAGTGCGAAATAATTGTTTTTGTAGATAACCATTGGAGAATTTTGAGCATCATTTCCGATTGCATTAACATACGTTGAAGGAACGAAGTTATATTCGAGACCCAAATGAAAATGATTTAAATCGAATCCTATTCTTACAAGTCCCCCTGAGTTTTTAGTACTCCTGATAATTTGTGTGGTAGTAGGTCCAGGATCGCAACCACCGGAAGATGCGGTGTTGTAATAACTGTAACCACCACCAGCAAATACGCGAAAGCTATTTTTATTTAAGATATAATAATCAAAAGTCAATGCGGAGGATCCAATATTTTTCATGCTTAGCACGGCCTGCTCAAACCTGATTCCGGTTTTAAACTTTCCTGCGAAAGTGTAACTGGGTTCCATATAAAAAAGGAGGCCGTTTAATTTAGCGGACTGTATAATTGTCCCTATGCCAATATCTACTTTAAAAGGTTTGTATATCTGACCAACCTGGGCGGTTGTTATCTTTGAAAATATTAAGCAAGTAAGTGAGATGCATATATATTTTCTCATGCTTGACCGTCTTTTAAGTGTAGTTTACAGGTATTAACGGAGATATGACAGGCATTGCAGGAGAATGGCTGCTACATGTATTGTTAAAATCTTTCATTACCAGGAATTGGTTCAAAGGGAAATTTTTATTTTAGGCCTGAATCGGAGATGATTCCTTTTGCGCTTCAGGGCCAAGCTCTTCGATAATTTTGAGAAAATCAGTAAAGGCTTCATTCATAATATTTACGGAACTTTGGGATGTACCATGATTTATTTAAATTATCATTGATAATATGTCAAAGCAAAATTCCCGCCGCTGGTTCTTAAAAAATAGTGTGCTCGCTTCAGCAGGCTTTTATATTATTCCAAGGCATGTTTTAGGCAGGGGTTTTATAGCGCCCAGTGATAAAATAACCATTGCAAGTATCGGTGTAGGAGGAAAAGGAGCCGACGACATAGATCATTTTGATAAAAGTGGGAAAGCCAATATCGCTTTTTTATGTGATGTGGATGATGTAAGTGCTGCAGATACACGTAAAAAATTTCCGCAGGCAAAATATTATAAGGATTACCGCGAGATGCTTTCAAAGGAATCCAAAAGCATAGATGCCGTTTCTGTTTCGACCCCGGATCATATGCATGCAGTTGCTGCCATGGCAGCCATGCAAATGCACAAGCATGTATATGTACAAAAACCTCTTACACACGATATTTATGAAGCAAGGATGCTTACAGAGGCGGCTCATAAATATAAGGTGGTTACACAAATGGGAAACCAGGGTGCATCGGGTGATGGTGTAAGAAGATTGATTGAATGGTACCAGGTAGGATTAATCGGAGATGTTACTACCATATTTTGTTATACAGACAGACCCATCTGGCCGCAGGGACTCAGGCGTCCAACAACTGCATCAAATATTCCGTCCACACTTGATTATAACCTATGGCTGGGCACAGCTCCTGAAAAGGTTTATTTCGATGGCATGCTACCTTTCAACTGGAGGGGATGGTGGGATTATGGGACGGGGGCCCTGGGTGATATGGCATGTCATATCATGGCGCCGGCTTTTGCAGTACTTGGATTAGGGTATCCTGTTTCCGCTGAGTGCAGTGTGGCAACGCGATATGTTGAAAACTGGCATTCAGAATATGCACCGGACAGCGGGCCAATATCATCCCATATCACATTGATATTTGAAGGCAAAAATGGCAAACCAAATGTTGAATTGCATTGGATGGATGGTGGAATTCAACCAACCAGACCTGTTGAGCTGGGATCCAATGAACTTATGGGAGATGGAGGAAATGGTGCGATATTTTTAGGTACAAAGGGTAAAATGATGTGTGGCACCTATGGTGTAAATCCCCAACTTTTGCCAACCAGTAAAACTCAGTCTGATAAAACTCCGCAAACACTCATGCGGGTACCTGGCGGAGACGAGGGTCACTATGGTGCATGGATAGAAGCATGTATGGCGGGTTACGGAAGCGAGAAGGCAAAAAATTTAAGTTCCAATTTTGATATCGCAGGTCCGCTTACTGAATCTGTGCTGATGGGTAATCTGGCGATCAGGAGTACCAATATCCAGAAGAAAAATGGGAATGATACCGAATTTCCAGGCCGCAATATTAAATTGCTATGGAACGGGCCTGAAATGCGCATTACGAATTTTGAAGACGCGAATCAATTTGTGAAACGAACATACAGATCGGGATGGAGTCTGGATATCTAACTGATTATTCTGCCCGCAGACTTTCCACCGGATTAACAACAGCTGCCTTGATGGTTTGAAAACTTGTAGTTGCCAACGCAATTATAAACGCAATTGCACCAACTACGACAAACATCCACCAGCTGAGGTCTATTCTGTATGCAAAATCGTCCAGCCATTTGCTCATGATCCAATAGGAAAGCGGCGTGGCGATGATTATAGCGATAATTACCATCTTCATAAATCCTGATGAAAGTGTGACGGCAATATTTCTCACACTAGCTCCAAGCACTTTGCGAATTCCGATTTCCTTGGTACGGTTTATTGCATTGATAGCAGAAAGACCAAACAAACCCATACATGCAATGAAAATGGCAAAAAAGCAGGAGAACTGAATTGTTTTCTCCCATCTTTTATCTGATTCGTACATTTTATTAATGGTATCATCCAGAAACGTGTACTCGAATGGATAGTTTGTGAAACTTTTCCATTCTTTTCCGATACCAGAAATCGCTGTTGGAATTTGTCCGGCTTTTATTTTGAACATAAAGGAACTTTCATAATTCAGTCCGAGAACATGTTCTTCAGGTTCGATTTTTTTTGATAGCGTCTCAAAATTATAATCCTGTACAACACCAATAATGGTAGCATCAATGGGTTCGCAATATTCGCCAACTTTCGCTTTATCGCCCAGTAATGTTAATAAAGACTCGTTGATTACGGCCGGACGTTTTTTCCTGGAACTGTCGGTTGAAAAAGTCCTGGAAAAAGATCTGCCCTGTAAAAAATGGATGCCGAGCATTTCAAAATAATCATAATCGACCGACAATTGTTTTCTCCATTTTTGTTCCCCGTTTAACTTAAAACCGTTCATATTATTTGCACCATTCAGACCGCCATTCATTCCAGAGAAATATGAAATATAAGGTTGTGATCTGGCAAAATTTCCCAGTTGTTCTCTCGCATGTTTAGTAAAATCCATATTCCAGACAGGGTTAGAAACTATAAGCACTTGCTCCTTGTCAAACCCCAGATCTTTATTGTTTATAAAGCGCATCTGCCGGGTAATGATGAAGGCAGATATCATTAGTACCACAGATCCTGTGTATTGCAATACAACCAGCACCTTTGAAAAATAGGGATTAATTTTAAAAGTCCTGAAACTTTTAAGGATGGATACGGGCTTCATTTTTGAAATAATCAGTGCCGGATAATAACCTGCCAGAATACCCAGTGAGAAACTTAGAATCATAACAGCTGGAATGATGTCTTTCCAGTTAATATTATCGATACGAAGGTCATTTCCGATAATATTATCAAACAATGGAAGAAGAAAAAGGGTCAAAATTAATCCGATGATCACCGATATAGAAATAATGATCTGGGTTTCTACCCAAAATTGCATAATAATAGATTTCCTGTTGGCACCCATTACTTTTCTTACACCGACTTCCTGGGATCGTGCAGAAGCATTGGAGATCACGAGCAGCACATAATTCAATGAGGCGATCAGCAAAATAATGATTACGAGGCAGGCAAGCTGATATATATTCTTCGCATCCGTATAATGCCCCCAGGGTCCGGACAAATTATAATGGCAATCAGCCATGGGTCGTAAATGCCATCGGTAGTTTTTGAAATCAAAATCTTTTAGAAATGAACCATAAGTAGAAACAAAAGGCTCAACATAATATTTTTTTGCCCAGAGATTTAATTTATCTGAGAAGGAAGCCATTGAAACTCCTTCTTTCAACTCAATAAACAATAAATGGGAGCTTTGATTAAAGCCCTGCTTTATATTTTCAGCGTATCCCGGATCGGACTGAAGAGGAATTACAACATCATATACGATGCTTGAATTATCCGGAGGATTTTCAGCAACTGCTGCAATGGTAAAAAGACTTGTGCTGTCGCTGACGAGGCCAATTGTTTTGCCGATGGGATCTGAATTGCTAAAATATATCTTTGCTGTATTTTCGGATATGACAACGTTTTTAATGGACGATTTCAAAGCTTCCTTGTTTCCTTTTATGATCGGGAAAGAGAAAGTCTTAAAAAAATTATCATCTGCATATACGATATGACCAGCCTTATAAACTTCTTTATTCAATTTGATAAGACCGTTGCCCTGGTCTTGAAAACGTACTATACCTTTTACTTCGGGGAAATTTTGTTGTATATCTCTGCCTATGATCAGAGAAGTTGTCAGGATATTGTCGGTCTTATCATCTTTTGTAAGAAAGCTAAAAAGTTGGTTTGCTGGTTTGCTTTCAGGGGAACTCCAAAAATTGGTGCTTTCAAATCTGAACAGCCTGTCTTTATTTTCAGAGAAAGTATCGTAGGACTGTTCTTTGCGGATATAAAAAAATAACAACAGGCAAAACGCGACAGAAAAAGATAACCCGATAATATTGATTATGCTGAATGTGCGGTACTTAAGAAAGTTTCGCCAGGCAATTTTTATATAATTTCTGAGCATTACTTAGCATTTGGTCACAAAAAGTTAAATGATTTTATTGAATAAAATAACTAAATAAGCTCGTATTACAAATCCTTCCTAATTTTATTATCAAATTATCCCGGGTCTGTGAAACTTCCAGTTTATCTTGATAACAATGCAACTACTCCCTGCGATCCGAGGGTACTCGGGGTTATGCTTCCATGGTTTACTGAAAAATTTGGAAATGCTGCAAGTACCAGCCACCAGTATGGGTGGGAAGCAGAAGAGGCTGTGAAAATCAGCCGCGAACAGATTGCTTCATTGATAGGAGCAGATCCCAAAGAAATTATTTTTACCTCGGGAGCAACAGAAAGTGATAATCTGGCGATAAAAGGAGTTTTTGAGATGTATGGCACCCGAGGGAATCATATTATTACAGTTGAAACTGAACATAAAGCTGTTTTAGACACTTGTATCCAGTTGGAAAAAAGAGGAGCCCGGATCAGTTATATGAAAGTAAACAGGGACGGCTTCATCAATTCCGAAGAACTTGAATCAGCAATCACTGACCAGACCATCCTGATTGCCGTGATGTATGCTAATAACGAAACTGGCGTCGTACAACCTATCAGGGAAATCGGCGCCATAGCAAAAAAACATCATATCATTTTTTTCACGGATGCAACACAGGCAATTGGCAAGCTGCCTGTCAATGTCCAGCAGGATGGGATCGATCTGATGGCTTTAAGTGCACATAAACTTTATGGTCCCAAAGGAGTGGGTGTGCTATATGTGCGACGAAAAAACCCAAGGGTGCGGCTTGCGGCACAAATCAATGGTGGCAGTCACGAAATGGGTATGAGAAGTGGAACTCTTAATGTGCCGGGTATCGTAGGCCTTGGCAAGGCTTGCGAACTTTCTCAGGATAACCTGTCCGTTGAAAGCAATTCTATTGCATCCTTAAGGAATTACCTTGAAGAATCCCTGCTCAAATTAAAAGGATGTTTTCGAAACGGTCCGGAAATAAACCGGCTGCCACAGGTTACTAATCTTCGCTTTGCAAATTGTCGTGCAAGCGACCTGATGATCCATATGAACAAAGATATCGCAGTATCATCAGGTTCTGCCTGCAGCTCTGCGTCACCAGAACCAAGCCATGTTTTAATAGCAATGGGGTTAACTGAAGAAGAAGCTCATAGTTCCATTCGTTTCAGCCTGGGAAGATTCACTACTAAAGAAGAATTGGATTATGCAATTCATAAGATTAGGGAAGAGGTGGACCAGGAACGCAGCATTTATATTTAGCATCTCTGGTATTCAAAATCTGGTTTCTATTATAATCACACTAAAGTTTTTTTATGAAAATATTTTGCAGGAATTTTTTATTTATAATGCTGTTGCATATTTGCATTTCGGTTTCAGTAAACGCGCAGCAGGATAACGGAAAGATCCGTATTATCATGTTCGGGGCACATCCGGATGATTGTGATGAAAAGAGTAGTGGCACAGCTGCACTTTTTGCCCGGATGGGTTATGCTGTAAAATTTGTTTCTGTAACAAATGGAGATGCTGGTCATCAGACATTAAAAGGGAAGGAACTTGCAAAAAGGAGGTATGCAGAAACACAGGAATCTGCAAAACGGCTGGGCATTACATATGACGTACTTGACAACCACGATGGGCTGCTTATGCCGACTCTTGAAGTAAGGCTGGAGATCATTAAAGAGATTCGTGAATGGAATGCGGACCTGGTATTTGCTCCGCGTCCGAATGATTATCACCCTGATCACCGGTATACGGGCGTATTGGTACAGGATGCAGCATACATGGTCGCAGTACCCAATATCGAACCTGAAACACCTGCTTTGAAAAAAAATCCGGTGTTCATATATTATGAAGATCATTTTCAAAGACCCAATCCTTTTCGTCCCGACATTGTGGTGGATATTACCAGTACGTATGATAAAAAAATTGCTGCCCTGGATGCCCATGAATCCCAGATGTACGAATGGTTGCCGTGGATCGGACATTATTCCGAAGAGGTACCTCAAAGCAAAGAGGATCGTATAAAATGGCTATACAAAAAAAATGCACGACCGGTCAAACCCGAAGCCAGGGCATCTCTTGAAAAATGGTATGGTAAGGAGCGGGCTGATAAAGTACAGTACATAGAAGAATTTGAAATATGTGAATACGGTGCTCAGCCCAATGATGATGACATAAAAAAATTATTCCCCATGCTCGATAAATAGATAATTACAACCACGGAAAGGAATATATGAATATTACTTACAGGGTATTTTTACTTTCGTTTTTATTTTTTGTTTCACTGCCAGCATTGACCCTTCGGAGCCAATCTCTCAGTTCTTCCGTACTGTCCGTAAACAAAACAAAAGATTTTGAAATCACGGGAGATGGAACTGCCGTTAACTGGAATGAAGAAAAATGGCTCCCACTGCTCAAAAGGAATGAACACGGAGATATTTACCTGACAAAGATGAAAATACTGTATTCAGATTCAGGTATTTATTGCCTGTATTATTGCCAGGACAATAAACTTACATCTACATTGAAGGAAGATTATTCAGATTTATTTAATGAAGATGTAGTGGAGGCGTTTTTTTGGACAGATGAAACAGTGCCCATGTATTTTGAATATGAACTTTCACCTTTCAACTATGAATTGCCAATACTCGTTCCTAATATTAAGGGAAATTTCCTCGGATGGCGACCCTGGCATTATGAGGGCAATCGAAAAACCCGGCACGCTACCCATGTGATCAAAAATAATACTGATATTGTTGCCTGGACCGCGGAGTTTTTTATTCCCTACAAACTTCTTAAGCCCATGACTAATATACCACCCGTGAAAGGGACCCGCTGGCGGGCTAATTTTTACCGGATAGATTATGATAATAATGTCTCAGAATGGTCCTGGCAACCCACCAGAACCAATTTTCACGATTATGAACGATTCGGTACACTTTTATTCCAATAACCCATGTACTGCTGCTTCGTCAGCGAAAGATGCATGAAGTTCTTTAGCAGCTCCAAGTATGAATTCACTTATATTTTCCGGATGAGAAACCATGGATGCATGGCTCGCAGGTATCGTAATAGTTCTCGCATTGATACGCGTAGCCATGAATTGCTCAGCAGGGGGAGGGATCATTCGGTCGTTCATAGAAACCTGGTACCAGCAGGGCAGGTTTTTCCAACCGGCATCGGTTATTTTACCCTGAAATGCGGTTAAAGAAAGAGGTTTTTGGACTACAGCCATAACATGTGCTTCCGTTTTATCAACGTCCTGACAAAAGTTATCTGCAAACATTTCTCTATCGATCCATAGGAATCCATATTTATCCGGACGGATTGCTGCTGCTCCGGGAGGTGCAACGGGTCCGCTGGCTGAAAGTATCTCAAGACTTTCTCCTTTATCCAATGCAAAGCCGGCAATATAAACCAACCCGATTACATTGGGACATAAATGGGCCGCTTCTGTGATTACAGCTCCTCCATATGAATGTCCGACTAGCAAAACAGGACCATCCAACGATTCAGCAGCACGCCTTACTGTTTCAGCATCATCCTCAAGGGAAACCAATTTTTGCTGTGTCGCAACTATATTATATCCTGCTTCTGTTAAAAGAGAAATTACTTTGCCCCAACTGGATCCGTCTGCCCATGCTCCGTGCACGAGCAGGATATTTGGTTTTTTAGACATACAATAAAATTTTAGAATGAATAAAATGGTTTAAACTCAATGGATAAGCTTATTCCAGGTGGTAGCCTGTTAATTTATAAGTTTAAAAGGTTATGAATGAAGTATCAAAAATGAGAAACGCCTGGGGAGGAAATATATCTTACTGATTAATTTCCTTTTAGAAAGGTAAGAATTTTGAATGGGTGGAATATTAAGATAATGTCAATTAATTTATGCACAGCGTCAGGAGAGCGGGGCTACTCTTGTTTTTACCAGATGTAAATCCAGCTTGCTGATTTTTTTGTATTTAGAAATAAAATAATTGAGTAGAATCTCCTACAACTGTTATCCTTTATTTTGTATAATATTAACTTGTAAATCCCGTAAGGCTGGTTAACTGGAACCAGATAATTTTTCTGAATATATACTGCTCTTAAAATTATACAGAATAGAAATAGCCAGCAATAATTACTGCAACTATGTAACTTAGACAGATGGCGATCAATTTGCCCGCCAGGAACTTCCTGTCGTAGTTGATATAAATGGCATTGCCCAATTCAGAGATAAAAGTAAAACCTGCGAAACACATTAAACCTAATTTACATGCCGACCATAAATTTCCTGGTAGAACATATCTAGACCCTATTTTTAAATAGAAAAAGGTAAATATTACCCCAAACAGAAGAGATAATAAGCTGCTATATATATAACTTGAATAGCTTTCAGGTCGCCAGGTTTGTGGCGTCAGGGCCTGAAATTTATGAAACAAAAAGCCAATGAAAAACCATTCTATAACCGTATTTGCAACACCTATGCAAACAGATGAAAGTATAAAGTGGATAACTGACATGTGAACGGATTTAAATTAACTTTGAAAGAAAGGTAATTTATCCCTGCGGAACGGAGTGTAATGCAATCCGGTTTCCTTCCGTATCTATAAACACAGCCATATAACCATACTCAGGCGAAATCTGGGTTTTGGGAACTGTAATCCTGCCGCCCGCAGACTCGATCCTGTCAAGGATAATTTGTACGTCCGGATTCGCATTTAGGTAAATCAGTGGTCCCTTATCTTCGGACGGAATATAGAATCCGCCACTATTGCATAATGCACCTCCAATCCCATTCATCATATCGGTTAAAGGAAAAAGCCGCATTTGAAGCTGCGGCATATCCAATGGGGCCATACGGATATCAAAAATTGATTCATAGAATTTTTGAGCGCGGTTAATATCCGCTGTTGGAATTTCAAACCAGCTTATGGCGTTTTTGAAAGTCATAGATCAATCAAAAGTTACAAAGACTTTTTAACTTTAAAGAACAATTTAAACGATATCTGTTATGAAATATATATGGTTGTTAATCTTCTTTTTTTCCTGTAATTCTAATAATTCGTCACTAAGTTCAAAAGATGCAGATGATGTAAAAGACAGCGTAAGCAGAATGACAGAACATATTGTATCGGATCTTTCAGTAAAAGGGCCTATTGCCTGGCTTGATTATTTTGAAGACAACCCTGGTTTTTTTATGGCTGTTGAGGGAGGGCTTGCATTCAAGGACTATCAAAGCGCCAATAGATATATAAGAGATACCCTGGTAAAGACTTTCCGTCAGATAAGTCTTCAATGGGATCATCTTCGTATAGATCCGTTGACTCCAAATTTGGCATCTATAGGGGCTGGTTTTCATGAAGAGATTATCGATTCGTCCGGAAGAAAATTATCGCAGGGAGGTTATTTCAGCGCTCTGGCTGAAAAAACGTTTCGTGGATGGCAGTTTAGGAATGTACATTGGTCAATGCTCAAACCATAATATGGCCTGAATTTTGTCAGACCTACAGTGGATATCTCCTGATAAACCACTGTAGTCTTTGTGGTATTGGTAAACGAACTGAAATAAATGTTTTTTCGACCTACTTAGAGGTTATTTAACTGTTACTTATCCAACCTCAGCTATCAAAATTGAATTTTTAGTAAGATTTACCCGAATTTTGAAATCCTACTAATTTTCAAGGGTTAGAGGCAATATAAAAAACTATAATTCTGAATATTCAAAATTGAATAATTATACGGCAGTTATTAAAACAATTAAAAACAACTTAAAACTTTAGTTATGAAATCAAGATTATTCTCAGGTATTTTTTTTGCCATTATGATCGCTATGAGTTCCTGCAAAGCAAAGAAAGAACTTCTGGCTGCGCAGGACCATATCCAAAAGTTGCAAACTGATTCGGCAACCTGCAACACGAATCTCACCAATACAATAAATGCAAGTAATGCCAAGATTGCTGATCTGAATAATCAGATCTCCAGCCTTTCAAGTCAGAATGCTTCTTTAAGTAAAGATGCCACGGCATACCGGAATCTTATTAATGATTTGAAGGCGAGACAGGCTATGTTGAACGCGGCTCTTGCTGAACAGGGAACATCCCTGAAAGAAATCAGGGAAAAAATTATTACCGGATTATCTGCATTGGCTGATTCAGGTATTGATGTTAGTTTCAGAAATGGATTTTTGTATGTAAGTCTTCCTGAAGCATTGTTGTTCGCACAGGGAAGCGCTACACTTGGAAAAAAATTCAAGGACGCACTATCGCCCCTGGCATCCGTACTCAATAATTATCCCAGGGTTCAGATCTATGTTGTGGGTAATACCGATTCTCTTAAAATTCATAATGCCCGCTTTACTGATAACTGGTCCCTGAGCACTGAAAGAGCAAATAGCATTGTCAGGGTTTTGCGAGATAGTTATGATGTTGATCCTACCAGATTGCTTGCAGGTGGAAGAAGTAAGTATAATCCTGTTGCTGATAATGGTACCAAGGAAGGGAGAGCTATGAATCGCCGCATTCAGATCGTCCTGAATCCCGATCTTTCGAAATTATGGGATATGATGGGCCAATAGATTCCATGATATTCAATAAATGGTAATCAGTAAACAGATTCTTTATTTTTAAAATAATTGAAAAGCCGTGTAAATAACTATTTGCACGGCTTTTTTATGTCCCCCAGTTTGATTTTATATCTCAGGTACTGAATTAAAAACTGACCTTCCCGGTTTTCAACTTTGAATAATTCCATGTAATACATAATGTAGTCTGAATGCATTAGTTTATATTGTTTAATTTTATTATGGATTTTAATAAGATAAACCTGGTGGTAATTACAGGGAAAAATAGGAAACGATTCTGTCTTTGTATTCTATTGTGCATAACGTTTAGTTTTGTTCATGTGGAAGCCCAGGACCAGGACCCTACTGGCCCAAAACTCCCTTCCTTTTTAGACAGGAATCCTAATTTGTTACCACATTTTTTTGAAAAGGAAAAGGTTGAAGGGAGCCCTTATCTGGCTAAATCATGGGTACAGGGACATATTGAATTAATAAATCATAAACGAATTCCGGAACCTGACCAGGAAATGCTATTTAATTATGATAAGATGCAGAATCTTATTTACGTGATTGACAATACTTATAAATTAAGGACTTATGGGATCGATTCTGTTTCTAGTTTTGAGTTGGTTGAAAATAACACGCTATATACTTTTCAAAAAATATCCTGGATCAGTAATAAATTTTATCTGATTCCTGTTATTGAATCTCCCAAAGGTTATTCTTTATATAAAAGGCTCGTCACAAATTATTATTGGGCAGATTATTCATCCGATGGGTATTCTACAAAGGGGAAAAAATATGATGAATTTACAGATACCTATGAATTTTTTCTTACATATCCGGGAAACAAGATATTCCGGAAATTGTTGCTAAAAGAAAATTCTGTACGTCGCGCATTTAAGGATGATTCAAAATTGCTTGATGGATTTTTCTCTCTGCACGATAATGAAATAAATGAACAGAGCCTGCTGGGAATAGTTCAGTATATCAATGATAAAAAGTATCCCGATTAGCGGTTTATATTCATATGAACTGGTATGAATATTTTTTATTTTTAATAACTTATCTTTCTGCAACCTTAAACTTTCAACCATGAAGTTTTTCAAAGCTCCGCTGCTAATATTTCTTAGTCTTGTTTTTTTCTTCGACGCATTTCCCCAAGGCAATGAATCCTCAGCCAATGGTAAAATTCTTACCGGCCGGCTTGCGCCAACACCCCCGATGGGATTTAATACATGGAATACTTTCCAGACAAAGATCAGCGAGGACATGCTGAGGGAAATGGTTGATGTTTTTATCAGTTCAGGAATGCGGGAATCAGGTTACCAATATTTTGTACTGGACGACGGATGGATGGCCATGGATCGCGATCAGAATGGCAGCCTGGTTGCTGATCCCGTTAAATTCCCCCACGGAATGAAAGCATTTGCAGATTATGTTCATTCAAAAGGTTTGAAATTCGGTATTTACAATTGCGCCGGATCCAAAACCTGCGCTGGATATCCGGGCACCCGGGGTCATGAATATGAAGATGCTAGATTATATGCGTCCTGGGGTGTGGATTTTTTGAAATATGACTGGTGTAATACCGATAGTCTCAATACACCGGAAGCTTATAAAACCATGAGTGCTGCATTAAGGGCAACCGGAAGGCCTATTGTTTTTAGTATCTGCGAATGGGGTGGTCATGCACCCTGGCTTTGGGCAGGCGGCGTCGGCGAATTATATCGAACTACAGGTGATATTACTCCCAGTTTCATTTCAAACAAAAATTACGGCAACTGGGAAGCTCAATCTGTTATAAGTATCCTTGATAAACAGATACCCATCAGGAAATACAATGGTCCGAATCATTGGAATGATCCGGATATGCTGGAAGTTGGAAATGGCATGAGTTTTAATGAGGACAAATCACATTTTTCCCTTTGGTGTATGCTGTCTGCACCCCTTGCAGCCGGAAATGATTTACGTAAAATGTCACCACAAACAAGGGATATTCTTACCAATAAAGAAATGATAGCCATAGACCAGGATGCCCGTGGAATTTCTGCATTTAAAATGATAATGCCGGATAGTCTTGAGATGTGGGTTAAGCCTTTAAAAAATAATGAATTGGCGATTTGTTTTTTGAACCGTACGGGCAGTTCAAAGAAAATTAGCCTTGACTGGAAGGACCTTAATATTTCAGATGCCCAGTCCGGGCTTGAAATCCATTTTGACAATCAATATTTTTCACTGAGGGATCTTTGGTTGAAAAAAGATGCAGGGAAAACGGATAAAAAGCTGATGCATGAAATTGCATCCCACGAAGTGATTGTTTTTAAACTTGTACCATCTATGAAATAATAAGCAATTGTAAATTCCGGGAATAACATGATTTAAATCGTGTTATTTCATTAAATTTCCTGTCTAAATCTTTTTTTATGAACGCATTAATTCAATCATTACAGGAAAAAATCGGGTTGACCGCAGAGCAGGCAAAGGATGCTGCAAATCATATGATGGAATATATTAAGGAAAAAGTTCCTGCATCCATGCATGAACATCTGGATGCTGCGGCTCTGGGAGAAACGATCAAAACTAAAGGTGCTGAGTTTCTTGCCCAGGCTCAGGCTAAGGGAAGCGATTTTCTACACACTGCACAGGAAAAAGTCAGTAGCTTTTTACACACGAAGGAAAGCTGAGGAAAGTATGGGAGTATGGGAGTATGGGAGTATGGGAATAATTTTCACACTCCCATACTCCCATACTCCCATACTTTCTTCAGGTCTTTTCTGATTAGGTTTCTCTCCCTATCCGTTTTTGCCAGTTTCAGCGCAGTTTTTAAATGCCGGACTGCTTTTGTATTTTCACTTCCGGTAAAAAGATAGCCGAGTAACACGTGGTAGAGATGATTATTCGTTAAACCAAGTTTCTCTGCCTCTTCAATAGCGACAGTCTTACCTTTTACTTTCGAAAGCGCATAGGTCCGGTTAAGAGCGGTTACTGGTGAATACCTGATAAATAATAACTGGTTATATAATTGTAAGATATTGTCCCACTTTTCGGTGCTGTCATCTTTAATCGTATGCCAGTAACCGATCGCAGCTTCAATATGATAACTGCTTAATTCCTTTCCCCTGGACGCTTTATTTAAATAATAATGGCCTTTTAAGATCAATTCTTCATTCCATAACTCGACATTTTGCTCTTCATAGCGGATGATTTCTCCCTTGTCATCTACTCTCGCATCGAAGCGGGATGAATGAAAACACATGAGTGCAAACAAAGCGTCCACACTGGGTTTATTTGTCTTTTCATTTTCAATAAGCAGCAGCGTAAGCCTCATGGCTTCCAGACAGAAATCCTTTCTTAAAACCGAATCGTGATTGCTGGAATAGTAACCCTCGTTGAATAAAAGATATAAACTTGTTAAAACGGCATCCACTCTTTGATTGATCTCACCTGATGACGGTAAAATAATTTTAATTTGAGCTGATCTTATTTTTTCCTTTGCCCTGGTAAGTCGCTTGTGAATGGTTTCCTTATTGGTTAAAAAGGCATCAGCGATTTCTTCAATACCGAATCCGCATAAAATTCGAAGGATCAGCGCAATTTGAGATTCCATGGACAGGATCGGATCGGCAATGGCAAACATCATCTGCAGCTGACTATCTTTGATATTTTCTTCAGAAAGATCAATATCGGTTTCTGGATCTGATTTTTCATCGCTGATAACTGCAACACGGACTTTATGCTGGAAAATAGCATTCCGTTTTACCAGGTCACGGGCTTTATTTTTAGCAACTGTATACAGCCAGCCAACCGGATTTTCCGGCAATCCTTTTAGACCCCAGGTTTCCGCAGCAATTAAAAATGTATCACTGGCAATATCTTCAGCAAAGGCAAACTGTTCAAATCCAAAATGCCGTACCAGTACCGAAATAATTTTCCTGTATTCAGTGCGGAAAAGATGAGGGAGTAATTCTTTTTCTTGCATGATGAGATCGCTTGACGGCTCACCTAAATTAAAGTTCCATTGGAACGATAGTCCTGACTTCCACATTCCCGCCGATCGTTAATATCGGACAACCTTTTGAAATTTCCGCCGCTTCATCCATGGACTCAGCTTTGATAATAATATATCCACCTATGGCCTCCTTAATTTCAACATAAGGTCCGTTAGTAACAATGGCACCCGGTTTTACTACTTTTCCTTCGTCTGATAAACGGTTCCCCGAATTCGCCAGTTTATTGCGGGCTGCGATGCTTCCCATCCAGTTTTGCCATTCCTTCATCATATTCTGTAACTGCTCTGGGGAAGGTTGAATGCCGTTTGTTTTGAAATCCCGCCGGAAAATCAATAAAAATTCGTTCATTTTTTAAGTTTTTGAATGTTTAAAGAATCATAACGAATAGACCTGAAAGAACAGGACAGGATATTGTCAGAATCTTTTAGAAAGATAATCTACCGCAGGGGTAATGCAACATTTTAACAATTGTCATGTCCTTAGCCGGGAAACGTCCATATTCGAAAAACGGACAATCACCGTATCGAAACCGGGCAGTTTTCCACTTCATTGGATGCTTAGTGAATTGATTTCTAATCACTTGCCAATCTGGCATTGGGTTAGATCTCTTTGATTAGAGAAATACAGTATACTAAATCGATCATTAAGCATGAATAAATTTCGATGGAGGAAAAAGTTATGGGAAAAATAATTCTTTAAACTATTAAAATTCAGAACATGAGAATCATTTTAAGCTTTCTATTCATTATTTCCGCAATTCTTGTACAGGCGCAGGATTCCCAAAAAGGATTGCTTTATTTAAGTAAACCATTATCAGCTGAATCAATAAACCAGGTCGAGGCAAAAACTTCCGGAGGGGGAATTGAAGTCACAGGTGTAAACCCTTCAGAAGCACGCATTGAAGTATATGTCTCAGAAAATGGTCATCGTACTTCTTATTCAAAGGAAGAGATTCAAAAAATGATTACAAAAGATTATGATTTTTCTGTAACTGCTTCCGGGAATAAGCTGACTGCCATTGCAAAGCTTAAAAAAACTTTCACAAACTGGAATAATGAATTGAGCATCTCTTACAGCATTTATGTTCCGGTATCTTGTGCTACCCAATTAAATACCAGCGGGGGTGGAATTAGTATTTCAAATCTGAATGGGGAACAACACTTCTACACCAGTGGCGGTGGACTTGAAGTAAAAAGACTTAATGGAAAAATTGTTGGTCGCACTTCAGGCGGTGGAATTACCGTTTCAGATTCAAAAGATAATATTGATCTCGAAACAAGCGGAGGAGGAATTGAAGCAAGTCATTGTTCAGGTCAAATCCGGTTGAATACCTCAGGAGGTTCCCTTGAATTAAACGACCTGAGCGGAAATATCCGGGCAACAACCAGTGGAGGAAATGTAGATGCGGAAAAAATAACGGGAGATTTAACTACCAATACTTCTGGCGGAAATATTTCTTTGACAGCAATAAGCGGAAGCCTTGACGCATCAACAAGTGGTGGAAATATGGATGTTCAGGTAACCGAAACAGGCAAATTTGTCAGATTGAGTAATTCAGGTGGAAGTGTTCATTTGGAAGTTCCAAAGGGCAAAGGACTCGACCTGGATATTCATGGCGACAGAATTAAAACAGAGGGTTTGAATAATTTCAGCGGCTCCCTTGAAAAACAATCCATCACGGGAACAGTAAACGGAGGAGGCACTCCTGTAGATATCCACGCCGGCAGCGGAGGTGTAACCCTGGCAATAAGATAAACAGTACCTTATAAAAAAATCAACGATGGTTTTAAAAGAATCATCGTTGATTTTTTTCATTTATTATGGAAAGAATGCGGAAATGATTTTTTCCTGATCCTTATTCGAAAAATATAAAATATAGTGATCGCAGGAAGAAGCAAAATATATATCATTCCAGAAAGACCGGATTCCTGGTCGCTCACCAATAAGGCAAATAACAGGGAGCAAAGGCCGGTACATATCATAATAAGCACTTTATACATGCTCGTCTTGCAATCAAATTTTTCGACAGGAGTTAATCCCAATTGGTTTGATTTCCTGTTAGCGCGAAAATACATAAGGAAGAAAAGTGAATAAATAGCAATAAAGCCCAGGGCATAAATCATCATGAGTGCAGGTATTTGATGAACGGTGATTTTCAACGGGGATTTATATGGGCCATAAATTTGGTCACTGAAAAGCAGAGTAAAAAGATATTTGAGCGGGTAAGTATAAAATAGAACAATAAAGAGCAAGGCTCCGTTCAGAGTAATTGTCCATCCATCTTCCATCCCATAATTTTTGAAAAACCTGTGTTGTTCAGCCCAGATGGATATAAGAATTGTAAAACTGATTGCAAAGGGAAAGAATCCACGCATACTGGTAAGCAGATCTTCAAAACTTTTTGGAACTTCCAATGAGACGATCAGAAGTGTCACGGCGAATGCAAACACGCCATCACTAAAAGTTTCTATGCGCTGGACTTCAAAATCGCGCTTTCTGGTACTTCCGCTACCAGTATTATGACCTGAGGAAAAAAGTTTTCTTATCATACGCAAAAGATTTTATGCTTCTATAATTTAATAGGATGGTTAACTACGCATATGCAGCGCTTTAGGTCGGACAAAAGAATGAAGGCCTGCATGAGAGAGAGCTACTCCAAAGCCTGAATGTTTTCTCCCACTCCAGGGCAGCGCAGCAGATACCCTGTCACAACAGTTCCAGTATCCGGATCCTGTGTTGATCTGCTGCAATATTTTTTCAGCTCTTTTTTTATCAGAACTATATACGGCAGATGTTAAACCATATTCTGTATCCTGCATCAATCGAATGGCATCTTCATCTTTATCCACTTTCATGATACCGATAATGGGTCCGAAAGATTCCTCCTTCATCACCAGCATTTCATGGGTTACATCTGTTAGAATGGTTGGCTCAAAAAAGTTACCTTTTCTGTTAATACGCTTACCTCCCAATACAAGACGGGCTCCTTTTGCAAGTGCATCAGCCACCTGATTTTCCAAAATAGTTATCTGGGCCCTTCTCGTTAGTGGACCGAAGTAAACGCCCGGTTCTGTTGGATCACCGATCTTCCAGGATCCAACTTCATTTACAAATTCCCGGAGGTATTCATCATATACCGATTCATGCACATAAATGCGTTCCACTGAACAGCAGCTCTGACCATTATTATAAAACGCCCCGTCTGCAGTTGCTGCGGCAGTCTGTTTTATATCAACAACATCATTCGATACATATAGTGGATCCTTTCCACCCATCTCCAACATACAGGGAACCATTTTGAGTGAGGTCTTTTCATAAATATATTTTCCTGTTTTATAGGAACCTGTGAAAAAATACCCATCAAATGGGATCTTTAAAAGTAATTCTCCTACTTCCTTTCCGCCCAGCGCAACCTGGAAAACATTCTCCGGCAGACCTGCCTGCTTCAGTGATTTATCAATTTCCAATCCTGTTAGTACTGCAAATTCAGAAGGTTTATACATTACTGCATTGCCTGCAAGGAGTGCCGGGACAAAAACATTAATTCCTACCAGCCAGGGGTAATTCCAGGCAGAGATATTACAGATAACGCCCAGTGGATCATAAGAAATTTTTTCTTCCAGTCCCTGTTCTTTTGTCATAAGTTCATCGCCCAGATATTTTTCTGCGTTTTCTGTAAGCCATTTGATCCTTGTCCTGGCACCATTAATCTCATTGCGGCTTTGCTGAAGCGGCTTCCCGACTTCAGATGTTAAAATGGAAGAAATTGTTTCAATCCGGGTCTGCAAAATCTCGGAAAACTTTTGAATAATTTTTACGCGCTGTGATAATTCCAAATCTGACCATTCTTTTTGCGCTTTTTTCAGTAACTGATATTTTACATGAACTGTCTCAGCATTATCTTCCGGAAACTCCCGGATCATTTCTTCTGTGGACGGATTTATAATTTGCATATAGTAAATATCTATTTAATAAACCTAGAGCGCTTTTAAATACAACTTTTTAAAATCTTCACGGCTCACGGGTTTTGGATTGTTCGGATGAGCAAAATCTGCGATTGCCAAATCTGCCAGTGTCTCGATATGTTCTGGCTGAACACCGATGGTACTGAGTTTCCGTGGAATATTTATTTTAAGATTTAAATCAAAAAGGTAATTGACAACGGCTTCCCCTGAGTCTTTTTCCAGGCTCAATGCGCGGGCAATTTGTTTAAACTTATTTTCAAATCCTTCAATATTATATTCCATACCATATGGAATATTGATGGCATTTGCAAGGCCATGGTGTGTATCCAGCAATGAGGAAAGCGGATGAGCGAGCGAGTGTACTACACCCAATCCCTTTTGAAATGCGACTGCACCCATCAATGAAGCGATCAGCATCCGGCTTCTCGATTCCAGGTCCGGAGTATTAACTGCTTTCTCAAGCGAATCGTGAATTAAAGAAATTGCCTGGAGGGCGATGCCGTCGCACATGGGATGAAACATATTCACCAGGAAAGCTTCCATATTATGAGTGAGTGCATCCATGCCGGTGGCAGCCGTTATAAAGGGGGGCAGATTCATCGTAAGCAATGGGTCCGCGAAAACGATACGGGCCAGGAGTTTTGGAGAAAATAGAATTTTTTTCTGGTGCGTTTCATCATCTGAAATGATTGCGCTTCTTCCCACTTCACTTCCTGTACCGGCTGTTGTCGGGATCGTAATAAAATGAGGCATATCATTCGTCACAAATACATCTCCGCCCTTCAGGTCATCATATTTAAAAAGATCTTCGCGATGATTCACGCGGAGCGTAATGGCTCTTGCAACATCCAATGCTGCCCCACCACCAATGCCGATAATGGAGTCCCGCTTGCTTATATCGTATACTTCTGTTCCTTTATATACATCCGACTTCACCGGATTCTTATGAATCTCATGAAATACTTCCGCAGAAATATTCTGATTTTCCAGTTCCTTAATTATTTCTTTAAAAAAATCTAATTGTGCAACCGTTGGATCTGTAACAACCAGTGGCCGGATCAAACCGTTTTTTACAAGGTATGGGCCTAATTCTTTACTGGCCCGGGGGCCAAACCGGATGATGGTTGGAAAATTATATTGGACGATTTTACTAAAATTCATTTTTCAGAGTGGTTGGTTGCTTTAAATGATTTCAAAATATCTTTTAAGCTCCCAGTCAGTAACGGTTTTTAAATGCTGTCGCCATTCCCATTCACGGGTGCTGGTAAAATGATTCACGAATCCTTCTCCCAGGATTTCCTTTGCCGCGACAGACTGCTTCATCAGTTTTGTGGCTTCATCAAGTGTTGCCGGTAACCGGCCATTGGAATGATCCAGGTATCCATTACCTGATACAGCAGCCTGTTTTAATTGTAATTTATTTTTTATCCCGTAAAGGCCCGCTGCCAGGGCCCCTGCCATGGCCAGGTAAGGATTCGTATCTGCTCCGATTACACGGGTCTCCAGTCTGCAGGTTGTTTTGCTGCCGTTCAAAACTCGAAGTGCCACAGTCCGGTTATCTATTCCCCAGGTAAGTGTTGTAGGCGCCCACGCTCCTTCTACCAGACGTTTATAACTATTGATGGTTGGTGCAAACATAGGTAAGAGCTGAGGAATCAATAACAATTGTCCTGCAAGATATTGTTTCATGATTTCGCTCATCTTCAAAGGATCCTTTTCATCATAAAAAAGATTTTTCTTTTTTTCGGAATCCCATAAACTCTGATGAACATGTCCGCCACAGCCCGGCAGGGATTCATTCACTTTTGCCATGAAAGTAGCCATGATGCCGTGTTTATAGGCAATTTCTTTTACTGCGGTTTTGAAAAGTACTGCCCTGTCCCCGGCTTCAAGTATGCCCGAATATTTGATAGCCGCTTCATAAGTACCCGGACCGGTTTCTGTATGAAGTCCTTCAATTGGAATATCAAATTGATTGAGAAGAGCGAACAGATCGGTGATAAACTGATTTTGGAGACTGCTTCTTAATATGGAATAACCAAACATGCCAGGCGTGATAGGCCGGAGGTTCCTGAATTGTTTTTCATGAATACTTTGCGGAGTCTCTGCAAAATTGTACCACTCAAATTCCTGGGAAAAACAGGGCAGGAATCCTGAAGATTCTGCGGCAGCGAGAACTTTTTTCAAAAGTTGTCTTGGGCAGACATGAAGAGAATTTTCATTTTGAATTAATTCACCAAGAAAAAAAGGAACCCCATTTTCCCATGGAATTTTTCTGAAGGTCGAGATATCCAAACTGGCAGCTGCGTCAGGATAACCGGTATGCCAGCCTGTATAGGATACATTGTCATAAGCAGCGTCAGAGGAATCCCATCCAAAAATAACATCACAGAAACTCGTACCGGAATCAATAATGGAAAGAAATTTTTCGGTAGAAATATATTTCCCCCGCAAAACACCATCAATGTCTGTAATGGCGATTTTTACTTTTCCCGATTCATGATTTTTTATATAGGGAAGAATTTCCTTAATATCCATACAATATATTTTTAAATGGTTCCCTGTTTTTTAAGCAGTTTAAATAATCCATACGACAAGGCCATGAGTAAAATATAAAATAACGCCAAATTTAAGTTGTAGAACACCATCGCGACAATTGAAATACATGCAATCACTAATGCTGTAACAGGGAATACTGGATAAAGCGGCACTAGAAACGGGCGGTTCAGGCAGGGTTCTTTTTTTCGGAGACGCAGCATGGATACCATGGAAAGTATATAAAGGGTAAGGGCTCCAAATACGGAAATGGTAATGATCTCATCCGTTTTTCCAGAAAGCAGGGCGATCATACCCAGGATCATATTGATCAGCAGCGCATTGGCGGGGGTTTTGAAACTGGAATGAATTTTACCAAGATAGGCCGGTGCAAATTTTACTTTTCCGAATTCATAAGTCGATCTTCCGGCAGATAATATCAGTCCATGAAATGAAGCAATCAAACCAAATAGACCTATGGTTATAAGGAGATGATATAACATGTGGTTTCTTCCAGTAATATGGGCGAGAGCCAGTGGGAGGGGAGAATCCGAACTGGATCCATCTGCCTTATACACAATAGCCTCCCATCCGCTGACCCCTATAGAACTAATAAAAATAAGCACACATAAAATTACAAGCGTAAGAATGGCAGAGCCAAATCCGAGTATCAGGGTTCTTTGCGGACGAACCACTTCTTCGGCAGTATTAGCGACGCCTTCAATACCAAGGAAAAACCAGATCGCAAAGGGAATCGCTGCAAGAATACCCTGCCAGCCATGCGGGAAAGCATTTTGCTGAATATTTTTCATTTCAAGATGGGGTAGGGTGATTCCGGTAAACAACAGAAGTTCTCCGACCGCCAATATGGTTATTACAAGTTCAAATAAAGCGGCTGCTTTTACGCCATAAATATTCAACATCGTAAATAAAATATAGGCGAAAATAGCAATGGCCAGTATGGGTATCTGCGGGAAAAATAAATTGAAATAAGCACCAATAGCAAATGCAATAGCCGGGGGTGCAAAAATGAACTCGATATTCTGTGCCATTCCTGCAATAAATCCCAGATCTTCACCCAGAGCTCGATGTGCATAATCAAAAACACCGCCAGCCTTGGGTATGGCAGCGGCCAGTTCTGCATAACTGAAAGTAAATGTGGTATAGAGAATGATAATAAAAAAGGTCGCAATGGCTAATCCCCCCGTACCGCCCTTTTCCAGACCAAGGTTCCAGCCGAAATACATACCGGATATTACGTAACCGACACCCAGTCCCCAAAGGAGAAGGGGGCTGAGGGTTCGTTTAAGTGCTGGTGCTGACAATGGAAGAAATTTGAGAATATTGAAACATCGGAGTGTCCGGTTCTATTCAAAAATAGACTGAATTCTGTCATATAAAATGCTTTAGGTAAATTGTCGGATAAAAATAACGATCTATGCCTGATATGGATCCCAGGGTAGATGCCTATATTAAAAAGGCAGCCCCATTCGCCCAACCAATTCTCATAAAACTCCGTAAGCTGATTTTCCAGGCTTGTCCGGATTCAATAGAGACAATCAAATGGAGTTTTCCAAATTATGAAGTTTACGGCTCCATGCTTTGCAATATGGCTGCATTTAAGGAACATTGCGCCTTTGGTTTTTGGAAAGCAGCTTTATTAAAAGATCAGGAGGATATATTGCATTTGGCAGAAAGAAATGCCATGGGGCATCTTGACAAACTAATTTCGTTGAAAGATCTTCCGCCGGACAGTATCCTGGTTGCTTATCTCAAAGAGGCAGCCTTACTGAATAAGAATAATATAAAACTTGAAAAGTCAAAATCAGGTCCGAAAAAAGAATTGCCAATGCCTAAGTCACTGGCGGTTGCTCTCAAAAAAAATAAAAAAGCCTCACTAGTATTTGAAGCCTTTTCTCCTTCGAATAAGCGCGAGTATATTGAATGGATCAGCGATGCAAAAACAGAAGATACCCTTAACAAACGGCTTGCAACAACCATCGAATGGCTGGAGCAGGGGAAAAGCCGCAATTGGAAATATAAGAAGGCTTAAGGCCTTGCGCCTTATGCCTTACGTCTTACGTCTTACGCCACATAAAATAGGAACTCAAATTAAAATTTAAATTAAACATATTGCAAGCACGATTTCATGTTGCCCCGGATATATCAATAGCCCGAACGCTTAACACAGATTTTTATACTGATCCAGATGTATTTGAAGAAAGCAAAGAGAAAATTTTTACAAAAAGCTGGCAATATATCGGCGATAATTCCCTGGTTTCAAATTCTGGTAGTTGTTATCCATTTACATTACTTGAAAATTATTTGAATGAACCGCTGTTACTGACCAAAGAAGCGAATCAACAGGTTTATTGTTTGTCGAACGTATGCACCCACCGGGGAACAACCCTGGTTGCTGAAGCCTGCCAGTCCACCAACCTGAGATGCCGTTACCATGGACGACAATTCCGTCTTGATGGAAGTTTTTTATCTATGCCGGAGTTTAAAGAAGTAAAAAATTTTCCTGGGAAAGAAGATGATCTTACACGTTTGCCAATCCATATTTGGGGACCATGGCTTTTTACTTCGCTCGATTTCAAAGCAGATCCGAAAAAATATTTCCAGGCGATGCAGGAACGTCTTTCATGGTTACCCTTGGATGAATTCATTTATAAACCGGCCTTGTCCAATGAGTATATTGTAAATGCACACTGGGCGCTCTATTGTGAAAATTACCTGGAGGGATTTCATATTCCCTTTGTCCACGCAGGTTTAAATGCCGTCATCGATTTCGGAAATTATACGACTGAAATATTTAGATCATCTAATCTGCAACTTGGTCTCGCCAAATCAAGTGAGCAGATTTTTGACCTGCCGGTTTCATCCTCTGACCATGGTAAAAAAGTAGCTGCTTATTATTTCTTTGTTTATCCCAATATGATGTTCAATTTTTACCCCTGGGGATTAAGTATAAACCTGATTCAGCCGCATTCTATTGACCGGACAAAAGTTTCATTTTACACTTACGTCTGGAAGGAAGAACTATTCAATAAAGGTGCTGGTTCCCAACTGGATACAGTTGAAATGGAAGATGAGGAAGTTGTGGAAGCTGTGCAAAAGGGCATCCGGTCCAGGTTCTATCATCAGGGCAGGTATTCAGTTACCCGGGAACAGGGCATTCATCACTTTCATCAGTTGCTCTGTGAAAGCCTCGATCCAAATATATGAGGATCTTCGTCCGCTGGATTTGATCCTCCAGAAGTAAAAGCTTTGTGTCCAAAGGCTAAAGGCAATTTATACCTCATTCTAAAATCTTATGGGTTTGTAGAATAATTATCTGGTTAAACAAATTCATTAAACCCTGCAACGGCAGGGTTTTTTCTTTAGCTCGTTCTATCAAAAACTTATTTGCGTAACCGAATAGTTACTCATATATTTGTAACTGAACGGTTACATAATAATAATTTCAATGCGAAGAGACAGTTTCCAGGCAATTGCTGATCCGACGCGCAGGGCAATCATCCAGATGCTGGCCGGCAAAGCACAGAATCTGAATTCAGTTGCGGAAAATTTTGATATCAGCCGGCCGGCCATTTCAAAACAGATAAAAATTCTGGAAGAATGCGGACTCATTAGGATAGAGCAACAGGGAAGGGAACGTTTTTGTGAGGTTCAATTGGAAAAACTAAGAGAAGTGTCCGACTGGATAGATAAGTACCGTGTATTCTGGATTAAAAATCTGGATGCATTGGAGAATTTCCTGATAAAAGGACAAAAAAAGAACATAAAACAAATTAAAAAATTAAAAAAATGAGTAATAATCCTATTGAAATCGAACGTTTGTTCGATGTGCCTTCCACAAAAGTCTGGGATGCCCTTACCAAAAACGAACAAATGAAAGAATGGTATTTTCAGATAGCTGAATTTAAACCGGTCGTTGGATTTGAATTTCAATTTATCGGGAAAACGGATGAAAACAAGGAATACCTTCATTTATGTAAAGTAACCGAGGTAGTGCCCGGTAAAAAACTGGCATACAGCTGGCGTTACGATGGCTTACCAGGTAATTCCATTGTGACCTTTGAATTGTTTGCAGAAGGGGAAAAAACAAGGCTAAAACTCACACATACAGGAATTGAAAGTTTTGCCATCGGAGGCCCTGACTTCGTAAAAGAAAATTTTGTACAAGGGTGGACCTATATACTGGATAAATCATTAATGGGGCATTTAAAAGCCTAAAGCCTTACGCTTTAAGCCTTGCACTTTAAGCCTTACGCTTTAAGCCTTACGCCTTCAGCCTTGCGCCTAACTTGTTTAGAATTACCTATCATTGTTTTTTTAATTGGAGAATTGAGTAATCACCAGGCTCAGCAAGGATCTGATTCTGTAAAGTTCCAAGTCCTTCTATTTTCAAATCTATTCTATCACCTGGTTCCAGCCATTGTTCCGAATATCCGGGATCATTTAATTTACCTGTTCCGTTGAGTTCAAGGAAACAGCCGGTGCCTACAGTGCCTGAGCCGATGATATCTCCGGGATACAGATCCGCACCATAAGATGCTCGTTCAATCAATTCTGCAAAAGTCCATTCCATATCTGAAAGATTACCTAAACTAACTGGTTTTCCATTTACAAATGCTGTCATTTGCAGGTTCCATGATTTTCCGACATGATTTTTTTTACAGGTCGTTTCAAATGCTTTTAATTCTTCCAGTGTCACAAGCCATGGTCCGGTTGTAGTGGCAAAGTCTTTTCCTTTTGCCGGACCAAGGTTCAGCAACATTTCTTCCATTTGTAAATCACGGGCGCTGAAATCATTCATTATCATTAAGCCGGCTATAAAAGCATCGGCTTCTTTCGCACGGATATTTTTTCCTTTCCTTGTAATAACAACGGCGGCCTCCAGCTCAAAATCCAGTTTCTTTAAATGATCCGGCATACAATGTACAGGTCCGGGTCCCAGGACCGTATGGTGGTTTCCGAAATAAAATACAGGAAAAGAATCGAAAACAGGCGTCATCTCAAGGCCCCGGTTTCGCCTGGCTGTTTCAACATGTTGACGGAATGCATAACCATCCCTGAGCGATGAAGGATGCGGTACCGGCGCCATAAGCGTAACCTCGCTAATTGGGATTCCATGCCTTTTAATTTGGGGTGATGTTGATATTCTTTTTGAAAGGGAAAGTAAATCGGGGTAAATAGTATCCCATTGTGCCAGTAATTTATTCATGGTGTCCGGGAATCCGGCATACATCATATATATATCATATACCCGATCTTCAGAAATTAATCCGACGCATTCATTCCCATTTTTTAAAAAGCTGACAAGTTTCATAAATTTCCTCTTTTTTCCTGTTCGTGTTCAATGGCTTCAAACAACGCCTTGAAATTTCCCTTTCCAAAACTTTTAGCTCCTTTACGCTGGATGATCTCAAAGAAAACCGTCGGCCTGTCCTGCACAGGTTTGCTGAAAATTTGAAGTAAATATCCATCAGGATCACGATCTACGAGAATGCCAAGGTTTTTTAACGGTTCAAGGTCTTCTTCAATTTTACCTACACGCCCTTCCAATTCATCGTAATAACTGGTGGGCACTTTCAAAAATTCTATACCGCGTTTCATTAGTTCACTTACAGTATCAACTATATTTTTAGTAGCAAGGGCCACATGCTGAACTCCTTCTCCGTTAAAAAATTCCAGGAACTCTTCAACCTGCGATTTGCGTTTGCCTTCCGCGGGCTCATTTATTGGAAATTTAACCTGTCCGTCCCCGTTACTCATTACCTTGCTCATCAGGGCGGAATACTCAGTTGAAATATCCGTATCATCAAAAGTTAAAATATTTTTGAATCCCATGGTGTTTTCATAAAATGAAACCCATTTATTCATTTGATTCCAGCCAACATTTCCTACGCAATGATCGACGTATAATAATCCGGTTGAAACTGGCCGGTAGTCTGAAATCCATGGTTCATAGCCCGGCATAAATATTCCTTTATATTTTTTTCTGGCAACGAAAAGATGTACAGTGTCACCATATAACCTGATTCCACTCAGTCCAAGATCGCCTGACTGATCAGATAAAATAGAGGGTTCTATATAACTTTCTGCACCTCTTTGAGTGGTTTCCTTCCAAGCTTTATGTGCATCCTCCACTTCCAGAGCAATAGCTTTTACAGCATCACCATGTTTCAGAACTTCCTGAGCGATGGCATTGCCGGGCCGGAGGGCTGAAGTAAAAACAAAAGTCAGTTTGTTTTGACGAACCACATAGCTGGCTCTGTCTTTTAAACCTGTTTCAGGCCCTGCGTAAGCAATACCCTGAAATCCAAACGCAGTTTTATAATAATGGGCGGCTTGTTTAGCATTGCCAACATAAAATTCAATATAATCCGTGCCCAGCAAAGGCAGAAAATCGTTTTCCATAATTAAGATTTAAGAATATTAATGAGGGAGCTAAGTATCTATTATTGAATAGAAATCACCGAACCGGTCGCCAGCGATATCAGTAAAAAAATATATCGCCTGCGCTGGTCTACAAATGGTTTACTGGCATAATCTGGACGCATGGGTATCCTAAAATTAATTAAAATAATTTTGATTGAATTAGTTAATTGCAGCTGAACTTTGTACATATAGTTTATAAAAATCATAATAATGGCACATTATATCAGCAGAGGTATTATTCCACCCAAAAGACATACACAGTTCCGAAGTTCCGAAGGGAAATTATATTCTGAAGAACTGGTGTCGACAGAAGGATTCTCCAGCGATTATTCCCTGCTTTACCATATTCATGCACCTACTCAGATTCTGAGTACAGATGATCCTTTCCCGCTAATCATTAATATTCCTGAAGAAAAAATGCTTAAGCACAGGAGCCTTGAAGGTTTTAAACTGAATCCGGAAGATGATTACCTGAAAAGCCGTAAACCCATACTCGTTAATCACGATGTGCATATTTCACTGGCAGCGCCTAAACAATCACTTACGAATTATTTTTTTAAGAATGCTGATGCGGACGAATTGATTTTTATACATGAGGGCAGTGGAAAGTTGTTAACCCTGTACGGAGAACTCAGCTTCACATATGGCGACTATATTCATATACCCAGGGGAGTCATATACCAGATTCACTTTGAGAATTTCATTAACCGCTTGTTCATCGTAGAAGCATTTAGTCCTATCCGTTATCCAAAAAAGTATATAAGCAAATACGGACAGCTGCTGGAACATGCACCGTACTGTGAGCGGGACATGCGGGAACCAATTTTTAATTCGGCCAAAGATGAAACGGGTGATTTTCTGGTGCGAATTAAAAAACAGGGAATGCTCTATGGAATTCACTATGCACATCATCCTTTTGATGTTGTCGGCTGGGATGGTTGTTGTTATCCTTATATCTTTTCCATTCATAATTTTGAACCTATAACAGGAAGGGTACATCAGCCGCCACCAGTGCATCTGACCTTTGAAGGAAATAATTTTGTGGTATGCAGTTTTGTTCCCCGTTTATTCGATTATCATCCGCTGTCCATTCCGGTTCCATATAACCACAGCAATATTGACAGTGATGAATTATTATATTACGTGGACGGAGACTTTATGAGCCGTAAACAGGTAAGTCGTGGAATGATCACGCTGCATCCGGCAGGTATTCCACATGGACCTCATCCTGGAACTGTTGAAAAGAGCCTGGGTGTCAGGGAAACTAAAGAGCTCGCGGTGATGGTAGATACTTTTCATCCGTTGCAATTGACTGACACAGCGCTGACGCTTGAAATCCCGGGATATACAACGAGTTGGAATGCTTAAGGGGGGCTATGGGTTATGAGTTATGGGATATGGTTTATGGATTATGAGATATGGGTTTTTGCATATGAATCATTTTTTAATAATTCCAAACGCCGAAAGAGATACAATATAACCCATATACCATAACTCATAACCCATATCCCATAACCCATAACCCATAACCCATATAACCCTTGCAACGAATCGCTTATGAATGAGTTTAATAAAAAAGTAGCTATTGTAACCGGAGCCGGCCAGGGAATCGGATTTGAAATTTGCAGGAATCTTGCCCTGCAGGGCGCGGAAGTTATTCTAAATGACATAGATCCGGATTTGGCAAAACATGCAGTTGGCCAAATTAATCTGGAGAATAAAAATTCATGTACCGCCCTTGCCGGTGATAGCAGCAATATGGAGATTATTAGAAAGCTTGTAAGTGTAGCAGTCAAAAAATTTGGCAGGCTTGATATAGTTATTGCCAATGCGGGCATTACATTATTTGGAGATTTTCTTTCCTATACTCCTGAATCCTTTTACAAAGTGATGCAAGTCAACCTGGGTGGTTCATTTTTTCTGGCCCAGGCTGCTGCTAATCAAATGAAGTTACAGGTGGATGGCGGATCCATATTATTTACTTCATCAGTTACAGGACACCAGGCGCATAAAAACCTTGCGGCTTACGGAATGAGTAAAGCTGCTTTGGAAATGCTCGCGAAAAATCTGGTTATCGAACTTTCGGGTTACAAAATTAACGTAAACGCCATTGCACCAGGCGCAACCCTTACAGAGCGTACTTTACAGGATCCGGAATATATTAAAACCTGGTCAAGGATAACCCCCATGGGAAGGCCTGCTAATACACAAGATATTTCCGAAACCGCGCTATTTCTCGTTTCTGAAAAGGCGCGGCATATTACAGGTCAGACTTTAATTGTGGACGGAGGATGGACCGTAGTAAGCCCTCCGCCGGACTAATTTTGAAAACCTTCTGAATCATATATAACCCGGATTTTAAGTATTCATATTTTTACGATGGAGGAATTAGTTATTGATCATCGCTGCTTACTCGGCGAGGGACCTGTCTGGGATGTGAATCATCAAAGTATTTGCTGGGTTGATATCCTGCGCGGGGAAATTCACGAATATTTTCCTGCAGATGATTTACACAGAACGCTTACTGTAAACCAAATGATTGGCGCAATAGCGATTTGTAAAAACGGTCATTTTATTGGCGCATTAAAAGATGGATTTGGATTTATTGACAGAATATCAGGTGCAGTTACAATGATCTCGAATCCCGAACTTCATCTGCCAGGCAACCGGTTTAATGATGGCAAATGTGATCCTGAAGGAAGATTTTGGGCAGGAACAATGTCACACACTGACGAACCAGAAAAGGGTAGTCTTTATTTATTGGCTAAAGATCTGACTGTAACAAAAAAAATTCAAAAAGTTTCTATCAGTAATGGCCTGGCCTGGAGTCCTGACTACAATACTTTTTATTATATTGATTCACCCACAAAAATAGTTGCAGCATTTAATTTTGATAAAATAAGTGGAGCCATCAAAAACAAAACTAATATCATAGAATTTTCAAATGATGAGGGTACCCCGGATGGCATGACGATAGACAGCGAGGGTATGTTGTGGATCGCACATTGGGATGGCTGGCAGATAAGCCGATGGAACCCCCAGACAGGGGAAAAAATCAGGAAGATTCCATTGCCAGTTTCCAGAGTAACTTCCTGTTGTTTTGGAGGGGAAAATTTTGAAGATTTATATATTACTTCTGCCAGGACCGGCCTGAGCGATGATCAATTGAAAAAAGAACCTTTGGCAGGTTCTTTATTTGTAATAAAAAATATCGGGTTTCGTGGTTTGCCTGCATTTGAATTTGCATTCATTTAACCCAACACATTCACTCAAACAAGCACTCCTGTGAATGATATATCAGCGTTTGATCATTTTATCTTTAATAATTTCATTCATTACTTTTTCACGCAGATTCTGACTAACGGCAATTTTTTCACCTCCAATATTTAATATATTGCCCTCGATACTTTTTATTTTACTGATGTTCACAATAAATGATTTATGTACTTTAATAAATGTTTTTGAAGGCAGTTGCTCTTCCAGGCCTTTAATTGTGATATAGACCATCAATTTCTTTGATTTCGTATACAGCAGCACATAATTCATCATGGCCTCCGCAAACAAGAGGTCATCGTAAAAAACCTTTTCAATCTGATTCTCACATTTAATAAAAAAATGATCGCTTTCTCTATTTGTTTGGACATGAATAGTATTTTTTAATTCCCTGAATTCTTTCACTTTATTGCAGGCTTTCAGAAATCTTTCGAATGAGATGGGTTTTACCAGATAGTCCAAAACGTCCAGTCCATAAGCTTCGACAGCATATATGGGATAGGCAGTTGTAATAATAATATTAATGTCTGATTTAAAGGATTTTAAAAAATCTATGCCATTTATTTTTGGCATGTTGATGTCTAAAAAAAGGAGGTCAACATCGTTATCTTCCAGCAGGGGCATTGCTTTCAGTGGATTTTCAGCCATGCCTTTCAATTCCAGGTATTCAATTTCTTCTACGAACTCCTGTAATATTTTCCTGGCAACAGGTTCATCTTCTATAATGATACATTTCATTTTCATGAGAGATCGATCGTTAATATGGTTTCATAAAAACATATTTCATCTTTTATTAAATAACTGAATTTGCCGGGATACAAAAGTTCCAGTCTCCTTTTTAAATTTACAATCCCGATGCCATTTGTTTTTTTACCGTCATCTGTTTCCTGCAATTCTTTTGTATTTGAAACTTTACTGCACAGAACATTGCCTTTTGTGCAGAGGTGAATACATATTTTATTTTCTTTGTCTGTAAAATTACTGACAAATTTGAAAGCATTTTCTATAAGTACGACCAGTAATAGTGGGGCGATTACCAGTCCCGGTTTCATCTTATCAATTTGAAAGTTTATCAGAAGGTTTTCATCTTTTCTCAAACGATGGAAGGAAATAAAATCTTTTATGTACCCAATCTCTTTTTCAAGGCTTACTTTTTCCTCGCTGCATTCATAAAGCTGATACCTGAGTAATTCAGAAAACTGTAACAAGGTATTTCTTGCAACCTGGTTACTCTTTTCGATATGTCCGTATATGGTATTCAATGAATTAAAAAGCGCGTGTGGGTTTATTTGTGCTTTTAAATAATCCAGTTCCGATTTTACCCTTTCTTTTTCCAGCGACTCCAGTTGTTGATGGGCCTGTATTCTTTCAATCATCATTTTCCCAATAGTAATAAGGAGCACCCAAAGAGAAATATTGATTACCGAATGGATATACAGTGCCGGGAAATCGGCATTACCTGAAGTATGAAAATAATGCAGATTCACATTGAAAGCAGTTATAGCCCTTCCCAAAGCCGAAAGCGCAATAGTTAATATAGTGCCTGCGATAAACAGTCCGTATTTTCTATTAAATAGAAAAGAGGGCACAATGAAGTTGTTAATTATGTAATAATCCGCCGTGATGAATATTAAATAACAAAATTCGATGGTCATTGTCCTTGTAATGGAAATGGAATAGCTGCGAAAAATAACCACCCACAGCGCATATACTCCTGTCCAGAATAAAAAATGGAATAAGAAAGGTCTGACTTTCAATATGTATCTTTTTACAAAAATAGTAACATCATGCAGGTTATATCATTTATTACATAAAGAAGGGAGAATACTTGATAATCTACCCTTTGATCAAGTGAAAACAATGGATGATGTAAATTGTTTTGATGTGTTGATCAACGGTTTGAGTTTTGTGTTATCAATAAAATCAAATTAAGACAATGAAAAAAATCATTACCTGGTTTACCAACCCACCTGTTGCGGGCGAGTCATCTATTTTAATTATTCGCCTGATGGCCGGAACCGTATTTTTGTGGGAAGGGGTGCTGAAATTTGTCTATGTAGATCAGGGTGTCGGGAGATTTACGAAACTTGGTTTTCCTTTTCCGGCAACTACGGCACATCTGATCGCGACAGGTGAAATCATTGGGGGACTACTTATAATATTCGGACTTTTTACAAGATTCGTTTCATTCTATTTTATTATCCAGATGATTGTAGCGGTCCTTAGCACTAAAATTGATTTGTATTTCGGCAGAAGTCCATTGCCCATGCCACCAGCCCCGCCTAAAATAGGTATATGGGCTGTATTTCATGAAATACGGTCAGATTTTGCTCAAATTCTAAGCTGTCTGTTTCTTTTGATTGAAGGAAGTGGGAGAAGGTCAATGGATTTCATTATTTCCACGAAACATAAACTTTATAGTATGGAGGGTAATGAATATCAGGCTGGGCATAAAATTAAAACAAGTTAAGTATGGAACTTAACTTGTTGATTCATGAGTGGAGGATACCGGGATCGAACCGGTCACCTCTAACATGCCATGCTAGCGCTCTACCAGATGAGCTAATCCCCCATTGGCCGCCTCCCGCAAAATCTGGGGCCGCTACAGCGGGTGAAGTCTTGCGTTTGTACTTCATCGCTTAAGCTTAGGTACAACCACCCTGGTTTATAGTCAGGATGATCATTTAACGAACCCCACTCTGGGTGGAAGACGATATAAAAGAGCTGCAAATATATCTATTCTAAACAAATCCCGGATGCCCTTGTTAACTATCTTTGATTCCATCACAATGGGAATACTCCGTAAACTTGCTGAATATCTTTATATCAGGAAAAGAGATCCTAAGGAACCGACCAGCAGCTGGATCGGTTATATGAATACGATCAACCGGATTTCAATCTTTATGTTCCTGATCGGCATACTCGTAATCATTTTTCGTTTAATTTTCAGCAAAAAGTAAAAATTGATTCAAAAATAAAAACTAAAAATTCAAAAGTAAAAAGGAAAAAGTAAAAATTCCAGATGTTCCGGCCTTAACCTAAAAGCTTAAGACTCAAACTTTAAATGCTTTTCCTTTTTCCTTTTTACTTTTTCCTTTTTACTTTTGTATTTTTACTTTTTCCTTTCCATCGCATACTCTACAATCAATTCCGCTGCTTTTTCCGAGGCATTTCCGTCCTGCGATAAAAGCGCAAGCAGGTCGGAATAGTCTTTATAAATCCAATTCCTCGTTTTCTCATCCGAAATTAATTTCTTCAATTCAGCAATAATATTTTCAACATTCATTTCTTCCTGGATCAATTCTTTAACAACTGGTTTATCCATGATCAGATTAACCAGGGATATATATTTTACTTTGATCAGACGTTTTGCAATCTGGTAGGATATACTGCTTCCTTTATAACAAATCACTTCCGGAACGCCGAACAAAGCAGTTTCCAGGGTGGCTGTTCCCGAAGTAACACAGGCAGCCTGCGCATGCATGAGCAAGGCATAAGTTTGATTTTTTACCCGTCCAGCCTGTGGATAGTTTTTTAAGATTTCATCGTAAAAATCAGAATCTAGTCCGGGCGCTTCTGCCACAATAAACTGGTAGTCCGGGAAAGCAAGGCTGGCTTCCAGCATGACCGGCAGTTTTTTTAATATCTCCTGTTTACGGCTTCCGGGTAACAGGGCAACCAGCGGCAGAGTGGGTTGTATGGGCCTGTTTCCTGCAACATAAATTATTGGCGGCCTACTTGATTCAGGGGATGCTTTAAATCGTTCGATCACTTCGACCAGGGGATGGCCGACATATATTGTTTCATAGTTCCATTTCTTAAAAAAAGCTTGTTCAAATGGAAGGATGACCAGCATTTTATCAATATTTGTACGAATGTTTTTGACACGGCTTTCTTTCCAGGCCCAGACCTGAGGGGAAATATAATAAATGGTTTTATATTCCATTTTATGGGCCCATTCCGCAATGCGCAAATTAAACCCGGGATAGTCGATAAATATTATAAGGTCAGGTTTAAAACCGGTGATGTCTGATTTACAAAATTTGATATTCTTCAGAATGGTCGACAGGTTGCGGACAACTTCCGTAAAACCCATGAAAGCCAGGTCACGGTAATTTTTTACTATTTCGGCGCCGGCATCCTGCATGAGAGAACCTCCCCAGCCTCGTATAATGGCAACATCATCCTTTTTTCTGATTTCCCGGATCAGGTTGCTGCCATGCAAATCCCCTGAGGCTTCGCCTGCAATAATGTAATATTTCATGTGTGGCCAAAGATAGTAAGTTGCCAGATGAACGATGATGGTTGATAGTATAATGATTACCATCTACCATACACCATTAACCATAAACCTTAATGTACCAGTTTATAAACCAACACAGCAATACCGTAAATAAGTGTGGCTGCAAAAATGCCCCTGGCTGTTTTATCCCGCTGGGTATTAATGTAAATAGTAAAAAGAACAGCATTTGCGAGAAGCGAAATACTGCTTATTGCTGTTAACAGTTGTTTATTTGTATGAAGAACATAGAAATATTCTGAAATGCTGATAGTCCTGCTGAAAACCCAGAAATAATATACCGTCATCGCCAGGAGAGGGCCGAGAATGCCCAACAGAAGACCAAATTTTAAATTATCTTTCTTAAATATCAAAATTTCCAGGATTTTTCGAGTTTGGTTTTCAAAACGTAATTTGTAAGATCAAATTGTACAGGAACAACACTCACATAATTGTGTTCAAGGGCCCAGACATCAGAGTCCCTTCCCTTATCAAAATTCACAAATTCACCTGTCAGCCAGAAGTATTTTTTTCCGTTGGGATCACTTCTTTCTATAAAATCCTCTTCATATTTTGCGTAAGCCTGTTTACAAATCCTGACGCCCTTGATTAATTCTACCGGAACAGCCGGAATATTTACGTTAAGCACTGTATGTTTGTCCAGTTTAGTACTCAGCATCTGCTGAACTACAAGACGGGCATATTTTCGGGCGCCGGTAAAATCGGCTTCCACGCTATGATCCAGTAAAGAAAATCCGGCAGATGGAATGCTTTCAATGGCTGCTTCAACAGCGGCTGACATGGTTCCGGAATAAATGACATTAATGGAATGGTTAGCGCCGTGATTGATACCGCTAAGACAGATATCAGGTTTACGGTGAAGTACTTTATCTACCGCCAGTTTTACGCAATCAACAGGTGTTCCTGAACATTGCCATGCTTCCACGCCTTCAAAAATAGAAACAGGATGAAGGCGCAGGGGTAATCCGATTGTAATGGCATGTCCCATGCCCGATTGGGGTTTATCCGGAGCTACAACCACTACTTTTCCCAGATCCTTAACCGCTTCCACCAGGTTTAGAATTCCGGGCGCCATCACTCCATCGTCATTGGTAATCAGGATAACAGGCAAAACTTTCTTCTTTGATTTTGACATAGTTATAAGGGGTTGCGAAAGTACTATTTTTTTCCTTCTCTTAAGTTGTTGCGTTACCTTTGCAACCGGTTTAAAATTCCTATATGGCAGGACAACTGAAGGAAGTTCGTAACAGGATCAAATCCATCCAAAGCACACAACAAATTACCAAGGCGATGAAGATGATCAGCGCCACCAAACTCCGTAAGGCACAGGAAGCTATTCAGCAAATGCGGCCATATTCCCGAAAGCTTCAGCAGGTGCTCGGCAATATTGTCAGCAATTCTGACGGCGATCTAAGCTCTTCATTATCCACACCGCGGCCTGTTGTTGAAAAGGTATTATTGATCGTAATTACGAGCGACCGGTCATCCTGCGGGGCTTACAATTCAAACCTGATTAAACTGGCAAAGGCCACCATGCGTGATAAATATCCTGCACAAACGGCCAAAGGCAATACTGTAATCTGGAGCATCGGTAAAAAAGGCTACGAACATTTCCTGAAGAACAACTATAAAGTAAACGGAGAATTTCGTGATATATTACAAAATCTTCGCTTTGAATCGGTTCAGCTTTGCGCCCAGGCTGCTGTAAAAGCTTTTGAAAACCGGGAATTTGATGCGATTGAAATCGTTTACAGCGAATTTAAAAATGCTGCCACTCAGAATTTTGTGGTGGAACCTTTCCTGCCCATTCCGAAAGCGAAAAAAAAGGCGGGAGTAAATTCCAGCGACTTTATATTTGAACCTTCGAAAGAAATTATTCTTACCGAACTCATGCCGAAGATCCTCAATACCCAATTGTTTAAAGCCGTTCTCGATGCCAATGCTTCTGAGCACGGTGCCCGCATGACTGCAATGGATAAGGCAACAGAAAATGCCAATGAGATACTAAAAAGCCTCCGCATTTCCTATAACCGCGCACGTCAGGCAAGTATCACTACAGAACTTACAGAGATAGTTTCGGGTGCAGCAGCGCTACAGGGTTAACAGGAAAGTATGGGAGTATGGGAGTATGGGAGTATGGGAGTATTTCTGCATAGTAAATTTCAAAAATGTGACTGAATTGTGTGCATTTATCAATAGTATTACTTAGATTTTGAATTCCAATGATATAATTTGCATGGGAATAATAGTAAATGTGTTTCATTTTCCCATTCCCATACTCCCATACTCCCATACTTTAATCTATGGTTCTCTCTGAATTAATTCCGCACATCGAAGTTTTAATATTCGCAAGCGATAAGCCTCTGACTGCAATGGAAATGACCGAGCTGCTTAACAACGCATTCGGGTTCATGGATGATAAGCTGACGCTTGACCAGGTTTCATCCGGAATCGAATCCATTGTTGCCAAATATAATTCTGAATTTTATCCTTTTGAAGTGAGGGAAAGTGGTGGCGGATGGCAGTTCCTGTCTAAAAAGGCCTTCCATAAAACAATTGCCCAATTGAATGGTGAAAAATTCCTGAAACGGTTATCTGTTGCTGCTCTGGAAACACTGGCAATCGTAGCTTATAAACAACCCATCACCAAGGGGGAAATAGAATCCATCCGGGGTGTGAACAGTGATTATTCCATCCAGAAATTATTAGAAAAAGAGTTGATTGTTATCATGGGGCGTAATGAAGATATGCCGGGCAAACCACTGATATATGCAACTTCCAAATCTTTCATGGACTATTTTGGGATCAATCAAACGACTGATCTGCCAAGACTGAGAGAAGTTTTGGGAGAAAGCCTCGAAGAACCTTCGCTGGTGAATTATAAACCCACAAATCCGGAAATAAACCCGGCCCTCGTGGTAAGTGAAGAAGGTGAATTGCTTGAAAATAACCCTTTGTCACCGACTTCGGAAGATGAAGAAGATAAAGCTTAAGGCTTAAAGCGTAACGCCTAACGCAAATCGAATTGGAAAGTTTAACTCCCATACCTCCATACTCCCATACTTTCACACTTGGTTCTTATATTCGCAAACATGATGAATCCCCTTTCCCATGCCGATCTCATAACTATTGCAGAAGAATATGGGACGCCGGTTTATGTATACCACGCAGAGAAAATTAAAGAACAATACGGAAAGCTGCAGAATGCATTCAGTAATTCCAATACAGTTTTTTTCTATGCCTGCAAGGCCCTTACCAATATAAACATACTTAGGTACATTAGGAACCTGGGCGCCAATGTAGACTGCAGTTCCATCAACGAAGTAAAACTCGCCATGCACGCAGGATTTCCGCCATCCCGCATTCTTTATACCTCCAATGGTATCGAGTTCAATGAAATCAGGGATGCAAAAGAGCTCGGGGTTTATATAAACATTGACAGTCTTTCCAACCTGGAAAAATTCGGTGCAGCTTTCGGTTATACATACCCGGTAGGCATTCGTCTTCGCCCGAATATACTGGCTGGCGGAAACATCAAGATTTCTACCGGTCACGATAAAAGTAAGTTCGGAATTCCTGTAGAACAGATTGAGCAGATTCTCAAACTGGTAAATAAATATCAGTTACGAATAAGTGACCTCCATATTCATACGGGCAGTGAAATAAAAGATGTGGACGTTTTTCTCAAGGGGATTGAAGTATTGTTCGAAATAGCCCCACATTTTGAAAATCTGGAATTCATTGATCTCGGTGGTGGATTTAAAGTTGCAAGCATGGCTGGAGAGCAGGAAACAGATATACCCTTGCTCGCTGAAAAAGTAAGCAAAGCATTCGCCAGTCATCCTTATAAAAATGGGAAAAAGTTACAGGTCTGGTTTGAACCAGGTAAATTCCTGGTAAGTGCAGCCGGAAATTTTATCACAAAAGTGAATGTGCTGAAAGAAACCAGGGCAGCTGATTTTGTTAGTGTAAACAGCGGGTTCAATCATCTGATTCGCCCTATGTTTTATGATGCCTACCATCATATTGAGAATATTAGTAATCCTGATGGCCCAATTAAAAATTATTCTGTTGTAGGAAATATTTGCGAGACAGACACTTTTGCCTGGGACCGCCCGCTTAACCTGGTCCGTGAAGGGGATTACCTGGTTTTCCGCAATGCCGGCGCATATGGTTTTGAAATGTCATCAAATTTCAATTCTCGTTTTAAACCGGCTGAAGTCATGGTACTGGAAGGCAGGACTCATTTAATCCGTCGCCGGGACCAGTTTGACGATCTTCTTCGTAATCAGCTCGAAGTGATTTAAATTTTTTCATTTTCTGCCCTTTCTTTATTTTAAAGGAACATTGAGAGCATGTTCCTTTATTCTTTATCATAAAATATTTTACAATGCCTATACGGATGACAGACGATCCGGCTGAATCGGACGACAGTGGCGGAGGTTTTGAAGGCGGTGGAGGAGGAGGAAGTGGGTCAGGCGGTGGCGGACTTTTTGGTTTACTGCCATTAATATTCGGACTCATACGCGGACCAAAAAGCCTGCTTCTGATTGTGGGTCTCGCTGTCGCAGGTTATTTCTTATTGGGCCGTGGCGGCGGATGTAATGTTGCGTCGGTTTCACAACAGGCTCAACAACTGTCAATGGGAGGCATTCTGGATCCACGGGTCTTTGACAAGGCCAAAGTTTATGAAGCGCTAGCTGACGATGACAATAAAAATCCGCTTCCTGAATCCGCCAACCTGCAAAAATATGCACCTGCGGTGGGAGATCAGGGAAAACAAGGTAGTTGTGTGGCATGGAGCAGCGCTTATGGCGCACGGACCATTTTAGAATCTGCCAGAACAGGCGCGGATCCTAATGCACTGAAATTTAGCCCTGCTTTTTTATATAACCAGATCGGGCTGGACGGATGTGATGGTTCTTATATCAATCGGGCAATGGAATTCATGAGCCAGCGTGGTTCGGTTCCTTACGATGCATTTCCATATAACGACCAGGATTGTAAACGCCAGCCTGATGAACAATTATTGAATCAGGCAAGACAATTCCGTATGCGTGGTTCAAACCGGCTTACCATAGGAGACCGGACTGATCAGATTGATTTGCGCGCGATAAAAGAAAATCTTTCGCAGGGTGCCCCCGTTGTGATTGGAATGATGGTAGGTGGCAGTTATATGCAACCCATGATGGGGCAGGACGTATGGAATCCTACACAGGATGATGCCAGCATGATGGGTTTCGGAGGTCATGCACAATGCGTAGTTGGTTACGACGATGCGAAATATGGAGGATCTTTTCTGATTATGAACAGCTGGGGTCGCCAATGGGGTAATAACGGATTTGCCTGGGTAAGATATAAGCATTTTAAATATTTTGTGCGTGAAGCATACGGACTTGAAGCTATGCCTGCAGTCGGAGCTGCAGCGAATAAACCATTTGAATGCGAAGTGGGTTTGGTACAGGTAAGTTTTGACGGAAAGAAAACAGTCGCGGGAAATTATATTCCACTGAAAAAAACTTCGGATAATGTTTTCGAAACGACGGCTTCTTTAAAAGCTGGTACCCGGTTCAAGATGGAAATACGAAATGAATCCGAATGTTATATTTATGTCTTCGGAAAAGAAACAGATGGGAGCAGTTATACATTATTCCCATATCCGCGATCAGAGGATCCCACAAAAACAAAATATTCTCCATTCTGCGGAATAGCAGGTTACCGTTTATTCCCGAAAGATAAAAGCATGGAGCCCGATAGTATAGGCACAAAAGACATAATGGCTGTGGTTATAAGTAAAGACAGTTTGAACTGGAGTTCGGTAAATGAAAAAATAAGTCGTAATAAAACAGAAGATTATGGAGACAGGCTTCATTCGGCACTTGGACCATCCACACAATTTATCCAGGCTGACCTTTCTTCAAAAGGCAATATTCATTTCAAAAGCGATGGGAACTCTAACCGACTTGTCGCATGCATTGTTGAAGTAAATAAATAAAAAAACAGCCACCATAAGGTGGCCGTCTAAATCTGTTTAAGAGTCATCAAAATTTAGTTTTCCGTCAAGAAAAGGTACAGATTTCAGAGTTTTTCGACATTGGATCTCGTTTGGTTTTCAAAAGGATAAGGAAAGGTTTAGGGGTCGTCAACTTTTTTCTAAGGAATTGGATTCATTTTCATAGGTTTTAATATTTTGAAAGCTTTCGGTTTTCGGACACCTCGGTTTTCATCGGATCGGATCAGTTTTTTCGGACATTTGGTTTTTCTTCGGACTCTTTCGGTTTTCATCGGATTGGCGCGTCAACAATACAAAGATGCAAAGGCTTTCACGCTTTCTTTAACTTATTCGACCGGCACTGTAAATCCTTCGATTTTCGGGTTAAAAAGGACGATAGACGGGTTTTTTGGAGTAAATCATAAGGGTAAACCCTTATGAATGAGGAGTTTATTGGACTATTTGGGTATGATTTATGGATTATGAATTATGGATTATGAATTATGGGTTATGGCAAATAATCAATAATATTTAAATGATACAATTTTAAAATCAAACCTTTAATCCCTAATTCATAATCCATAATTCATAACCTAAAAAGTTTTAGGCTTTAAGCTTTAGGCTTTAAGCTTATTCTATACAATATTCAGCCTGCGGAAAACATCGGCTTTATTGGCCTTACTGACAGGGATTTCATTACCCTTTATGAATAGAAGATTTTCCCGCATATCGTCGATTTTATGGAGGTTGACGATATAGGAACGATGCACTTTGAGGAAATGCTGTTTACTTACTTTTTCTTCGAGATTCTTAATAGTATTATGGGTAATATATTTCTTGCCGTCGATCGTGACAAATTTTACATAATCTCCCATGCTTTCGATAAACAATATAGCGTCATTATTCAGTCGTATCAGTTTACCATCGGTTTTAATATAAATATGGTCAGAAGCGCTGTTTGTAGAAATGGTTTCCTTTGAAGGTTGAATTTTCTGCAATGCCTCTATGAAACGCTGGTAGGTAAAAGGTTTCATCAGGTAATCAGAAACATTGTATTGGAAAGCATTGTAGGCATACTCCGATTTGGCGGTCGTAAGAATCACTTTCGGTGAAAATGCTATCTGGTCAAGCAACTCAAAACCATTGGCGCCGGGCATTTCCACATCCAGAAATATAAGGTCCACCGTATTGCTGTTGAGAAATGAAAGCGCATCAGTTACATTGCTGAAATGACCCCTGACTTCAACCTGCCCGCTTTTTTCACAGCAGTTTTTCAGGTAATTCGCGGCTACCTGTAAATCTTCTACAATAATACAGCTGAGACTCATGAACAATTGCTATTAAACAGTTCCAATTTTTTCTTTTCTTCTTCTATTAGCAGTTTACTCTGGAATATTTTATTTTTTAGCACTTCAAATTCACCTGATAGCTGATCGGGTGAACTGACCGTACCGCAGATTTGCTCAAACTGCTGGCATTGCAGTTGAACTGCCGTGAGTCCTACGAATCCAAATACTGGTTTGATTTTATGGACAGATGCTTTCAGGGCGGTGAGGTTGCCGGAAGAATAACTGAATTCAATATTATCGGTTAATGATACGTATTCATCCAGGACAGTAGTGAATACTTCCTGCAGGTAGTTATAGTCATCGCCATAGAGGCTATTAAGGTAATTTGCGTCTATTTCAGCGTTGAAAACGAATGCATTAGGTGTTTTCAGGTTATTCATGTTATGGATTCATTTATATTAACGCTTTAAATAATAATTATTATACTCCCCGCGTTTTAATATTCAAATTATTTCATCTGATACCCTCCCTGAAATCCCGGCTTTCGCCCATATTGTGGTCTGTCTATCAGGATATTGTATATTCCGGACTGGATCCCGGCAATACCATTTCCCAGAGAAAGAAGATTGTCAGGTTTAATCAGTTTATTTTTCTTACCCTTTGCGGTACCCTGCTTTCCGTAGTCAGCTATTTTACCTTAAGTCTTTATATTAGTGCACTTGTCAACCTTTCAGCAGGTTATATTTTTATTCTTGCTTTTCACCTTAATTCAAAGAAAAGATTTGAACTGGCCCGTATCATAGCCATCGTCAATCTTAATCTTTACCTGATTGTGATGAATTATATGGAAGGATTGCGTGCCGGGGAATACCTGCTTTACTTCCCTTACTTCCTTGTAATGACCCTGGTGATTGATGTAAAAAGAAATTTTACGGAGCTGAAATTCGTCTACCTTATTACAATTATCTCAGTTCTGATTTGTTTCAACCTGAGCCCCTATGAAAATTATTACCAGGTCCGTATAGCCGGAATGTTCGCTCGATTGTACAGTTCAAACCTGGCCATCTCACTTACACTCACTACATTTTTCTCCTATTTTATTTTTCGTGTGAACAGGGATCATGAAGAAGCGATATTAAAAGAAAAACATTTTGTTGATACGATTTATAATACTTCCCTTGATGGTGTCCTGATCATGGATGCAGAATCCCGGAAGATCATCGGGTGTAATAACAGGGCCTGCGAACTGCTTCATATAAAACATAAAAAGGAGATAGAAGGTACGGCTATCGAAGACTGGTTCACGAGTGAACATATTAAATTATTCAAAACAATTGAATTGAACCTGTCAACCGAGCAGACAAAGGACTGGCAGGGTGAGCTGGCATTGACATCTGCTGAAAGAACTTTTTTTGCTTTCGTAAATATTGTACCCTTTCTTGATCTTGGGAGAAGATTTTTGAAGATTAGCATACTGGATATTTCTGAGATTAAAACCGCACAGTTTGAACTGATGAAGGCAAAGCAAAAAGCTGAAGTAGCATCCCAGGCTAAATCGCGTTTTCTTTCCAACATGAGTCATGAGTTGCGTACGCCACTGAATGGGATCATTGGTACATCTAATTTATTATTGCAGGAAGATTATCTTCCCGATCAGAAGTCTCACCTCGATATTCTCAAGTATTCCTCCGAGCACATGATGATGCTTATCAACGAGATCCTTGACTTCGGAAAGATTGAAGTCGGGAAACTGCAATTGGGAGAACATCCGTTGGACTTGAAAAAATTTCTTGAGAAGATCAACCTCCAGTTTTCTGCCCAGGCTCACGCTAAGAATCTGGGTTTCAAAATGGAATTTGACAGTCTGGATATTGAAGTAATGACAGATGAAACAAGATTGAACCAGGTATTCAGTAATCTGCTTTCCAATGCGATTAAATTTACCCATTACGGTGAAATTACTGTAGTATCGAAAAAAATATTTTCAACCAGCCAGAAGGCAACCATACAGTTCATGGTAAAGGATACGGGTATTGGTATTCCTTCCAATAAGCAACTGGAAATTTTTGAAAGCTTTACGCAGGCTGATGTAGATACTACCCGCAAATATGGAGGAACCGGATTAGGACTGGCAATCACAAAGAAGCTGGTTAATCTGTTTCATGGTGAATTGCAACTTGAGAGTGAGGAGGGAAGGGGCTCCACCTTTCATTTCACACTTAAACTGGCTATTAATGAAAACAGGAAACGTTATATCAACGAAGATCGTGTTAAACATTTATCTCTTTTCCCTGGTGTGAAAGTGATGGTGGCGGAAGACAATGCTATTAATATGTCTATTGCGCGACGATTTTTGCAAAAGTGGGGCATCGAAGTAAAAGAAGCTTATAATGGCAAGCAGGCAGTGGAACTGTTTTCCCAGCATACATTCGATCTCGTTCTGATAGATCTGGAAATGCCCGAGATGGACGGTATAACCGCCCTTGGAGAGATTAAAAAAATAAATGCATCCGTTCCGGCCATTGCTTTTACGGCCGCTGTTTATGATAATATCCGTGCTGATCTTTTATCAAAGGGCTTTATGGAATTCGTTCCCAAACCTTTCCGTCCGGAGGACCTCCATAATAAAATCTCCATGCTGCTTTCTGCTAAAAGCAGTACAGTTTAAGTACTTAAGATCCCAGTAAAAATCAAAGGGTTATCAGATTCTCGCATAACAAAGCCTATCTCATAACGGTTTGTTAACAAATTAAATTTAAGGATCCATTAAACCCGGGAGACTAAATCACATCTCATTAAAAAAATAATCGTCATCATGAAAGCAAACCTCATTCGCCGGATGGCACTCGCTATTTGCCTGCTATCCTGTATAAGCATTTACTCCTGTCAGAAAAGCAATTCCGCCTCACAGGATTCTTCGTCAACTAATTTAAGCACCACCGCAGATGATCAGCAACAGGTTTCCAATGAGTCGGACATCATTAGCAATGATGCGAATACCGCTCTGAACGGTCAGTCTGATTTTTCGGGATCTACCAGTAGCACTGCTTCATTAAGTGGTAATACTGAAGTAAATAGTACGGATGCCGTGACTGGTCTTTCTTCACTTGTAAATGTTCATCAATTAATTTGTGATGCGACAATTACTTATGACACCTCAAACAACCAGCGTGTCATAACCATCGTATATGATGGCACAAATTGTTGGGGCAACAGAACACGTTCCGGGAAAGTGATTATTACACTTCCTTTAGGACAGCATTGGAAAGATGCCGGAGCTACTGTTAACATTGTAATAGATGAATTGAAAATTACGCGTTTAAGGGATGGCAAAAGTATCGTAATTAACGGAAACAAGACGATCACGAATGTAAGCGGCGGACTTTTAAAAGATCTGGCAACCTTGGAAACCATTACCCATACCATCACAGGAACTATGTCAATCGATTTTGACAATGGAACCACAAGAGCTTGGAATGTTTCAAAACAAAGGGTATTCACATACAACAATGGAATAGTTATTACTACGACCGGTACTTACTCGGACGGTACATATAATGATATTGCTGAATGGGGACTAAATCGTTTGGGAGAATCTTTCAAAAGTTTAATAAGTGAACCCAAAGTGATCCGCCAGGATTGTGACTTCAGACTGGTAAGCGGTCAGAATACAGTAATAACAGACAAAGGAACTTCCGTCATTACCTATGGACTGGATATGAATGGCAACCCTACTGGTTGTCCGGGTTCAGGCACATACTATTATAAACTGGTATGGACTGGTGAAAATGGAAAGACATATACAGTTATCCGGCCTTATTGATCCGTACTTTTTTTCTAAGAACCCCTTCAGAGCGCGGAGGGGTTTTTTTATAATT
>DASZHV010000001.1:0-8931 GCA_035937535.1 Puia sp. | reverse complement strand
ATTATATCTTCTATGAAACAAGCAGCAAATATGGAGCCGTGCGCAGTTCTATTCCAACTTATAAAGCCATTTTTTCTGAATGGGCGCCTTCGAATATTCCACGGCCTCCGGCCAGTTTTCATTATACTCCAGCCAATACTTTTCTCCCTGGTCCGGATATGATCCTCGTCTTTGGCGCAGGTATTCAATACGGCATGCCGGGTGCAGATGGTTCCATACAACCCGTGCCTTATGTCGGTGCTGCAAGAATATTAAAGTGCATATAAGATGGGGAATATTTAATACCAGTATTTAGAATTTGTAACCCAGGTGATCATATAATTTCCGGGAGCCCCCGATTGGAAGTATTTTTCCGTTTCAATGACCCTTTATGCAACTTTCAAAAGCATGGGCAGAAACCTGCTTGAAGAGATTCGCGTCTATGAAGTAAAGGATCAAAAGATCGCATTTGAGAAATTTTATTGGTAATTCATTTAATCCTGACTGACTCCCTTACCTGTTCAAGTCTTTCATCAAAATGAACGGATTCCTGCAGTGAAATAGAATAGGGTTCGAAAGCATTCATCAAATCGGTTGAATGCCTTTCCCTGCGTTGGGTTTTTAAATTGAAGTGTACAAAAGTCGACCATAAAAATGCTTTCAAAATTGTTTTATCAGCATTCCACATACTCATTTCCACCGTGATTTCCTGTTCATCTATTCTGATGAGTGTCGATTGAATGATGACGGTTTCCATCAGTAAAGCCGGCCTCAGGTATGCAATCTGATTTTTACTTACCACCCAGCTGATGCCTTTGTCACGGGCGAGTTCATAAATATTGAAATGATGGAATTTCACGAGGTGGTCCTCTCTTGCATTAATAAAATAATCCAGGTAACGGGAATTATTCAGATGATTAAAGGGATCGCAATCCGGAAAGCGGATAAGGGATTTGCTTTCCCAGGTTTTTTGCAGTTCTTCCATATATTCCCATTTGAAGATATCATGTAATTTACGAGTTAGCATTATTTAGCGCGGCAATTTTTCACAATATTAAAATTAAATAAACGGTCGTCCTTGATAATATCGAAAAACTGCTCCAGGAAATTCCTTATCCCTTTAATTTCTCTATCGGAAAGTTCTCCTTTCATCTGATCTGGTATGGCTAACAGTTTTTCCTTTTTTGAAAGAAATTCTTTTCTAACATATTCCATGACCTGGGGTGGGTGGCAATATCCTCTGAACTTACGTTGGGTTACTTTATCAATATCCAGTTTTTCCCCATTAATTTCTGATACAACAGCATATGGTGCATTTACTAATCCGGCCATGTCAAAATCGTATATCAATGCAATATTTTTACCTGGTCCATGTTCAATTAGCTTTGCATTGTGCTGAAATTGTGACGACCAGTCAGTATTGGAAATCATAAACTGGAACAATTCCAACCGGAAAGAGTTCGTGTCATTCAATGCGGCAGGACTCATTTTGATATTTCTCAAAGGCTTCGCATTGAGACGTTTTGCAATCTTATCCACGTCTTCTAAAAATATTCCTTTCAGATTAGACGTTTTACTCCTTTTCCCCCTGTCTTCCGTCAAATCAATTTCCGCCAGGCGGGTTTGAAATGCATATGTGGTAATTTCCTCATATAATTTGTAACAAAGAAATTCTTTAAGGATCAATATATTGCTGTTTGCCCTGTTGTCGCAGGGTAAAACTAATTTCAGTTTTTTATTTCCCTCAAACACCGTCCCTTTCGCATTTTCCATTTTTATTTTGATCCACAATGGCGGAAAGTAACATTCCTTGAGCCTATAATTACCTCTGCCTTTTATGCTAACATCCATGGAGTCAAACTGACCTGAATCATTCTTGTAGAAGAGTTTGTGACTGATATAGGTTGAATCTTTCTTTGAATCTCTTACACTATTGATAGAAATTCTCAATGCAATACCCAGCGGTTTTTGGGATGTGAATAGAGAATCGGTCGGGGTCTGTCCTAAAAGATGACAGGTCCCCATTATAAAAATAAAAATCAGGAAGATTTTATATTTAATAGGCATTGAATATATTTTTCTTCGTTGTTTGGCAACTGTGGGTACGGTATTTCATGTACTTTTATTTTCTTCAGTCACCGGCATTGTCTTGACTTCGGTAGGAAGTATGCCGGATGCTTTTTCTACTATTTTCATTGGTTCCTTTTCAATGAATACAGGATTAGAAACGTATAATCCTGAAAATTGAAAATTGTCAAGTTTAATCTCATCGCCACCCACTTTATTAAACGGATCTTCAAGAAAACTTTGAATATTATATAAACAGACTAATATCAGCGCCTTAAAGAACGTCATTACAAAAACATACCAGAGTGCTAAATTAAACCCCATTCGATTCAATAGTGAAGCGGGATAAAATGCGACAAACATATAAATTCCTAAAATAATTATTAAGCGAACTGCCCATGGAGTCTTGTGACGTTTTGTTGCTATTAAAAATTCAATACTCTCATTAACCTTTGAAAAAAACAATAATATTTTTAATGAAAAACTGCCCTTCAGATATTCTTCGTTGTCCTGTATAAATATAAACAGGCGTCCAGAGGCTTGTTGAATAGTCAGATAATTTCCGGACTTTTCTGATAAATATCTCATCAGTGCGTTTGAAGTGTCTGATATAATGGCTTTGACTTCAAGCTTCTTTTCCCGTTCAAGTTTACTGGTTTCAAAACTGTAAAAAATAGAATATAGCGATGCTTTAAATTGACTCAAATATTCTATTGCGCGTTCTCTTCGTCTAAAGGCTTCACGCATTGCAAAAGATATGGGAAACGCGATAATTACACCTACAATAAGAAAATCGGTATACAGGCTAAGTTTAAAGCGCAGGGCAACGTAGGAACTCACCAATGAAAAAATAGCTATTAGTAATGTATGTACACTGAAAAAGAATTGATATTTTTTCACGAATGAATATTTTATCATTTAATCAATTCGGCGGCTTTTTTTGACTAGTCTAATTTATTATTTTTTTTGTATTACGATAGTTATTTTATATTATAGTTAAATTCGCCTTACAATTTCAAATAAAATGGAAACAAACAGACTTTCCTCCACTCTTGCCAAAGAGTTGAATGTCCAGATGACCAATGAAGCACATAATGCACAGATTTACCTCTCTTATGCGGCATGGGCGAGCGAACAGGGTTATGACGGCATTGCTAATTTCTTATTCCGCCACGAGAATGAAGAACGCAACCATATGATGAAAATCCTGGAGTATATTTTAAAACGGGGTTCTAAAGTAGTGGTATCTCCTATTCCTGGTCCAGGCCCTAATCCAAAAAGTGTAAATGATTGTTTTGAAAAAGTATTTAAATCAGAAGTAGAAAATACTTCAAATATTTACAAGATCGTTGAAATGAGCATGAAAGAAAAAGACTGGGCAACCTGGAACTTTATGCAGTGGTTCGTAAAGGAACAGACGGAAGAAGAAACACTCGCTATAGAGCTCGTGGATAAAATTAAAATTGCCGGTGGCGAAAAGGCTACGGATAGTGCTTTGTATGCATTTGACCGTGACCTTCAAACGACACCGGATGAAGCTATACTGGCTCAGGATGTTACGGTTGAAAAACCCTGATTAAGTTTTTTATATCAGGTTATTCCGGTTTTCTTACAAGTCCCATTGATCTTCTTTCCCTGGATATGATCTTTCGTCCATACAGGATTTATCCATATTCCTACACGATTGCAACCATTTTTTCTATAATCCGTATATATAAGGGCTTTCAAACGAAAGGGATCAAACTGCCAGATTATAAAATTGTTTAATTGATCCTTAAATGTTCTATGAGTAAAAAAGTACATCATCCTGTTTATTGATTCATTCAAAACCTCCTGTTTGGATTTTGGAAAATATTACTCATATCATTCAAGGCTGTATTCGAAAAGAATATAAATACCAGAAAATACTCTATGAATTATACCTGGGCTTTGCATTGAAAATTGCATTCAGGTATATGTACCGGTATGAAAAGGCGATAGATGTTGTGCATGACGGATTCGTAAAATTATTCAATCAATTCCCGAATTTTCATCCGGGCACCGAAGCTGACATTGAAAAAATGCTGTTTGCGTGGCTGAAAAAAATAATCATCAATGCATCCATTGACGAATTGAGAAAAGGTCAGATGCTTCCTGAAATAGGTGGTATACCTGAGTATGTCTGGGAAATTACAGACAGTAATAACGATGCGGATCAAAAGCTTCTATACAAGGAATTGTTTGTTTTGATATTAGAACTTCCACCCTCCTACAGAACCGTTTTTAATCTGTATACGATCGACGGGTATTCGCATGACGAGATTTCAAAAATGCTGAATATACCGGTAGGCACTTCCAAATCCAATCTTTCCCGGGCCAGGATGATTTTACAAAAGAATGTCAAAAAACTCGAAGTAGTAAAATTATGCAGAATATAGAAAACGATATGGATGCATTGTTTCGCAAGGCAGTAGATCAGGCTCCTCTTATTCCTGCTACCAGCAGATGGGAAGAAATTTCTGGGAAACTATCCGGCAATTCAACTCCTTCAGTCGCTAAAGAAAAAATAAATAGTTTCAAAAAAATCAGTGGGGTGTTCGGGTATTTATTGGCAGGCGCTATCACCTTGACTATTCTGACAACTTTTATTAAACACCATGAAATAATTAGTCCGGACAAAACAGCCAAAAGAATTGGGAACCCAATGAATGAAAAGGCTTTAATTTCTACAATGCGAATTCAGGACATTGAGCTAAAAGATATTAATCTATTCCGGGTCAAGAAGAAAACTTCTGTCATTTCTTATTTGAAAAATGAAAATAAAACCAATTTCTTATCAGATCCGATTAATGCTGAAGAAGGAAAATTAAATGGAGGCTTGTCTCTTAACATGAATAACATAGAAAACATTAATCTCTTTCAGAACCACAAGTCAATAGAACTGACGGATAGCTTAAATAACTCCCATAACTCATCTTTAGTAAAACTGAATTCATTTCACAACTCCCGTTTTTATCTTGGGCTCATAGGAGGGCCTCAACTAAGTCAGATAAAACATCAGGGCCTTACAAAACCCGGATTTGATATGGGTTTACTCATTGGATATAGAATCAACAAAAAAATATCTGTTGAAACCGGTTTCTTGTTTACAAAACAATATTATTTCGTTGGAGGAAAATATTATAACTCGGTTACAGGAGTAAATACAGTGAATAGTATGGAAGGTAGCAGAACAGCTTTCGAGATTCCATTTAAATTGAATTATTATCTTTTCCAAAAAAAGTCCGGAGGTTTTTTTATTTCAGCCGGCGTTTCTTCTTATGTTGGAGTTAATGATAAAATACTTATAAATGTTGGGGAGCACCCCCAACCCCCGCCTCAAAAATTGGATTATGGCGTGGCGAGTTATTTGCCTTCCTACCTGAATTTCAGTCTTGGATATGATTATAAATTTGGAAAATCCACTCGTTTCCGGTTAGAACCTTATCTGGAAATTCCTATGAGCAGTACGGCAGGAAATACGATAAACATTAATGAAGGTGGTGCCCTTCAGGTCTTTAATGCGGGTTTGCATCTTGTTATAACCGAGTTTATCCATTAACCATTAAACCTTTATAGTGAAAGTAACAGGAATTTTTAAGATACATCTGTAAATAAAGACGCTTATGGAAATATGACTACAACGAATACTTAATTACAGAATTTTATTTTATTGTATGAAAAATTTAATTAAATCTTGCTTCGCCAGCATTAGTCTTTTTATTGTAATTTCTGGTTGCGTAAAAAACTCAGGGAGCATTCAGTATACCGGCACTAAAACAAATTCAGACTTAACCCTTTCTAAATCAAATTTAAAAAGAGGGGAGCAACTCATGGCATCAACCAACCAGCCGAACCCGAATGCAATCGTCAAATGGACAACTTATCCTTCCATAAACACAGTAGTATTACCTGCAAACAATCAGGCTGCGGCTATTTTTGCATTGGCCGGTTCTTACCGGATTACCGCCAGTTACTATAATGCATCAGATACAACGATCGCATATGACAGCAGTTCTGCCCCTGTCACGGTGAATGATTCCATCAATTTAACAACGCCTGTTCCGGATGGCCTGGATTCTGTATCCCTTGCAGGAGATCAGTTAATATTAAGTCCCGTGTCTGCTTCTGATTCAATTTTTATAATGTCTGTGCAAACCGTCAATTTGTACAATTGCACTCCTTTCCTGGCTGCTTACAGCTTTGACGGATTAAACGGAAATTCCCTGCTCTTATATAGTGAAGGTGAAGTTGTGGAAGGAAGCGGATGCAATGGTGCAAAAAACCATGCCGTTTCTTATTTATTCTATAGTCCCCTGAATAAGGGAACCTATATCATTTCGGCTGTCTTAAATAGTATTACTTACCAGGGCAGTTTAACTGTTACTGACACGGACTATATATTCACCTGGAATTATTCTTCAGGAATCATTATTTCGCCATTGCAGATAAAAAGGAATTAAGGTTATTGAAAAAGCTTAGATATTTTTTTATTACGCTGGCCATGACAAATTCATATTTCCTGCTTAATGGCCAGGAAGTCTGGAAATTAAAATTGGAAAAGGAGGGGATAAAGATTTATACAAGTCCTTATGCTGACTCAAAGATAAAGGCATTGAAAGTTACTTGTACAGTTGATGCCACTCTTTCACAAATGGCTGCAGTTCTCCTCGATATCAAGTCGCAGGATGAATGGTTTTATCATACAAAGAGCAATGTTCTGTTGCAGGTATCCCCATCTGAATTATATTATTATGCAGAATTGGGTTTCCCATTCCCATTTAGTGACAGGGATTTTGTTGAGCATATTAAAGTATCTCAAAACCCGGTGACCAAAATAATGACAATGGATGTTCAGAACGTTCCTGGTTACATATTACCAAAGCATGGGCTGGTAAGAGTCTTAAAATCATATTGCAAATGGACCGTTGCTCCGGCAGGAAAAAACTTTATTATGATTGAATTTATTTTATTTGCTGATCCTGCTGGTTCAATTCCTATTTGGTTAATCAATATGTTTTCCATCTATGGTCCCCTTGAAACTTTTATAAAGCTAAAAACCCAATTAAAAAAACCCGAATATACTAATGCGCATTTTCCTTTTATAGAAAATTAACCGGGAATAGCCGGCTATATTCAAAAAAAGCCGATCAGTAGTATTGTTTACTGTAAATTTATATTTACATTAAAACCCTATTGCTCCTGTATGAAAATCCTCTCATTTTTATTGCTTTGTCTGCTTAGCATTTCCTGCTTCTCCCAGCAAAACGCCTGGCCGGTTTTAAAACATTATGAAGGGAAATATATCGAGAAAATTGCCATGCCAGTTGGCGGCATTGGTACAGGAAATATATCAATCGGTGGAAATGGGCAGTGGAAGGACGTGGAGATTATGAATAAACCCGGCATGGGATTTTATGGTTCCGTGACACCGAAACAGGCTCCATGTTTTATGGTATTTACGGAAAATGAATCCGGTGAAAAACATGCAAAGATTTTGACAGGGCCTATTCCTCCTACAGAATTTATCGGCTCTCAGGGAAGCCTTGCGCCTAATCATGGATTGCCAAGGTTTGCGACTGCTTCCTTCGATGCAGGATACCCATTTGCAATCGTGAATCTGGAAGATAAAAGCATGCCCATTTCTGCTAAAGTAAAAGTCTTCAACCCTTATATTCCCGGTGATGCCATCAGCAGCGGTATTCCCATAGCAGTAATCCGTTACGAGATAAAAAATAAAACGAACCAGCCTTTAACAATAGCTGTTGGCGGATCACTGGATAATTTTATCGGTATGGATGGTTCTGTGGTAGAATTCGATTCATTCGACCGGAACATCATTCCGCAGGGCACGAAAAATAACCGGAATATATTTAAACAATCATCTGATCTTGCAGGGATCTACATGATGTCCGACAGTGTGAATCATAATTCGAATGCGTGGGGTACCATCGCATTAACAACACCTGCAAATAACAGCGGTTATACGATTAGTTACCGGACCCAGTTCAGTCCGAAGGGCTGGAACGATAATCTCACTGACATGTGGGACGATTTTTCCGATGATGGATCTTTTAAAAACCTGCAATTTGATCAAAAAGTAAATGATCCGCGTGCTGCTTTGTCCGTTAAGCTGAAACTGGCTGCCAATGAAACAAAAGAAATAGAATTTTTTCTGACATGGGATTTTCCAAATCGTATGGATTGGAATGATAAAGTAGTCATCGGTAATTATTATTCCACGCTTTATGAGAACGCCTGGGATGTGGCAGAGAAAACCATACCTAAATTACCTGTACTTGAAGCAAAGACAATGGATTTTGTAGATCTTCTTGTAAAAAGCGATTATCCTACTGTGATGAAAGAAGCCGCATTATTTAACAGCAGTACCCTTCGCTCACAAACGTCTTTTCGGAATAAGGAAGGATATTTTTTCGGATGGGAAGGTGTATTTGCGTCTACTGGTTCCTGTTATGGTAATTGCACCCACGTGTGGAACTATGAACAGTCATCTCCTTTTCTGTTCGGGAGCCTCGCTATGAAAATGCGGGAAGTAGAATACCAGAAAGCTCTTGACGACAGTTCCGGTTTAATGAGTTTCAGGGTATCCCTTCCTTTTAATAAAAAAGAGAATTGGAAATGTGCTGCGGCCGACGGACAAATGGGTACCATCATGAAAGTGTATCGTGAATGGCAATTATCGGGCGATGATGAATTCCTGAAAAATACATGGCCCGGTGTAAAAAAAGCATTGGCATTTGCCTGGATAAAAGGAGGATGGGACGCGGATAAAGATGGTGTGATGGAAGGCTGCCAGCATAATACGATGGACATAGAATATTATGGTCCCAATCCTGAAATTGAATT